>NZ_JBBPCC010000001.1:0-845383 GCF_038070315.1 Paenibacillus filicis | reverse complement strand
TCAGCGCGAGGAATTCGAAAGTAAGCTGGCTGTGGAGCGAGCCGAGCAGGAGCGCCAGCGCGAGGAATTCGAGGGCAAGCTGGCTGCGGAGCGAGCGGAGCAAGAACGTCAGCGCGAAGAGTTTGAGAGCAAGCTGGCTGCCGAGCGGGTTGAACAGGAGCGTCAGCGTGCAGAGCTGGAGAGTAAGCTGGCAGACGAGCAAGTCGAGCAGGAGCTTCAGCGCGAGGAATTCGAGGGCAAGCTGGCTGCGGAGCGAGCGGAGCAAGAACGTCAGCGCGAAGAGTTTGAGAGCAGGCTGGCTGCCGAGCGAGCTGAACTGGAGCGCCAGCGAGCTGAACTGGAGAGTAAACTAGCAGACGAGCAGGTCGAGCGGGAGCTTCAGCGTGAAGAACTCGAGGGCAAGCTGGCTGCGGAGCGGGCCGAGCAAGAACGTCTGCGCGAAGAGTTTGAGAGCAAGCTGGTTGCCGAACGGTCCGAGCAGGAGCGTCAGCGTGAGGAGTTCGATGGCAGGCTGACAAGTGAGCAATCTTTGAACGAAAGTCAGCGTAAAGAACTCGAAGAGCTGCTTACAGCCGAACTGGAGGATCAGGAGCGTCAACGTGCGGAGCTGGAAAGCAGGCTAACTGCCGAGCAAGAGCGCCAGCGCGAGGAGTTCGAGTCGAAGCTGAAGGCTGCGCAGGCCGAGCAAGAAAGCCAGCGTGAGGAATTGGAGAGCAAGCTGGCTGCAGAGCGAGCTGAACAGGAGCGCCAGCGCGAGGAGTTCGAGTCGAAGCTGAAGGCTGCGCAAGCCGAGCAAGAAAGCCAGCGTGAGGAACTGGAGAGCAGACTGGCCGAAGAACAAGTGGAACAGGAGCGCCAACGCGAGGAATTCGAGACGAAGCTGAAGGCTGCGCAGGCTGAACAAGAAAATCAGCGTGAGGAATTGGAGAGCAGACTGGCAGCGGAGCAAGCCGAACAGAAGCGTCAGCGCGAGGAGTTTGAGTCGAAGCTGAGTGCTGCGCAGGCTGAGCAAGAAAGCCAGCGCGAGGAATTCGAGAGCAAGCTGGCTGCGGAACGGGCTGAGCATGAGCGTCAACGAGCTGAGCTCGAAGAGCTGCTAACAGCCGAACTGGAGAATCAGGAGCGCCTGCGCGCAGAGTTTGACAGCAAGCAGGCGGCCAGCTTACAGGAGCAGGAACGTCAGCGAAGTGAATTCGAGAGTCGATTGGAAGCGGAACGTGCGGAGCATAGCAAGCAGCTCGGCGACCGCGATCGTCAGATTGAAGAGCTCAATGAACAGCTTGATGGGCTGCAGGAAGAGCGGTTTGCCCAGCAGCAGGAGCTGGAGCTTCAGATTGCGCTGTATAACGAGCTGCTTGAGCAGAGCGGAGTGAAAGAAGCCGAGCTGCAGGCAGGCATGCAGGAGGCAGCTGAGCGCAGCAGGATGAATCTGGAAGAGGAGCTTGAGCGGCAGGCTGCTCTGGAGCAGAGGATTTCCAGTTTGGTCCAAGAGGCCGAGCTAAGTGCTTCTGCAGCTGCCGAGAGACTGGCCGAACGGGAGGCTCACTATGCCCGGCAAGCTGAGGAGGCCGAGCAACGGCATCAGGCTGAGCTCGACGAGCAGCAGGAGAAGCAGCGCCGGTTGCAGATTCAGCTCGGCGAACAGCTGGAACAGGGACGTGGCCTCCTGCTTCAAGCCGATACGCTTAGCATGGAGCTGGAGGCTGAGCGCCAGAAGCAGCTTCAGCAGGCGGAAGAGCTCCAGCTTCAGCTGGAGCTTTACCGTGAGCTGGAAAGCGAGCTTGCCGCCCACCGGGAAGCCAGTGCAGCGAGGGAGGCAGAGCTCCTGCAGCAAGCTGATGCCGGAAGGGTGACCGTGCAAGCCTTGGAACGCACCGAGGCGGAGCTGAGGCAGAAGCTGGAAGGCGAGCTTCAGCAAGCCGAGGAGCGGCGTCTAGCGGAGCTGGAGCAGGCGGAAGCCAAGCTGCGGGCAGAGCTGGAACAAGCCGAGGTACGCCGGGTCGCAGAGCTCGAGGAGGCTGAATTACGCCGCCAGATCGAACTGGAAGAGGCAGAGGCGGCAATGCGGAGTGCGTCCGAGCAGCTTGAAGCGTCGCTGCGTGCTGAACTGGAGCAAGCAGAGCTGCGCCGCCAAGCGGAGCTGGAACAAGTCGAGGAGCAGACCCGCAAGCAAGCGGACACGCTCGGTACGCGCAATACCGAGCTGCAGGCGGAGCTAAGCGAGCGCGAGCAGCGCAGTCAGCAGCTGGAGCGGCAGCTTGCCCAGCAGCAAGCCTATAATCTCCAGCTTCAGGAGAGCAGCAGCCAGTGGCAGCAGCGCAGCGAGAGCCAGGCGGCTCAAGCGGACGAGCTGCGCGCAGGATTGCAGGCGCGACAGGAAGAGCTTCATTTCCAGCAGGAGCTGTACGATGAGCTCCAGAAGAAGCATCAGGAATTGGTGTCGCGTCTCGCCGAGCAAGAGGCTCGGAGCAGGCAGGAGAACGAGCAGCAGCTCAGCATGCAGGAGGAATTGAAACAAACGCTGGAGGCGAGGGAGAAGCAGCTCGCCGCCTTGCAGAACGATATGCGCCAAGCACAGGAGGTTAGCCGGGCGCTTCAGGAGCAATGCGCCGCATGGGAGCATAAGCAGAAGCAGTCCCTGGGCGAGCATAATGCGCTCACGGCTCGTCTGGCTGCGCAGGCCACCCGTCTCAGCGAGCTGGAGACGGCGGCTACGGAATCGGTCCGCTTGCAGAAGGAGCTATCCTCTAATAGGGATGAGCTGGCTCTGCAGAATGAGCTGTATCACGAGCTTCAGCAGGAGCTCAAACAGCAGGTTCAGCTTCATAAAGCTTTGCAGGCCGAATATGACGAGCAGCAGGAAAAGGCCGAGCGGGTCTTTCATGAGCTTGGCTTGCTGCAAACCGAGTACGAGAAGCTTCAGGTGGAGTACAACGAATGGATTGAACTGGTTGAGAAGGATTAGCGCATGAACGGGTTGGATTACGGGCTGCTGGTTGTTCTGGCGATGGGCATGGCGTTGGGGTACGCGCGTGGCTTTGTCGGACAGCTGGTTTCATTTGCCGGTTTCTTCGCCGCCTATCTGGTAGCTTTCTTCGGCTACAGGCAAGCTGCGCCCTGGATCAAGAGCCTGATGAATTTGTCCGGGCACGAAACGTATGGCCGCTATGAGCTGCTGGCCCAAGAGCTTCGCATCGATACCTACATCTACAATGCGCTGGCATTTGGCCTGCTGCTGTTCGGCACGAAGCTGGCATTCGGGATTGTGGGCCGCATGCTGCAGTGGCTGGTAGCTGCCCCTGGCCTCAAGGCGGTCAACAAATGGAGCGGAGCCGGGCTCGGCTTGCTGGAAGCTGCTATCATTGCGCTGATTGCCGTTCATGTGATGACAGTGCTGCCGAACGACACGGCTCAGAAGCTGCTAAAGACTTCGACCTCAGCCGCCTATATCGTCGAGCATACTCCGGTGATCACCGATAAGCTGAAGGAGCTATGGGAGAAGCGGACGGAGGTTACCGGAGCCCGCTGATCTCTTCGTACCTAAGCAGTCATACCCAAAAAACGTCACGTCTTCGATCATTCGAAGCGTGACGTTTTTTGTTCGCTGCCGCCGATGGTCGGAAAGCTTCTTCCTTATTCCGGTAAGGCTAGAGGGAGAAGAACCGTGATTCTCGTGCCTTCGTTCTTGCGGGATTCCACGTCTATGCTGCCCTGGTGGGCGAGGACTATGGACCTGGCGATATTCATACCGAGCCCGGTTCCATTCGCTTCTTCCTCCGTAGGGGTTCCCCGGTAATAACGTTCGAATAAATTACGTCTCGTTTCCTCATCCATCCCTGCTCCGTCATCCTCTACTACAATGGCTCCATGGCCAGCTTGCACTCGGGTTTGGACCACGATATGCACCCCAGGCGGGTTGTGCTTGATGGCATTCGTAATCAGATTATCCAGCATCCGCTGGAACCACATGGGATTCAGGTTGATGAACAAATCCGTCTGATGGCTCTCGAACCGGAAGGATACTTGCTGCAAGGTAGCGTCATTGACATAGCGCAGCACGACCCGGCGCGTAAATTCGTTCAACTCCGTGCGTGTCAGAGAAAACGGGACATCCCGATTTTGCAGTTGGAAGGTCAGAGAAAAATCCTGCAGCAGCTCCAGCATGTAATCTCCTTTTTCCCGAATCATCTTGCCCATTCCCTTCAATTCCTCACCGGTCCATTCATAGCTGTCGCTCTCCAGCAAGTGACCATACCCTTGGATCGTGGACAGCGGTGTCCGCAGATCATGGGAGATGCCGGTCATCCACTCTTCCCGGGTTCTCTCCAGCCGCGCACGTTCGCGCTCGGCAGTGTCCAGCCTCTCCGCCATATGGTTGAAGCCGGCGATTACTTCCTTGTACAGCCGGTAACGCAGGCGGATGGAGCCGTTTTTCCGGTATACCCGATTTCGGTCCTTTTCCGTTAAGGCTTCCGGGTGACCTCCCATGCCCATCCGGTCAAACCAGGCGGCGAATAGCAGCAGAGGCTGACCGTACCGATACCCATGCCAGACGGAGAAGCCCAGCGTCAAGAGCAGCGCAAAGCCGGCGGTAACGGATAAAGCGATCATGAAATGATGAAGAATCGGTTGTCCCCCGGAAGGGGCATCGTTCTGAACGGCATGCAGCATCCACACATGGCCCGTTGCTTCATCCACATGCATATAGGACTTGGAAGTAAAGGAATCGGGCTCCTCCTGCATCGAGATCAGTTCGAGCGGACGGTAGGGCTCACTCCGCGGCGAGGGGCCGGCGACTTGTACGATTTGTCCGGCAGGATCCACGACCTGGATGAATTCCCCGGACTGCTTAAGCAGCGTCTCCAGTTCTCCGAGGGCATCGGAACGGATCAGTCCGGCGGAGCTATAGGTTTGAAACCAGCCCTGCAGCTTCTCGGAGCCCGTATCCTCCACGCCCAGCATGAAGAGATGCGTCTGCTTATCAGGAGGCTCCAGCTTAAGGAATACCCGGTAGGCAGCTATACGTCCGCTTTGTTTGATATCCACCAATTCCGTGGCCCTGTATGCCTTCTTAAGCGCCTGAGGCGTATTGACGGCGTAGACAACTTTCCCTTCACGATCTATGATCTGCAGCCAATGTCCCCGTTCTGTAAGCTGTTCCGTCCACCACTGAGGAAGCACGGGCGATGAACCTGTCAAATCCGCTTCCAGCACAATCGAGTCCAGCGCGCCTGCCGTAAAGTTTTTTTTCAGTTCCTCATTGCTGACGTACCGGATAATCAGGATCAGTCCGACACAGAGGAGGACGAGGATGAACAGCCAATGGAAGACGAACTGATACATAAAATGAAGAGTCAGCCTTCGCCGGATTCGGGTCATAAACTTTTCTCCCGGACCAGCTTATAGCCAAGCCCGCGTATGGTTACTAAAAAACGGGGGTTGCCAGGGTCAGGCTCGATCCGTTCGCGGATTTTTCGGATATGAACCATCACGGTGTTGTCGTCTCCGATTCCATCCAGGCCCCAGACGGCTTCGTATAGCTGTGATTTGGAGAATACCATATTGGGGTTTCTGCATAGATAGAGCAGAAGCTGGTACACCAGGGCCGGACAAGGGACAGGTCTGCCGTCGACCAGCAGCTCACAGCTGGCATCATCCAACGCAAAATATCCGAAGTCATACCGGGTACGCGTCTCCTCAGTAACGCGTGAAGGGGCTAGAGGCATTCCTCTGCGCAGACGGGCCTTGATGCGGGCGGCAATTTCCAGTGGATTAAAAGGCTTGGTCACATAATCGTCACCGCCTACGGCGAGTCCGGTCAAGATGTCCAAATCCGAGGTTTTGGCGGTTAAGAAGATCAGATGGGCGTCGGAAATTGCCCGGATTTTGGGGCCAAGCTCAAAGCCCGACTGATCCGGAAGCATCACATCCAGCAAAATAACGTCGGCCCCGTGCTTGTCCAGCAGCATGAGCGCTTCCTGTGCGGAATACGCACAATAGATATGCCGGAACCCTTCTTTGCGAAGCACCATGTCAAGCAGCTGAACGATCGATTTCTCATCGTCTATCAGCAGTATTCTAGCATTCAGCATAGGATCCCTCCGGTCAGTATTATACCAAGCTTACCTTAATTCGAGCTAAATTCCATCCGATTTTGTTAAGCGAAAGATAAGCTTCGCTTTAAGATGGCTTTATCGCCGGTTGGTAAAGTCAGGTTGAGGTGATGGACGCATGCATGAAATGCGCAGACGTGTAGGAATGATCGATGCCCTTAGGGGCTGGAGTTTACTCGGCATTTTGCTGGCGAATATGCTTATCTTTCAGTATGGGATATGGGGAAAGGATCAGATCCGGCTGTACGAGCTGTCGACATTCGATCTCATATGGCGCGGCATCCTGAATGTGACGGTGGAACATAGCTTTATGCCGGTATTCAGCTTTCTGTTCGGATACAGCATGGTGAAGCTGAAGGAATCCCTAGAGGCACAAGGCTTAAAGGCCGGACGTCACTTATTCCGGCGTTCTATTCTGCTGCTGACGCTGGGCTGGCTGCATGCCGAGTGGTTATGGGAAGGGGATGTCTTAGGGTACTACGGACTGATGAGCTTCTTTCTGCTGCTCTTCCTGGGCCGGAAAGCCAAGACGCTGCTGGTATGGGGTGTGCTGCTGCTTAGTCTGTTCGGCCTGATGGCGCTGCTGCCCTCGGACAGCGGTCCGGGTTCGGGTCTTTTCGAGGACAAAGCGCGGATGGAGGCGTATGTAAAAGAAACCATCCCCATCTATGCGGGTGGAACCTATGAAGAGATCCGTCATCACAGCAACACGGCAAGTCCGCTGGATGAGAATAACTTCCTGATCGCAGCAGTTCTGATTTTTGCCCCGTTTATGACCGCTCCCCTTTTCTTGCTGGGGATGTATGGGGCTAAGAAGCAATGGTTTCAGCAGCCGGATCAGGAGCGCAGCCGATACCGCAGGAGAATGCTGCTGTTTCTGCCGGTCGGGCTGATGCTGAAGTCACTCGGGTATTTGGGCCTGGGGGAGAGCTGGAGCGAATCGGGCGAGATGCTTGGAGGAAATTTGCTGGCTCTCGGCTATATCTTTGCTTTCGCCTGGATCTGCGCGTTGACCAAGCCGTCATCCGTCTGGCTGGCCCGCCTCGAAGCCACGGGGCGTCTCTCCCTGACGAACTATCTGATGCAGTCGGTGATTGGCACGACGTTGTTCTACGGCTACGGGTTCGGATGGTTCGGCCGGCTGGGGGTGCTTGCAGGCTGCGCTATTGCGCTTGTAATCTATGCGGTCCAGCTTTATTGCAGTGCCTGGTATCTCCGGCGCTTCGGAATGGGGCCGGTGGAGAGGCTGCTCAGGATGGGCACGTACCTAACGGTTTCAGCCAGGTCCAAACCAAAGAACACGACGCTGTCCTCCTAAATAAACACCGTACTTTACCGGCTTGCCTGAAATCCAAAAAAACGTCCTCGCATTAAGCAAGGACGTTTCTTTGGATTGCGTACCATTTCCCCGAATAGGGTTATTCCACAACGAGCTTGGACTTCATGCTAATATGTCCCGAGCCGCAAGGCACGCTGCAGATAATATCGTATGTACCGGCTTTGTCCGGCTTGACGGTAGCTGACAGCTTATCGCCCCGGAGCTCGACGTTCAGCCCATTGATCGCCACGCCATGCAAGCCCGCTTTATTCTCCAGCGTGAAGGTGACATCCTCACCCTTTTTGACCTTATATTCCTTCTGATCGAACTGGTAGTTGGTCGCAACCAGCTTGACCTGTTGTCCTGCACCGCCTGCCGCGGCGTTCTGGGTGCCTGCAGGAGCCGGCGTTGCTGCAGGTTCTTGCTTGGCTCCGCAAGCTGTCATGACGGCGATCAGGGCGATTGCCGATATCGATACGATCCATTTTTTCATTACTAATTCCCTCCTGTACATAGATTCCTTTAACCATAAGCATAACCGATTTGACGGCGGATGGCTGTGTCGAACGGGTGACAACCGTATGAAATACCCGTGACAGTTAAGCTGGTAAGCTTATTTGCTTATAGCTAAATTTTATCTGGAAAATCAGACTGGATTTATCGTATGTTAAAGCTGAACGCTGGAACCCACAGACGGAATCAGCCGCATCCTGGACGGATACGGCTGATGGGTGAAGGCAGAAACGTTATTTGGCGCCTTCCCGTCCTCTGACTCCTTGCTCGAAAGGAGTCTTAACCGGGATAAACAAGTCGATAATCCCGATGACCAGCGCCGCCAGAATAGCGCCGATGATGCTGGTGGATACGCCTCCTACGATGAACTGCGCGACCCAGATGACTAGAGCGCTGACCAGAAATCCGACGATACCCCGTCCGAATGGTGTAATCTTTCTGCCGAAGACCCCCTCGATCACCCACGCGGCTACCGCGATGACCAGCGCCAGGAAGAAGGCGCTCCAGAAGCCTCCAACGGAAAAACCGGGTACGATCCAGCTAACCACGAGCAGCATCAGAGCGGAGACGATAAATCTGACTAAATGGCCTAAAAGGTGCATCAGACAATTCCTCCTTTGCTTTCTTGCCGTTGCAGCTTGCTCTTCCGGCTACACCTCTTATCCTTGCCCGGACCTGGATGGTGTATGAATGGGAGGTGCAGGCAAAATCATTCGCTTTGGAAACGTAAGTTGGATATAATAGCATGTGTAACGGGCTAAGGCTAGGAAAGGCAGGTTCTTTACAGAAACCAATGAAAACCATGACTGTTTACAATCAGAAAATATTAAATACGCTTGATTTCCGCGCTGTGCTGGAACGCTGTGCCCATCACGCTTCGACCTCACTTGGTCAGGAGCTCGTGATGGAGCTGTCGCCGAGCGGCGAGTTCCAGCAGGTGAAGTCTCGTCTGCAGGCGACGGAGGAAGCCGTGAATGTGGACCGGCTGAGGGGTGGAGCGCCGTTCGGAGGCATCCGGAACATCCGTAATGCCGTGCATCGCGCGCGGATCGGCGGCGTGTTGAATACGACCGAGCTGCTGGATATCTCGATGACGAGTCAGGGAGGGCGCAGGCTGGGCAAGTTCCTCGACGATGTGAATGGAGAGTACCCGCTTCCGCTACTGCTTGAGCTGACCGGCCGTCTGACCGATCATAAGCCGATGGAAGACCGTATCCGCCAATGCATCGACGAGAATGCGAATGTCGTCGATTCCGCCAGCCCTGAGCTGGCCCGCATCCGTCAGGAGCTGCGCGGCAGCGAGTCCAAGGCCCGCGAGCGTCTGGAGCAGATGGTGCGGACGCCTTCGATCCAGAAAATGCTGCAGGACAATCTGGTCACGCTGCGCAACGACCGTTACGTCATCCCGGTCAAGCAGGAGTACCGGGGGCATTTCGGCGGCATGATCCATGATCAGTCCGCTTCCGGCGCGACGCTATTTATCGAGCCTGAAGCTGTTGTGCAGATGAACAACCGGGTCCGCGAGCTTAAGCTCAAGGAAGAGGTCGAGGTTGAGAAGATTTTGCGTCTGCTCACGTCGCTGGTAGCCGATTCGGCAGATACGCTGCTCGTCAACGTCGATGCGCTTGCCGAGCTGGACTTTGTTTTTGCCAAGGCTGGACTCGCCCGCGAGATGAAAGCGACGCTTCCGCTCTTGAATGACCGCGGCTTTATCAAGCTCAAGCGGGGCAGGCATCCGTTGATCGCGCCGGACCAGGTGGTGCCGCTTGATCTTGAGCTGGGCAATAAGTATTCATCCATTATCGTGACAGGTCCGAATACGGGCGGGAAGACGGTGTCGCTGAAGACGGTCGGCTTATTGTCGCTGATGGCGATGTCCGGCTTGTTCGTCCCGGCGGAGGAAGGCAGTCAGCTCTGCGTGTTCGATGCGATCTATGCCGATATCGGCGATGAGCAGAGCATCGAGCAGAACCTGAGTACCTTCTCCAGCCATATGACCAATATCATCCGCATTCTGAAGGAAATGACACCGAAAAGCCTGGTCCTGCTCGATGAGCTGGGAGCGGGTACCGACCCGGCCGAGGGCTCGGCTCTCGCGATCTCCATCCTGGATTATATCCACCGGATGGGCTGCCGGATTCTGGCGACCACGCATTATTCGGAGCTGAAGGCCTATGCCTTCGACCGCCCTGGCGTTATCAATGCGAGCATGGAGTTCGACGTGCAGACGCTGCGTCCGACCTACCGGCTGCTTGTAGGCGTCCCGGGACGAAGCAATGCGTTCGCGATCGCTTCGCGTCTCGGCTTGCCGAAGCCGATCATCGATCATGCCCGCGGGCAGGTCGACGAGGAGGAGCAGCGCGTCGAGTCGATGATCGCCACGCTGGAGGAAAACACGATTCAGGCGGAAGCGGAGCGTACTTCGGCTGCCCAGCTCCGCGGTGAGGTCGAGCGGCTGCGCGAGGAGCTGCGCCGCGAGCGCGAACGCTTCGACGAGCAGCGCGACAAGCTGCTGGAGCGTGCCGAGCGCGATGCGCGCGAGGCTGTCGCCAAGGCACGCCGCGAAGCCGAGGAAGTGGTCACCGAGCTGCGCCGGCTGCAGCGTGAGGAAGGCGGAGGCGTCAAGGATCACAAGATCAGCGAGCTGAAGCGCAAGCTGAACGATGCCGTACCGGAGCTGAAGTCCAAGCAGCCATCTGCTGCAAAGCGCAAGCCTGACCGGATTGAACCGGGGGACGAGGTACTCGTCACGACGGTCGGGCAGCGGGGCCATGTGGTTGAGATTGCCGGCGACCATGAGGTGACCGTGCAGCTTGGCATCCTCAAGATGAAGGTCAACAAGGCCGATGTGCAGCTGTTCAAGGCAGCAGCTTCCCAAACCAAGGCGCCGCAGCCTCCAAAGGCCACCTCCAGCCTGAAGCGGACGAGAGACGAGAACGCCAAGATGGAGCTTGATCTGCGGGGAGCCAACGTCGAGGAAGCGATTATGGAAATCGATCGGTTCCTGGACGAATCTTATTTGGCGAATTTTGCGCATGTCTACATCATCCATGGTAAGGGTACAGGTGTGCTTCGGACCGGCGTTCAGGACTATTTGCGCAGGCATAAGCACGTCAAGAGCCAACGTCTGGGCAATTATAACGAAGGCGGGGCAGGCGTGACGGTTGCGGAGTTAAAATAAAAAATTCCTTTTGATTTTTTCCCGAATTGGATGAAACGTCTGTCGGCTAACTCCGTATGAATAGATATAAACACCGATGTTACTGGCTCTGCAGGCTGTGGCACAATATAATATCTACTACTTAGGAGGAACTACAATGGGAGTTTTTAAACGTTTGCGCGATTTGACGATGGCTTCGATCAACGATCTGCTGGACAAAGCAGAAGATCCTGTCAAGATGCTGAACCAGTTCCTTCGTGACATGGAGGCCGACATCCAGGAGGCCGAGATCGCGGTAGCCAAACAGATTGCCATAGAGAAAAAATTCAAGCAGCAGTACGAGGAAGCTCTGGAGATGGTGCAGAAGCGTGAGGAGCAGGCGCTCAAGGCGCTTGAAGCCGGCAACGAAGACCTGGCCAGACGCGCACTTCAGGATAAGAAAGAACATCAGACCCGTCATGACGAGGTGAAGGTACAGTTCGATACCGCCAAGACCAATGCGGACCGTCTGCGTAACCAGCTCTCTGAGATGAAGGACGAATTCGGCAAGATGAAGAACAAGAAGGATCTGCTGATTGCCCGTGCGGAAGCTGCCAAGGCGCAAAAACAGATCAATCAGGCGATGTCTGGATTCGGGACTGACAATGCAGCCAAGGGCTTCGACCGGATGAGCGAGAAGGTGCTTCAGCTGGAAGCGGAAGCGGAAGCGAGCAATGAGCTTCGTTCGAAGGACAGAAGCTTGGACGATGAGCTTAATGCGTTGTCGAAGAATGACGGAGTCGACGACGAGCTAGCCGCTCTGCGGGCGAGACTCGCGGCCAAGAAACAACCTGAAGCCTAATTCCAGCAGGAAATACAACGGATTCACGGAGACTGAAGGTTCGCAGGAGCCTTCAGTCTCTTCGGTTGTGTCCGGAGCCTACGAGGAGGGCAAGGTGATAGTCGAACATGATGAATGAAGAGGTGGACGCAATCATGGGCAATCCGTTTGTGGAGACATTGGCATTTTTCTCGGTGGCCGTACTGGCGCTCGTCGTCTTTCTTGCGGTCTTCGAGCTGGTGACCAAGTACAAGGATTGGGATGAGATTAAGAAAGGCAACGTGGCTGTAGCGATGGCGACGGGCGGGAAGATCTTCGGAATTTGTAATATTTTCCGCTTTGCCATTTTGAATAATGATTCGCTACTATTCTCGCTGACCTGGGCCGCTTACGGTTTTGTTCTGCTCCTGGTTGCTTACTTTATTTTTGAGTTCCTGACGCCGTACTTCAAGATTGATGAGCAGATTCAGCAGGATAACCGGGCAGTGGGCTTGATCTCCATGATTTTGTCCGTCTCGCTGTCGTATGTCATCGGGGCCAGCGTGACTTAATTCAGATTCAGTTGCAATCCGTAGTCAAGGTGAGGTGCCCAGAGTTGAAGTATTTATGGGGAATATTACTGGCGCTGGCGCTTGTATTTTTGGGCGCGGGCGTTTACTATTTTATTAATCATGCGTAAGGCATCAAGTCGTGAGCATTCTGTCTGGTGACAGAATGCTTGCGTTTTTTGAAGGAGGAATGAAGATTGGCTCACCCGGAGGATCAGATTTGTCCATGGTGTCAATCCGAGATTGTGTGGGATCCGGAGATTGGACCGGAGTCGGCTTGTCCCCACTGCTTTAATGATTTGGGCGAGTACCGCAGTATTCAGCTGACAGTTCCCCGCAGCGGTCAGCTGGACCGGTCCGAAGATGAAGATGAAGACGAGGATGAGGATTTCGACGCATACGAGGAATTCGACGAGAACGAGCTGGAGGGTATGGACGAATACGAGGAGGGCGCTCAGCGTCTGCTGGACCATCAGGAGGAAGCTCCCGAATGTCCATCCTGCCAAAGCTTCATGCTGCTCGCAGGGGTTCACCGGCAGGCGGATACGTTCGAGCCCTTCGTGCATCGCGCTGCACGCCAGCCGCTGCTCCCTGCTGGATTCGCGTCGCAGGTCTTCGTTTGTCCATCCTGCTTTAAGGTCGAGCATATTCTGGCCGAGAAGGATCGTCTGGCGATGACGCAGCTGCTCAAGCAAGTGGGCAGCCAATAAACGGGACCGGCAAGCTTTGCCCAATCATCGTTCGGGCATGTCACCGCCGAGCACGACTTTAGAAGGAAACCAACTGCCGCTTGCGGCCGGAGGTTTCCTTTTTTTGCTTGGAGGTCATGCTTTCCCCGGGAATAGGGAACGTTAACTAACACATTCCAAGAGGGATAGGGTGGAGGGTATGCATACCGGATCGAAGCAATTTCCTCATCATGGCGCACGTACCCCCGGGGAGGCAGGGACAGGACAGCCAGCCTGGTCCGGCATCGGCGGGAAGCAGGAGCGTAAGCAAGACCTGTCCGGATCCGGGCAGGCCAGTAAAAAAAGAGCGCCGCTGGATACGCAATCCAAGCTGCTGCTGGCAGTGAATGGGCTTTTCGCGACGGGCAACGCTTTGTCCGGCACCTTCGTCAATGTGTATTTATGGAAGGCCAAGCATGACTTCTCCTTGATTGGGTGGTTTACGCTGGTTCACTATATGACGATGGCGCTGACCTTCTGGCTGGGTGGCAAGTGGGTGAAGGAGCATAATAAAATGAACTGCCTGCGCGCAGGGGTCGTAGTCTCGGCCGCATTTTATATGCTGGTGCTGTGGTTAGGAGAGAGAGCGGCAGACTATTTTGTTCTGCTGGGCATTGTGCAGGGGATGGCCGCAGGCTTTTTTTGGCTGGCCTTCAACGTGGTATATTTTGAAGTGACCAGTCCCGAGAACCGCGACCGCTTCAACGGCTGGGCTGGCTTTTTAGGCTCTGGAGCGGGGATGGCCGCTCCCTGGATCTCAGGCTTTCTGATCGTTCGGATGCAAGCGGAGGCCGGGTACCGTCTGATCTTCACGATTTCACTAATCGTGTTTCTGATTGGAGCGGTCGTCAGTTTTTTCCTGAAGAAGCGGAAGACGTCAGGCACTTATGAATGGCTGCTGACCTGGACCTGCCTGCGGCAAAAGGATACCCAGTGGCGCAAGGTCGGGCTGGCGCTGGCAGCCCAAGGGGTACGGGAAGGCGTATTCGGGTTTATGATCGGGCTGCTCGTCTACGTGCATACGGGCAATGAGATGAAGCTGGGGAATTTTGCACTGATTTCGTCAGCGGTGGCACTCGTCAGCTTTATGCTCGCAGGCAAGTACCTGAAGCCAGAGTACCGCGGCAAGGCGATGCTTTTGGGTGTGGTGATGCTTGTCGCTATCATTTTGCCGTTTTTCTGGAAGGTGACGTTTACGACGCTGCTGATTTTCGGGATCGGGGCTGCGCTTTTCTATCCGTTGTACGGGATTCCGATGACGACGATCGTGTTCGATCTGATCGGCCAGGATGAGGAGAGTGCGAAGCTGCGGGAGGAATATATCGTCATGCGCGAGCTGGCGCTCAATGCGGGCCGGCTTGTGGGGACGGCCGTATTCATCCTGATCGTATCGTGGACCGCCTCGCCTGTCGTGATGAACTGGCTGTTGCTGGGCCTCGGCTGCTCGCCCCTGATCGCTTATTACTTCATGCGCAAAGCGAAGACTGCCTGATCCGAGCATGCTTACGGCAGGTTGATTTCGTCCTTTCCCTTGACAATCAGGCCCAGGTCTATAACAATTAAGACTATAGAAATACTGGTGAATAGCATGGGTCAAGAGCGGGAGAGGAGCTGTCTGCAAGAATGAACAGACGTGCATTAATGGTAAACAGCGTAACGGAGCTGATCGGGAACACGCCGGCTGTCCGAATCCGTCGGTTGACGGGCGAGCAGGACGCGGAGGTGTACGTCAAGCTGGAGTACTTTAACCCTAGCGGCAGCGTGAAGGACAGGGCTGCCTATAACTTGATCGCGCAAGCGGAGCTGGACGGCAGGCTGAAGCCGGGAGCGACCATTATCGAGCCTACAAGCGGCAATACCGGAATCGGGCTGGCGATGAATGCGGCAGCCAAGGGATATAAGGCGATTCTCATCATGCCTGACAATATGAGCAAGGAGCGTATTAATCTCCTGAAGGCTTACGGCGCTGAGGTAGTGCTGACGCCGGCGGCCGAGAGGATGCCCGGGGCGATCCGCAAGGCGGAGGAGCTGCGTGACAGCATCCCGAATAGCTTTATTCCGCAGCAGTTCGAGAACAAGGCCAACCCGGACATTCACCGGCTGACCACAGCACCTGAAATTCTTGGGCAAATGGAGGGCAGGCTCGATGCCTTCGTGGCGACTTCTGGCACCGGAGGGACGATTACCGGCACGGGGGAGGAGCTCCGCAAGGCGCTGCCTGACCTCAGCATCTACGTCGTCGAGCCGAAAGGTTCCCCAGTGCTGTCCGGCGGGGAGCCGGGGCCGCATAAGCTGGTCGGCACGAGTCCGGGCTTCGTACCGGCGATTCTGAACACGGACATCTACGATGAAATCGTACAGGTGGCCGATGAAGATGCGCTGCATACGATGCGGGAGCTCGCCAAGCAGGAGGGCATTTTGGTTGGCCCATCGGCCGGGGCCTCGGTATGGACTGGTCTGCAGGTTGCCCGGAAGCTGGGCCGCGGCAAGCGGGTGCTGTGCATTGCGCCCGATACCGGCGAACGGTATTTAAGCATGGATATCTTTTAACGCAAGCCACCTGAGATTGTCTGCATGAACAGCGCCCGGTTTCCCTATTGGGAAATCGGGCTTATATGTCATATTGTCAAATAGGTTTGAATATTTATTCATTATAATGTATAATAATAAGCGAGAGCATTGATGATCATCTGTCTGCAATCATCACCCTGGGAGGGACATGAAATCATGAAAATTGCTTTGCATAACGAATTACCTTGCGAGGCGCACGTTCGGCAGCTCATCGAAGCTATGGCTGGTCAGGGTTCACCCCTGCAAGCCTTTGAATATGAAACACTCCGCAGCAGCGCCGGCCGCGTCATCGCCGCGTATGATCAGGAGAGACTGGTTGGCCTGGGCAGGCGGAAGGAAGACACAGCCGTAGGGGAAACGATGGAATTCGCGATTCTGCCCGCTTACCGCGGCCGGGAGATCGAAACCTATATGAGCAAGCTGCTCAAGGCCGCTGTCCGCCAAACGGCCGTCCAGGCCAGCTGAGTGCAAGCCGTCAGCATGCTATAAAAGCCTCCGTCCCGGAAGGCTTTTTTTCCTTTGCCAAGGAACAGCGATAGGTGTAATATGGAGAGATAAGCAAAAGCTTGAAAGGCTTTATGCTTGGCATGCATGACTTGGTCAGGAGGATGAATCATGGAACAATTCAAATTGAAAATCGTTGAGCTGCTGAAAGAAGACGCGCGCCGTACCCCTGCGCTGATCGCAACCTTGCTGGGGGCATCGGAGGCGGAAGTGGCGGAGGCGATCAAGGAGCTCGAGGAAGCGAACGTTATCGTGAAATACGCGACGGTCGTGAATTGGGCCAAAGTGGACAGCGAGAAAGTGACCGCCTTGATCGAAGTTCAAATTACGCCGGAACGCGGCCGCGGCTTTGATGCGATCGCAGAACGGATCTACCTATATCCGGAAGTGAAATCCGTCTATCTGATGTCGGGAGCCTACGATCTTCTCGTCGAAATCGAAGGCAAGACCTTGAAGGAAGTGGCCTCGTTCGTTTCCAACAAGCTGTCGCCGATCGATCGGGTATTGTCGACCAAAACGCATTTTATTCTTAAAAAATATAAACAGGACGGGATTACCTTCGAGGATCATGAGGATGACCGCCGTCTGTTAATCTCACCGTAAAGGACGCTGAGAACGATGATAAATAAGCAAAGCTCCGGCCAGAGCTCTAAATCCATGGGCAGCTATCTGACGCCGGTAGTCAGAGATATCCCTCCTTCAGGCATCCGCAAATTTTTTGACCTTGCTGTAGGCAGCAAAGACATCATCTCGCTCGGGGTGGGCGAGCCGGACTTCAGTACGCCCTGGCATGTGAGGGATGCATGCGTGCATGCGCTTGAGCGCGGCAATACGAAGTATACGCCGAACTCCGGGATGCCGGAGCTGCGCGAGGCGATCGCGGAGTATTTGTATGATTCGTTCCTCGTTCCTTATGAGCCGTCGGATGAGATTATCGTGACGGTAGGGGGCAGCGAAGCGATCGATTTGGCGCTGCGGGCGCTGATCTCTCCGGGCGACGAGATTTTGGTCCCCGAGCCTACGTATATCACCTACGGTCCGATTGCCAGACTGAGCGGCGGCACGCCTGTCGGCATCGAAACATTTGCCAAGGACAATTTCAAGCTGACGCCGGAGTCGCTGCGGGCTGCGATTACGCCGAACTCGAAAGTTCTGATCCTCTGTTACCCGAGCAATCCGACGGGCGGGATCATGACCTA
Organism: Paenibacillus filicis; assembly: GCF_038070315.1. Taxonomy (NCBI): domain Bacteria; kingdom Bacillati; phylum Bacillota; class Bacilli; order Caryophanales; family Paenibacillaceae; genus Paenibacillus; species Paenibacillus filicis. The sequence goes on along the minus strand of NZ_JBBPCC010000001.1, from coordinate 827,909 downwards.
CGAAGATTGGCTGCCGATCGCCAAGATCGTCGAAGAGAACGATCTGATCGTCATCTCCGATGAGATCTATGCCGAGCTGACTTATGAGCAGAAGCATGTTAGCTTCGCTTCGATCCCGGGGATGCGCGACAGAACGGTTCTGGTGAGCGGCTTCTCCAAGTCGTTCGCGATGACCGGCTGGCGGATGGGCTACGTCTGTGCACACCGTGAGCTGATCGCGGGCATGCTCAAGATTCACCAATACACGATCATGTGCGCTCCGTCAATGGGTCAAGTGGCTGCATTGGAAGCTCTACGCAACGGTGGGGAAGAGAAGGACCGGATGGTCGAGTCCTATAACCAGCGCAGAAGACTCACGGTTCAGGGATTCCGGGAAGTTGGTCTACCGTGCCATGAGCCTCAGGGCGCATTCTATGCTTTCCCGTCTATCCAGGAAACGGGTCTTAGTTCGGAAGAATTCGCGACCCGGCTTTTGTTCGAAGGAAAGGTTGCGGCTGTCCCCGGGAACGTATTCGGGCTGGGCGGAGAGGGATTTTTAAGGTGTTCGTATGCCTATTCCGTGAGCCAGCTGACCGAAGCATTCGACAGGATAGGAAATTTCATGAAAAAGTTGTAGTTTCGACAAAAAAAGCCATTTTCAAGTTCTCCCAAAACTGGTATGTTAGATACATGGAAGTTTCATAGCTAAACATTTATGAAACTTTTATTTGTGGGTCTAAAGATCGGGAACAGGGAGGGATGAACAATGGCTTTTCCGGAATATCGGCTTCGGCAACACCTTCAAGTCGGATGGATTCATGAAAACGACCACAAGGCCAAGTGGATTTTTGGGAAACGAAAAGCAACCTCGGCATCTGCGTCTTTAGAAGATGAAATTTATCGTTTGCGTCAAGAGCTTGAGGCGCTTGTAGAGAGCGGCAGCAGCTTGACCTCCCCCCGCGTTGTTGAAATCAGTATGGAGCTGGATATTAAAATTAACGAATATATGCGTAACCACCGAAGAGGCCGCTGAGAAGCGGCTTCTTTTGTTGCACCGCAACTGGTATTGGCGTCTATGCAGAGGGCAAATAATTTTGATACAAACGATTCCGGTATGGTAAGATATGACGATGAGACGGCTAGGCAGATTGCCTGGGAAGCTGACGAACATATCGGATGGAGGGAACTGGTCTTGAGGAAAGGAAGCTGGCTGCTCTGTGCTTTACTGGTTCTGATTCTGGCGGGTTGCGGAGGCGGACCGAAAGCGGATGTACCGATCTTCATGATGTCTAAAACCGGCATTCCAAGCGACGTAGCGGAGAAGCTGGAGGCCTCCCTGATCGGCAAGGTGGGGGAAGCTCCGACAGTATCGATATCGGCATCTCCGATGTTTTCGATGGACAAGATGATTGTAGAGATTGCAGCAGGGGGCAACGGGATTCTGGTCATCCCGGGAGAACAATTTCAGGGGATGAGCAAGCAGGGCGGTTTCGTGCCTCTCGATGATGTGGCGAATCCGGCCGATTTCCCGGATGGGGTGCTGGAGCTGCCGGTCGACGATAAGAGTAATAAGTCGGCAGACAAGTCGAATCCAAAGCTGGAGAAGCATCTGTACGGTATTCCGTTAGAGCATACCAAGTGGTTTACGGACCTGCAGTTTAACGGAAAAGATCTGTATGCGTTTATTCCCCAGAATGCCAAGGATATTGAGAAGGCCAAGCTGGTGATGAAGCAGATCGCGCAAAAATAGCAAATCAAGATGAAAGCCGTCCCGGCCTGTCCGGGATGGCCGACGGCACGGGTGCCCAGGGCTGATGCATCTGCCCGATGGGTTAAAAGGGAAGCCGGTGAAAACCCGGCGCGGTCCCGCCACTGTAACCGGACGATAAGCTTTCGAATGAAGCCACTGCTGGACGCCCAAAGGCGGCCATGGGAAGGCAGGAAGCGCCGTAAGGAGTCCGGAAGTCAGGAGACCTGCCCGCAGCCGGAACAGCTAGTTCCTTTCGAGGAAAAAGGGGCGGCAGCGACAAGGCGGCGATGGGACCTTACTGCGGAATCATTCATGCAGGCTGGCCACTAGGTACAAGTCTGTCCTCTGCTCCGGATCCAGATCCGACGGCAGAGGTTTTTTGCATCGTACATGTAAGCCCTATAGAGAAGGAGAGAACCATGACATGGATATCAAGTTAAAACGAAGGACAAGAAAGCTGTTGACTGTCGTTCTGAGTCTGGCACTGGCCGGGACACTGGCAGCCTGTGGAGCTAGCCCGGCTCCTCCACAAGCCCCTAATCAAGGCAAGCTCGTCGACCCTCCGAAGGCCGAAAGCGGAACGCAGCAGGGTGCTGCGCAAGCGAAGCGTACGACTTACCCGCTGAAGGTCAAGGATGCGACAGGCAAGGAATTCGTATTCGAGAAGGCACCAGAGCGGATCGCCTCGACCTCCCCTAGCGAAACGGAGATGTTATTCGCACTGGGGCTGGGAGATAAGGTAGTCGGAGTATCCGACTTCTGCGATTATCCGGCAGAGGCCAAGTCGAAGCCGAAGCTCGGCAGCATCACCAAGCCCAATGAAGAGGCACTGATCGGAGCAGGTGCCGATCTGACGCTGACCGGCGTGTCGATGAAGACGCAAACCGTGGAGAAGCTGCGCGAGCTGAAGATCAATCTGTTCCAGGTGCAGCCTAAGAAAATCGATGACGTGCTGACCAATCTGCTGCTGATGGGCGAAATTTTCGACCGCCAGGCCGAGGCTGAGAAGCTGGTCAATCAGATGAAGGCCGATCGTCAGAAGGTTACGGACGCGGTAAAAGGATTGAAGCCTGAGGAGAAGAAGAAAGTGCTGATCGAGTTCTCGCCCGGCTGGACCGTTGGTTCCGGAGAATTCTTGAGCGAGCTGATCGAGACAGCCGGGGGCATCAATGTGTATGCGTCCGAGAAGGGCTATGTTCAGCTGAGCGAAGAGAAGGTCATCGCGGAAAATCCGAAGGTGATCCTGTACCCGAATAACCTGATCGACGACAAGTCGAAGAAAACGCTCGATCAGCTCATCCGCGAGCGCAGCGGGTGGGAGAAGATCGATGCCGTGAAGGAAGGCAAGCTGGCGGGGATCGACAAGGATACGACCAGTCGTCCGGGACCGCGAATTACGGAAGGTCTGAAGGAAATCGCCAAGGGCATCTATCCGGAACTGGTGAAGTAAATGAAGCGTAAGCTCATGATGTGGGGCGGAGCGGCGATTCTGCTGCTCCTGCTGACCGTGACCGCAGCGTTGTCCGTCGGCTCGGTCCGGGTACCGTTCGTTCATGTCTGGAGTATTCTGCTGCATCACCTGCCGGGCATGGATGGACGCATAGACCCGTCATGGGCTGCCTCCTCAGAGCAGATCGTCTGGAAGGTACGGCTGCCGCGGATTGTGCTCGGCATGCTCGTGGGGGCGGCGCTGGGACTGGCTGGAGCGGCCTTCCAGGGCGTATTGCGCAATCCTCTGGCCGATCCCTATACGCTCGGGGTATCCTCGGGTGCGTCGGTAGGTGCTTCCTTTCTTATTTTATTCGGGCTGCAGTATGTGTTCGGCGAATGGAGCGTGCCTGCTGTTGCCTTTGGCACAGGGGCCTTATCTCTGATGCTGGTGCTTGTGCTAGCCCGGACGGACGGGAAGCTGAGGATTGAGACGGTCATTCTCTCTGGGGTTGTGCTTCAGGCGTTTCTATCCGCATTGGTATCGCTGATGGTCTCGATGTCCAAGCAGGTGATCAACGAGATCATCTTCTGGCTGATGGGCAGCCTGGCGCTGAGAGGCTGGTCCTACTCGCTGCTGCTGCTGCCTTATCTGGCGGTAGGGATGATCATTCTGCTCGGCTACGGCCGGGCCATGAATCTGTTCGCGCTGGGCGAGCGGCAGGCTGCTCATCTGGGCGTGCATGTGGAGCGGACCAAGCTGGTCGTGCTGATCGCTTCGACGCTGATTACGGCTGCAGCGGTGTCAGTAGCGGGCGTAGTCGGCTTCGTGGGGCTGCTCGTGCCGCACCTGATCCGTCTGCTGGTCGGACCGGATTACCGGTTATTGCTTCCTTTATCCGTCATTGGGGGTGCGATCTATGTGGTGCTTGCGGATACACTGGCACGGACCTTGCTCGCGCCTACGGAAATTCCGCTCGGTGTGGTGACCGCGTTCATGGGGGCTCCGTTCTTTGCGTATTTATTGAGGCGGCGTAAGAAGCTGGTTCGCGGACAAGGGGCTTAGGGGAGGAGCATGAAGGCATGATCGAGGTGGCAGTGGAAGGTTTGCATAAGCGTTACGGGGCACAGACCGTGTTGGACGGCGTTCAATTTCGGGTGGAGCCGGGTGAATGGTTCTGTATTCTTGGTCCCAACGGAAGCGGCAAGACGACGCTGCTGCAAACCTTGACCGGCGTTGAGCCAGCGAGTGCGGGGAGCATCCAACTGGATGGCAGACCGGTCGCCAGTTATTCCCGCAAGGAGCTTGCCCGCCTAGTGGCTGTGCTGCAGCAGGATGCGCTGCCGCCTATCAGCTTCACCGTGCAGGAAGTGATCGAGATGGGCAGGTACCCGTTCCAGAACTGGCTCGGCGATGAAAGGGTAGATTCCTCGGCCTTGGTGGAGCGGGTGATCCAGTGGCTCAAGCTGGAGCCGCTGCGGGAACGGTCGGTGGAGCAGTTGAGCGGAGGCGAGCGGCAGCGTGTGGCGCTGGGCAAGGCGATGGCGCAAGAGCCCAGGCTGCTGCTGCTGGATGAGCCCACGACGTTCCTGGATATCGGCTATCAGGTGGAGATGATGGACAGGGTTCGCCGCTGGCAGAAGGAGAGCGGCATGACCGTGATCTCTGTGCTGCATGATCTGAATCTGGCGGCGCAATATTGCGACAGACTGCTGCTGCTGCACAACGGGGTTGTCACCGCGATTGGCAGCCCGCAGGAGGTGCTGCAGGCGGGCTTACTGGAACGCGTATATGGAACCCGGCCGCATGTGCTGGCCCATCCGGAAAGCGGTGTTCCGCAAATTTTATTGGCAGGGGGAATTGATGATGAGTAAAAGCAACTGGCAGGAAGCCGTATCGGCCATCTCGCCGCTGGATGAAGCTTGGGTCGTCCGGGCGTCCGAACGTCTGGACAGTCTGACCAAGCCGCCGGGCAGTTTGGGCCGTCTGGAAGAGACCGCACGGCAGCTTGCCGGCATCACAGGTGAGCTGACACCGGATCTGTCCCGCAAGGCGGTCATCGTGATGGCCGGGGATCACGGGGTTTGTGAGGAAGGCGTGAGTGCGTTCCCAGCGGAAGTGACGCCGCAGATGGTCCTAAACTTCCTGAACGGAGGAGCGGCGGTGAACGTGCTGGCGCGTCAGGCCGGAGCCGATGTCGTCTGCGTGGATATCGGCGTGAATGCGGAGCTGAGCCATCCGGAGCTCGTCTCGCGCAAGGTGCGCAAGGGGACGGCGAATATGGCAGCCGGGCCTGCGATGAGCCGGGAGGAAGCGGAAGCGGCCATCTCCGTCGGCATAGATCTGGTCGGCGAGCTGGTCGAACGGGGTTACCGGATGTTTGCCACCGGCGAGATGGGGATCGGCAACACGACGGCCAGCTCGGCCATCTTGACCGTACTGGGCGATACCGACCCTGCGGCTGCTACCGGACGGGGGACCGGTATCGACGACGAGCGCCTAAAGCATAAGCAGCAGGTGATCAGCCGGGCGGTTGCACTGAACCGTCCTGATGCGACTGATCCGGTCGATGTGCTGGCCAAGGTCGGGGGGCTGGAGATCGCCGGACTGGTCGGCGTCATCTTGGGCGCTGCCCGTCACCGCTGCCCTGTCGTGATCGACGGGTTCATCTCATCGGCTGCTGCCCTGCTTGCCGCCCGGATAGCTCCGCTGAGCGCGTCGTATATGATCGCTTCGCATCTGTCCCAGGAGCAGGGGCATGCGCGTCTGCTGGAACGGATTGGCCTCTCGCCGATGCTGCGGATGGATATGCGACTCGGCGAAGGTACGGGCGCGGTGCTGGCCTTTCCGCTGATCGAGGCGTCGGTAAGGATCATGAAGGAAATGGCGACCTTCGCCGATGCCGGAGTTTCGCAGGGGCCGGCTGGCGGAGCGGAAGCCGATGCAGTACGCGATGCTAACCTAAGCGAAACATCGGCCCAGCAAGCTTCGGAACAGGCCTCATTATTAGCACAGGCAGGACATAGAGCGTGAAGGTGCTGGTTACGGGGGGCGCCCGAAGCGGTAAAAGCTCCTTTGCCGAGCGGTATGCTGCTACACTGGGGAGTGACGGCTTGTACATCGCTACGGCACAGGCCTATGATGAGGAGATGGAGGAGCGGATCGCTCTGCACCGTCAGGACCGGGATCGGCGCGGCTACCCATGGAACACCGTCGAGGCGCAGTACGGACTCGCTGAGGCGATCCGCGAGGCACAGGCTCCAGTCGTGTTGGTAGACTGCCTGACGCTCTGGCTGTCCAATTGGCTGCTGCGCCTGGAGCCGGAGGAGGATGCTGGCCGTAGACTGGAAGAACAGGTGGATGAGCTGGTGGAGGCTTTTCACTCAGCCCGGCAGCCGATCGTGCTTGTCACCAATGAGGTAGGAAGCGGGCTGGTCCCGGAATATAAGCTGGGACGGCTGTTCCGCGATGCTTCCGGCAGGATGAACCAACGGCTCGCGCAGGAAGCCGACCAGCTGTTCCTTGTGACGGCTGGTATTGCGGTGGAGCTAAAAAGCCGCGCTTTTCAATGCTAAGACATATCTAACATAGATGGCGGGGGACGGGGCTTGTTGTTTTTTAGCTGGGAAGAGGCGTTGTGGATGGCGCTTGCGGCGATCGTCACCGATTGGATTATCGGCGATCCGGCTTGGCGGTGGCTTACGCATCCGGTCGTGCTGATCGGGAGATGGATCGCTTGGTTCGAGATCCGTCTGCGCCCGCAGGGGCTTGCTTTATCGGCCCGCTCTCTGCGCGTGCGAGGCATCGGGCTCACAGCCGTAACCGTCGGTCTGTCCTTCGCCGTGATAACCGCTATCGTCTGGCTAACGTCATGGATACACCCATGGCTCGGCTATGCCGCGAACGTCTGGTTCATCTCGACGACTCTGGCGGTGAAGGGGCTTAAGCAAGCCGCCATGGCGGTGTACGTCCCGCTGCAGAACGGTGAGCTGGAGGAGGCACGCAAGTATACGGGCTATATCGTCGGACGGGATACGACGAAGCTCGAGGAGCCGGAGCTCACCCGGGCGACGGTGGAGACGGTGGCGGAAAATATCGTCGATGCGTTCGTCTCTCCACTCTGCTACGCGCTGCTTGGAGGTGCGCCGCTTGCGATGCTGTACCGTGCCACCAATACACTGGACTCGATGGTTGGCTATAAAAATGAGAAGTACGCCGACTTCGGCTGGGCGTCCGCCCGATGGGATGACGTGCTTAATTATATCCCCGCGCGGCTCGCTGGCTTGCTGCTGATCCTCTGGGCGTATGCGGTCCCTGGATTATCTGGTAACCGCTCCGCGCGCTCGGTGCTGCGATTTGCCAAGCGTCATCCTAGTCCGAACAGTGGTATCCCTGAATCGGCTGCGGCTGGTGCGCTCGGGATCGAGCTTGGCGGAGTGAATGTATACCACGGCCGGGTCAGCGAGCGGGCCCGGATGGGCTGGCCGCTGCGTGAACGGCAGCGGGACGATATTGCAGGTGCCGTACGGATGCTGTACGGTGTAAGTTACTTGATTGCAGGAGGATTGCTCGTATGGGGACTGCTCCTCGTAGGCTAAGAGAGGCCGGCGCGGCTTGTGCGGCGGCTTTGCAGTTTTTGACCCGGCTGCCGGTGCCGGTGCGGCTGCATTATGATAACGCTTTGTTTCGCCGGAGCGTTATTTTTTATCCGCTTGCCGGCTGGCTGATGGGCGCGCTCACGGTGGCGTTCGGCGTGCTGCTTGCCGATGTGCTGGAGCTGCCCGCGACCGTGACGGCGGCGTTGACGCTGGCTTTCTGGGCGTCGCTTAGCGGAGCGCTGCATCTGGACGGCTTAATGGATACGGCTGATGGCGTATTGAGCCACCGCTCGCGGGAGCGGATGCTGGAGATTATGAAGGACAGCCGGGTAGGCGCGATGGGTGTGATCGTCTGCGTGCTGCTGCTGCTCGTGAAGTGGACGCTGTTGGCCGAGCTGCTGCCGTCATCGGGCAGCGTCGGCACATCGGCTTGGCTGCTGCTGCCCTTGGTCATGCTGTGGAGCCGCTGGTTTATGGTCGTCGCCATCTGGGGATGGCCCTATGCCCGCTCCGGCAAGGCTGCCGGGGGAGGCCATGTGCGTGTACAGGATGCGGATCATGTGCAGGAAGGCATCGAGCAGGCAGGCGATGCTGCAGCCGCTGTGGCGGCGGGAAGCGGAAATCATGAGCTTAGCGCTGCGCAGTCCCCTGAGAGCGGACAGGGCCAAGCTGAAGCGGGCCAAGCTGAAGTTGGTCAAGCGGCAGGCGAGAGTCAAGTAATAGGCCAGGATCAAGTGGCAATCCAGGGTCAAATAACAACCCAGGGTCATGCGTCAGGTAAGGACGCTTCCGACTCTGGCGGTGGGCTCGGCGGTTTTTTCCGCGAAGTCGGACGCAGGCATGTAGGGGCCGCTACGGTGGCGGCCGTGCTGCTGAGCGGGGCAGCTATCGGCTTGCCGGGGAGTCTGGGCTGGCTGACGCTGACAGCCGGACAGGCGCTGGGACTAGCCTTACTGACTATTGCATCCACGGTGCTTGTCGGGACGGCTGTGGCGGCGTATTTAAACCGTAAGCTTGGAGGCCTCACTGGCGATACCTACGGGGCGATCAATGAAGTGCTGGAAGCTGTGCTGCTGCTTGTGTTGATGAAGCTGGCGGCTCAGTGGTAGAAAGGAGCGGATGATGATGCTGGAGCGTTACGGGCATGGCGGCGATTTGCGAACGGCTGCGGAGCTATTTGGCACACCGGAGGAAGGATTTACCGATTATAGCTCCAATATGAATCCGCTGGGGCCGCCGGATGCGGTGCGACATATACTGACGGAGCGGTGGCGGGAGCTGATTCATTACCCCGACCCGGCGGTCCGGGAACTGACGGCCAGGCTGGCCGAGAAGCATGGCGTCGAGCCGGCCAGTATACTGGTCGGCAACGGGGCTGCGGAGCTGATCGACCTGGCGGTCCGGGTACTGCGCCCGCAAGTGACCGGTCTGGTCCGTCCCTCCTTCGGCGAGTACGAGGAGGCCGTGGAGAGAGCGGGAGGACGCATCGCGGATATTGCGGCCCATGAGCGGGACGGCTTCGGGGTCACGCTGGATGCCTTGCGTGAGGCGTCCCTGGACTGCGACACGCTGTTCCTGGGCCATCCCAACAATCCGACCGGCCGGGTACTGCCGGAGGAGGTGCTGAGATGGCTGGCCTCAGGCGCGGATGGCACGAGGGCTATCGTGGATGAGGCGTTCCTCGACTTCACGGAGAACGAGGAGAGATTGACGCTGGCACGCGATGCGGCGGCAAGTCAGCATCTAATCGTCATCCGCTCGATGACGAAGTTCTATGCGGTGCCGGGTATCCGGCTCGGCTATGCGATCGCTCATCCGGACATCATCGCTGGGCTGAAGCGGCTGCAGGTGCCATGGAGCGTAAATGCACTCGCTCAGTGGATTGGGCTGGCCGCACTGGAAGACGGCGAATACGCCCGCCGGACGCTGGCCTGGCTGGCTCCTGCGCGGGAGGAGCTGACTGCCGGGCTGCGCGGCTTGGGCTTAACTGTGTACGACAGCGACGTAAACTTTGTGTTGTTCTCGCTGAAGCCGCTGGGATTGCTTATCCCCGATGTGCAGCGGGCGATGGGCAGGCGGGGCGTGCTGCTGCGTGACGCCTCCACCTTCCCCGGTCTAGACGGCACGTACGGACGCCTCGCAGTTAAGGGGCAAGAGAGCAACGCTAAAGTGATCGTGCTGCTGGGCGAGGTGATCGGTGAACTGTTGGCAGAGAAGGACAGGGCATCTGCCGGGCAGTCTCTCGATATGCCGGAGACATCCTTGGATGCGGAGTCTTCATCCGAGAAGCGAATACGGCAGGAATCTGACGTGAAGCTTCAGAATACGGACGCTTCCGAGAATGTACTAGGCAGGCCATCAGGGCAATCAACGGGATCCATCTCGGATATGTCGGCTGCTCAATCGGCCGTGAATACTGCGCCGGGTCTTACCGCAATGGCCACAATTGGGCATAGTGGAGAACAAGAAGAAGCTGCTTCCGGAGGTCACGGCTATGCGAGAACGCTAATGCTGCAAGGCACGGCCTCCGATGTCGGCAAAAGCCTGCTGACGGCAGCCTTATGCCGCATTCTGCTGCAGGACGGCTACCGGGTGGCTCCCTTTAAGTCGCAGAATATGTCCTTGAATTCCTATGTCACTCCGGACGGCAAGGAGATCGGGCGGGCTCAGGGCATGCAGGCCGATGCCTGTCGGATTGCGGCTACGACCGATATGAATCCGATTCTGCTGAAGCCTAAGAAGGACATGGTATCGCAGGTCGTCGTTCACGGCAAGCCTTACCGCGACCTGGATGCCCGGACCTACCGGGAGAAATATTTGCCGGAGGCGGAGATTGTCGTGAAGGAGGCGCTTCACCGGCTAAGGCAGTCGGTCGACATCGTCGTGATGGAAGGGGCTGGAAGCCCGGCCGAGGTCAATCTGAAGAGCCGCGATATTGTCAACATGCGGCTTGCCGGGTGGGCCGATGCTCCGGTGCTGCTCGTCGCGGATATCGACCGCGGAGGGGTATTCGCTTCGCTCGTCGGTACGCTCGAGATTTTGACGGAAGAGGAGCGGGCGCGGGTTCAGGGATTCGTGATCAACAAATTCCGCGGAGACGTCACCTTATTGCAGCCGGGACTGGACTGGCTGGAGGAACGGACAGGCAAGCCGGTTCTCGGTGTTATTCCATATCTGCCCGATCTAGGCCTGGAGGATGAGGATTCGGCGTCGCTGGAACGCAGGCTGGCCGAGGGGCATGCCGGGAGTGCGGGACAGCCTGACTCGGCAGACGAGCGTCAGAAGCTGGATATCGTCGTGATTCGACATCCCCGGTTATCCAACTTTACGGATATCGATCCGCTGCTGCAGGAGTCCGATGTTCGCGTGCGGTTCGTGACGAAGGCCGGCGAATTCGGACGACCGGATGCGGTGATTTTGCCAGGGAGCAAAAACACGGTGGATGACCTCATCTATCTGCGTCAAGCCGGGCTGGACCGGGAGATCATACAGCTGGCAGCCGAAGGCGGCTGGGTGGTCGGCATTTGTGCCGGCTATCAGATGCTCGGCCAGCGGCTGCTGGATCCCGAGCTGGTGGAATCAGACCGTCCGGAGCTCCCGGGACTGGGTCTGCTGCCTACGGAGACGGTCTTTGCCGCCGATAAGCGTACGGTACGCGTGGAAGGCAGCACGAGGCTATATGCGGAGCAGGACGCCCACTATCCGGTTACCGGTTACGAGATTCATATGGGGCGCACGTCCTTCCTGGAGCCCGTCGAGCCTGCCTTTACCCTGGAGCCGGATGCGGTAAGCTCCAGTGCATCAGCGGGTTCAGGGGAAGCGCTCATCCAAGACGGAGTCGTGACGCAGGATGGAAAGCTGTGGGGCACCTATCTCCACGGGGTGCTGCACAACGATGATTTCCGTCGTGCCTTCCTGAATCGTATACGGGCCGGGAAGGGCTGGGCGCCTTTGCAGGCAGAGCTGCGCTTCCAGGAGCAGCGTGAGGCGGCGTTCGACCGGCTGGCGGAGCATGTGCGCAGCAGCTTGGATATGACGCGGTTGTATGAGATGATCAAGTAACCACATTCAGGGGAGGGTTTACGATGCGTATTTACACAAGAACGGGAGATGCCGGTCAGACCGGTGTGATCGGCGGACGGGTCGATAAGGACGATGACCGGGTGGAGGCTTACGGTACGACCGATGAGCTGAATTGTTTTATCGGGCAAGCGATGGGCTTCCTTGATCCGGAGAGGGATGCCGATCTGATGGCCGATCTGCTCGAAATTCAGCACGAGGTGTTCGATTGCGGTTCGGATCTGGCGCTGTTGAAGCAGGAGCTGCGGCCCTATAAGGTGAAGGCCGAGATGGTCGACCGGCTGGAGACGCTGATCGACAAATACGATGCCGAGACGCCGGACATCAAGCGGTTTATCCTGCCGGGAGGCAGTCTGGCTTCTTCCACGCTGCATGTCTGCCGGACGGTGTGCCGGAGGGCGGAGCGACGCGTCGTGACGCTGGCGCGGACTCAGCCGATTAACGAAGAGGTCAGACGGTACCTGAACAGGCTATCAGATCTGTTCTTCACGATCGCAAGAACCGCCAATCACCGTGCAGGTGTGGCGGATGTCGAGTATGTGCGGAGCGCCGAGGTGTTCCGCCGGAAGTCATGACGGCCTATTACAAGCCGCTGGAGTATATCGTACCGCCCGAGGACGACGGCTTGCTGCTGCGCACGGTGCTGCAGAAGCGGATGGGCCTGTCCCGCAAGCTGGTCTCGCGTCTCAAGCTGACCGAGGAGGGCATCACGGTCAACGGAGCGCGCAAATATATCGATGTGGCGGTACGTACCGGTGACTTGGTTGCCGCACGTATGGCCGAGGAGGATTCGGAGGATATTTTGCCGCAGGCGATGCCGCTGACAATTCTGTACGAGGATGACGAGCTGCTGATTCTGAACAAGCAGGCCGGTGTCATCGTGCATCCGACTCACGGGCACTACACCGGTACGATTGCCAACGGCGTTGTCCATTACTGGAAGGAGCGGGGCGAAAACTTCCGCTTCCGTCCCGTACACCGGCTGGATCAGGAAACGTCGGGCGCGCTGGCGATCGCCAAGAACCCTTACGTTCATCAGCAAATCTCCGAGCAGATGCAGGCGGACGGGCTTAAGAAGGAATATATCGCGCTTGTGCATGGTCTTGTCGCACAGGACGAAGGTATCATCGATGCGCCGATCGACCGTGATCCTGACTCCCCCCATATCCGCATCGTGACGGAATCCGGATACCGGGCGGTTACGCACTTCCGGGTGGAGCAGCGGTTCCGTGCGGCGACGCTGGTGCGCCTCCGGCTGGAGACGGGGCGCACCCACCAGATCCGGGTGCATATGAAGCACCTGGGCCATCCGCTGGTTGGGGACAGTATGTATGGCGTGGCGGAGGCGGACCGCGGCCTGATCGGGAGACAGGCCCTCCATGCGGCCACGCTTGGTCTGACGCATCCGGTCCTGAAACGCTGGATGGAATTCGAAGCGCCGATACCGGAGGATATGCTGACCTGTGCGAGACTGCTGGAGCGTGGCGAAGGCTGAGTCAAGACGGCTGAGTCGGAGCTGATAAGGGAGCGATAGCTGAACCGGTCTGCGGTCGGCGCTTATGAGGGCGCGAAAGCTGAACTGCGAAAGCTGAAGTGAACTTAGGCCGAGCACATGAGGGAGCGAAAGCTGAAGCGAACTTAGGCCAAGCACATGAGAGAGCGAAAGCTGATGCGAACTTAGGCCAAGCACATGAGGGAGCGAAAGCTGAAGGCGAACTTAGGCCAAGCACATGAGGGCGCGAAAGCTGAAGTGAACTTAGGCCGAAGCTCGTGAGGTGCAGTAGCCGAACCGGTCCGTAGCCGGACCTCCACAGAACTAGAACAAGCAGGACGTTCCTTGGGACCCAATGGAACGTTCTGCTTGTTTTTGCGTAGATGTGTTGAAGGGTCAGACTATTGCAGCATTCCGAGATATTCCTTCAGCGCGACCGACAGATTATCGAGCGCGGAGGCTTGCGGAATCCAGAGCTGGGTGAAGGAACGGGACTTCCCGCTGCCGCTTGTCCGGAAGTCCGTCGGGTATGGCGTTACCTTTACCTGCTGGGCTTCGAAGTGCTTGACCGAGCGGGCCATGTGAAAGGCCGACGTAATGAGCAAGGGATTCCTCAGTCCCTGCTTCGTCAAAATCTGCTGCGTATGCCGGGCATTCTCCTGCGTGTTCCGGCTGGTATCGTCCAGTAGGATCCGGTTCTCCGGTATGCCCAGCTCTAGCAGCATCCGCTTCGCCAGCTTTCCTTCATTGCCGGAAGCTTCATACACCTGCCCGCCTGAGAAAATAATCGGCAGTGGCTTGCGCTCATACAGCTGGACGGCGGTGATGACCCGCTGCAAGGTAGGTCCGGACAGCTGCCCTTCTCCAGCTGGGCTCGGGACGCCTGCCAGGGACCCGCCGCCAAGCACGATATAAGAGTCTCCCTCGAAGGATGCCGGAGGGGCGTACCGCTTCTCCAGGCTGCCGATCACCGCATCGGCGACCAGGGGCGTGGATAAGACGTACAGGATAACCGCAGCCGCCCCGATCAGCACGCCGGACTTGCGGTGGAGACGGATAAACACTACCACTGCGAGCAGCGCCAGCAACAGGATGAAGAATCCGGGGGGCAGCAGAAAGCTGTAAAGCGCTTTTAATACATAAATCATGCCTAGGCTCCTTTGCCGACAAAAGTTTCCATTGGTATCCATTATGGATGGATAACCGCTGCTTTTCAACTTTTGAGCCGGAGGCTGATGTCATTTGCAGTGGGCTTGCGTTCGTCGGTATAATAAAAAGCGTTACCTGGCCTGATTAATTTTCATAGAGAAAAGGATGAGAACTGTGACCCAACCGACCGATAAACTGACGATATACCATTACCCGGTCTGCGGAACCTGCCGCAGCGCCATCAAGTGGCTGGAAACGGAGGGCTGGGAGCTTGACCGGATTCATATCAAGGAAACGCCTCCTAGCGTCGAAGTGCTGCAGGAGCTGATCCCGCTTAGCGGACTGGACATCAAGAAATGGTTTAATACATCAGGCGAGGTGTACAAGGAGCTGCAGCTCAAGGACAAGCTCGCGGGTATGACCGAGGATGAGAAGATCAAGCTGCTGTCCTCGCATGGCATGCTGATCAAACGGCCGATCGTAACAGACGGCAAGCGCGTGACCATCGGCTTCAAGCCGGAAGCCTACACCGAGGCCTGGAGCCACTAAAACGATAAAAACCGAAGGGGCGTGGCTGTGCCTTGGAGCAGCAAACAAAACGTAAAAAGCAAAGTCCGCTATGGTATATCGGCGCGGCCGCCATGTTCCTGCTAACTCAGCTGAAAGCCCTCTTGCCCTTGCTCAAGCTAGGCAAGGCAGGTGGCGCGATCATCACGATGGCGATCTCGATCTGGGCGTATGCGCAGGCGTTTCCTTGGCAATTTGCCGTAGGCTTCGTCCTGCTCATCTTCATCCATGAGATGGGGCATGTCTGGGCGTCCAAGATCAAGGGACTTCCGGTGAGCGCTCCGGTATTCATCCCGTTCCTGGGCGCGATGATCAATATGAAGCGCCATCCGCGTGATGCGGCTACGGAAGCCTATGTCGCCTTGGGAGGGCCGCTGCTCGGCACGATCGGGGCCGCCGCCGTCTTCGCTGCGGCTTATATCTGGGACAGCGGACTGTTGTACAGCTTGGCCTATACGGGGTTTTTCCTCAATCTGATCAATCTGCTGCCGATTCATCCGTTGGATGGCGGACGGATTGCGACTGCCGTCACCCGCTGGCTGTGGCTGGTCGGTCTGATCGGCGGACTTGTCGTGATCGTCTATCTGAAAAGCTGGCTGTTCTTTATCATCTGGGCGATGTTCGCTTATGATCTGTACGTGAAGTACGTGAAGAACAGCAAGGGCAAGCAGGAGAAGCGGGCCGTAAGCGTGACCTTTATGATAGCTGCGGAGCCGTTGATCCAGCAGGGCTATCTGATACCTGGACCCGAGCACAAACGGGAGCTGCCCTTCACGACGTATACGGACCTGCAGGATGAGACGCAGCGCGTGGAGCTGTTCTGGGAAGGTCTTCAGTTTCATGGAACGGTGCCAATGACGCAGCAAGCGATCATTCACCGGACACATGTCACCGGCATCGAAAGAATCCAGAAGGAAGAGGGCGAGCAGCTCTCCATTAAGTGTCAGGTCGATTACACGCCTTACGATAATGACAAATATTATGAGGTACTGCCCTCGACAAGGTGGAGGTTCGGAATCAGCTACGTATCGCTGGCGGCCGTCCTGCTGCTGTTGATGTTCGGGGTTCATGAGTTGTCGGGGATCAGCTTCTTGCGCCGTTAGTCGTTAAGAGAATACGGAGTTTAAACGCAGAAGAAAGAGAGAGGATAGAAAGCATGAAGCGTTGGGAATCTAAGCGGCTGGCCGAACTTGGTTCGGCCATTTTTTCTGAAGTGGCGCAGTGGAAGCAGGAAGTGATCGCCCAGGGAGTCGATGTCATCGACTTGGGAATCGGAAGTCCGGACAGAGGGCCGTCAGAACGAGTCCGGAAGGCGCTCAGCGAATCGGCGCTGGATCCTATGCAATACGGGTATCCGGGGACGGAGGGAACACCGGAGTTCCGTCAGACGGTAGCGGATTGGTACAGGCACCGGTTCGGGGTTACCCTGGACCCTGCTTCGGAGATTGTGGCGCTGATGGGCTCCCAGGACGGGCTGGCTCATCTGGCCCTTGCTGTGACGGACCCTGGGGATATCGCGATCGTACCGGACCCGGGGTATCCGATTTACTCGGCGAGCCTGGTGCTTGCCGGGGTAAAGCCTTATCTCATCCCGCTGCGGGAGGAGCATGATTACTTGCCTGAGCTGGAGCAAATTCCCGAGACGGTCTTGAAACAAGCGAAGTTTATGCTGCTCAACTATCCGAGCAATCCGCTGTCGGCGGTGGCTACGGTTCCGTTCTTCGAGCGGCTTGTCGATTTTGCACGCCAACATGAATTGCTGCTTGTCCATGATGTCGCTTATTCGGAAATGGCCTTTGACGGCTTTCGACCTCCGAGTATTCTGGAAGTCGAAGGGGCCAAGGACGTTGCTGTCGAATTTCATTCGCTGTCGAAAAGCTTCAATATGGCCGGCTGCCGGATCGCTTTCATGGTCGGTCAGCCGGATGCCGTTCGCGCGCTTCGTACGCTGAAGTCGAATATCGATTACGGCGTCTTCTTATCCGTTCAGCGGGCGGGCATTGAAGCGATGAGAGAGGATATGGAACCTGGCAGCCAATCTGTGGCTGGACTGTATGAGCGGCGCCGGGATATCGTAATTGAGGGACTGCGGCAGATAGGTTGGGACATCCGCAAGCCTAAGGCTTCGATGTTTATCTGGGCGCCGATTCCGAAGGGATGGACTTCTCGACAAATTTCCCGGGAAATGCTGTATGCTGTGGGTGTTGTCGTCATTCCGGGCGATGCATTCGGCCAAGAAGGCGAGGGCTATGTCCGAATTGCGCTCGTTCAGGAGGAGGACCGGCTGAAGGAAGCGGTGAGACGGATCGGCGAATTTATGAAATCGATCCCGAACAAGTAATGGAATTTTGGAGGGAAGGGTGCGCCTTGATTACAGGGCGCATCTTTTTTTGCTGAGGCTGGAAAATTAGTATTGAATCCGTTTATAACACGTGTTATATTTGCGGTGAGGTGGATCAATATGGGGACGAAACGAGTCACCAGCTTCGACGTTGCGAAGCTTGCGGGCGTGTCCAGAAGCGTGGTATCCGCCGTACTGAACGGTACGCAGGGAATCGGGGTCAGCAGCGAGACGCGCGAAGCCGTGCTCTCGGCGATCCGTGAGCTGAATTACCATGTGGACGCCCAGGCGCGCGGGATGAAAACAGGCAAGAGCTTCAGCATCGCTGCCTTCGGGGATACCGGCAACCCGTTATTTTTGCAGATGTTGGAAGGGATGCAGCGCGCATGCGGCGAGTCCGGCTATCATCTGCTGATCAGCGGGCAGGGTACCCGTGAGGAGGGGCGATTCAAGCTGATCGATTTGTTTCTGCAGCGAAGAATCGACGGCATCGTGTCACTGGATGAGGTGAGCTATGCCGATCCGCAGTGGGAAGAGGCGGTCCGGCAATCCGGTGTGCCGTTCGTATCGGTCGAGGGATATGCGGAGACCCCTTCGGTTGTGTCGGTGCTGACGGATTACGGGCAGAGCATTAGGGATGCGCTGGAACTGCTTGCTGCCGCAGACGGCAGGGACAGAGCGCCCGTCTATATGCAGCTCGTGCTGGGGCGAAGTGCGGAGAATTGGGCTGAGCGGAGCAGGAGGCAGGCTTATCTAGATTGGTGCGCGGAGCGACAGCAGGAGCCGTGTATAGGAACCTTCGATATAGAGGACAGGGAAGCGGTGGAGACGCTGCTCGGGACGCTGCGCGAAGCGGATTCGATTCCTCCGATCCTATGCAACTGGTCGATCGGCGCGATCGCCGTCTACCGGTATGCCTACCGGCATGGCTTACGTATCGGGAGCGACCTGAGGGTGATGGCCGCGGACGACACGCTTCGGTCCAACCGGCATATGGTGCCAGCGCTCAGCGCGATGGAAATTCCATATGCGCGCATGGGGGAGGCCGCCGTGCAGGCGCTGCTTGAGCAGATCAACGGGAGCGGAGAGGCTGTGGAGCAGGAGCCTAAGCAGAAGCAGGCCGGCGAATCGGGAACGTCATCAGGGCAAGAGCCGGGTCTGGGATTCGTGCGGACTGTGGCGGGGAAGCGGTGGCTAAGAGCTTCCTATCAGCCGGGAGAAAGCATCTGACGCGTCAGAGACAGGACGGACGATCTGGAGAAGAGCTGAGGAACTGCGGCGTGGTCCCTACGCCAAGCAGGCTGGTTTTTTATTGGGATAGGCATGATCTCAGGTTAGACATATATCGGCCACTCGTAACGGGTGGTCTGATTATTTGCCATATAACACGTGTTATAAACAGGGGGGGAAACGTATGTTTTGGACAGAGGAGAAGCTGGAGCAGCGCATCAAGGAATTGGAGAAGTATCGCTATCGCGACGCCGTCGGCTTAAATGAATGGGACTATCAGGTGGATGAGGAGAAGGCTAACGGTGTGCAGCATCCGCCTGAGGGAGGGCAGTGGACGACCATTCGCCAGGGGGAGCACTGGAAGGGACGTGACCTGTATGTCTGGCTGCGCCGTCAAGTGGATATTCCGGCAGACTGGGAGGGCCGTACGCCGGTCGGCTTATTTGATTTCGGCCGCACGGGTGCAGGCAATAACTCCGGCTTTGAGTCCTTGCTTTATGTAAACGGAACGCCTTATCAGGGCGTTGATTCGAATCACTTGGAGGTTTTCTTGTCCGGGCACCAAGCCGGATCACGAATCGAACTCAGCTTCCGGATCTGGGCCGGTCTGGAGGGAGGAGGTCCCCCAACAGAGCAGGAGCACCAGTTCAAGCGGGCGGAGCTGGCCTGGCTGGATGAGGCGGCCGATGATCTGTACTATACAGGACGTGCCGTACTGCATACGTCCCGCCTGCTGGGCGAGCAGCAGCCGGAGCGTCAGGAGCTGCTGAAGACGCTGGATCGCGCCTTCCTGAGGCTGGACTGGTCTCGTCCGGGCTCAGAGACTTTCTACGCCAGTGTGCGGGACGCCCGGGATTTCCTCGCTGGGGCTGTCTCCGGCTGGGAGAAAAAGCACGCGGTTACCGTCCGCTGCATCGGCCATACGCATATCGATGTCGCCTGGCTGTGGCGGCTGACGCACACGCGGGAGAAGGCGGCCCGTTCGTTCAGTACGGTGCTGCGATTGATGGAGAAGTACCCGGATTATGTCTTTCTGCAGTCTCAGCCGCAATTGTATGCGTACATCAAGGAGGATTACCCCGAGATCTACGAGCAGATCAAGCTGCGCGTCCAGGAAGGACGCTGGGAAGCCGGAGGCGCGATGTGGCTGGAGGCGGACTGCAACCTGACGAGCGGGGAATCGCTGGTGCGCCAGATTCTGTATGGAACCCGCTTCTTCCGAGACGAATTCGGGGTGGAATGCACCTATCTCTGGCTGCCCGATGTGTTCGGATATAGCTGGGCGCTGCCGCAGATTCTCAAGAAGTCCGGCATCCGCACGTTCATGACGACGAAAATCAGCTGGAATCAGTACAACCGGATGCCGCATGATACGTTCCGCTGGCGTGGGATGGACGGCTCGGAGGTGCTGACACATTTTGTCACGACACCCGAGGTGCCGGGCTCGACGGTCTGGTGGTATACGTATAACGGTCTGATCGAGCCGTTCTCTGTCAAGGGGATCTGGGATACGTACCGCGATAAAAACGTGAACCAGGAGCTGCTCCTGTCCTATGGGTACGGGGACGGCGGCGGGGGTGTCAACCGCGATATGCTGGAGATGCGCCGCAGGCTGGATCAGATGCCAGGCTTGCCGCAAGTCACGACAGGGCGGGCGGATGAGTATTTCGATAGCTTGCATGACACGGTAAACGCCACGGATCAATATGTGCATACCTGGGATGGCGAGTTGTATCTGGAATACCACCGGGGCACGTATACGAGCCAGGCGTATAACAAACGGACCAACCGTAAGCTGGAGCTGCTGTACCGGGAGTCTGAGTGGCTGCAGACGCTGGGCAGTGTTGCCGGGGGAACCTGGCAGTCTTACCCGCAGAGCAAGCTGCATCAGGGCTGGCAGATTATTCTGCGCAATCAGTTCCACGACATTATCCCAGGCTCATCGATTACGGAGGTGTACGAGGATTGCCGTGTGGAGTACGCAGAGGCCGAGCGTCTCGGTCGCGAGGCTTGGGAGGCTGCTGCTGTCCGTCTCGCAGATGAAGATGGCATTTCGACAGACGGAGCCTCAGCAGCCTGGACAATCTTCAACAGCGCGTCATTTGCCCGCACAGAGGCGGTGCGTATCCGGGCCTCGGCGGGTCATGACGGCTCAGGGAGCTGGCAGACGTCGGATGGCCACACGCTGCAGGCGGATTGGCAGGACGGAAAGTGGCTGATTCGCGTGGAGGACATTCCTGCGCTATCCGGCCTGACGATTCGCTGGACGGAAGCGCAGGACACAGCGGCTACCGGAGCTTTGGGTGGAGCTGAGGCGTCCGAGTCTTCCGAACTGCTCCCTGCAAGCAACTGCTCGCCCTTTACATTTACCGTATCGGAACTGACGACCCCGCACTATGTGCTGGCATGGAACGAAGCGGGGCAGTTGACCCGGATTTACGACAAGGCGGCTGACCGCGAGGTGTTGGAAGCCGGCAAGCACGGCAATGTGCTCCAGGTATTCGAGGATAAGCCGAAGATGTTCGAGGCGTGGGATATCGATTTATTTTATCAGGAGAAGCAGCGGGAGATCGGCGAGCTGCAAGCGGTGGAGCTGGTGGAGAACGGCTTGCTGCGGGCGGTGGTCCGTTTTACCTGGACGTACATGGATTCCAGCATTCGTCAGGAGCTTATCGTCTATGCGGACAGCAAGCGGATTGATTTTGCCACCGAGGTGGATTGGCACGAACGCCAGCAGCTGCTCAAGGTCGCATTCCCGGTATCGGTCCGTTCCACGGAGGCGACCTATGATATCCAGTTCGGCAATGTGAAGCGTCCGACGCATTGGAACACGAGCTGGGACTATGCACGCTTCGAGACCGTGGGCCACCAGTGGGTGGATCTCTCGGAGCGCGGGTATGGCGTCAGCCTGCTCAACGATTGCAAATACGGGCATGACATCAAGGACAACGCGATCCGGCTGTCGCTGATCAAGTCGGCGATAGAGCCAGACACGCAGGCGGATCAAGGGACGCATACATTTACGTATGCGCTGCTGCCTCATCAGGGGGACTGGGTGGAGGGCCGTACCGTTCAGGAGGCCTGGTCGTTGAACAATCCGCTCACGCTGGCTGCGGGTGCTTCGGCCATATCGCTCCAGTCACTGCTGAAGCTGGACGCGGAGCATGTATTCATCGATGCGGTGAAGAAGGCTGAAGACAGCGAGCGTCTGATCGTGCGTCTGCACGAATACACGGGTGCGCGTGGCAAGGTTCGTCTGACCAGCGACTTCCGCCTGCTGTCCTGGCAGGAGACGGATCTGCTGGAGCGGCCGGTGTCGGAGGAACAGCAAGGTGCGGAGGTAAGCTTCGACATCAAGCCCTATGAAATCAAGACATTTCTGCTGGATCTCCAGCGTTAAACCAAACTCCATCGTATAGGGAAACATGGCGGATTCCGGCGAATGCTGGACTCCGCCTGTTTGCATCAGAAGCAGATATATACCGAGCTTTAACAGAGACGGGGTGTGAAACGGAGAACGCTAATGCTATACTGACTGTCACAGGTATCCAGCGTAAGAGCGCGAGAAGGCCCGGTTACCCGGCCTGAGAAGGAGAATATTCAGTGCATATACGGGTTCAGGAATCCGGATTTCATCAGGAAATCACGGTGTACGATACAACCGATTGGTATGGCGAGAAGGGGAGCTTTCGGGTGCTGCAATTTGCCAATGGGGATACGCAAGGGGCTATAGATTTAAATCATCCGGAGCGTATGCTATTTGAATATCCGAGGACTATGATTCATCTGCTGAAGCATAATGTCCCTGAATCCGAAGACGTCTTTATTATCGGACATGGAATCGGCACTATTGCTGGACATCTGACGGGAAAACGGTGCAAAGTAGCAGAGATTGACGCAAGAGTTGTGGAGCTAAGCCGGACATGGTTCGGCTACCGCCTGGACAATGTGACGATTGGCGATGGGCGCCGGATTCTGGAGCAAGAAAAACCGCATACGTATGACTGCGTTGTGCTGGATGCTTTCACGGAGAAGGGAACTCCCCAAACGTTGATTTCCAGGGAGTTTTTCGATATCATCCGCGATAAGCTGAACGGCCACGGCATGGTGCTGCTGAACCTGATGGGAAAAGGCGAGCATGACCCGGTCATCAACGCCGTCCATACGACCCTAAGCGAGTCGTTCTCTTATACCCGGGCATTTGTCTTACCTTCAGCCCATGCCGGCGAGATCTGCAACGTGCTTATGATCGGGAGCGGGAGACCTATCGGATGTCAGGCCAGACGCATGGCAGGCTTCCGCGAGCTGGAGCCCGGACCCGGATATGTCATAAGGGACAAGCAGCAGGAATAACTCATTTTCGATGCTTATTAGGGAAGGCATGGAGAGAAGAGAGTTGCCGGTTCCGGTCGAGCGGGTGGACAAGCTGTGGTATACTGAGTAAAAAAGATTTGGAGCGATTATCGATATGGAAGCTATCACAACAACGGACGTTGCGGCCGTGCAGCGGGGCAATGTGCTGCTCGTAGATGGCATGGCCTTGCTGTTCCGCGGATTTTATGCTAACTCGTATGGCGGCTATATCCGCAAAACGAGCGATGGAACCCCGACCAATGCAATATTCGGCTTCGTCAAGTATTTGCTGGATGCGATCAAGACGTTCAAGCCGACACATGTTATCTGCTGCTGGGATATGGGCAGCCAAACGTTCCGCACGGAGAAGTTTACGAATTACAAGGCCAACCGGCCGGATGCGCCGCTTGAGCTGATCCCGCAATTCGATCTGGTCAAGGAGGTCGTCTCCAGCTTCGGCATTCCGAATGTGGGTATAGTCGGGTATGAGGCTGATGATTGTATTGGGACGCTTTCCCGCAAGTTCGGAGCGAATCTGGGGCATGATGTGCACGTGTTGACAGGAGACCACGATATGCTTCAACTGGTGACGGATCGGGTAAAGGTCATCATCATGAAAAAGGGAGCGTCCAACTACGCTGTCTACGATCCGGCCACGCTGCTGGCCGAGAAGCAGCTCACCGCGCTCCAGTTCATTGATCTGAAGGGGCTCATCGGAGATACGAGCGATAATTACCCCGGCGTCAAGGGAATCGGCGAGAAGACAGCTGTGAAGCTGCTGCTGGAGCATGGCTCCATCGACGGCATCGTCGAGAATCTGGAGCTGCTGACGAAGTCCGTCAAGGCCAAGATCGAAGCCGATCTGGAGATGCTGCATTTGTGCCGGGAGCTGGCGACGATCTATTGCGAGGCGCCTGTGGACTGTGCGATCGAGGAAGCTGTGTGGAGCCCGGATTACCGGACGGTGCACGACAAATTCACGGAGCTCGAGTTCAACAGCCTGGTGAAGGAAATCGAGCGGCTTACGGCGGTATCTTAGCCTTAGAAGTATGATGCAGGCGTCATTCTGCTGCATAGACTTATACGTTAATCAAACAGACAGGCCGTCCTGGTTCCTCTGAACCAAGGTGGCCTGTCTGTTTGATGTTCGTTGGGCGGGTACGCCTCGCGTGCTGCCTCTCCGGTTAAGCTCTCCGCTCTACGGGCTGCTCCTTCTCCCGGCGAAAATGTCCGGCCTCCGGCCTGGAAAGTCCGAGATGGTCGCGCAGAGTATGCCCCGTGTATTCGGTACGGAACAGACCGCGCTGCTGCAGGATCGGCACGACCTTGTCAACGAAGTCGTTCAGATGGACAGGCAGCACCGGCGGCATAATATTGAACCCGTCGCAGGCGCGTTCTTGGAACCACTCCTCCATCGTATCCGCGAGCTGCTCTGGGGTTCCGATGAACTGCCGGTGCCCTCTCGCCCCGATCAGGCGCCGGCCGATCTGACGGATGGACAACTGCTCACCTCTAGCCATATCCATGACCAGCTTGACCCGGCTCTTCATGCCGTTGGACGCCTCTACCGGATCAGGAATATCTGGCAGTTCTCCATCGAGCGGATACGGCCTCAGGTCAAAGTTCAACATCTGGGACAGTCCCGGCAGGATGACACTATCCGGGATTAGTTCCTCCAGCTCCCGGTACTTGAGCCAAGCTTCCTCCTCGGTATCCCCGATAATCGGCGCCAGACCCGGCATGATCTTCAAGCTGTCCGGGGACCTGCCGTTGGCGGCCAGCCTGTCGTGCACCTCGCGGTAAAAGAGCTGCGCCGCCTCCAGCGATTGCTGCGCCGTGAAGATGACCTCCCCGTAGTTGGCGGCGAAGTCCTGTCCAGGGCCCGAGGAGCCGGCCTGGATCAGGACCGGATAGCCCTGCGGAGGGCGTGGCACATTGAGCGGCCCCCGCGTGCTGTACCATTGTCCGGCGAAGTCTATGGGCTTTACTTTGGCCTCATCGGCGAAAAGTCCGGCCTGCTTGTCGATGACGAGGGCGTCATCCTGCCAGCTGTCCCAGAGGGAGGTTACGGCACTGACGAACTCCCGGGCCATTTCATAGCGGAGCCCGTGCTCGGGATGATGGGAACGTCCGTAGTTGTACGCTTCGATGTCGAGCTGTGAGGTGACGATGTTCCACCCGGCCCGGCCCTCGCTGAGGAAGTCCAGCGTAGCCATCTTGCGGGCGACATTGTACGGCTCGTTGTAGGTCGTGGACACGGTGGCCGTGAGCCCGATCCTCTCCGTCACTGTGGATAGAGCGGATAGCAGGGCGACTGGCTCCAGCATACCGGCTGCCGCCTGGCCGACATTCTGCACATACAGCAGATCGGCGAAAAAAATCATATCCAGCTTGCCCCGCTCCGCCGTCTGTGCCAGCTCGCGGTACAGCTTGAAATCAAACAAGTCTCTAGCGCGGGATTCGGGATGGCGCCAGCCGACCTGATGGTGTCCGGCGTAATAAATAAAAGCTCCCAAGTGGAGCTGATCGGAACGCTTCATAGGCTTGAGCCTGCCTTTCGTGGGCTTGGAATCGGGGGCTAGAGCCCCCGGTAGGTGTTCTGCCAGTGGAGCCACCGTCTTTCGAGCAGGCGGACGGACGAATCCGACAGCTTGCCGATCAAGGCGAACAGGATAATGCCGACAAAGATGACCGGCGTATTGGAGAACGTGCGGGCATCCTGAATCATATACCCGATGCCTGCGCTGGCAGCCATCATCTCGGCTACGACGAGCAGCAGCCAGGAGACGCCGAGCGAGAGCCGAATGCCGAGCAGAAGCTGCGGAAGCGCCGCAGGCAGAATCAGCTTGACGGCACGCTGCCAGACGGAATATTCGAAGATCAGGGATACCTCGTACAGCTTACGGTCGAGACTGCGTATGCCCAAGAACGTATGCACGTACACGGGGAAGAAGGAGCCGAGTGAGATCAGCAGAATCTTGGAAAACTCGCCGATGCCGAACCACAGGATGAATAGCGGGATAACCGACAGAAGCGGAACCGCCCGCAGCATCTGCAGCGACGGGTCCAGTGTCCGCTCAACAAGCTTGCCGAGCCCGGCGAACATCCCGAGCAGCAGCCCGAGCGCTCCTCCGAGCAGAAAGCCTAGTCCGGCCCGCCAGGCGCTAATCGCAAGATGACGGTACAGCTCGCCGCTCGCGCAGAGCTCGACAAAGCTGGCCGCTATGCTGAGCGGCGTTGGCAGCGCAGACGGGGACAGCAGTCCCGCGGAGCCTGCGGCTTGCCAGACGGCTGTGACGGCTGCAGGCACGATCCAGCCATGCAGGGGCGCAGGGATGTGATGCAGCCAGCCCTGCTGCAGCAGAAGCGGCTTGCTTGGAAGCGGCACAGCCTGTGTCTTCATGACCAGCCCTCCCCCTTGTAGCTGTCCTGCCAGCGCAGTAGTCTGCGCTCCAGCAGCCGGATCAGCGAGTCTGTGAGCTTCCCGACGAGCGCAAAAACGATAATGCCTGCGAAGACTACTGACGTAATGGAAAAGTAGCGCGCGTCGTTGATTAGGAAGCCGATGCCGGAGCTGGAGCCCATCATTTCGGCGACGACAAGGCCGAGCCAGGCGACGACGACCGACAGGCGGATGCCGAGAAAAATGTTGGGCATCGCTGCAGGCAGAACCAGCTTCGTAATGAGCTGGCGGCGGCTGAACTGCAGCACCCGGGCGACGTCGAACAGCTGGTTGTCGACCGAGCGGATGCCTAGAAACGTATTGACATACAAAGGGAAAAACGCACCCTTGGCAATCAGCAGAATCTTCATGGATTCCCCGAAGCCGAACCATAGGATGAAGAGCGGAGCTATCGCCAGATGAGGCAGCGTACGCAGCATCTGCAGCGACGGATCGAGCAGCCGCTCCGTGCGGAGGGAGAACCCGACCAAGAGACCCAGCAGGAGCCCGAGACCGCCGCCAAGCAGGAAGCCGAGCAAAGCGCGCCAGAGGGAGATGCCGACATCGCGCAGCAGCTCGCCGGACAAGGTCAGGTGGACGAGCTCCTGCAGGATCACGAGCGGTGTCGGAAGCAGCACCGGGTTCAGCATATCCATCGCGCCTGCGATCTGCCAGACCGCCAGCAGGGTTGCAGGCACAAGCAGGCCGAGCGCGATGTTGGCTCCGTGCACCGAGAGGAGCCTGGAGGCTCCGGCGTCTCGCAGGCGGCTCATTTCTTAGGTTCCTGAGCAGCCTGCTTCAGCGCTTCCTCGAGGTACTGGTTATGAACGATTTTCGAGACATCGACTTGCTTGCGGATATTTTGGATCGAATACTGGAAGTCCGCCGTCTTCTGAAGCTCGGCGATAACCTCCTTGGTGACCGGAATGTTGACATTGGGCGAACGCTTATAGATCGCTTCGATCAGAGCGGCCGGCGCCTTGTTTTCCCCGGCATACTTCTCATAGGCTTCCTTCGTATGTTCCGCTTCCCAGACCCGTGTCTGCTCCAGTACCTTTAAGTACAAAGTAACCAGCTCCGGATACTTGTCAGCGAACTGCTGGCGAACGATATAGAAGCTGGGAGAAAGCACGCCGAGCTTCGCGCCGTCAGCGAGTACGGTGGCTTTGCCTGTCAACGTATTCAGCGTTATGCTCGGATCCCACGTGGCCCAGGCATCCACCTTGCCGGCTTCGAAGGCAGGCTGCGCTTCGTCCGGCTGAAGCTGGATAATCTCCAGCTCGGAGGCCTTCAGACCGGCCTGCTCCAGTCCCCGGTACAGGAAATTAAAGGCATTGCTGCCCTTGGCTACGGCGACCTTCTTGCCTTTCAACTGATCGATGCTTTGGATGGCGCTGCCCTTCGGCACGATGATCGCCACATTATTCGTTCCCTCCAGCGCCTGGGAGATGATGGAGAACTTGATATCAGCTGCCTGTGCGGCGATAACCGGCATGTTGCCGAGTCCGGCGAAGTCCAGCCGGTTGGAAGCCATTGCTTCCGTCATCGGGGGCCCGCTTTGGAATTCCGCCCATTCGACCTTGACGCCTAGCTTCCCGAAGGCGTCCTCGAACCAGCCGGCGTCGCGCGCCTTGCGGAACATCCCAGAGCTGCCCTGTACACCGAGCTTCACGGTGAGTCCTGCGTATTTGTCGGCTCCACCGGCCTGGCTAACGCCGGTTCCCGGAGCGGCTGTCGGGCTGGCGCAGCCGGAGACCAAGATAGATAAACCGATAAGCCCGGCCAGCAACACGTTCATTTTTCTCATGAATCCATAGCTCCTTTTCATTAAAACAATTATTCTTACCTTCTTAGTTGGTTTAAGGGTAAAAAAAGAAGATTCAACGGACAGCCCTGACGACGGGCACGTTAAATCTCCAGTTATCTGGTCGATCACATGTCGTATGAATCGCATTTAACAAAATGAATATGTATTCGTTTTGTTGTCTTGAAGTCATTCTACCTACGACGGCCTGTCGTTGTCAAATGTTTTTTGCATGCGTGTTTTTAGCTTCAAACAGGCGGACAATGTCGTCCGGGTTCACCGGGACGGGAATCACATAGCCGGGCGCTTGCTGGAGCGTCAGCCCCTGGATCAAGCTAACGAAGTAGAGGGCTAGCTGCAGCGGATCGCCGTTCAGAATCTGCCCGCTTCGCTGGCCCTGGCGCATGATGTCGGCCACTGGCTCCAGATTGGCGGTGAAGCGGTCGGTGACCGCCTGACGGATGTCAGCAGGTACCATTTCATTTGTCCGGACGGTTTGCAGGATGATGGTGAACGCCCAATTCGTTTCCAGTGCGAGCCACTCGGCACACATTCTACGCAGCTTAAGGAGAGGATCTTCGTCCAGTTCGGCCAGCAGGGTCACGCTGATGCCGTATTCGGTCTGAGCCCGGCGCAGCAGCTCGCTGAACAGCTCGTCCTTGGAGCTGAAATACGTATACACATTGCCGACGGACAGCCCCGCGGCCTTGGCGATATCCTGGATGCTCGTCAGGCCGATTCCTCTCTTGGCGATGACCTGCAGGGCAGAATCTAACAGCAGCTTCTTGCGCTGCTCGCGCAGCTGCTGATCTCTTTCCGGATTTCTCGGCATAGGGATGCCTCCTTTCTCAGCAAGCAGTGGAACTAGGGGGCCCACAAGTGCTTACTTGCGCATTTCGAAAAATTCACAGCCGTTCCGCGAATGATAGGTCAAGTCGCTGACACCGGATTGAATCACTACGGTATCGTCACTGAAACGGATAATCAGTCCGCCATAATCAATGACATGATCGTCCTTAAACACACGGATACGCCTCTGGCTATCTAACGCTTCCTGAAAGTCCTGATCAGTAATCAGGCGCCTGTTCTGGGCCACGGGATACAACTCCTTCTTGGGGGCGATGGATGGTGCACAACTCAGGGTTCTTCGTTAAGAAGTGTACCCGATGAAGGGCCCGGGAGCAATGTGATAGAGGATGAGGTGGGGAACAGCGGTAATCGGGCCCGGATAGGGGGAGGCCGAGCATAGGGTGACGTGACTGTATCTGATGCACCCATGGTGTCCTCGGGTAGCCTGCATGAGAGCCTGCCTGCAATCTGAGCTTGCATATAGCCGCAGGTGAGGATGGCGATGTATAATGTGGGCAAACGAGCGTCCGGCGGCAACCCTGCAGGAACAGCTGCAAGGCCGGGACGCCGCATCCCGAGGAGGAACCCCACAGTATGGAGCAGCGCTATGTCAAAGAAACCCGATGTTACAAGACGAACCGTGTATTCCCTACGGACGTGAATAACCACAATACCCTGTTCGGCGGCAAGCTGATGGCTTATATCGACGATATCGCCTCCATCGCCGCGTATAAGCATTGCCGGTGCAGCGTCGTCACCGCATCGACCGACTCGGTCGACTTTCTGACGCCGATCCGGCCTACGGATTCGGTCTGCTTCGAATCCTTCGTCACTTGGACGGGCCGCAGCTCCATGGAGGTGTTCGTGAAGGTGATCAAGGAGGACCTGCGTACCGGGGAACGGGATATTGCCGCTACCTCGTTCCTGACCTTCGTTGCGCTCGATGAGCAGAACCGTCCGGTGACGGTGCCTGCCGTTGTGCCGGAGACGGCCGAGGAAATCCGCCTGCATGAAACGGCCGAGCATCGCTCGGAGATGCGCAGGCAGCGCAGAGAGCAGAGCAAGAAGTTCGCCGATGTGCTGACGACCAAATTTGCCTGGGAATAGGGATACCGCGCACCCAAAGAAAACCATAGACGAGCCAAAGAACCCACCACGCCGGGCGACGGCCTATGCGGTATAATCGAAGCGGCCGCGCTAAGTGGGTCTGGCGGTTTTTCATCCTAAGCGAAAGGCGTGTGCGAAGATGAGCAATATCAATGTCTGGGAAAACGCCGAGCCCGGCGTCAAGCGTAAAATATTCGAGCCAGGAGCCGGCATCATGATGATGGAGGTTCATTTCGAGGAAGGGGCGGAGGGCTATCAGCACAGCCATCCCCATGAGCAGCTATCTTACCTGCTGGAGGGCAAGCTGGAATTCACGATAGATGGCGAATCCAAGGTGATCGTGGCAGGGGAGACGATCTATATTCCTAGCGGAGCCCGCCACGGCTGCCGTGCGCTGGCACCGAGCAAGCTGCTCGATACGTTTACGCCGGTGCGTGAGGACCTGGTGAAGCGCTAGCCGTTTGTTGCGGACCGGTTGTCCAATAAAAAAACGTTTCACCCTATCCGGAAAGCCGGATAGGGTGAAACGTTTTTTTGCCGTCGGTGCAAGTGCAGAGCACGGACTCTGCTCCTACCCCTAAATGTCTGTAAAGTGGATCGGCCCTAGAATCGCGCTCAGAAACTCGCCCAGCTCTGCCGCTTCTTCCTCGGAAAGCTTGTAGGCGTGCTCGAGATAGCCCTCGGCCTCCAGATCGTCGGGACCGAGCACAGCCGTGCGGCCGCTCTGCATATCGGTGACGAGCTTCTTGCCGTAGAAGCGGTTGGTCGTCGTAATCGCGAGGTCGAAGCGGCGCATCGTATCGCCCACGAAGCAGACGAAGCGGGTCTTGGTTTCTTCCGAGCCGTCATATAAATAATCGAATTCCGTCATATCAGGGTTCACCGCTTTCTTTGTCCATCGTCCATCTGTCACACGCATTATACCAGATTTGCCCGTATAGCGGCAAAAGGCTTGGAAAATAGGGCTTGCGGTCCGATTTTCCGGCCAAGCTGTTCGTTCCCATTTCGGAAGAAACATGGTACAATCGGAAAAGCGAATAAATAGTCAACCGATCGTCTATCGAGATAGACAACTATATCGGAAGCAATTGATAGAAACGGAGGCTTACACCCGAGATGGCCAAAACAAAGATGAGAAGTGACATGATCAAAAAAGGCTTCGACCGCGCACCGCACCGCAGCTTGCTGCGTGCCGCAGGAGTCAAGGAAGAAGATTTCGATAAGCCGTTTATTGCGGTTTGTAACTCTTATATCGACATCGTGCCGGGCCACGTGCATCTGCAAGAATTCGGTAAGCTGGTGAAAGAAGCGATCCGTGAAGCGGGCGGTGTACCGTTTGAGTTCAACACGATTGGTGTCGACGACGGTATCGCGATGGGCCATATCGGCATGCGTTACTCGCTGCCAAGCCGCGAGATTATCGCGGATTCCCTCGAGACGGTCGTATCCGCGCACTGGTTCGACGGTATGGTTTGTATCCCGAACTGTGACAAGATCACACCGGGCATGATGATGGGCGCGCTGCGCGTCAATATCCCTACGCTGTTCGTCAGCGGCGGACCGATGAAAGCCGGTAAAACGAGCGACGGACGTTCGATTTCCCTGTCCTCCGTATTCGAAGGCGTCGGTGCTTTCCAGGCCGGCAAGATCGACGAGAAGGGCCTGCAAGAGCTGGAGCAATACGGATGTCCGACATGCGGTTCCTGTTCCGGTATGTTCACGGCCAACTCGATGAACTGCCTCGCCGAAGGTCTCGGACTCGCTATGCCGGGCAACGGCACGATTCTCGCCGTCGCTCCTGAGCGCAGAGATTTCGTAAAACAATCTGCTACGCAACTGATGGAACTGATCAAGCTGGACATCAAGCCGCGTGATATCGTGACGATCGAAGCGATCGACAACGCTTTCGCTCTGGACATGGCGATGGGCGGCTCGACCAATACTGTGCTGCATACGCTGGCGCTGGCGCATGAAGCAGGCTTTGAATACCCGATCGAACGGATCAATGAAGTGGCCAAGCGTGTTCCTCATCTGGCCAAGATTGCTCCGGCTTCCGATTATCATATTGAAGATGTACACAATGCGGGCGGCGTAAGCGCGATTCTGAACGAATTGCTCAAAAAGCCGGGCGCTATCGACGGAACCCGCATCACAGTAACGGGCAAGACACTGGCTGAGAACGTAGCTGGCTGCGAGATCTTGAACAAGGATGTTATTCATCCGCTCGACAACCCGCATTCCGAAGAAGGCGGTCTTGCGGTTCTGTTCGGCAACCTGGCTCCTAACGGTTCGATCATCAAGGTCGGCGCGGTGGACAAGTCGGTCGGCGGCTACCACAAAGGTCCTGCGATCTGCTTCGATTCCCAGGAAACGGCGCTTGAAGGCATCGCGAACGGCAAGGTTAAAGAAGGCCATGTCGTTGTTATCCGCTACGAAGGTCCGAAGGGCGGTCCGGGTATGCCGGAAATGCTCGCTCCGACATCGCAAATCGTCGGTATGGGTCTGGGCGCGAAGGTCGGTCTGATCACCGATGGTCGCTTCTCCGGAGCATCCCGCGGAATCAGCATCGGACACATCTCGCCGGAAGCGGCTGAGGGCGGACCGATCGCTTTCGTCGAGGACGGCGATATCATCGAGCTGGACCTCAAAAACCGCACGATTCAGCTGGAAATCAGCGATGAAGAAATGGAAAAGCGCAAAGCCAACTGGAAGGGCTTCGAGCCGAAGGTGAAGACGGGCTATCTGGCCCGCTACTCCAAGCTTGTAACCTCCGCCAGCACAGGCGGCGTAATGAAAGTATAATAAGGTTTCCTGGAAAGCCGTTTCGGGGTTTTAACCCTGAAACGGCTTTTTGTATTTGGAGAATGAGAATCAAGCATGAGATTAACGGTTTTATATTGAATGAGAACATATGTTTGTGTATAATAGAGTTATTAGAGCATAAACCTGGAAGTTATCTCAAGTATATGTATGCCAGAGTAAGTGGTATAATTAGGAGGAACGGAGTGGCGTTTGATGATCGAATTGCTGGACCCCCGGGTGGACTTTGTATTCAAGCGGATTTTCGGCAGCGAGCGAAATAAGGATGTGCTGCTGGCGTTTCTTAACAGTACCTTTCTGGAGGCGGGTGAGCCTCCGCTAAGCGAAATCTTATTAGTGAATACATTTACGGACAAGGACAGCCCGGCAGATAAGCAATCAATCCTGGATATCAAGGCCCAAACTTCGGAAGGCAAGCTGATCAATATCGAAATGCAATTGTTTAACCCGTATAATATGGAGAAGCGGACCCTCTTTTACTGGAGTGAGATGTACTATCACCAGATCAACAAGGGCGATAATTACAATCTGCTTAAAAAATGCGTGACCATTAATATAGTTAATTATTCATGCTTGCCTCATGACCGCTATCACAGTGTATTTCATTTGAGGGAAGATCATACATTCATTCCATTAATCGATGATATCGAGGTTCATGTGATGGAGCTACCCAAGCTTCAGGAGCACGCGGTTCCCGTCGAGGGAGGTTTGGTGAACTGGCTGCTGTTCTTGAAGGGTGTGGACAAATCAAGCTGGGAGGCGTTGAAGGTGAACGAGCCAATGCTGAAGAAGGCCATGGATACCCTGGAGTTTCTGAGTCAGGACGAAGCCACGTGGCTGGCTTATCAGGCCCGCATGAAGGCGCTGCGAGATGAGGTGTCCCGGACTGAAGGAGCTAGGGAAGAAGGCTTAGTCAAGGGCCGGGCCGAGGGAGTCACTCAGGGAAAAACGGAAACGGCTGCTAACTTATTGGCGATGGGAATCGACATCCAGACAATCAGCAAGGCTACAGGCCTAACGGAAGCCGAGATTCGAGCCCTACGTTCATAGCCATGAGATTCTAACGAATGATAGTCCGCTTCTCGTGAGGAAGCGGACTTCATGTATCCAGGTGGTCGCCCTAGGGATGAACATGGGACATGCTATTCTGTCCGATTGTCCTTTTCCTCGTCATCATGCATGGGATGGTCCCCGGGATATTCTCGAGGCAGGCCTGCATGCAGCTCGCGGTTCTCGTAAGTGAACCGATTCTGAGTCCGTTGATCCTCCCTCCACGGACTGCTTTTGCCGAGCGATTCGGTGAGCAGGTCACTCCCATAGGGCCCTTCTGGGAACTCTTCCGCGGTCAGGTCATTGCGTGCGGACTCAACCGTCTTGAGATCGGTGTATTTCCGCTCCGGTGCTTCATCTACAAAGCCTTTTCTTGCATCATTGGATTCTGTCATGAACGGTTGCTCCTTCCTAGCTGCAGTGTCTCATAGGTTTCATGGTCTTAATGTAACCGATAAGGCAGGGAGCTATCCGGCAGAACATAGAGCGGAGTCGGGGTAGTCCATTGACGACGCGGATTCATCTATGGTAGTATGGAAATAATTTCAAACGCATAACATTGAGGAGGCACCTCTTTTCCCCGTTCGGGGAAGAGTGGTGCTTTTTTTGCGTTTGATAATACCAATCTCAGCACACAGGAGGGTTACGGATGAATCTGTTATTTCTGAACAGCATGGAGAGGGTTGACGAAGCCGGAGGCGTAAGCACAGGTCAGGTGTCCATTGGCGAGGAACAGGGCCTCTGGCAGATTATGTGGACTGAAGCTCAAGGGGATGGAGGAGACAAGCAGCAGGAGCTCTGGTATGAGGGTGTCCAATGGGAGGATATGTTGAAGTCGTTCCGGGAGCATGTATTCGCCAAGCAATGCGAGGGGTTCAAGCCGTTGCTTGACATGAAGGTGAGCGAACTTGATTATATGGATGAGCGCTCGGCTTATACCCAGCTTCTTCATTTCTATAGCGAACGAAACACGGATGAAGTGCTCTATGAGGCACTGCGGCAGTGGAGGCTCAAGCAGGCTGCCCAGGAGGGCAAAGCCCCGTTTATTGTGGCGACCAACCGGCTGCTGAAAATGATCAGTACCTTTGTTCCGCATACGGAGGATGAGCTTCGTCAGCTTCCAGGTATGGGCAAGAGCAGAACGGAGCGGTTCGGCAAAGAGATTCTGGCGATGACTGTGCAGACGGAACGAACCACGGCATTCCCGCTGGATTGGGTGGAGTCGCGAGTCGACCCCGCAGAGATGAACGGATGGCTGTTGGAGGAGAAGGAGCGTAAACGCCGAGCAGAACTACAAAAATCCGAGAGCAGGCAGAAGCTGCTCGAGGGGATTGCCCGTGGGGAAATGCTGGATGAGCTTCAAGCATCTCTGCAGGTTCAACGCAGGGAGCTGATCGGCTGGATTGAGGATCTCGACCGGCAAGGCTATGATTTGATTCCTTATGTTGATCTGGTCTTGGACCTGATTCCTGCCGCAGAACGTGAGCAGGCCTGGCAAGCCTTCGAGCAGCAGGGCGATCGTTACCTGAAGCCGGTGTTGCAGAAGGTTATCAAGCTGGAAGGTCTGACGCCAAAGGAAACCGAGCATGCGTATGAATGGCTTCGCTTGTTAAGATTGAAGTTCAGGCAGGAAACGCGTGTCCGTCAGGACGAGGAGGCTAGCTAGAAGAGAGGAGGAGGAAAGAAGAAAGGCAAGAAAGTCCAAACAAAAAGACTGGCTCAGAGCCAGTCTTTTTTACGGAAAAAGAATAACATAGAAAGGCCTAAGATGATCATCGTTACGACGACAATCAAGCCGCCGTAAGGTACATGAAGTCCTGGAATATAATCGAAATTCATGCCATAGATACCGGTAATGAAGGTGAGCGGCATGAAGATCGTTGTTAGTGCGGTAAACACGCGCATTATTTCATTGGCCCGGCTCGCCAGACTCGACTGGTAGGCCTCACGTAAGTTGCCCATCAGATCGCGGAACGTATCAAAGGTTTCGGATATTTTCACGGCGTTCTCGAAGATGTCGCCAAAATATTTGCGAAGCGGCTCGCTGATCAGCTTGAGATCCTTTTTGTTCAGCGTGTTAAGTACTTCCTTCTGAGGCACGAGCACCTTTTTCAGCCACAAAATTTCACTGCGAAGCCCGATGATTTCATTCAAATGCGATTTTTTGGTGTGCATCAGAATGTCTTCTTCCAGTTTCTCAATCTTGGCCTCGATCCGGTCGCCGACGATCGTATAGTTATCGACGATCAGGTCCATCAGGTGATACAGAAACTGATCCGGAGCCGTAACTTCCTCTTCCCACAGAATGGGCTTTAACGAGCGGATCTCATTAATTTTCTGCCGGGTGATCGTAATGATATAATGCTTGCCGAGAAATATATTCAATGCGCGCAGAAAGATTTCTTCATCATCGAACCGGATGCTGTTCACCACGACGAAATAATGCGTGTCATACAGCTCAATCTTCGGACGCTGCTCTTCTTCCGTCAGCACATCCTCGACGGCGAGTTCGTGGAGATGAAACAGAGGCTGGAGTAATTCCAAGTCCTCCGGTTCTGCATCGATCCAATAAAATCCATGATGCGGCGCTTCAACTGTTTGTGTAATATCATCAACAAGTGTAAAAATTCCGTCCTGAACTAAGCGTGCCTTCATAGTTCCACCCCTTTGTAGTTAACGAGCGGAACGCCGTGCAGCCGCAGCTATCGAGCGTGAAGCCACAAGGCAAATTCAGGGTTTTGACGACACCTGCAAGGGCCGGGCGGGCAGAAAACGGGCAGACGGCAGCCGGGTTCCGATCAAGGTATTCAATTGTTGTCCTGAATGATTGGAACGACTTATCGGGTCTCCGTCCATTCGAAGCTGCACCCCTTTTAAGCAGAAGTTTGTCGAATACTTGTCTAGTATACCCCTTCGATTTTCAGAATACAATCACTTTGTATATGAAAAATTCCTTGTTACAGCTTATGATCAGGCTGCTGGTTTGGTGCAGGATGCCGCTTGACGCGTCCGGCTTTTTCGATTACAGTAGTATTACCAAAAGTGTTACAAAACCAATTGAATAGATTCGGTTTCACACTCTTATCAAGAGCAGGTTGAGGGACTAGCCCGATGATACCCGGCAACCGACATATCTTCACGAACAGCAGCCCCAGTGGCGGCTTTCGCGGATGTATATGCACGGTGCTAATTCTTGCGGAGTTCTCGAATGGTTTATTTCGCCATGCGAGGGTTCTGACAGATGAGAGAGGACGATGTATTATACAAAGGCCTTTCTCTCGTGCGTGCGAAGAAGGTCTTTTTCGTTTGTCCATGGGGCAGCGGGGGCCGACTCCTGCACAGAGTGCGAGACATTTCGAATCCTGACAAGAAAAGGAGTGAACCCCATGCCTATCAAGATTCCGGACCATCTGCCCGCCAAAGAAGTGCTCGTCAACGAGAATATTTTCGTCATGGACGAGAGCGTAGCGTTCCAGCAGGACATTCGTCCGCTTCGGATCGCCATCCTGAACCTGATGCCGACGAAGGAAACGACGGAAACCCAACTGCTTCGTCTGGTTGGAAATACGCCGCTGCAGGTCGAGTTCGTGCTGCTGCATCCGAAGACGCATGTTTCCAAAAATACGTCGGTCGAGCATCTGCAGCAGTTCTATAAAACGTTCGACGACATCAAGTACGAGCGGATGGACGGTATGATTATTACTGGTGCCCCGGTCGAAACGATGGACTTCGAAGATGTGAACTACTGGAACGAGCTTCGCGAGATCATGGAGTGGAGCAAGACGAACGTCACCTCGACGCTTCATATATGCTGGGCCGCGCAGGCGGGGCTTTACCACCACTTCGATATTCCGAAATACGGGCTGAGCGAGAAAATATTCGGTGTGTATCCGCATACGGTGACGACTCCGAACGTCAAGCTGCTCCGCGGCTTCGACGAGCTGTTCCAGGCTCCCCAATCGCGCCATACCGAGGTGCGCCGCGAAGATATCGAGGCTGTACAGGAGCTGGAGATCTTGTCCGAATCGGATGAAGCCGGCGTTTATATCGTAGCTACACGCGACGGGCGGCAAATCTTCGTGACCGGACATTCAGAGTACGATGCGTGTACCTTGAAGGCGGAATATGACCGCGACATCAACAAGGGCATGGAGATCGCTGTACCGAAAAATTATTACCCGAACAACGATCCGTCCAGACCGCCGCTGAACACTTGGCGCGCTCATGCGAACCTGTTATTTTCCAACTGGCTGAACTATTATGTATATCAGGAGACACCTTACGATCTATACAAGGGGGATTATGTCATATGAGTTCGCAAGACAACCGAGAGCAATTGAAAATTGAGAGCCGGCTGGCTCAAATCGGTTCGGTGGAGGAGCCGGTAACCGGAGCGGTCAGCTTCCCGATCTACCAGGCAACGGCCTTCCGCCACCCGCAGCTCGGGAAAAGCACGGGCTTCGACTATGCGAGAACGAAAAGCCCGACACGCAAGGTGCTGGAGGATGCCATCGCCCAGCTGGAGTCCGGTGATGCCGGCTTCGCCTGCAGCTCCGGCATGGCGGCGCTTCAGACAATTTTCGCCAAGTTTGGACAGGGCGATCATCTGATTGTGTCTCTAGACCTGTATGGCGGGACATACCGTCTCATCGAGAAAGTGATGTCCCGGTACGGCGTAACGGCTTCTTACGTGGACACGAACGACCTGGACGGCATCGAAGCACTGGCTCAGCCGAACACGAAGGCGATCGTCATCGAGACGCCGACCAACCCGCTGATGATGATTACGGACATCGAGAAGGTGTGTACATGGGCCCGGTCCAAGGGCATCCTCTCCATTGTCGACAATACGCTGCTGACGCCGTTCTTCCAGCGTCCGATTGAGCTCGGAGCGGATATTGTTGTTCATAGCGCGACGAAGTACCTCGGGGGACATAACGACGTACTGGCCGGGCTGATCGTGACCAAGGGCAAGGAACTCTCGGAAGAAATTGCGTTCCTGCACAATTCAATCGGCGCGGTATTGAATCCTCAGGACAGCTGGCTGCTGATGCGCGGCATGAAGACGCTGGCGATCCGGATGGAGCGGCATCAGCACAACGCGACGCGGATGGCGGAGTATTTGCTGCAGCACCCGGACGTAGAGTCCGTCTACTATCCTGCGCTCCCGTCGCATCCGGGCTATGATGTGCAGAACCGTCAGTCGTCCGGCAACACGGGGATCTTTTCCTTCAAAATGAAGGATGCCCGCTACATCGAACCGATCCTGCGTCACATTCGCCTGATCGCCTTCGCCGAAAGTCTGGGCGGTGTCGAGTCGCTGATGACATACCCGGCTGTGCAGACGCACGCCGATATTCCCGAAGAAATCCGCCGTAAGGTCGGCGTGGATGAGAAGCTGCTCCGCTACTCCGTCGGCATCGAGCATATCGAGGATCTGATCGCAGACCTCTCTAGAGCTATCGAGCTCGCTAAGCAGGAAATTGAGGAGGGGGTCACGCTGCATGGGTAATTCCGAAAACCGCAAGTTTGCCACAAAGCTCATTCACTTCGGGGCAGAGATTGACAAGCAGACGGGCGCTTCCAGCGTGCCTCTGTATCAGGCTTCGACGTTCCATCAGGCTTCGCTGGACGAGCCGCCGGAGTATGACTACACCCGTTCCGGCAATCCGACTCGTCAGGCTTTGGAGGATTACATTGCGCTGCTTGAAGGCGGCGTACGCGGTTTTGCCTTCGCATCGGGGATGGCCGCTATCTCGGGCGCATTCATGCTGTTGTCGGCTGGCGATCATGTCATCTGCACAGAGGATGTATACGGAGGCACTTATCGGCTGCTCACTACGATTCTGACCCGGATGAATATCGAGACGACATTCGTCGATATGACCGATCTGGACAAGGTCAAGGCGGCGCTTCAGCCGAACACGAAGGCGATCTTCATCGAGACGCCGTCTAATCCGACTCTGAAGATCACGGACGTTGCCGCAGTCACTGCATGGGCCAAGGAGCATGAGCTGTTGACCATGCTCGATAATACGTTCATGACGCCGTATCATCAGCGTCCGATCGAGCTGGGCGTGGATATTGTGCTGCATAGCGCGACCAAGTTTCTGGGCGGCCACAGCGATGTAACGGCAGGACTGGCCGTAGCGGCTACGGATAGCCTGGGACACCGTCTGAAGCAAATCCAGAACGGGCTTGGCACCATCCTGGGCGTACAGGATTCTTGGCTGCTGATGCGAGGCATGAAGACGCTGAAGGCCCGCATGGAAGCGCATGAGACTAGTGCGCGCAAGCTTGCGGACTGGCTGTCGGCCCATCCGGCGGTCACGGCTGTGTATTATCCGGGTCTGCCCAATCATCCGGGGCGTGAGATTCATGAGAAGCAGTCGCTTGGATACGGAGCGGTCGTTTCCTTTGATACAGGCTCTGGGGAGAAAGCCAAGCAGCTCCTCTCCAAGGTGAAGATCCCTCTGGTGGCTGTAAGTCTTGGTGCCGTGGAGAGCATTCTGTCCTATCCGGCAATGATGTCACATGCGGCCATGCCGCGTGAGGTACGTCATGAGCGTGGAATAACGGACGGACTTGTCCGTTATTCGGTAGGCTTGGAAGACATTGAGGACATCCTCGAAGATTTGGATCAGGCACTCCGATCCTAATTGTCGAACCGTTGCGGCTCTAGGGCTGCAGCGGTTTTCTTTTTGGGAAATCGGACCCTGTTCACTTTCAAGAACTCGTGCTATGATGGATTTTAATGACATTCTGCGACGGAATAGGGGAGAAGCTATGAGACTTTCGTTCTCGGGCAGCGATTGGGTACAAAGAATCAAAATGATTTGCCGACTGCCATTCTCCAACCACTCACTTCGGTTTTTTCCCCCGGAATTTGTTTTCCGTGATCCTGTTCTTTCCTTAATTAAGCGTCACAGAAAAACAGGAAATTCCTGC
This sequence comes from Paenibacillus filicis, assembly GCF_038070315.1. Lineage (NCBI taxonomy): Bacteria > Bacillati > Bacillota > Bacilli > Caryophanales > Paenibacillaceae > Paenibacillus > Paenibacillus filicis. The sequence continues at coordinate 786,921 of NZ_JBBPCC010000001.1, read as the reverse complement.
GCTTTGATTCTACTGCATCTGGAAAATTACCATCATCTCTTCGCGTCAGCCTCCTACGAGTCGATTGTGGCTCTGCAGCAGCGCATCAGGCACACGCTATTAACCATATTGCCTACCTACTTCAGGCCTTCTGATCTTATCGGCGTCAAGCGCTGTGGAGAAGAAGAATACGGTTTGTTTGTAAAAGTTAACCCGGGAACGGGCTATGATGAACTGCAGCGAAAAAGCCTGCTGCTGCTTCGCGAGTTGGAGCGGCGCCTGCACCTGCAAGCACAAGTCGGAACCCGCAGCGAGCAGGTTAATTTCGTTGCAGGCTGCTATGTCATCGGACCTGATATCGAGAATACGGCTGCCGCGGTGCAAAGCGCCTACCACTATGCGCGTTCCATTGCGACGAAGAAATTGCCCGCTCATTTCAGCGAAGCAAGAGATCAGCTGCTGCAGATCGTCAAGCATGAGAATATCAGCGTGCTGGCGCAGCCGATCATGAACTTATCGAGTGGTGAAATCTTCGGCTGGGAGATCTTGACCCGAGGCCCGCTGAACACGCCTTTTCACACGCCTGCCGAGCTGTTTGATCTCGCCTATCAGGCTGACTTGCTTAGCAAGATGGAGTTCGTTGTGATTAAGAAGGCGTTTCGGGAAATTTCGGAACGATGTATCCGTGAGCAGGTCTTTCTGAACGTCACCCCGGTTTCTCTGGGGCACCCGTTGTTCTTGAATCATTTGCTGGACATGCTACGCTTGTATCCGGGGGTGAAGGCCTCGCAGATCGTACTGGAGATTACAGAGCGCCACGCGATCCGGGACTTTGAACATCTGGGTGCGATCATGAAGGCGTTCCGGGCACATGGCTTCCGGTTTGCTGTAGACGATGCCGGAGCAGGGTATTCCAGTCTTCAGTCCATCTCCGAGCTGATTCCCGATATGATCAAGATCGACCGTTCGGTCATCTCCAATATCGATCAGATGTCCGTGAAGCAGTCGCTGCTGAAGGCACTTCTGCATGTGGCCGAGCATATTAACTGCGAAGTGATCGCCGAAGGCGTCGAGCGCGAGGAAGAAGCAAACACGCTGGTTGATATGCGCGTCAACATGGTACAAGGCTTTTACTTTGCCCGGCCCCAGCCGCTTGTTCCCGATCAGGAACGGGTGCAGCAGCTCAAGCTGATGCAGGAAAAGCTGGAGCATCACCGCAGGGTACGGCCAGCCTAAACAAATAGTAGTCCGTTGACGTAACTATGTCGACGGGCTTTTTTCGTCTGGACGGCACAACGGGAATGAGGCATCTGCCCCTGGTTTGAAAGTTTTATTAACAATCTGTGATCAACGTACATACGTTCTTGTTCATTGGGCTTTAGTTATAGCGAAATACGTGCGTTTTATGGTAGGATGGAGAGGATAAAGGAGATGATCTGCGATGAGTTCCGTCGACCGGATTTTGGAACAAGCGCTTGCCGGCAACCGGTTGAGCGTCGAGGATTGCGTAGCGTTATATGAATCAGATCAGATTGAAAAAATGGGCCACGTTGCCAACCAGATGATGCTTAAGTATCATCCAGACCCGATTACGACCTTCGTGATCGGACGCAATGTGAATTATACGAATATTTGCGATGTGTACTGCCGCTTCTGTGCTTTTTACCGTGCGCCAGGATCAAAGGAAGGCTACGTGCTGCCGGACGAGACGATCTTCCAGAAAATTCAGGAAACGCTCGATGTGAAGGGAACAGAGATTCTGATGCAGGGCGGGACGAATCCCGATCTGCCATTCACGTATTATACGAATATTCTGCGTGAGATCAAGAAGCGGTTCCCGCAAATCACGATGCATTCCTTCTCCCCTGCGGAGATCATGAAAATGAAGGAAGTATCCGAGGGTCTGTCGCTGGAAGAAGTCGTGCGTGCGCTGCATGAGGCGGGTCTGGATTCGCTGCCTGGAGGCGGCGCCGAGATTCTGGACGACCGGACACGCCGGAAAATCAGCCGGAAAAAGGGCTCATGGACCGAGTGGATGGACGTCATGAAGACGGCTCACCGTATCGGGATGAATACGACGGCTACGATGGTCATCGGCTTCGGCGAGACCTACGAGGAGCGGGCGATGCACTTGCTGCGCATCCGCGAGGCGCAGGATGAATGTATCCGTGCAGGGCATCCATCGGAAGGCTTCCTGGCCTTTATCTCCTGGACCTTCCAGCCGGACAATACGAATCTGAAGGCCGAGAAGCTGGGCGCTGAGGATTATCTGAAGAATGTAGCGATCAGCCGGATTATGCTGGATAATATCAAGAACTTCCAGTCGTCCTGGGTCACGATGGGACCAGAGGTCGGCAAGCAATCGCTGCACTTCGGCTGCAATGACTTCGGCTCGACGATGATTGAGGAGAACGTAGTCTCTGCGGCAGGCACGACACATAAGGTCAACATCGGATCGACGCTTGATTTGATCCGCGCGGCGGGCAAGATTCCTGCGCAGCGCAATACCCGCTACGAGATTTTGCGAGTGTTTGACGATGTGAATGCGAAGGTCGAGCATGATTTTGTGATGCAGAATTAAATCTAAATTGAAATAGCGACGCTTGGCCGTCATGAATCCCTTTCAGGATTTCTGACAGCCAAGCGTTTCTTAATATGGAAACCTTGGGCCGGACGCATGCGTTAAGCTACACAGCCGCATATGTTATACGGTACTTGAGATCTTCTTTCCTGTTGATGAGAGATTGGAGGGACCCCTCTCTCCTTACCCTGCTACGCTATTAAACTTATAGACTTAAGGAGCGCTCCATTTATGAAAACACATCAAGGAACCATACATATCGACGGTTTTGAACTGGGCTACCGCATCGAAGGAGAAGGCTTGCCGGTTCTGATTGTGGGAAGCTCCGTGTACTATCCCCGGCTTTTTTCTAAAGCCTTGCGGAGTAAGCTTCAATTGATTTTCATTGATCATCGGGGCTTTGTTCCTGCGCCGCGTGAGTTGGAGCCGGAGGATTATTTGCTGGGCCAGATCGTCTCTGACATCGAAACGATGAGGGAGCGGCTTGGAATTGAGGATTTTGTCATTCTGGGCCACTCGGGGCATGCATTTCTTGCTGCCGAATACGCCAGACAGTACCCTGGACAGGTCAGAAAAGTTGTTCTGATGAACTCGGCGCCTTCAAATCGTCAGGAAAGGCAGCAGCAGAGCTTTGCGTATTTCGATGAAACTGCCAGTCTGGGCAGAAAAAAGAAGTTTGAAGAAGATATAGCGGGTTTGGCTGCTGAACTAGAGAGGGAGCCGGAGCGACGGTTTGCCCATCTGCTGGTACGTATGGGGGCACATAGCTTTTACGATTATGAGTTTGATGCATCTCGGATGTGGGACGGAGTCTATACGAATATGCCGGTTATTGATCATCTATGGGGCGAGGCCTTTGCACAGCTTGACCTGCTGGACATGCTGGCGGATATTCACCAGCCAGTGCTCCTAGGTCTGGGAGCATACGATTATCTAGTGGCCCCCACTTCTTTGTGGGATACAGTCGAAGAGCGACATCCGCATGTGACAAAGGTTATTTTCCGGCAAAGCGGCCATAATCCGATGTTCGAGGAGCCGGAGCTGACGGACTCCATCCTTCTCGATTGGGTCGTACCCGCCGAATGAATGGATTCGGTGTTGTAATAAAATTAAAATAGCTGCCCTTCCGGCCTTCCTGGCCAGACAGGCAGCTATCTTGTTCATGTGGAGAGCTATAGCCCTCCAGTTATTTGGAAATGTAGAAGGTATTATTTTCGAACTTTGTCGTCAGACTCAATTCCTCCACAGCATAATGCCAGGTCATGGGGAAGTAGGTGACATCGTTCATTACCAATACCGGATAATCTTCCTTCGCATTGTCGACCCAGGCATCGTTGACGAAGATGGAAAAGGAGGGGAGCTTGGCTTTCCAGGCGCCTGCAGCCTTCCCAGTGTCCAGTGCTAGCGGCGATGCCGGATTGTCTGTCTTGCGGATGACAAATCCGACGTCGGCATCCCACTTGGTTTCGAGACCAAGGGCTTGCGTATAGCTCCACGTCATGGGAAAATACGTAATATCCTTGTATACGAACACAGGATAGCTGGACGTGGCGTTATCGATCTGCTGTCCGTTGATCGATACGCTGAAGTCCGGGGACTTGACGGAAATGGCAGTTTCCGTACGGGAAAGTGCGGATGCAGACTCAGATGGGGTTGTTGAGCCAGATTTGCTGCTGGAAGAGCTGCTGCCGGAAGAACTGCTACTACTGGAAGACCCGCTGCTGCTGCCCCCATTGTGGTAATGGTATTCTCCGTACTTCAAGCCCCACTTCTCGCAGTTGGTCCTGCACGTATGTCCGCCCTTCGCATCGGTTCTGCCCGGATGGGCGGAAACGCTGGAAGCGACGCCTAAGAAAAGCACGAGCGATAAAGCGAGTGATCTGGGGTTCATCTGAATAGTCTCCTTGGTTGTCCCGCGTTATTAGTTCTAATTACCTAATTATGTTACCACCAAATGGAATTTAACACAATCCTATCATATTCAGGAAAGCAGGTTTCAAGATGACCTTCGGTACACGTATTAAGCAGCTGCGCCAGCAGCAGGAGCTGACGCTTCGCAAGCTGTCGGAGAAGTCCGGCATCAGCTATTCATTGAGCCACGCCATCGAGAAGGATGAGCTCATTCCGACCCGGGAAGCTGTGCTTTCCCTGGCACGAGCGCTGCAGCAGGATCACACGGAGGAGCTGCTCCGACTGGCTGGGTATGAGGCTGGACTAAATTAACGTCTGCCAGCATGTAATGTCCTCTCCCGCATCCCTTTATTAGCGTGACATCCAGGCTAGCCGAGCCAATGAAATACGGTTCCGCCCGGCGCTTTCTCACGCTGTTTTTCCTCTGGCTGTGAAGGGTTAGCAAGAAATAACAAGTCTCCGATTGCCGTCTCCGCTTTTCTCCCGCTACTCCCTTCCAGTACGGTTGATCCGCTTAATGGCCTGGCTGCCACACCGGGATCGCCCGCACTCCTGGAAGTATTCGGGCTTAAACGGCTAGCCACGCTAGCCCCCGAATCTGCTCCCGAGCCATCCCCGATGACCACCTCCGTGCCGATCGGTACCAGTGGAAATAGAGCCTCCATATCCCGGTTGTTCAACCGGATACAGCCCAAGGATACATTTCCTCCGACGGAGGTTTCGTCGGAAGTGCCGTGAAGTGCGATCTCGCCTAATCCGAGCGCAGCAGACCCATAGACGTCCGGGGTACGCCCCTGCGGTTCTCGCACGCGCTGGCTGACGTGATACGTTCCCGAAGGCGTGGCCCCGTCGGCTCCTACTCCAATGGGGTAACGTGCCATGATCAGCTCACCGCTTCGCAGCTCAACCGTGTGCTCAGACCTATTCACATGCAAGCGTACCGGCTGGAACGGAAGAAGGGCAGACGTCTGCTTCTCCTGAACCGCACCAGGGCCGTATGCTGCCGTGTTGGGATAGAACATCAGCTCCGGAGATTGGGCGCTGCGCTCATACACCCAGCCTCCGCTGCCATCAAAAAAGGTCCGGACAACGTCCGAACCTGTCCCCGCTTCCGAAGGAAGGGTGCTTAAGTAATTGTGAGGATAGTCTCCAAGCAGATCGGAAATCGATGCCGGTGCTTGTCCGTAAGCCTGCTGGTAGGCTACTAGAGCTGTCCGGACCAGGTTAGCGGCGGCCTGATTGCGCGATTTGAAGAGATCGGGATGAAGAAACCTGATCTTGACGGCACGGTCAACGGCGGGATTATATTCGGCTACGACAAACGCCCGATCTTTCCAGCTTTCATCCGGAAGAGGAACCGCTTTCAAGTCTTCATCGGCTGCAGGTGAAGAAACTCCGTATAAGACGATAGAGGAGTCCGGATACGCCTCAGCTAAAGTGAGTGCCTTCTTGTGGAGCGCCTCCTCGACCTGCAGATCGGACCGGCCGTATGGCAGATGCAGGACGAAAGGTCGTTCTTGGCTTTCATAGGTCACGGACTTTCCGACCGCAGACCAAGGCTTCAGGAACGTAATGACCTTGGATACACTGGCAGGAGGCGTAAAAAATAACAACAACAGCAGCGCATTGATGAGCAGCAGGGTTAGCAGCAAAACCTTCAGAAACAGAGGAAATGCTTTGTTGATACGATTTGTATCATAATATTCATCAATAGGCACGGAGGATCCGGCTTCAAGCGGTTTCTCGGGCTGCTCCAGACGGCGAATAGCTGCCGATGCCGGATAGTAATACTCCGAGGGATAGGTATGCATCGCTTGTTTATAGTGCAGGAGCGCCTTGTTCGGCAGCTCCCGCTGTTCATAATGCTGGGCCAGACGGAAATGGGCCTCGGGAGAGTGAGGATCCAGATACCGGATGACTTTCTGATGATACAGCGGATCATGACGGTTTACATAAAGGTTTTTGCGCAGGCGCACCAATTGGTTTGCGGATGGAGAGGGGAACCGACTGCGTGTTGACTGCATCACAATCCTCCTAGCTTCCATAAGGTCTAATGATACAAATAGTATCATAATATAGAATAAACAGCAATATTTAATACAACTTGTATCCTTATCTGGATAAAAAAACCTTGCCCTCATTAGGAGGACAAGGTCACGCGTTCTTCCTGGAACAATTCGATCCGGTTACGACCTTTATGCTTGGCACGGTATAGGGCGGTATCGGCGCCTCCGAAGAGATCCTCCTTGGTGCAGCCCTTGCGGTAGGCATGCAGACCGATACTGATCGTGATCGGATTTCCACTTAATTCATCATGACGCACCGCCGAGATATGATGACGAATTCGCTCCAACTGCTGCATGGCGTCACGGATATCCGTTTCTGTAAACAAGATGGCAAATTCCTCGCCTCCATAGCGGGCCGGAAAGTCATTGGGCGAAACCATTTCCTGAAAGATCGAAGCGACTTTCTTCAATACGGCATCTCCGGCTCTGTGGCCGTAAGTATCATTGACTTTCTTGAAGTGATCAATGTCGAGCAGAGCAAGCTGGAACGTCAGTTCATTTTGTTCCCCTTGCCGGATCAGTTCCTCCAGATATTCATGGAAGGACATGTGATTGTATAGCCCGGTTAGCGCATCCGTCTTGGCCAGCTTGTCCATCAAGATGTTTTTGACCAGCAGATCCTGCTCGGATGCAATCGTCGAACGGAGATCCTTCATGAGATCGGAACCGCGTCTCATAACTTCCAGCCCCACTATGGTACCAACGACCAGCACGTTCGTCATCACGAACAGATCGATCCAGCTGTAGAAGGGCATATGTCTAAGCTTTACGCCGTATAAGATCCAGAAGGAAGAGACGGTAACCAGCAAAGCAAACCCGATTTTATGTCTCTGAAAATAAAAAATCGAGGTCAATATCGGTAAAAACAAAGTTGCCAGCGTCGGCAGAACCAAAGGAAAGGCGGCAATTAGATTGAGAGAAAGGACAAGACTCCCAGCAATGACAATGTAGTCACTCCAGCGCTTCAGCAACCTCATGGCGGCCTCAACGACTAAAAGCCCGACGCAGGTCCAGCATGCATACTGACCGAGAAGCGCGATCGGGAAATCCTGTGCGTTCATGAAGCTGTTGATGCGGGCAATCACTACGCTTGCCACGATACATAGGACAGCTATAATCCAATAACCGTTCAGAAACCTCCGGTTCCAACGCGGCATCTTGGCATGATTAACCACATCAAAAACCATAGGACTCACTCCATAATTCTGTGTAAATCTCATTTATTACTATACCATGGGGGCTTGTTATTTGTATATATGGTACTGGTGGGCCATATACTTTAGGGGAAGATAAGCAAGCGGCACCGAAAGGAGTGTACCAGGATGATGAAGCTGTTAACCGTTGTAGCCTCTGTACGTTCGGAAGCCCAGTCGGAGCATTTTGCCCAAGTCTTCGCGCATAGCGGAGAGCTGTTACATAATAAAAATAAAATTCAGATGACTGTGGATAGCCAAGAGGGGATAAGCAGGATCGAATTGTCCGGGCGGCTGCCTGCCTTCCGATTGGATCAGGATAGCCAGCAATTTCAAGCAGAGTCTGCAGTGGCGCTGGCTGATTATGTGATGCGCCATGAGGAGAGGGGACTGCTGGGCAAGCTCATCCGTGACGATTTTCATTACAGTCAGGAAGAAGAAGCGGAGCAGATCCTGGCCTACTGCGAGCAGATGCTCGGGGAGGGGCATGACGAGGGAGAGGAGTACCGGCTGGCGATGTCCAGACGCAAGGAAAAGCTGGCCACGGAGATTGAGGCTTATGTCAGCACGGAGACTGTGCTTCACCTGGACGGCTTGCTGCGCTTCCGGCTCCAGTCGTACAAGCAGGAGCTGCGCGATGTCGTGGAATATGCGGTCGATGAATTTGTCATGGACCGGCAGTACCAGGAGTTCATTTCTCTGCTGCAATATTTTGTCTACATTCAGGAGGCCAAAATTCCGTTTGTTCATCTCGTGCACAAGGGGGGCAACGAGTTCACTCTGCTGAATGACCGTATGGAGCAGATCGAGACGGATGACCCAGATGCTATCGTCACGGTAGAGATGCTGGAGAAGGATATGAATTTCGAGGACATGATCGTCAGCACGCTGATTACGGTGTCCCCTCAAACCATCTATATTCATACCCGGGAGCCGGATGCCCAGGTGATTAAGACCATCCGGCAGATTTTCGAGAACCGTGTGGAGCTGTGTGGCTACTGCCGACTATGCCATAACCTTGACCGTTCGGCCGCGGCTGAATATAATAAAGGGTAAGGCAACAACCAAAGACAATAACGTCTGAAGCACCGCTCAGAGAGAGGGGACCCCGGCTGTAATCTCCTCCGGTTTGGCGACAGTCGTTTACCCCTTTGTAGCCGCGGCATGGAACGGCTTCTCTTCAGGGAGATGTTAAGTATAAGCTGCCGAGTCATTCTCGTTAACGAATGCTGAAGGATCTGCTGCGTATGGAACGGCTGGAGCATCTAAACCAGTCACGCACGGATTGAATTAGGGTGGAACCACGAGCCAAGCGCACTCGTCCCTTGACGGGAGGATTGCGCTTTTTTTTGTTCTCTGAAGGCTTACTTTAGCACTGGCTAAGGCTCCGAATGGAGCAACTCTTACTTGAATACGGAGGTTTGAACGACATGGCAGCAGTAAAGGTATCGTTTCCGGACGGAGCCGTTCGGGAGTATGAGCAAGGAACGACGATCGAAGAGGTTGCAGGCTCCATCAGCAGCGGCTTGAAGAAAAATGCGGTCATTGGCAAGCTCAATGGCAAGGCCGTCGATCTGAATACGGCGATTGAAGAGGATGCGGCACTTGAGATCGTAACGTTAGACAGCGAAGCGGGACTTGAGGTGTACCGCCACAGTACGGCTCACTTGATGGCCCAAGCGATCAAACGCATCTACGGCGAAAAAACGGTCAAGCTCGGAATCGGTCCGGTCATCGAGGACGGTTTCTATTATGATATCGATCTCGAAAGCTCCATTACTCCGGAGGATCTGGTCAAAATTGAGAAGGAGATGGAGCGCATCGTGCAGGAGAATCTGCCGATCCGCCGCCGTGTCGTCAGCCGCGAAGAAGCGATTAGCATCTTCACGGAGCTGGAGGATCCGCTCAAGCTGGAGCTGATCCGCGATCTGCCTGAGGACTCCGTGCTGACGATCTACGATCAGGGCGAATTCTTCGACCTGTGCCGCGGCCCGCACTTGCCCTCGACCGGACGCATCAAGGCGTTCAAGCTGCTTAGCGTAGCGGGCGCATACTGGCGCGGCGATTCCAAGAACAAGATGCTGCAGCGGATTTACGGCACAGCCTTCCCCAAGAAAGCAGAGCTCGACGAGCATCTTCACCTGCTGGAAGAAGCCAAGAAGCGCGATCACCGCAAGCTCGGCAAGGAGCTGAAGGTGTTCGGATTCTCCAGTGAGGTTGGACAAGGGCTGCCGCTCTGGCTGCCGAACGGCGCCAAGATCCGCCGCACGATGGAACGGTATATTGTAGATCTGGAAGAACGTCTGGGATACCAGCATGTGTATACACCGGTTCTGGCCAATGTCGAGCTGTACAAGACAAGCGGTCACTGGGAGCACTACCAGGAGGATATGTTCCCCAAGATGATCATGGACAATGAGGAGCTCGTGCTGCGTCCCATGAACTGTCCGCATCATATGATGGTGTATAAGAGCGACATGCGCAGCTACCGCGATCTGCCGGTACGGATTGCGGAGCTCGGCACGATGCACCGTTATGAGATGTCAGGCGCCTTGACAGGCTTGCACCGCGTGCGTGCGATGACCTTGAATGATGCCCATATCTTCTGCCGTCCGGATCAGATCAAGGAAGAATTCGCCCGTGTCGTCAACCTGATCCGTCATGTGTATGATGACTTCGGCATTAAGGACTATCGCTTCCGTCTGTCCTACCGCGATCCGAAGGATACGGAGAAATACTTCCAGAATGACGAGATGTGGGAAATGTCGCAGCGGATGCTTCGTGAGGTTGTCGAGGAGCTTGGCTTGCCGTTCTTCGAAGCTGAGGGTGAGGCGGCCTTCTACGGACCGAAGCTGGACGTGCAGATCAAGACGGCGCTGAAGAAGGAAGAAACGCTGTCTACCGCCCAATTGGACTTCCTGCTGCCTGAGCGGTTCCAGCTTGAGTATGTGGGCAACGACGGGCAGAAGCACCGTCCGGTGGTTATCCACCGCGGCATCATCTCCACGATGGAACGCATGACGGCGTTCCTGCTGGAGAATTTCGCCGGAGCGCTTCCAACCTGGCTAAGCCCTGTTCAGGCGAAGATTTTGCCGGTTTCCGGCAACTTCGAAACGTACGCCAGGGAGCTGCAGGAGAAGCTGCAAGCGGCGGGCATCCGGGTCGAAGCGGATCTGCGCAACGAGAAGCTCGGCTACAAGATCCGGGAAGCGCAGCTGGAGAAAATTCCATATATGCTCGTCGTAGGCGAGAACGAGGTTCAGTCGCAAGGAGCTTCTGTGCGCAAGCGTGGGGCGGGCGATCTGGGCGCGCAAAGCACCGAGCAGGTCATTGCGATGATTCAAGATGACATTGTGAACAAGACGATATTCTAGGCAATTAGCAAGCAAGTATGAAGAGCAAGGCCCTTCCTTTTTCACGGGAGGGCTTTTTTGCATTTGTAGGTGCAGTTTTCCTTCCGGTGTATAGAACCTTTCCTTGATGGACAGTCTTTTATATTAAGGGGAGGTTTAACAAAACCTATGCTAACGAAAAATGCAAGTCATGCCAAGTGGATTGTTTTCTTTGTTGCGATTCTGTCCGTCTTGTTGTGGCTTGAAGAAAATCGAACTCCACCGATTCTCCCAACTGCGAATTCTGCGCCAGCAGCCACTATTCCTGCTGCTGCGGGAGCGGCGAATCAGCCCTTGCCATCCAGTGCCGGTGTAAGTTCGCCGGATAGCAAGACAAGTGTGAAGGCTGCAGAAGCAGGGGCGCGAAGACAGCGGAACTACAAGCTGTTCCCGCGTCAGGATCAGGACTTGTCGAAGCTAAGTGCGGTGGAGGTAACGGCTACCGGCTACTACGCAGGGAGGGAATCAACAGGTAAAAATCCGGGACATCCCGAATACGGAGTCACGTTCTCAGGACTCAAGGTATCCCGTGATTATGGCTCGCTGTCTACGATTGCAGCTGATCCGAACGTATTTCCGCTCGGTACGGTACTGTATATCCCCGGCTATGGCTACGGGGTTGTGGCTGACACGGGTGGAGCTATCAAAGGAAACCGGATTGATTTGTACTTTGAAACCAAGGATCAGGTATATAAAGAATGGGGCAAAAAAACATTGAATGTATTCGTTGTGAGTCGGGGCGAAGGGAAAATCACGGAGACAATGTGGAAGCAAATGAAAGAAGATTTCCTAAGATAAAAGCAAAGATTTCCATCATAATATCTTCTCAAACCAACCATACTAATGGTTGTCGGGGAGGTGATATCCATGGCCAAGAACAACAACAACAACAAAAACAGCAAAAACAACAATCAGCAATACAATGCTGAGTTTTCCCAAGAAGTAGCAGCCAACAACAACGCGAATCAAGCGAATAACGCTGCAGACCAAACCAATGAGGCAAACCAAGCTCAAAAATAAGCAAGACTTCTGAAAAAGGGAACCCCTGGCCTAAAGCCGGGGTTTCCTTTTTGTTAGTTATCGTGTAGAATAAATTCATTGTGATGAATCCTTACGTCATTAGGAAGGTGATGTGTCATGGTGAATGCCTGGATAGCTGGAGGTCCGGCGTTGCTGAGCAAACGGAAAGCGGCCGAAGTATATCCTTTCTTAGAGGCTTTTATCGCTCATAAAGAAGCGCAAATCGCAGAGATGGAACAGGTGATAGACCGCTATGAGAAAAAACGGCAAATCGAAGAACGGAGCTATCAGGCGATGTCAGCTTTTCGTCGGATGTTTGCGGGAAAGAAGCCGGACCATCATCTTGCCGTCGAATATATCCATTATGTGAAGAAGCCGATGGAGCAGATCCGCCAGCTTCGTCTGGAGGTTGATCAGGCTCGTTCAATTCTGACCGAGAGCGATCCCTCGGATCTGGTAAGTGTCAGCGATGAACTAGCTAAGCAAATTTCCTCGTAACGCATGGGGAGAGCGGCTCGGCCGAATGAGTGGCTAATAGGGATGAAGCACTTCTAGGCGGAAGCTGGGGGTGTTTTTTTGTTGGCCAAGATATAAGCCCGCGGCTCCTTCAGACGAGGAGAGCGGGCTATTGTTGTAGCATCGTACTATCTGTCTTTGAGCTGTCCGAGCTCGATAAAATCATGCTCCTGGCTATAAGCAGGCACGCCGTGAATCCCGACATCGAGGCCAACCAGCTCCTCGTCGCGGCTAACCCGCACTCTTACTACCCGGCCGATTAGCTTGAAGGCGATCCAGGTCAGCCCGAAGCCCCATACGATCACGACTATGAGACCTAGCGCCTGGACGCCGAGCAGTTGGAAGCCGCCCCCATAGAAAAGCCCGCTGTAGCCCCGGCCGACTCCCTCCGTGAGGTCCGGACGGGCGAATAATCCTACAGCCAGCGCCCCGATGCTGCCACTGACGCCATGCACGGCGAAAGCGCCCACCGGATCGTCAATTCGCTTGGATTCGAGATATTCGGTCGCGAAGACCATCGCGATCCCACATACTGCTCCGATGCCGATCGCGACCAGATCGCTCACGAATGCACAGCCTGCCGTAATCCCGACCAATCCGGCCAGCGAGCCATTGATGACCATGGGAGGGTCGGCTTTGCGATAACGGAACATCGTGAATAGAATGCATGTCGCGCCGCCAGCAGAAGCCGACAGCATGGTCGTGACGGCGATATGCCCGATGGAGCTGTTCGTAGCGCTAAGTGTACTGCCTGAGTTGAAGCCGAACCAGCCGAACCAGAGGATAAAAGCCCCTACCGAGGCAAGCGGCAGGTTGGAAGGTGGCACAATGTTGGCTACGCCGTCCTTGGTAAATTTTCCGATCCTTGGCCCGATCAGCATCGCTGCGGCCAGAGCGGCGAAACCGCCAAGCGCGTGGATGGTGGCGGAGCCGGCGAAATCGATCATGCCAAGCTTACCCAGCCATCCGCCTGTGCTCCATATCCAGTGGCCGGCGATAGGATAAATAAAGCCAGTCATCGCAATGGCAAACAGAATATAGGCACGGAAGTCGATACGTTCCGCTACCGCTCCTGACACGATCGAAATGACCGCGATGACAAAGGCGCATTGGAATAGCCAATACGTATCATGAGAGATGGTAAGCTGAATATGGGTCAGATCCCCTCCCATCAGGAACCCGCTTGTCCCGATAAGTCCCGCAAAATCCTCCCCGTACATCAGTCCGAATCCAAAAAAGAAGAAAATAAGCGCTCCGAATGTGATGTCTACGAATACTTTCATAATGATGCTGACGGCGTTTTTCTGCCTGACAAAGCCGGCTTCGAGCAAAGCAAAACCGCCTTCCATCAACAAAATCATGGCAGCGGTCAGCACGACCCAAATCGTATCCAAACCGCTCTGCAATGCGGTCAAATCCATGGTAATCGATTCCCCCAATCCTCGGTTAAAGCGGTTTCGGTTCCCATTATAAAGTTCGGGTGGCAACTATGTCAACGAAAGACGTTAACTTGCATTACATGAGCTTGTTTCTCCTAGATGACATGTTTCCGATGGCAAGCTTGCAAGCTTGCTTTCACGGGACAAGCATATTTTCTCCGGATCACGTTCATTCTATAGATACCTACATAGGATGGATGGGGGAATGTTGAAGTGGTGCCATTGGAGTCAAAGCTGGTCGGGGTCGAAGAGCCTTTTGACAAAGCGATAAGTGTGCTGCAGCCGCTGGAGTTTGCGTTGGGCGGCAATTGGGACTATGAGCATGGGTGCTTCGACCGATATTTAGATGAAGGGCATAAGGTATGGCTCCGTATACCGTTTGAGGTTACGCACGGCTTGCTGGAAGGTGAACATGGCGGTACCGGTACGGTCATTCAATTGGGGTCTCCTTTCGTGCTTAAGCATCTTTATAATGAAGGATTGGATGCGGAAGCTCAGATTCGGGTCGTTGGTGCGCTTATCGATCAATTCCAGGAGCCGGTGGATAAAGATGCGCCGGTCGAGGACAAGTGGATCGATCAGGCGAGGTCGCTGCTGCAGGAAGTAGAGAACCGCTGGGTACATTAGCCCGCGACGACGAAGAAGACCTTGGGAAGACTCCCCTGGTCTTCTTTGCCATCGTGCTTTTCCTTTACTAGTCGAAGAGTTCTTTGTTGTTCGACAAAACACTTTACTGACTTTACCTTCGTTTTATGTTTCTTTAAGGTTGTTTTAAGGTTACAGGTTCAATATGTAAATCAAGAGGAACAACCATGGGTGATGTCCTTATCCCTTACTCATTTCCGATCATCGAAACGGAGGTAACCACGTATGGAAAACAACAATAACAATTCGAATAACAATTCCAACGGTTCTTATAACCCCTTCAACGATTTCTTCCGCCAGCCGGAAGACCGCGAGGGCAATCAGGCGAAGGCCCCGGATTCGCAAGCAGACGCGTCCGGTTCTTCGCAGGAGAGGTCAACAGATAGCGGAGGCCGCTCCTCTCATTATTTCTCCTACGGTCCGTATCAGTCGAAGTCGGCGGAGTCGACGAGTGCAAGCGACAGCAGCGGCTCTTCACCTGTTGAGGTGACACCTCCGAAGCCCATCCGTCCGTTCTATACGGGCGACGGAGATTCTTCGGGTCAAGGCCAGTGGCAGTTTTCGGATTCGCAGCCACCTAGGAAGGGAAGCGGATTTCGCAGTATGTTTGCTGCCTTCATGGCTGGCGTGGTCGTGGTCGGGTCGCTGATGTTCCTTTCGGATAAATACAACCTATTTACCGGAGGCGAAGGCGTGATGACAGGAGCTGGCAGCAGTTCATCAGTCCCGGCTTCTTCCGGAGGAAGCGGCGCCGTCCGTCCGACGGCTCTGGACATGACGCGTCCTAACAATATCTCCTCGATCGTGGAACAGTCGAGTCCGGCGGTCGTGAAGATTGAGACGAAGGTCAAGCCCAAAAATACCCGCGGCGGCAATTCGCTGTTTAACGATCCGTTCTTCCGCCAGTTCTTCGGAGATGACTTCGGCGGCGGCAGCTCTCAGCAGCCGAATCAAGGCGGCCAATTGCAGCCGGGAGGGATGGGAACCGGATTTATCTTCGAAAAGTCCGGCTATATTCTGACCAATGAGCACGTGATCGACGGAGCCGATGAGATCTGGGTCTATGTCCAGGATCACAAGGAGCCATTCAAGGCCGAGCTGCTGGGCAACAGCTATGATCTCGACTTAGCAGCCCTGAAGATTACGCCGGAGAGCGGCAAAGAGTTCCCGACACTCCCGCTGGGCAGTGCAGATGATCTGAGGGAAGGTGACTGGGTTGTCGCTATCGGTAACCCGTACGGCTTCGACCATACGGTAACGGTCGGCGTACTCAGTGCCAAGGAACGTCCGATCAGTATCCCGGATGCCAACGGAACGCGTAACTACAAGCACTTGCTGCAAACCGACGCTTCCATTAATCCCGGCAACTCGGGTGGGCCGCTGTTGAATCTTAACGGCGAGGTCATCGGTATCAATACAGCTGTCAGTGCACAGGCTCAGGGTATCGGCTTTGCGATTCCGACGAGCACGATTTCTTCCGTACTGGAGAATCTCAAAAACAATGTGAAGATTCCGAAGGAACCGGTGCCGTTTGTGGGTATCACGATGGCCGATATCGACAAGGAGTGGGTGTCCGAGCTGAAGCTCGAAAACAACCAGGGAGCTATCGTCTCACAAGTTGAGCGCAAGAGCCCGGCCTTTACCGCAGGTATTCGTCCTTATGACGTTATCGTGGACGTAGGCGGTACGAAGGTGAAGACGCCGTCGGAGGTCAGCGAAGCGATTAAGAAGGCCAAGGTTGGCGATAAAGTATCGATCGGTGTTATGCGCGACGGGAAGAAACAGAACATCGAGGTGACGGTCGGCAACCGGAATGCCGAGTAAGTCGGCTCACCAAGAAGCAGGGCTGCCTGGGAGGACGCCCTGCTTCTTTTTTGTTTGAAGGGACGATTAGATTCCTGGCCGGAATTTAGGTAAAATAACGGGGAAGGCGGTGATTCGCGCGTGCGAGAGAAAATATTGGTGATTGATGACGACGAAAAAATTACATCTATGCTCCGCAGGAGCTTGGCATTCGAAGGGTATTCGGTGATGACCGCGAATCATGGCATGGACGGGCTAAAGCAGATTCTCGAGGACGAGCCGGACGTGGTCATTCTGGATGTGATGATGCCCCAGCTGGACGGCTGGGAAGTGGTCCGCCGGATCCGGGAGGGCGGTTCCGAGGTGCCGGTGCTGATGCTTACGGCCAAGGACGAGGTTAGCGATCGAGTGAAGGGATTGGATCTCGGAGCTGACGATTACCTGGTCAAGCCGTTCGCCTTGGAAGAGCTGCTCGCCCGCGTCCGCGTCCTGCTGCGCCGCAAGACGACAGAGAAGGCGGATAACTCTGCGAACAAGCTGCAGTACCAGGATGTGTTCATGGATCTGGATACCCGCGAGGTATTCCGCGGAGGACAGCGGATTGAGCTGACGACCAAGGAGTTTGATCTGCTTCATCTGTTCCTGCAGAACCCGCGGAGGGTGCTGTCCCGGGATATTATTATGGAGAAGATCTGGGGCTACGATTATAGCGGGGAATCCAACGTACTGGAGGTTTATATTGCGCTGCTGCGGCAAAAAACAGAAGAGCACGGACATAAGCGCGTGATTATTACTGTTCGAGGCGCGGGTTACGTGCTAAGAGGAGAGGCTTGATATGTCCATTCGCTTGCGCCTGACACTATGGTACACAGGGATTTTGACGGCAACGCTCTTTGTGCTGGCGCTCGGTTTGTATCTATATATGAATTACATTATTTTTGCGGGTCTCAAGCCTGATCTCAAGGATGAGGCTAATTATGTGCTGCCGCGCATCAAGGCGCTGCCGGTCATTTCCTCACAAGGCTTCGGCTTTAACTTTGAGCTGTCCGGCCGCAATTCGATCCGCAGCAGCAAGCTGTTGGTGCAAGTTGTCAATCTGCAGGACGGCCGCAAGTTTCGCTCGGATGAGCTGATCGAGGCAGGGCTTGAATTTCCTGGCGTCAATGACAAGAAGGTGGCCTGTGTACTGGCAGAGGACAGCAATTGCCTGTATGAGAGGGTCCGTATCAATGGCTATGACTTCTTAATCTATAACGCTCCTGTCTACGCTTCCTCCATTTTCAGTCCGAAGGACAAGCCGATCGGGATGATGCAGGCTGCCTTCTTCATCGGCCACTATGAACAACTGTTCGGCAAGCTCCGTCTGGTGCTGACCGTCTCTATGCTGGTGGGGATTCTGCTGGCGGCGTCCATCGGCTGGTTCCTCGCGAGGAAGGCGCTTAGACCGATCGAGCAGGTCATCTCTGCGACCAATCAAATTGAGAAGGGCGCCGATCTGCAGCGACGGATCGAGTACAACGGTCCCGGTGACGAGATTGGCGTGCTGACGGAGACGATCAACGGCATGCTGGAGCGTCTACAGGCTGCTTATGTGGAGATGGAGGAGGCCTTTGCCGCTCAGCGGAGATTCGTGTCCGACGCATCACACGAGTTGAGAACGCCGCTCACGACGATCCGGGGGAATGTGGAGCTGCTGGAGAAGATGTGGAGGCAGACGGAGATGCAGCGGCAATATGCCACAACAACGCCGGCGATTGAACTCAGTCTGGAGGCTATGCGAGATATTTCGGATGAAGCAGAGCGCATGTCGCGTCTGGTGAACGATCTGCTTGCGCTGGCCCGAGCGGATGCCGGCATTCAGATGCCGAAGCGCGAGCTGGAGGTCAAGACGCTCCTGGAGGACGTCGCCCGCAAGGCCGTGCTGCTTCCTCGGACTTCAGATTGGCGGGTCGGGGATTTATCTGCCGCTGCTGGCAGCTATATTTACGGCAGTCCGGACTACTTGCAGCAGCTGCTGTTCATCTTTATCGAGAATGCTTTCAAGTATACCGAAGAGGGATACGTGCGGATGGAGGTAAGGCTTCATGCCGGACAGGTCGGCATCAGCATCGAGGATACGGGCATCGGGATGGAGAAGGACGAGGTTCCGCATATTTTCGAGCGGTTCTACCGTGCGGACGTATCTCGGGGACAGAAGGCCGGCACCGGCCTGGGGCTGTCGATTGCCAAGTGGATTATTGACGAGCATCAAGGCTCGATTGAAGTCATGACTGCTAAGGGTGAGGGTTCGACCTTTATCATCTGGCTTCCTGTCGCACCGCTAACGGGTCTGGAAGAGGTAAACTCGTCCGCCCATTTCCTCTCTGACGGGAATCGGGTATAATGGATGAATAGACTAATTTCGACAGGCGGTGCTAGGCGTGGACGTACTCAGAATTTCTCCCCGTGGCTACTGCTATGGGGTCGTAGATGCGATGAAGCTGGCTATGCAAACGGCGCAAAACTTCAACTTGCCGAGGCCGGTATATATATTGGGCATGATCGTTCATAATTCTCATGTGACCGATTTTTTTGAGAAGGAAGGCATCGTTACGCTGGATGGTCCTAATCGGCTTGAAATTTTGGAGCAGGTGACGGAGGGAACGGTTATTTTCACAGCTCACGGCGTGTCTCCCGAAGTGCGTCGGCGAGCACGTGAACGCGGTTTGTCGGTCGTCGATGCAACCTGCCCCGATGTGACGAAAACCCATGATCTGATCCGGGAGAAAACAGCCGAAGATTACCATATCATCTATATCGGGAAGAAGGGGCATCCTGAACCAGAAGGGGCAATAGGGGTTGCTCCGGAGCGCGTGCATCTGATCGAGAGGCTGGAGGAGATCGACGAGCTGGACTTGTCCGGCAAGAAGATTGTTATCACCAACCAGACGACGATGTCGCAGTGGGATATCAAGCATATCATGAACCGGCTGCTGGAGACGTTCCCTCAGGCGGAAATTCATAACGAGATTTGTATGGCTACACAGGTGCGTCAGGAGGCTGTAGCCGAGCAGGCGAAGGATGCAGACCTGATTCTGGTCGTCGGCGACCCGCGAAGCAATAATTCCAATCGGCTTGCGCAGGTATCCGAGGAGATTGCCGGGGTCAGGGCTTACCGCATCGGCGATATTACCGAGCTGAAGCGGGAGTGGCTGGCTCCGGTTCGCCGTGTAGGCGTGACCTCGGGGGCTTCGACGCCTACTCCGATCACCAAGGAAGTTATCGATTACCTGGAACGCTATCAAGAGGATGATCCGTCCACTTGGGAAATCCGCAGAACCGCTAATCTGGCGCGTCTGATACCAGCAGTACGATCGAAAGCCGGCAAAACAGACTGATCGGGAAAGAAGGATACGCTATGAGCAAAGCCGCGAAACCGAAGGCTAAGTTTCAGCCCAGAGCCATCGGCCGCTGGTTCAAGTACAAGTATTTGCAGCTTATTCGCGCGAAGGGCGGACCTGCGATGGTGGCGATGGGGTTCTCCATCGGGCTGTTTGTGGAAATGTTCACGTTGCCTACGGCAGGGCTGGCTTTTTTTCTCATCTTCCCTCTAGTTTACTTGCTGCGAGGCAGCGTGGCGGCGGCACTGATCGGTTTCGTATTCGGCAAGATTATCTATATTCCATTCTCCTTCCTCCATCGAATAATTGGAGATCTGGTGCTGCCTCATCGTGTTCACGGCAATTGGCTGCATGTGCTGCCTCATTGGCTGGAGACCTTCATTAAGTTTAACTTGAAGCTGTTTGTAGGCGGGGTCATCGATGGACTGATTCTCGGGCTTATTGTCTTTTTTCCCATTAAGTGGACGCTCGAGTGGTTTCATCAGAAGCGTAAGGATAAGCGGCAGAAGCGTAAGGAGCAGTTGATTGTGCATTAAGCAGGGCTGCAAGTCCTGTATGCATGGGAAGGACGACAGATGCGCGTGGAGCGCCTGTCGTCTTTTTCTTATTGAAAGCAGTCGTCTTTCGGCTTGACGATTCAGAGCTATTCGTTATATAATCGCTTTAGTGATTAAAAGCTTAAAAGCGTATAAGCATCGAAGCGCGAAAGTGTTTCTATTATTCTGCCATGGAAAGGGCTGACTATGATGATTGCTATCATATCCAATAAAACAACGGAAGAACGGATTCTTGAAATTGTTCATTTCATTGAAAAGCATGATGTGCAGGCGCATGTGTCCCGCGGAGTAGACCGCACGGTGGTCGGTATTATCGGGAAGGCTACGCCGGTGCTCGCTGAGCAGATCCGTCAGCTGTCCGGTGTCGAGCAGGTTGTGAAAATCTCCAAGTCCTACAAGCTGGCCAGCCGGGACTTCCATCCGGACTCGACTGTGATCAAGATTAAGGACGTTGAGATCGGTGGAGATCAACTCGTCATTATGGGAGGACCTTGTGCTGTCGAGTCGCCCGAACAGATCGATGAGATTGCGCGCCTGGTCAAGGCTAGCGGCGCTCAAGTACTGAGAGGCGGAGCCTTCAAGCCGAGAACCGGGCCGTACAGCTTCCAGGGCGTAGGTGTCGAAGGGCTCGTCATGATGGCGGAAGCGGGGAAGAAGCATGGCGTGCTGACGATCACGGAGGTCATGACGCCGGAGTACGTCGATGTATGCGCGGAGTACGCGGATATTCTTCAGGTGGGCACTCGCAATATGCAGAATTTCGATCTGCTGCGCAAGCTCGGCACGATCCAGACACCGGTCCTGCTGAAACGCGGGTTCAGCTCGACCTATGACGAGTTTCTGAATGCGGCGGAATATATCCTCGCCGGCGGAAATCCGAACGTTATGCTCTGTGAGCGCGGAATCCGAACGTTCGAATCTTACACGCGCAATACATTGGATTTGGCGGCCATTCCGGTGCTCCAATCGTTGAGCCATCTGCCGGTTATCTCCGATCCCAGCCATGGTACAGGACGTCGCGAGCTGGTTGAGCCGATGAGCAAAGCCTCTGTCGCCGCAGGAGCCAATGGACTGATCGTCGAGATGCACACCGACCCTGACAACTCGATGACCGGCGACGGTGTGCAGTCGCTCTTCCCGGACCAATTCGCCCGTCTGATGCAGGATTTGGAGAAATTGGCACCACTTTGCGGCAAGCGCTTTGACACTCCGAAACAGCCTTTATAAGATGCCGGATGATTGTAATATTCGTTTTTTGAACTTCATCGACTTGATGCTGCATAGGTGATATGCGGCGTCAAGTTGTTTTTTTGTCTGAAATGTGAACGTAAAAGCAGGGAGTGTGAGCATACCTAACACATCCACAAAAAATACCTGACATAAGTATTGACGATTCTCGTCGATAAGTTTTATAATAACCACATATTCAAGACAAAACTTGAACAATGAACGACTGAACAGCCAAAAATGTTCGGAATTTAGGAGGTAAGCAGTCTATGTCAGTTCAAAATGTGTTAAACACCATCAAAGAAAAAGGTATCGAGTGGGTAGACTTCCGTTTTGTCGATCTTAATGGCAGAGCGCATCATATTTCATTGCCTGCAGTTGAAGTGGATGAGTCCACATTCGAGAACGGCGTAGCTTTCGACGGTTCTTCCATCATCGGTTTCCGCGGCATCGAGGAATCCGACATGGTTATGCTGCCGGACACAGAGTCCTCCTATATTGATCCATTCACGGCTCATCCGACTTTGATCATTATGTGTAGCATTCACACGCCGGACGGAGCACGATATGAGCGCGATCCGCGCGGTATTGCTCAGAAGGCTGAAGAATATCTGCAACAAGCAGGCGTAGGTACGGCAGCATTTTTCGCGCCTGAATCCGAATTCTTCATCTTTGACGAAGTTCGTTTCGAAAGCAAGCAAAACTCTTCCTCTTACTTTGTAGATTCCGAAGAAGCTCACTGGAACTCCAACCGTAAGGAAGAAGGCGGCAACTTGGGCTTTAAAGTCGGCCACAAAGGCGGCTATGTGCCAGTTGCTCCAACCGATACTCAACAAGATATCCGTTCCGAAATGTGTCGTCTGCTGATGGAAGCCGGTCTTCGCATCGAGCGCCATCACCACGAAGTGGCAACAGCCGGTCAAGGCGAGATCAACTTCCGCTTCGACACGCTGACTAAGACAGCCGATAACCTGATGAAATACAAATATATCGTGCAAAACACGGCACGCCAATACGGCAAAGTCGCAACCTTCATGCCTAAGCCGCTCTTCGGCGACAACGGTAGCGGTATGCACGTTCACCAATCCATCTTCAATGGCGATGAGCCTTTGTTCTATGACAAAAACGGCTACGCTAACCTGAGCGAGATGGCCCTGCACTACATCGGCGGTATTCTGTACCATGCTCCAGCCCTGATCGCTTTGACGAACCCAAGCACCAACTCGTTCAAACGTCTGGTTCCTGGCTACGAAGCACCGGTTAACCTGGTATTCTCCAAAGGCAACCGTTCCGCTGCAGTTCGTATTCCAGTTGCTGCCGTTACGCCTAAAGGCTGTCGCATCGAGTTCCGTACACCGGACAGCACAGCTAACCCATACTTGTCCTTCGCAGCTATGCTGCTTGCAGGTCTGGACGGTATCAAGAAGAAAATCGATCCAAGTGCACTGGGCTATGGTCCTTACGACAAAAATATCTACGAGCTGTCCGATGCGGAGAAGAAAGAAATCCGCAGCGTACCAGGTACGCTCGACGAAGCGCTTAACGCTCTTGAAGCTGACTATGAGTTCCTGACCGAAGGCGGCGTCTTCACGAAGGACTTCATCGACAACTATGTGTCCATCAAGCGTGACGAAGCGAAAGCAGTCTCGATCCGAATTCATCCGCACGAGTACTCCCTGTACTTCGATCTGTAAGATGAACTTAAAGAAGCTGTTCCTGAGGTCCTACAAGACCCGGGAACAGCTTTTTTTGCGTACATCTATGCATGGACAGAAGCCGGACATGGCCAGAGCTTAGATCCCTGGACAGGAAGCGATAGGTAAGTCGTAAGCTATCTCTGTCTTGATGAGGAGCCTCCTCTGACCATATTCAGTCTGCCGGCTTGTGAAGCTCCGAATCCCGTTCGCCCGATCAGATACATCCCGATGCTGGTTCTGTTGATCAAGTAGGCTATGCCTAGCGAGCCTAGAAGGCTGATGCAGAAGGCAAGCGGGATAAACGTGAAGACAGACGCGACTGAGGCCGGCTTCACGAGATGGGGCATGACATAAACTTGAATACCAATGTGAATCCAGTAGATGGCGAATGAGTAGTTGCTGATGACGATTAGCGCCTTGGGGACACGTTTGAGCCGGGAAGCCAGATGGAACATCGTCATGATGACGCCGAACGTGTAGAACAGCACATCGATTCGCTTGGAGTGGATATCGTCGATAATCTCCCTATGATTCAGGTAAAGCATCAGGACGCCGAAGACGAGCGTCAGCATGATTCCTGCGGTTTTGTAGGAGGCGCAGAAGGCTTTGAATTTCTCGTAATTTCTGCCGCAGTAGTACGCTACAGTAAAGTACGCCAGCCACGCAGGAAAGGCTAGCGGAACAAGCCGCTTCCAATAGTATTCAATGAAGAGCGGGGCGACAAAATTATAAATCCCCAAGTAGGCAATATTGATGACTAGCGCTATTGGGATGACCATTTTGGCGGAAAAGCGGTCTATGCGAAATGCCTGGAATAGTGCATGCAATACATAAAATTGAAAGATAATCAAAATAAAATAACCGTGAAAATCACCGAGGAACAGGTTTCGTGCGCTTTGTACTAGAAACGCATGCAGGGTTTGTCCCTGATAATTGGCCAGGGCGAATAGCAGGGCATAGATTAGCGCCATACTGAAGAAGGGAGCGGCGATCAGTTTGAGCCGTTTGGAGAAAAATCCTGACGGGAGCCTATTTGGATAAGAGTACGAGATTAGAAATTCCGAAATAAAAACGAACATTGGTGTACCGAACATGAGCAGCATTTGTAAGGCTTCCAGGCCATCAGCCATTTTGGTGGGAAGATTCAGCGAATCATACTGACTAAAGGTAATGGAATGCAGGAAAACAATGGCGAGACAAGCTAGACTCCGCAACAGGAAAATTTCATTCACATTTTTTTTTTGCATAATCGATCCTTTCTTTCGTGATACAATATGTATCAATTATATCATTCCCGTAATAGGGGATGTAATGGTTCATAGGTACCCATTGACTAGATACAAAATGTATCTTATTATTTATTTATGATACAAAAAGTATTGTGAAGTCTATGACCTAACGACCATTTACAGCGAAAGGAAGAATACCTCATGTTCAAAATTCCCGATCTTCCGGCGATATATGGCAAGCTGTCCGTCTCTTGTATCGATCACCGAAATGTCCAGACCCGGCAAGCTGTGGTTGAGCTCACAGGCCTAGACATGGCTGAGATTCGTTTTGCGAGCCCTTTGCTGCTGCCCGTTCATCGGCATATTGTCCTATCCTTTGAGCTGGAGCTCCTCTCTGGTACCGTTCATTTCACGGGAATTTTGACGGGACAAGTGAACAGGGGGACAGCCGGCCAGCAGTATTCGGCGATTCATGCGATGGATCACACCAGCCGGGCAGAGTTGATGCAACTAATCAAACAAAGAAATGAGTATGCGGAGCTTCAGCGAAACAAAGCGACAGATAGCTATCTAGCCTTCCATCAGATGGGTACACCCGTATCCTCGATCGATACGCTGGTCTAATATAAGTGAGCTTACAGCTCGTGAATGGTGACCTCGCTCCGTACCAGAAATCTGGCATTGAAAGCCGTTTGCCCCAATCCTTTCGATATGTAATATGCCCCGTAATCCGTCTTATGCAGCCCACGATAGATGCCCATTGCCGGTAGGGGACCCATCGGTCTAAATCGGAAGAAGAACGGTACATTGAGCTGCCTGCCGTGCAGATGGCCTGCCATTAAGTACCCGAATGGGCGATTCAGCTTTAACACAATGTTCGGATCATGGGTAATCACGATCTTCGGTTGCCCTTCGGTCACTTTGGCAAAGGACTGCCCGATGTGGCTTTTCCCGCTACTCCAATCATCGATGCCGATGAGCTGAAATCTGTCAAGCTGGGCCGATTCGTTGCGGAGTACACGGATGCCGTATTGTTCGACAAAACGAATAAGCCTTCGCACCTTGGGTTGCTGATAGTCATGATTGCCTAGTACAGCGTAACCCGGAACCCCGCTTTCCTCCAGCACAGACAAGTACAATCCCAGGCGCGGGAGTTGTCCCGGAAGCTTGGTGAAATCCCCCGTAATAAAAACGTAGTCGGGCTGTTCTTCCCGCAGAATGCGCCGGATTGTCCCGGGTGCAATCCGCATCCTCTCCACATGCAGATCGCTGAGCTGCAAAATTTTGAGACCCAGACCGGCATCGAAGCGCACACGTTCGACCTTAAGCCATTGTGTAGGGAGAATCAGCAGAGCATACAGAAGCAATGTCATCACGATCAGTACGATAAGTGCAGTCGCGGTTAGACTGAGCATTCGGTTCACCTTCCCTATAGATTACGTTACTAATTGTATCATAATCTCGAGGCAGAAGAGAAACGCTAGACAGAATAAAGACCTGAGATCTGCTCGTAAAGCCGGGCGCAGACATCAGGTCTATGAAGGACAGCGAGCAGTCCAGAGAACACGGCCTTATTTGGGCAGTGGACCCCATTTATGGTTAGGATACAGGCATACCTTCTCCGGCGGATTGGTGTTTTGGACCGTTGCAATCTTAATGCAGCTCGACAAGCCGGTCTCAAAAGCAATCATCTCATGGGACATAACTTCGGGACGAGCATACAACTTTTTACCCATAGAGTTCAGCTCCTATCTATATAAATTTGATACATTATGTATCTGGGATAATTATACTATAAGGTTTCTGAATTTGCTAGTGGATAAATTTAAATTTAGAACCTTAAAAATGGGGAATATTTCCTTATAAAATGGAAGAAAAGCAGCGAAAATGTAAACAAGTAAGACGAAAATGAAAAACAGACAAGAAAATCTTAAAAATCATTAAGATACAAATTGTATCGGAGTTAAAAAGTGTGTATAATATAACACATCAATAGTATTAGTGAAGAAAAAGCGCTGCGGAAAGGCGTTCTACCAAGTACAAGCGGAAGGATGGATAGGCAAACATGAAGTTAGGAAAAAGAATTTCCCAGCTTAGGGAAACCAGGCAGTTGACACAGGGCGAGCTGGCTCAAATACTCGGAGTAACCCGTGCGGCTCTGTCTCATTATGAGAATGACAGACGGCAACCGGCCTATGAAACCTTGAAGAAATTGGCCCAGTATTTTTCGGTAAGTATGGAGTATGTAATGGAGGAAGTCGAGAGCAACTAAATAGCGGTTCAAGCCTTGAATGCGCTTTCTGGAAAGGCAGCGTGTACGGTAATATTCACTTGACATGATACATTTCGTGTACTAAAGTAGGCCTTATAGGATACAAATTGTATCTTTATATGTACTTGAAAACCACTGATTGGCAATAAAACGATTTGGAGGATGTCATGCTTATCCCCTTTTTACAGGCCTTGTATCATCTCCATCTGCCCCTGCCTCGCACGGATGAGGATTATAAGCTGCTTCTGGAAGAAATCGAGCTGTTCGTGCTTTCGACACAAGTTCAGCATTTGCTAAAGGCTGCAGGGCGCTATGAAGAAACGCCAGTCTGGTTTCAGGACAAACTGAAGCAAAGAACGGCGCAGGCCAGCTACCACAATATGTTCATGAAGCATAAGGAGGAGGAGCTGCTGGCCTTGTTCGAACAGCACGCAAAACCGGTTATTCCTTTAAAGGGAGTCAGGTTTGCTGAGCGGTACTTCGGTCATTTTACGGCCAGGGTCACAAGCGATATTGATCTGCTTGTACCTGCCGACGATCTCAAGCAGACGATCTCTCTTGTAGAGACTCTAGGCTATGAGTTCGAGATTGTGAAGGACCATCATGCCCGTTTGCAGAAAAAGGACGGTTTGATGGTGGAACTTCACTGGACGCTCGACAAGCTTCAGTGGTCGGAGCTCAGCAGCGATCCGTTCTGGCAGGGTGCGGAGAAGCTGGAGGACTACCAATATGTCAAGCAATTGTCTACCTTGCACACGTTCTACTTCATGTGCCTGCACGGCGCCCGGCATCAGATGGATTCCGTGCGTTATGTCCTGGACCTTGCCCAGATGTTGTATCGATGCGAGGATGAGCTCAATCTGGATGAAGTGATGGCAATCTCCCGCCGGGACAAGACATCCCGCCGCGTACAGGCCGTATTATCCATTGTCTATGCTCAATTCCCGCAGTTAAAGCTGCGGCGTGCCCTTCCCTTCGAACATCTGGAAACGCATTGGGACTATCAGATGATCAAGAATGCCCGGCTGGGCATCCGGTCTAATAAATATTACCGGTATAAGCTGTTTTTCCGGCACTTCATCTTCGATACATTGAAGCATCAAGTCAAATCCGTGCGTAAAGCTTATTAAGGTAAATCCCATTATATAGGAAGTAAGGAGTCAATGGATATGTCTGTAATAGGTGTACATATTGCGGATCATCAGGTGATCTTCGATACCGAGTCAGCTTGGATAGAGGCTTATGTGCTGGACAAATTCGCAGAGCTGACGGTTGCCGATGCCTCGGTCATGAAGGCGGATCTGTATGTAACCTTAAACGAGGGCTATGGCGAGCCCTTTGTCGATTATGACGTGGATGCCGGCTCAGACGGGCAGCAGGCTACCTACAAGCGCTCGGATTATCTGATCGAGTCTGATCTCGACTACGGCAGGGCTACGATCAGTGTATATGACGAATTCGCGCTCAAGCATGCGCTGGTCAATGTATTCAGCGCGTTCATTACCCATCGGGAGTGGGGACTTCTCGTTCATTCCTCCTGCATGCTGCAAAGCGGGCGCTCGTATCTGTTCGCGGGACATTCCGGTGCGGGCAAATCAACGGTGGCGCAGCTTTCGTTCCCAAGACCCATTTTGTCCGACGAGGCGACCCTGATTAAGATTGCCGATACGGGCGTTCAGGTGTACACGTCGCCATTTCGCAGTGATACCCGGATGCCTGAGCTGAAGGGGCCTTATCCGCTGGCCGCGATTCAATTTCTGCGGCAGGCTCTGGTCAATCAGCGGGTACCGGTGCATAAGATCGATGGCGTCGTAGGCGTGATGAATCGTGTGTTTTACTGGGCTCATGATCCTGAGGAGACGAGAAAGGTGCTGCGGCTGTGCAAACGCCTAATTGAGCATGTCCCGGCCTATGAGCTTCATTTTCAGAAAAATGAAACGTTTTGGGAGGAAATTTCATGACCAATCCATCGATTTCAACGACATACCGACGTACGACGAATGCAGAGGCCTTCGAGGTAGACGGAGAATGGGTGATCATGCATGCTGACCAGTATACGATCACGAAGCTGAACGAGGTGGGCGGATTGATCTGGTCGAGACTGGAGCAAGAGCAGACGCCGGATTCGCTTACGGATGCTGTGCTGGAGGTTTACGATATTACGAAGCAGCAAGCTGGCCAGGACGTGGAGGCTTTTCTTAACCAGCTGCTGCAGCTCGGCCTCATCAACCATGCTGGCTAATGAACATACAGTACGCGCTATCCGCAATCTGATGACCTCCAAGGGGTACGTGGAGATTCCCTCTCATGGCGTGAGCATGTTTCCGTTGATTCGTACCGGCAATATTTGCCGCTTCGAGCCTTTTACGGATAGCGGGCTCCGCATCGGCGATATTCTGCTGTATGTATCCGACAAAGGAGTGCTGGTCGGGCATCGCTATCTCCGGCAAGCAGCCGACGGCGGGCAGATGCTCTATATCTGCAAAGGGGATTCTCAGGACCGGGACGATCCTCCGCTGCGCAGGGAGCAGTTGATCGGCAGGCTCGTCCTGATCCGCAAGAAGCGGATCGAGCTCCGCGTAGACGGCGTGCTGCTGGCGTGCTGGAGCCGTATGATGGTCCGGATGCCGCTCTTGTCTATTGGCATACACTGGTACTTGAGAGCGGCGAGAAAACTACGGGGAATGAAGGCGGCCACATGAATATCGTAGGAAAACTGCAACGGAAAGCAAAAAAAATGCTGGAAATCGGGGAATTCCGCAGGCCGATGGGTTTTCTTCTGCGTTATGTATCGAGGTACTGGGAAACTTATTTCTGGCTGTGCGTGTTTATGCTGGCGAATATCGGCGTAACGCTGTTTTTTACCTGGTTTATGCAGAATGTGACGGATGCGGCTATCGCGCGGAACACGGATCAGGTGACACGGCTTCTGCTGTACGGAATCGGCTTCATCGTAGTGACCAGTCTGATGTACTTCTTCGGCACTTATCTGGAGACGTCGGCTGTGCAGCGGATCCGGCGCGATCTGAAGAATGACTTATTCGCCCACATGCTGAGACTGCCAAGCCGTTACTATGGGAATACCCACTCCGGCGAGCAGGTGTCCCATCTGACCAACGATGCCAATAGCATCGACGGTGCCATCGGCGGCAATCTGATCGGCATGATCCGGCTCCCGTTGATGGGGATTGCAGCTTTTGTATATCTGGTGAATATCAACTGGCAGCTGACCCTCATTTGTCTATTGCTTGGGCCAATCGCCGCGGTGTCGGGGCTAGTCTTCGGCAAGCTGCTCCGCTCCAATAGCAAGCTGCTGCATGAGAAGCTGGCGGGGCTTCACAGCTTCCTGAACGACAGCTTTGCAGGCAACACGGTGATACGCTCCTTCACGCTGGAGAAGCAAGTTCATGACAAGTATGCCGAGCAGAATGGGGGCTTGCTGGCGCTGGAGCTGAAGATGGCGAAGCTGAGAGGCTATTTTCAGGTTGGAGCCAGTGCGGCTGGGACGATCGCATTTATCGTCACGCTGGGAGTTGGCGCCTATTTTATTATGGGCGACAAGATGTCGGTCGGGGAACTGCTCGCCTTCGTCAATCTGATGAACCATCTGGTCGCGCCACTTACCGGCCTTGCTGGGATCTGGGGGGCATTCCAGCGCTCCATCGCCGCTGTCGAGCGGATCCAGCAGGTGCTGGACATACCGGCAGAAAGTCCAGAGCTATTGACCCAAGTGCCGGCTCCTAAGCTGCAGCATGGCATCGAGCTGCATGGCGTATCATTCAGCTACGACGGCACGAAACCTGCAGTAACAGACTTCGAGCTGACGGTGCCCGCCGGCAAGGCCGTGGCGCTGGTAGGACCTAGCGGGGCGGGCAAGAGTACGATCTTCAATCTGATGATGGGCTTCTACCAGCCAACTAGCGGTCAAATCCGGATTGACCGTAAGCCGCTGCAGTCGCTATCCTTCTCCGAGCTGCGCAGCTACACAGCCTATGTGCCGCAGGATACGTATTTGTTCGCCGGGACGATCCGGGACAATATCGCTTTCGGCAAGACGAATGCCAGCGAGCTTGAGATTGTGAAGGCCGCCAAGGAGGCGAACGCACATGCGTTTATTATGGAAATTCCGGGCGGCTATGACGCCGAGATCGGGGAGCGGGGCGTGAAGCTGTCCGGAGGGCAGCGGCAGCGCTTGGCGATTGCACGGGCTCTGCTCAAGGATGCGCCGATCCTGCTGCTGGACGAGGCGACCTCGGCATTGGACAGCGAGACGGAGCATCAGGTACAGGAAGCGCTGGAACGCTTGATGCGCAACCGGACGACGATGGTGATTGCCCACCGGCTTTCTACGATAATGAATGCCGATCTGATTGTTGTAGTGGACGAAGGCCGGATCATGGAGCAGGGAACTCATCATGAGCTGTTGGCCAAGAAGGGGCTGTATGCGCGCCTCTATCAATTGCAGGTGGATAATCGGCAGGTAAGACAGATTGCAGGCGGGCTTGTATAAGCCGGGGCAGTTCAGGAGTTCAGGAGGACCGGGAAATCATGAAAAAGATGAAGCTTCTTATTTTAAGTCCTGTAGCTGAGCGAGGCGGGGCCGAGCGGGTGATGGTCGATATTCTCAAGCATTTGAATGCCGACCGCTTCATGGCGGAGGTCGTCTTCTTCCAACAGGGAAGCCTGGTGCAGGAGGTCGAGAGGCTGGGTTGTCGAACTCATGTGCTGGAGGCGGCAAGGCTGCGCAATATCACTTCGTACTTCCGCGTCATCGGCCAGCTGCGCGGATTGATTCGCAGTCAGGGAATTGATCTGATCGTCAACTGGATGCCGAAAGCTCACTTGTACGGCGGGGTGGCGGCGCGTCTGGAGAAGAAGCCGGCCGTCTGGTGGCAGCATGGCGTACCGGATAAGCACTGGCTCGATCGGCTCGTATCGCGGATTCCAGCGACAGGCGTGCTGTGCCCATCGTTAATCTCCAAGCATTATCAGGAGAAGCTGAAGCCGGGTGCACCCGTGCTGCTTAATAACCTGGGCGTCGATCTGCAGGAATTTCCGCTGGCTAATCCGGAGGGAAGCGACTTCCGGCCGGTGCACGGCATCCCCGAGGAAGCGGTTGTATTCGCCTTCTTGGGCAGGCTTCAGCGCTGGAAGCGGCCCGATGTGGTGATCCGGGCCTTCAACCGGGTAAGCCGTAAGCATCAAGTCTATATGCTGGTCATCGGCGGCGCCTTGTTCGGTCTTGAGACGGATTATGAGGAGGAGCTTAGAGCGATTGCCCTGGAGTCTGATCATCCGGAGCGGATCATCTTCCTGGGTCATCAGCAGCAGGTAGCCCCGATTCTGGCGGTCACGGATGTGGTGGTTCACGCGTCATTGCTGGAGCCCTTCGGCATGGTCATCACGGAGTCGATGGCGCTGGGCAAAACCGTACTGGCGGTAGGCCGAGGAGGGCCCAAGGAAATCATCAACAGCGGATTCGACGGATTGCTGTACGATGGGACAGAAGATCAGCTCGTGGAGTTGATGGAAAGTATTGTAGAGGGCAAGTTCTCCTTGCAGACGCTCGGCAAAAATGCCCGGTCTACGGTGGAATCACGGTTCACTGCCTATAAAATGGCTGAGCGCTTCGAGCATAACTTGCATACACTGGTCAGCTCCAAGTGAACGTCTCGCAGGGATTCTGCCGTGAAGCGATTTCTGCTGTGAAAAAGGCAGCCTCTCAAGCTCATTCAGCTTGAGAGGCTGCCTTTTTATACATTATTTGGTATTCCAGAGTGCGCCTCGTACGTCATAATTCCAGTGCGGGAAGGTTACGGTTCGATCTCCTGATGTCATCCGCACCTTTACGCCTTCGCCTTCCTTCAGCTGAGGCAAATCAATCGATTTGCGTACATTCTGGGTGACGTTAACGACGGCAGCCTGAGTCGATTTGCCCGCCGCTACCAACTCCCGAGGCTGGTTGGCGCTAGCCCATAGCAGCTTGACGGTTTGAGCGGATTGATAAGGTGAGGAATAAGCCAAGGTCAAAGTATACGGTTTTCCGGCTTGAAGGTCTATGGAGCCGCTCCGTTTAGTTTCACACCAGTTGACCAGCTTTTGATCGCCTACCCAGAGTTCGACGCGGCAGTTCGGCGATTCAATCAGGAAGGTATAGGATTCGGAATACTTTGGTACGATAGTCCCGACCCATTTCCATGAGCCTTTTCTCGCCGGTAGCACCTGGTTCTGGGTATCGAATTGGATCAGCTTCACGTCCCGGGCTGACTCTTCTTTCTTGAATTGTTCGTCCACGTAGGTAATTTCCTTGAAGGTGCTGGAGGTCCTAACCGGATAGGCCCCCCAGCTAATCGAAGCCTGACCTGTTATATTCGGAGTGAATGAGAGCACAGCGCCTCCAGTTGCTTTCCGCTCCAGCTTGATATCCTGAAGCAACGGGCCGTTGCTTGCTTCCTCCACGATCAAAAATCTAGGATAATCGACCGTTTCCAGTTGAACGGTAATCGTGCTGGAAGTCGATTTGGTGACAGTTACCGGTACATTCCGGTTGTCGATAGGATCATAAGCACTCACTTTGGCACCTTGACCCTGAATGTTCGAGAGGGTGACTTCAATGTTTTTGGGTGCCATATCATACCGTGATGGATCCAGCAGACCCTTTTTCGCATTCTGCGTTTCGCTTAGGTCCCGGGTGACGGCATAGTAGCCGATAGCAAACTTATTGGCTCTGAGCTGAGTAGGCAGTATAGCAAGATCCTCGTAATAGTCCGGATTGTCTGGCGTGCCGTCTCCTCGGAAAGCTAGCTTGGGCGACGGGTCCTTGATGTCCAGTACCTGCAGATTACGGGGATTATCCAGCGTGACGCCTGTCTTCATCAAATTGACGGTATTGGCCAACGCCTGCAGCTGAGGACCTGACTTCTCACGGACGGAAGGTGTGAGGACGTATTTGTTTTTGCGCAGCTCGTCGAAAAACGCCATCGGAATGACTCCATTGGACAGATCATTGTCCTTGGCTGCGAACAAGCTGACGGCCTTGATTCCCTTGTGACTAAAAAAGGTGTAGTGCCGCAAGGTAGATTTGGTGCCAATCCGCTGCATCACATTCAGCAGGCCCGGATCGTCATTGCTGGCTCCGGTTTGCTGGATCAGAAGCCGGGCAAAATTCAATCTGGCCATATTGACCTCAGTCATCCAGACTTCGGCAGGAACCCCGTTACCGGTATTACTGTACCGCCCATGGAGACTCCACGGGCCCGGGAAGGGCTGCAGGTCTCGGGTAGAGAATTCGGTCTGCACAGCATAGAACCATTTTTCAGGGAAAAATGAGACATAGCTGGGTACAAAGCTGGTGGGTCTTTGTTCGTCGCTTAAGATTTTATCCTGCTGCACATTAAAGACCGACTCGTTAATGACATCTCGGCCTGTATAAGGATGACGGCTAAAGCCGTCCATACCGATCCAGTTCTCCGTTCCGTTCTCCCATGGCCGCTGGTTGGAGAAGCCGCTGATCACCTTGACGCCCGGCAGGTTGTTCGCTTTGTCTTTGACATAATTGATCGTGAGCGGTAGAACGACCTCGGGTCCGGTCATTGTATTGTTCCCGGATGAGTAGGTGAGCGGTTCACTGAATTTGAATCCCGGCTTATAGTAATTATTAATATCCAAAAATTGGCTGCCAAAGGTATACTCGTTCCAAACCTCAAGATCGAAGCCTGCATCGGAGGAGCCTTTTGTCCCGAGTGTAGTTTGTACAAACTTGGTGACGGTCTCTACATATTTGACCCAGCCATTGAGTGTTTCCTTGGCCTTCGGATTCGGTTTTCCGTCCTCGAAGGTCACTCCGGAGAAGGGCTGATATTTCAGTTTGCGCAAGCTGAGATCTCCTTTGAGGAGAGCCTTAGGTAGAGGAGCGGACAGTACGCAACGGCCGGTCGCTGGGTCGACGGAAGTGATGACGGGGTACATCGACTGATACGCCATATTGATCAGTCCCGTATAACCAGGCACAATACCTGCGGTAGAGGACAAATAAATCTCGGTAGCTCCTGACGGGGCGTCTGCTTTGAGCGTTGCTTTCAGATCTTGTGCTGGGGCGGGGACTCCCGCATTGGCATTCAATAGGACAAGAGGCCTTATATTGTACTTGCGCAGCGCTTGTAAAATTTGCGTAAAATTAGTTTCGGAAAAAGGCACCAGCTTGCTCTCATCCTCGTAGGATAAGCTTCCCCAGCCGATCTCGATGCGTGCCCTGCGGATGCCTGACTCTGCCAGAACCTGTGCGGTAGCATCAGCCTCCTGAGGGCTGACGTTGAAAACGATAGCAGGGGTTTCTAGAAAACGGTTGGCATCCCATGTATCCATGTAGGCTTTCCAAGGTGCATGACTGAAGGAGCGGTAGCCAAACGGGACTTCCTGTTGACGCCAATCTTCATAAGTTTGTTTCTGCTCGGCAGCCTTGGAGCTGGGAATGCTTGAGGTGCCGAATGGTATAGCCCCGGTTAGACTCATGGTCGCGATCATCACCGTGAGTAAGGATATTCTTAATCGCTTCCATTCCGGTTTGATCATCCGAATCCCTCCCTTGAAGGTAATTTTTTCCTCAATCACTTTACCATCTATCCTATGAAAAATATATCGGACTGGTTCCTTAAATATATCCGACTCTTAATAGAAGATGATGCAATTCACATCGAAACCCTAGGAATTAAGACACTGTTTGCCTTTTTTTGAAGATTATCCCCAAGAAAAAAGACCAGGGATTTTAGGTATCCCTGGTCTTTCGCCGGACTACTTCTTACAGATTGATCCAAGTGTTGTCTGGTCTCAGGCATACCTTTTGAACAGGGTTTGTGCCGTCAACAGTTGCGACCTTAACGCAGCTGGACAAACCGGTTTCGAAGCTGATCATTTCATGACTCATGATTTCAGGTTTTGCGTACTGTTTTTTCTCCAACTTCCTTCACCTCCTACCCATCTTCTCTTTGTATTAGATACAACTTGTATCCAGGTGGATTATATACGATTTGTATCCTTAAGTCTAGTGACTACATCAATTTTTTATAATATTAGAAAAAGGTGCGTCATATTATCGTCTTATGTGTAAAAAACAAAGGGGCATTGGTGCCGCATATTCAAAATTACGAATTTTTGTGACAAAGTTTACAAAAAAAGTGGTTGACAAGATACATATTGTATCATAGAGTAAGGGTATAAACCTGATACATAGTGTATCTTTCGACTTGGAGGATCGTATGGAGCCCAAAGAACTTATGAGAATACTGAAAAAGCGTTTATGGATCGTTCTGCTCGTTGTCGTCATAGCTACGATCACGACGGCCGTGTTCAACAAGTATAATTACCGGCCTGTTTACCAAGCCTCGACCAAAGTAATTGTCAATAAAACTGTCGAATTGGAGCAGCTTGGCAAGGAGCAGATGGACCTGGGATCAATGGCCTACAGCATTCGTTTGATTGACACGTACAAGGAAATTATTCGAACGCCTGCCATCATGGAGAAGGTCGTCCAGCGCTATCCGGATCTGCGACTTAGTCCGGGTGAACTCAGCCAGATTATCAACGTCCAGTCTATCAACAATACACAAGTCATGACCATCAGCGTAAGAGACCTTTCGTATGAGAGAGCGATGCAGGTCGCCAATGCAGTCACCGCCGTCTTCCAAACCGAAATTCCAAAGATTATGAAAGTCAACAATATCGAAATTCTTCACAATGCCGAGGCTAAGGAAAATCCGATGCCAATTAACGAAAAATCGAACTTATACGTGTTTATCAGCGCGTTTGTAGCACTCATCTTTGCTCTCGGGGTTGTCTTGCTGCTCGAATTCATGGACGATACCCTGAAATCCGAATATGACATCACTCAGACGATGGGGCTTGAGCTGCTGGCATCCGTACCGGAGATGAAGAAGAGCCAGTTCAAGTCGCTGAAGCAAACGAGACCGCGGAGTCAAGGAGGGGAAATTGCATATGCGACAGTCGAGAACTAGTGAACCTCTGCAGGTCCTTCCCGAAGCATATGTCGAGCTCAGGGTGAATATTGATTTCAAGTCTACGGCCGAGCGGAGAGTCAAGACGGTAGCCGTCACCTCCACATGCCGTGGAGAAGGCCGTACGACAACTGCAGTCAACTTGGCTGCCGCCTATGCCCAATCAGGTAAAAAGACAATCCTTGTCGATGCGGATATCCGCAATCCAGGCGTACACACCTTTTACGGTGACTCCAATGCCCGTGGTCTGACCAATGTCCTGAACCGGACGAACGAGCTGCGCGAGGTTTTGTCAACTTCCGATATGAGAAATTTGTCATTGCTCTATGCGGGCACAGGCACTTCTCAGGCCTCCGACTTGCTTTCCTCCGAATCGATGGATGAACTGCTTCTGCAGCTCAAGCAGGAATTCGACATCATTATCGTGGATGCCCCTCCGGTAATCGGTCATATCGATTCCAAGATTGTGAGTGCCAAGTGCGACGGGGTAGTGTTCGTCATTCAGCAGGGCAAGGTCAAACGTAATTTGGCTAAACGTTCCAAGGAAGAACTGGGGCGTGTTAAAGCCAATCTGCTTGGTGTGTTGATGAATAGGGACAAGACTGTGAAGGCGTAGTTTTGCTGATGTGATCATGCGACTCCCGCTTCTGCGGGATAGGTAATGCCTACTGTACCTTTATCACTGTAGGCACTCGGCCATGCTGTGGGTGGATTCACCTTAGACATCTATTGTCAAGGGTGTGGCGTGAGGGAGGGTTCGATGCCCTATTTTTCTTCTAAATCAATATAAAAATTCTACTTATGCCGTCTTGCCTTGGAGATGGCAAGCAGGCCAAGACGGCATAGTTAGTTTTTTTAGCGTTATGGATGTACGGCGAAAACCTGACGGCCTGCATGTATTCCTTCATTGCGATGGTTTTCGTATTTGTATATATCTAACAAATCCTATGTGACATGGAGGAATTAGTGATGAAGAAAGTAAGAAAAGCAATCATCCCGGCAGCGGGTCTCGGAACAAGATTCCTTCCTGCTACCAAGGCTATGCCTAAGGAAATGCTGCCTATCATCGACAAGCCTACCATCCAATATATCGTCGAAGAGGCGGTAGCATCGGGAATCGAAGATATTATCATCGTGACCGGTAAAGGGAAGCGGGCGATCGAGGATCATTTCGATCATGCGTTCGAGCTCGAAAGCAATCTAGCAGAGAAGGGCAAGCTGAAGCTTCTGGAGGAAGTGCAGCGCTCCGCCAAGGTGGACATTCATTATATCCGGCAAAAGGAACCAAAGGGTCTTGGCCATGCGGTTTGGTGCGCCCGGCGCTTCATTGGGGATGAGCCGTTTGCCGTACTGCTTGGCGATGACATCGTCATGAGCGATAAGGAGCCATGCCTGAGGCAATTGATCGACCAGTATAACCAGACAGGCTCCTCCGTAATCGGTGTTCAGCCGGTCTCCGATCAGGAGACACAGCGATACGGCATTATCGATCCGATCAGCAAGGCTGGGGACCTGTATGAGGTCAAGGCATTCGTGGAGAAGCCGCCTCTGGGCAAGGCTCCATCCAATCTGGCGATTATGGGGCGTTATGTATTGACGGCGGATATTTTCCCCTTCCTGGATCTGCAGCTGGAGGGAGCGGGCGGGGAGATTCAGCTGACGGATGCGATTCAGAAGCTGAATGAAGCGCATCGCGTGTTTGCCTATCACTTTGATGGCAAGCGCTACGACGTGGGCGAGAAGCTAGGTTTTATCATGACCACGCTGGAGTTTGCGATGCGTAATCCCGAGCTGCGCAAGCCTTTGCTGCAAGCGATGGAAAAAATGGTTGCAGAAAGCACCTGGCCGCAGGCTATCGGCTAGAGGAGGCACATAGACGAATGTCGGACACCAATAAAGCGGAGGCTCTAAGCCCGCATCATTATTTTAAGGAAGGCAGCACGGATGCTAAAACCGAGCATCGCAAATCTTATTTGTGGGCTAAGCGGACGATGGACGTTCTGGGCTCGCTGGCGGGATTGCTCCTGCTGCTGCCGGTGTTTGCCGTCATCTCGGTTTTGATCAAGCTGGAGGACCCCAAGGGAGCGGTCTTCTTCAGGCAAATGCGGGTTGGAAAAAATGGCAAAGCATTCGCCATGTATAAGTTTAGATCCATGGTATGGAATGCCGAGGATCTGCTCAAGGATTTGCTCGACAAAAACGAAATCCAGGGCGCCATGTTTAAGATGAAGGATGACCCAAGAATTACGAAGATTGGCAAGATCTTGCGTGTCACAAGTCTGGATGAGCTGCCCCAGCTCTGGAATGTGTTGAAGGGCGAGATGAGTCTTGTAGGTCCTCGTCCTCCTCTACAGCGGGAAGTGGACCAGTACACCGGCTACGACAAGCAGCGTCTGCTGGTCGTGCCCGGTTGCACGGGACTGTGGCAGGTCAGTGGCCGCAATGGGCTTTCCTTCCAGCAGATGGTTGAGCTGGATCTGTACTATATCCGTCAGCAAAGCCTCTGGTTCGATGTGAAGCTGATTTTCAAGACGGTATGGATCATGCTAGTCCCGAAGAACTCGTACTGAATCCTACAATTATAGGTATGGTAAGGAGAATGGATGATGAACGTTAGTGTCATTGGAACGGGCTACGTGGGACTGACGACAGGCATTTCGCTTGCCTTCCTCGGTCACCGGGTAACCTGCGTCGATATCGACGAGCGCAAGATCGACGGGCTTAAGGCGGGGCTGATGCCTATCTATGAGCCTGGTCTGGAGGATCTGCTGAATTCGTCGGAGGAGAGGATCCGCTTCACGACTTCCTACGAAGCTGCCGTTTCCGAGGCCGAAGTACTTATTTTTGCCGTTGGCACACCGGCCAATGAAGACGGTTCGCCGAACCTAACGTATTTGTTCGGGGCAGCCGATGATGTCATTTCGCATCTGATCGGCAAGGAAACGCCGACAGTTCTCGTCAATAAAAGCACGGTGCCGGTCGGAACGGCCGACACCATCGCCGATAAAATTAAGGCCTTCGGTCTCGAGGACCGGGTAAGCATCGCTTCCAATCCAGAGTTCCTTCGCCAGGGACGCGCCGTTGCGGATACCTTATACCCCGAACGAGTCGTCGTGGGGGGCGGGGATGCTGCTGTCCAGACGCTGCGCCGGATGTACGAAGTCCTGGTGGAGCAAAGGTTCGAGGCTCCATCCTTTGCACCCAGACCGGAGGGAGTTGAAGCCGTACCCTTCATGTCTGTAGACCTGCGAAGCGCGGAGCTGGCTAAGTACGCAGCCAATGCATTTCTCGCTATGAAAATCAGTTTTATCAATGAAATCGCCAATGTCTGCGATGCGGTCGGCGCGGATGTGAGACGAGTGGCTGATATTATCGGTACCGACGCCCGGATCGGCAAGTCCTTCCTTCATGCAGGTATCGGGTATGGAGGCAGCTGCTTTCCTAAGGATACGCGTGCACTTCATCATATTGCGGATACCAATGGCTATGACTTTAAGCTGCTGGCTGCTGTCATCGAAGTCAATGGGGCGCAGAAATTCAAGCTGATCGAGAAGGCCCGTGAAAGCCTCGGCTCGCTGCAAGGCAAGCGAATTGCGGTGCTGGGTCTGACTTTCAAGCCGGGGACCGATGATATCCGCGAGGCGCCAAGCCTGCCGATCATTGAGGAGCTAGTCCGAGAAGGGGCTGAGGTTCGCGTCCATGATCCGATCGCGCTTGAGAAGTCCCGCCCGCAGCTGCCGGTTGGAGTTCAAGCCTGCGTGAGTGTGCAGGAAGCGCTGCTCGGCGCCGAGGCTGCGCTGCTGGTCACGGAGTGGCCTGAATATGCCGGGATTGGAGCGGAACAGTTGAAGGCCTGGATGGACCGTCCGCTCTGGATCGATGGACGTAATGCTTTCGCAGACCAATACGGGCAGGAGCTGGAATACAGGGGTGTGGGTATCCGGGGCGGCGCCAGCCGTCAGCCGGCTCACGTTCATCCGTAAGATGGAGAGATGACAATGAAAATCATGGCGATCAGCCATCCTTGCGTTACCGATGTCAATCAGCAATTTTATGCGGAGCTGGAAGCACTCGGTCATGTCGTACAATTGATCGTGCCTTCCAACTTCCGTACGACGTATTCGGCGGATGCCGTAGAAGTATCCCGCTGGCCGGAATTTTCCGGAACGATCGAGCAGCGCAAAGTCGGGCTTTCCCGC
The DNA here is from genome assembly GCF_038070315.1 of Paenibacillus filicis. Taxonomy (NCBI): domain Bacteria; kingdom Bacillati; phylum Bacillota; class Bacilli; order Caryophanales; family Paenibacillaceae; genus Paenibacillus; species Paenibacillus filicis. The sequence goes on along the minus strand of NZ_JBBPCC010000001.1, from coordinate 745,805 downwards.
AGCATTCCGCTTCATTATTATCAATCCAATCTTCGTCCCTCGATTGCGGCGTTCCGTCCCGATGTGTTGTTCGTGGAAGAGGAGCCTTACTCCACCAGCGCGTGGCAGGCGTTCTACGCTTCGCGGAATATGCCGATGAAGCGGGTCGTTTATTCCGCGCAGAACATCCTCAAGCCTTATCCTCCGCCATTCCGCTGGATGGAGCAATACGTACTGGCGCGAACGGATCTGGCTGCTGTGGTCAGCCAGGACGTGGGCTCGGTACTACGTAAGAAGCGCTACCAGGGCGACCTGCTTCCGTTCCCGCTCGGCGTTGATACGGGACAGTTCAGGCCGATGCATGAGGAGGGGCGGCAGCTTCGCCGGGAGCTGGGCGTGGAGGACCGCTTCGTGGTTGGCTTTGTCGGCCGCTTTGTGGAGGAGAAGGGCATCCGCTATTTGCTGGAAGCCGCGGAGCAACTGGCCGATCGGCCGGTTAGCTTCTTGTTCATCGGCAAGGGCGATCTGCTGGAGGAAATTCGCCGCATGGAGTCTCGTCATCCTGGCCTGATCCGGATTCTGGATTCGGTCAAGCATAACGATGTCCATCGCTGGATCAATACGATGGACGTACTCGCCCTGCCGTCGCTGACGATGCCCAATTGGAAGGAACAGTTCGGCCGCGTCATTGTGGAAGCGATGGCTTGCGGCGTTCCTGTACTGGGCAGCGACAGCGGAGAGATTCCGGTGCTGATCCGGGAGACTGGCGGCGGCTGGATTGTGCCGGAGCGCGATGCGGAGCAGCTCGCTCGCTTGGTCGGATCGCTGATGGAGCATCCGGAGGAGCGGGAGCGCCGGGCGGAGATCGGTCTTGCGGCGGTAAGCCGCCGTTACAGCAAGCGAAGCTTGGCGCACGCGTTCGAGCAAGCCTTGCTCGAAGGCAAGGCCGATACGCTATCGGGGAGGACGGCTCGATGACGGCGAGGAAAAAAATTGTCATCGTGGCCCATGATGTGGGCGGCGGGGGTGGCATGGAGCGGCATCTGGAGGAGATCATCATGCGTTTGAAGCGTGATGCTGAGGTGACCGTAGTTGCAGCCTCCATGAAGCTGGCCGATCCGGCCGGGGTTCGGTTTATCCGTATTCCCGTCATGGCTAAGCCTGTGCCGCTCAAGATGATCGTGTTCGCTATAATGGCTACGCTGAGGCTGTTATTCATCAAGCGGGACCTGCTGCATACGACCGGAGCGATCGTCCTGAACCGGGCGGATGTATCGACCGTTCATTTCTGCCACGCCGGCTATGTGCAGGCGACGGGCAATACCCGCTCCAAGCTGAACCGCTCTTTGCTGCGCAGATGGAACAGCGCGCTGGCCTCTTCCATCGCTTTGTCGATGGAGAGGCTGATCTATAAGCCGAAGCGGACACGCCGGCTAGTCACAGTGTCCGGACGCGTCAAGGAGGAGCTGCTCAGCGCATTCCCTTATGAGCGGCATCAGGTCGAGGTCGTCCCGAACGGTGTCGACACGAGCTGCTTCCGGCCAATGCCTGAGCGGGAGAAGCGTGCGCTTCGAAGCAAGCACGGGCTGCCGGTGAACGGTGAGTTTCTGCTGTTTATGGGAGGCGATTGGCCGCTCAAGGGGCTGGATTTCGTCATCGACGCCTTCAATAGGCTGGCTGTGGAACATCCCAGCCTGCACCTGATCGTCGTCGGTAAGGGAGACCCGGAGGCTTATGGGCCAAAGGTTACGGAGTTCGCCCGCGAGCGTGTATGCTTCGCAGGCAAGCGTCCGAATCCCGAAGAATGGTTCGGGATGAGCGATTTGTTCATCTTCCCGTCCAGCTACGAAACGTTCTCACTCGTCGTCCATGAGGCGGCAGCAGCCGGATTGGTCGTGCTATCGACCCGTGTCGGCGGAGTCGAAGATCTGATCGAGGATGGAGTGAACGGTTACTGGATTGAGCGCGATGGAGAACAGATCGCCCGGCTCGTTCGAGAGGTACTGGCTGATCCGGCCCGTCAGACAGCGCTGGGGGAGGCGGCAAGAGCGCGAGTGGCTGCCTTGACTTGGGATCACACGTACAGCCTGATGAACGATCAGTACGCTAGGATGTACGAACAACGAAACGGAAGTAGGGGCTACGAAATTGAGCGTACTCATCCATAGAATTCAGGACCACCGTGTCGTACGATGGACGCTGGCTCTGTTAGTGGCTGTTGGCGGAGGATATTTGCTCGGAAAGTGGTCCTTGGATCCGAGCAAAATCCGCCTGTTGATGTTCGGGGGGCTGATGCTGCTGGCCTTGCCGCTAGCCATTCGCAATCCACGTGTGCTGATGTTCAGCCTGCTCATTTATTTACCGTTTCTTGGTTTTTTTCGACGGATGCTGATACCGGTCTCTGGATGGAGCTCCTATGATCCGTTGGTGGTCTTTAGTCCGGTGATTATCCTGTTGATGGGCTTCCTCTGGATGTACAAGACGTATATCCGGAGGCAGGGCATCAACAAGGAAGACGACACGTACTTATTTAAGCTGGTCCGCTGGATGATCATCATCGATCTGCTTCAGGTTGTAAACCCGCTGCAGGGCAGTATTCTGACGGGGTTCGGAGGCATTATGTTCTATGTGGTGCCGTTGTTCTGGATGGTACTCGGCCGCTTGCACATGACGGAAACTTGGCTCAGGCGGATCTACGGAACGGTCTGTGTCATTGCCGTTATCAGCGGCTTGTACGGACTGAAGCAAATCAATCTGGGATTTACACAGTTTGAAGAAATATGGATTGATATCGCAGGGTATGCGGCATTGATCGTAGGGGATGGATCGAGGGCGTTCTCCTTCTTCACCAATGCAGCGGAGTACACAACATTTCTGGTCGTTGCGATTGTGATATTGTGGGTTTATTTGCTTCGGGGGCATGTGGTACAGAAGCTTTGTGCGGTCTTGTTCCTTCCCTTGCTCATGTACTGCGTGTTTATGCAATCCAGCCGTACGCCTGTTATTTTGACAAGCCTGGCGCTAGCAGTCATTACGGTTATGCACGCCAAATCGAAGATGGGCCGCGTTCTGGCTTTAATTATTATGGCGGGGATGCTGGCCGGAGCTTTTGTGTGGATCAGCAAGATTGAGAGCAGCAATGAGCTGATTGCTCACCAGGTAAACGGGCTTGCCAACCCGCTAGACGATGAGCATTCCACTGCCGGAATCCATGTAGCGATGTTTGTGAATGGCATGATCAAAGGCATTACGAACCCGATCGGTCATGGTTTGGGCTTCACGACACTGGCTGGGGCCAAGATGTCGAGCAGCGGCGACAGCTCTGAGGTTGATCTCAGCAACATGATGATTTCAACAGGCGTTATTGGTGGTCTCGTCTATGGCCTGATTCTGCTGGAAACACTGCGGCGGGCCTTCCGTATGAGTCATCACAATACAACGGTTTTAATCGTATTCGGTATTTTAATCGCGACAATCGGGGCCTGGTCGAATGGAGGCAATTATTCGGTTTGCGCCATCATCTGGCTCAGTATCGGAGTATTGGATAGATTGACGCTTACTCAGGGAGGAATTCGTCAGACATGAGAAAAAAAAGGCGGAAACACACGCAGATCACCCGTCATGGCATCACGGCCGTCTTGGCGGTCGGGGTCAGCTTCACGATGATCACCGGCTGCGCCAACGTCTGGGGCTCGAACGACGTCCAGACCGCTAATGAACAGCAGGCTGGCAAAGCCGTCAAGGTGGCCAAGCTACAGAAGATCAAGCTGGGTGAGCCCCCCGAGCTGGTAGCCGAAATCTTGTCTTCTGTGCAGGTGGAGCTTTTCGCCAAATCGGGCGGAGAAGTGACCGAAGTGCTGAAGCGCCGGGGCGATGCGGTCCAAGAAGGAGATGTCATTGCACGGCTGTATTCCAAGGACGCCGATTACGAGCGGAGCAAGGCCACAATGGTGGTGCAAAATGCCAGTGAGGCCATCGCAAGCGCCAAGAAGGAGCGCGAATTTACAAAAGCGGGCCTGCAGAATTCGATCTTGAAGGCGGAGCAGGCGCTAACGGATCTGACCCGCAACACCAATAAGCTGAAGAACGATTACGACGCCGGACGTATCAATAAGACCGGCGTGCAGGAAGCGGAAGTGAAGCTGAAAAACGCCAAGCTGGATTTAGAGCTTTTGAAGCGTCAGCTTCAGAACTTAAACAATCAGGACAACTTGACAGCTCTGAATATGCAGTTGAAGGAAGCCCAGCTCGCCGTCGAGAAGCTGGATGCCGCTCAGGACAATCTGGTGATCAAGGCGACCACCTCCGGGATCCTAACCGAGCAAACACTGGAGAAGGGAGCGGTTGCGGATAGCAGCAAACGCATCGCCGTCATTCAGAAGATGAATCCGGTCAAGATCAAGGCCTTTATTCCGGAAGCTTACGTTAAGCCGGTGCGGGAGAGGACGGAGATGACCTTCAATGTTCCCGGAACGACGGAAAAAGTCAAAGGGAAGGTCAACTACCTGTCTCCGGTTATCGATGCACAAGCCAAGGGCTATGAGTTGAACCTGGAGGCACCTAACGAAGCGCTGAAGCTGATGCCGGGCACGAAGACGAGAGTCCAATTGCTTGATGAACAACAGCAGATCGCGCTGGCCGTGCCGGTAGCCAGCATCGTAAGGAAGGCGGAGGACACCTTTGTCTTCGTGGTGAATGGTGACACGGCAGAACGGCGCAGAGTCGAGCTCGGCCGGATGAGTCAAGATGAGTTGAATCAAGAGGTGCTCGTCGGTGTCAAGGAAGGCGAGCAGCTCGTGATCTCCGGCCAGAACCATCTGAATGATAAGGATAAGGTACTACTGACCCCCTAAGCCCAGACCAACTACAAAGCGAGGTATCTATCTGTGAACAAGACCTGGAAGCGAAACATGACTGTATGGATGCTGTCGGCTGCCCTATGCGTTCCGACAGCATCGCTCGTCTCCGCTGCGGAGGCGCCAGCCCCTGCCGCTGCGCCTGTGGCTGCATCCTATAAGCTGACGGATGTCATCAAGGCTGAGATCAAAAGCGTCCTCAATGAGAACGCTGGCAGCGAGACGCGCATCGGTGTAGTCGTGAGGCTGCACAATACATCGGACCGGATGCGTCGTGTGCCGGACTATGAGCTGCGGATTAAAACGGCAGAGGGCACAACCTACACACTGCGTCCAAGTGCGGCGAATACCACTTCCATTCAATCGCAGGAAAAAGTCGAGCTGAGCTATCTGATCTCTATCGAGCGAAGCGACAGTGTCGTGCTGTCAGCACTAGAATGGATCGAAATCGACGAATTCGAATATCCGCAAAAAGAAAAGACGGTGCTGAGTATACCGGTAGATGGCTTGCAGTGGAAGGGAGAAGGCTCCAGCGTGCCGGATAGCGCACGGGTTAAGCCTTGGACGGAGTCTTTCACGCTCCCTGTCTTCTCCTCCTCGCTCGAATACAAACCGGTTAGCCTGTTCTACCAGAATCAGCCGGAAGGTCCTGTGGCCTTCGTCACGCTGCTTGTGGAGAACAAGGGGACGAAGAAGGAAGCCGTGCCTCAGCTGCAGATTGACGGACAGGCGGACAAAAAATGGTTTAAGGGCAAGAAGCCCGTCGTTCCGGCAGATGCGCTGGAGGCCGGAGGGCAGCAGTACATCTACTTTGCCATCCCTGTTGATAATGGGATTGAGCTGACCAAGCTGGTGGTGCTTTCCCCGGAAAGCTATGTCAATTCGGACAAAACCAGCCTGGATTATACGATCGGCCGGATGGTCATCGATTTGCAGGATGGGAGCGGGCAGAAGCATGATATTCAACGGCTGCAGACCTATCAGCCCGGCTCTGCGATCGCCTTTGATCCGCTTAACAAGCTGATCCGCGATGGTATTGATATCTCGCTGGTCGAGCTCCATATGCACGGTGCGGAAGGCGAGGGCTACCAGACAGTCGTCGCCAAGTTCAAGCTGCGCAATAAGCTGGAGAGCCCGGTCGCACTGCCTGACTTCCAGGCGGAGCTGCGCACATCCGACGGATACAGCTATCTAGGAACCCGTCAGGCTACGGTCGATCAGAATCTGATATCCAACTTAGGCTATATCGTCAGTTACTCCTTCAACGTCCCGAATAAGGAGAAGGGGGAGAATCTGGTGATGAATATCTTGGACGCGAAGACGGCAGCGCCTTACTATGTTCCGATCGCGTCCTTCCAGACCAAGATTCAGGAGCAGGCCAACAGTGATATCATGCGCTTCTATCCGTTCAATGTGAAGCTGGCCGACTGGTCGATCTCTCCACTATTCAATCCCACCGGCTACAATTACAAAATGAGTATGACGCTGGATATAAGCCGTGAAGACAATATCGTCGTCAACCAGAATTTCTCCAAGATGAAGGTCGAGCTGCAAGATCAACTCGGCCGTACACTAGGGGCGGAGACGCTGACCTTCACGGGGGCGAAGCGGCTAGTAAGCGCCAAGCAGAGCTTTACCTTCAGTGACTTGTATACGGATCAAATTGAGAGTCCGCTTGTGATAAACATTTACGAATCCATCGAAACCCCGCTCGGCGAAGCCAAGCGACTCGTGAAAACATTAAAGCAAAGGTAGGCACGCATGAAGCGCTTATTTCTCTCAAGTCTTTCCATCAACGTACTGGTCATCGTGATCAATTTGGTAACGGGTATCATCAGTGCCCGTTACCTCGGTCCGGAGGGACGCGGAGAATTGGCCACCGCCACCCGCTGGAGTATGCTGCTGACGATGCTCTTCACGCTTGGCCTGCCTGGAGCCGTCATCTTTCTGGGCAAAAAAAACCCGGACCGGCAGCGTGAGCTGTTCGGAGTTTATCTGGTACTGGGCGTCAGCATGGGGCTGATCGCTCTGGTGGCCGGGGAAACTCTGCTACCTGTGCTGCTCTCGGGACATGAGGAGCATGTAGTCCGGTTTGCACAGATTTCGATGTTGGCTGTTCCTTTCGGGCTGTTGGCTGATGGGCTGATCGGCACCTTGCAGACGCTTAATATGTTTCGACGGGTGCTGCTGCTCCGCATCTTGAATCCAGTTGGCGTTCTGCTGGTTATCACCGGTCTTCTGATTTTCGACCTCTACACCGTGCGCAATTTCATCATCGGCAGTCTGGCCTGGTCCTTCCTGCTGTTTCTCATGACCTTCACCTGGGTGTATACCAGCGTCCGGCCTAAAGTCACCCGCGTGTGGCAAACGGGCAAGGAGCTTTTCAACAAAGGAATTCAGATTTATTCCGTCGGGCTCGTATCCGCATTCGGAGGCAATCTGGATCAACTGATCATCTCGCTGTTTCTGACGACCTACATGCTCGGCTTGTATACTGTCTCATCCAGCATCGCTTCCATGCTGCCATCGATTATTACCGGTGCGCTCGGTACCTTTCTGTTTCCGAAGCTGATGGATTTGGCGTTGAATCACCGCCAGAAGCAGGTGGAACGGATGCATGGCACATTATTCTATGCCACGCTGGTGATGGCTGCGGCTGCGGCTTGCGTCATTCCATTCGCCATCCCGCTGGTCTACGGGGCGGACTTTAAGGAATCCGTCCTGATGGGACAGGTGCTGCTGATCTGCACGCCCATTAATATCGCGTATTCCGTACTGACCAATTTCGTCTCGACGGAGGGTAAGTTCCACTACGTTTCCTTGTCCGAAATCCTTGGGCTGGCTTCCGGGGTAGGCATGACGCTGCTGCTGGTTCAACCCTTGCAAGGTGTGGGTGCTGCTCTAGGCGTGGTGACGATGGCCCTGGTCAAGTGGAGCTTCATGCTTGTCAAATGTAAGGGCATGGGACTCACGGTGAGTAGACTGTTCTATGTGTATCCCGAGTCGTTTCTGGCGCTTTATCGAACCGTACTTCAGGGCGGGGGGCGTTTCAAGCGAAAATCCGGTTCGGGTGCGGTGAGCGTAGCCGGTGAAACGGAGGGGAAGGTATAACGGTATGAAAAAAGTACTCGTATTAACTAAATACTATCATCCTATACGCAACGGGCTTTCGGATCATACCGTCTTTATGGAAAATCTGCTTCGGGAAGGCAGCTACACGGTATCCGTCATTTGTGAGCAAGCCGACAGCAGCGGCCCTCCCGGGGAGGAGGCGCAGCATGCTTCCGTCCATTTGTATCGCGGCTACCGGGATCTATTTCGGGTGTTCGCCCGCGTATGCCGGATGGAGCGTCCGGATGTCGTCCTGTTCCAGTATGTTCCTCATATGTGGGGGCAGGCAGGCATTGCTCCTGTCGCTTCGTTGCTGCCGTTATGGATCGCGCTGCGCTTCCGAGTGCCGGTCATCGCTTATCTGCATGAGCTTTTCGTCGATTGGAGCACGAGACCCAAGCCTTTTCTCCTGGCCTTGTGCCATCGGCTGCAGCTTTTGACGATTGGCTTGAGCAGCCGTTCGCTTATTATCACGAACAACAAGCGGGAACGTTTGCTAAAGCGGGGGCTGTGGAGCCATAAGGTCTACCGGATTCCGGCAGGCAATGTAAGCGGGCGGAAAGCGGATCATCTGCGCAAACCGTATTATGCTTACCCGTACATCACCTGGTTCGGGACCATCTCTGAGCTGCAGCGTCTGGATCAGCTTGTGACAGCCTTCGCAGCCATAGCTGAGCAACAGCCGGATATCAGACTTGTGCTGATCGGCGGCTTCGATACGGGATCTCCTCGGATGGAGGCGCTGCGCCGGCTGGCTGCCGATCTCGGGATAGAGGAACGGATCGTGATCCGGGGCTTCGTAGACGACGACGAACTGAGTGATACGCTTCATGGCAGCCTGGCCAATGTCTATGTGGAGGCCAGCGGACCTTCCGGCCGTAGAGGCATTATCGCAGCTTATCTGCGAAGCGGCAAGCCGATCATTGCGATCAATGGATCGGAGACGGATCATGACTTCCGTCACAGGGAGAATATCTATCTCGTTCCGGATCGGGACGAGGAGGCTTTGGCTGAAGCCATGCTGCGTGTATGCGCGGATAGCGGACTGCGCCGGAGTCTGGAGTATGGGGCCAGGAAGCTATATAGCGAAACGTATTCGGACCGTGCCATCTTACATAAGCTTACGCAAGTGATCGAGAACGTATAGAAATCCGGTGAGTAAGGGCGCTGGGCGACTGCTGAGGCATCTTGGGAATCGGGTGGTCCCTCCGCGATTTATTCACCGGACTTCTATCGCCATAACAGAGAACGGGAAGGGGCAGGGTGTGACGTGAACAACGTATGGCTAGGCTGCAGCGCTGGGCTGGGCAGCGGCGGACTGGGAGGACATCTTGACTTTGTGTATCGCGCCGCTCTGGAAGGAGGGGTGAGTCCTCATGTCTACTGCCGGGAGGCGCCTGCCCGAGCAGGCTTTACGAGCATACCATCTCCCTCCTGGCAGCGGTATGTCAAATATACGCCGTTAAGATGGAAGCCATCGGCCCATGTGTATATGGGGGCTGTGCAATTCGATAAAGCGGTCGCTGATGCGATGCCCGGGGTACAGGCGGTTTACCATTCGTTTCCGGCCTTCGCCGAGGAAAGCTTTGCCCGTGTTAGACGCCACAGCGGAATTAATGTACTGGAAGCGGCCACCACCCATGTTCATGAGTTGTACGCGTCGACCATGTTGGAGCACAGGAAGTTCCGGATGAGTGGAGAACCGTTCTCCAGACCATGGGTGAAGCGCGTGCTGCGGGAATATGAGCTGGCCGATTATATTACGGTCGCTTCCAAGCTGCAGTGGGATACGTTCGTGCAGCATGGCGTACCTGAGCACAAGCTGCTGTTTGCACCGCTAGGTGTCGATACCAGTCGGTTTGCCCCGATAGAAGGGCAGCCGAGTCGGCGTAGCCGGGAGAAGGGGGAACCGTTCCGCATCATCGCGGTCGGGCAAGTCTCGCTGCTCAAGGGTTTTCCTTATTTGCTGGAGGCTGTGCTTTCGCTGAAAGACCCGGATGTGGAGATCACGCTATTCGGGGGTGTAGGCTGGAGAGGCATCCGTCAGCTTGTGGAGACTTACCGGCGGCAGGGGTTGAACATTGGAGTCGCATCCGGCGACCCGCTCCCGGCCCTTCACCGGTCTCACCTCTGCGTGCATGCATCCGTCTCGGACGGCTTCGGTCTGGCTCCACTTGAAGCGATGGCTGCCGGGCTGCCGGTTGTCGTAACTGAAGGCACTGGCATGAAGGATGCTATCGAGAACGGCCGAAACGGTTTTGTTGTGCCGGCAAGAGATGCGGCAGCGCTGGCCGAGAGACTAGCCGAACTGAAGGAAAACGAGGCTTTGCGCATGGCTATAGGATCGGCAGCTCGAGAGACGGCTTTGGGATATGATGTATCCCGCAAAGTAAGCGAATACGCCAAGCTGCTCTTACCGATCTGGAACTTGTCCAAATCATCATAAGGGAGAGAATGATATGGCGACTGTATCTGTCGTTATGCCTACCTGGAATCGGGCTGGTTATCTGAAATTGGCGATTGATAGCGTGCTGGAGCAGACGTTCAGAGATTTCGAGCTGCTGGTGCTGGACGATGGAAGCATCGACGAAACTCCTCAGCTGGTGAACAGCTACGATGATTCGCGCATCACCTATTATCGTCATCCGACCCGACTCGGGATGGCTCCAAACTGGAACTTTGGGGTCGAGCATAGCCAAGGACGGTACGTCGCTTTCCTTCATGATGACGATGAATGGGAACCGGATTTTTTGCAGGCAACGATACAGGAGCTCGAGCTGGAACCAGCGGCATCGCTGGCGTTCACCGATCATTGGCTGATGGATCAGGACGGCAGACTACTGGCGGATGAGACGCAGGCCAATACGCGCAGATGGGGCAGAGAAACGCTGGAGCCTGGATTGCATCAGCCATTTTACGAGTTAGCTGTTGTGTCCAGGCCGATACATATTGTATCTATGATCTTTCGCAGAAGCGTTCTGCCTTCGCTGAGACAAGGTCTTGAGAGCGGTAGCGTCATTGACTATTGGATGGTTGTGCAACTCGCAATGGAAGCACGGGGTGCTTTCTATATCCCGCGACGTTTAAGCCGCTACCGGATGCATCTCGGCTCCGAAACAGCTACAGGCCGGATGCGCACCTGTCCGGGCTACATCTGGATGTTTCAAGAACTGCTGAAAGAGCCGGCGTTTGCTGCTTACCGGCCTTACTTACGCCGGAAGCTGGCAGGGAGTTTTATTAGTTATGGCGCTGCACTGATGGAGGGGAGGCGCAGCAAGGAAGCAAGAAAGGCATTTGTCCAGGCTTATGCAGTGGAACGGACAAATCAGAAAGCGATTGGCGGTATGCTGCTCAGCTGTTTGCCCGGAGCCGTGTTTGACACGGTGCTGCGGCTCAAGCGCCGCTGGATGGAGGGAACCTAATGCGTATAGCTCATTATTGCTACGGTTATTTCAGGGAGGGCGGCATCCAAACTTACGTGCGTACGATCTCACAGGCTCAGGCGGAGCAGGGGCATGAGGTGTATATGTTGGATTATCTGACCCCTGAGATGCCCCGTAAGCCCTACGAAGAAAAATTTGGAGCCTACCACGGTTTTACCGCTCCGGGAGAGTTGGCTTCCTTGTGCGAACGCCTCGGTATTGAGGTGCTTCATCTTCATGATTATTACCCCATCTCGCTGAGCGAGGTCCAAGCTGCCGGGACGGCCGTGATCCGGACGATTCATAATCATGGCCTGCATTGCCCGAGCGGAAGCAAGTTCTTCAAGAATGGAGAGAAGGTTTGCGAGCGCGGGTTTAGCTATATGGGCTGCCTGTGGGGGCATTTAATCAACCAATGCGGAAGCCGAAGGCCTCATAAGATTATGGAAAACTTCCATAACCTGTTTACGGAGAAGAAGGTCATGGAGCAAGTGCCGATTATTGCGGTCAGCGAATATTTACGCCGTCAGGTTATCAATGCGGGATTTCCTCAGGATATGGTGAGGACGCTGCATCTGCCGATGCAGGCTAGGAGTGACGTAGCGCCACAACCGCTGTATGAGGGGCCTCCACGCTTTGTTTTCCTGGGAAGAATCACAGCGCTCAAGGGGCTGGAGTGGCTGATCCGCGCGATGGCGTTGACAGATAAATCGATCCACCTGGATGTGGCGGGGGAAGGCTACGACCTCCCGCGACTCAAGGAACTTAGTGACAGTCTTGGTCTGGCAGACCGGGTCTTCTTCCACGGCTGGCTGACGGGTGCGGAGTCGCAGCGTCTGATTCAGGGTAGCCGTGCTGTCATCGCTCCATCACTCTGGCCGGAACCCGCCGGCTTTACACCGTTCGAAGCGATGGCCCAGAGCCGGGCGGTAATCGCCAGCCGGATCGGAGGACTGCAGGAGTCTGTTCAGCATGGAAGCAATGGACTGCTGGTGGAAGTGAATGATGTTTCTGCACTGGCTCAAGCTATCCAGTCGCTGGCGGACGATGCGGCTCTGGCTGAATCGATGGGGAAGACAGGGTATCAGCTGGTCAAAACCCGCCATGACCTGGATCGGCACGTCAGTCGGCTGATTGGATTGTATCAAGAACATGCGGCTCGCAAACCGGGCAGGGGTGTGAATCATGGGAAAGGCGCTTAGCAGGCGGCTGGTTGTGATCAGCCAGAAATCCAAAGCCGCATATTATTTGCACGCTTTGCGGTGGTTTTCAGCATTTTACGTGATGATTTATCATCTGCGGCCTGTACTCTTCAAGGGTTATGAACAGTTGCAGCATAAGAATCTGCTGATTAAGGCACTGTATGCAGCTACCAGTATAGGCAATGAATTCGTCATGTTATTTTTCGTATTGAGCGGCTACTTAATCGCGGGCAGCGTGTTGAAATCCGTGGCAGCCGGCTCATGGAGCTGGAAGACTTATTTATTAAACCGTGTGACCCGGCTATGGGTGGTACTGATCTCGGCACTGTTACTGACCTATATATGGGCCAAATTCCAACTGATGCTGTTTCCTCAATTCGACCGTTTCTCCGATTCGCTCGGGCTGCTGGATTTTGTAGGCAATCTCTTGTTTCTTCAGGGACTGGTTGTGCCGAATTACGGGGAGAACATCCCGCTGTGGAGCTTATGCTACGAATTCTGGTACTATATGCTGTTTCCTTGCCTCGCTCTGGCCTTTGCGGCCAGGCAAGTATGGAAACGAGCCTTATACGGTGCAGTCGCTCTTCTCATGGCCGTGCTGCTGGGCAAGTCGATCATGCTGTACTTCGTGATCTGGCTGCTCGGTGCTGCACTCACCCTGCTGCCTGCACCCAAGCTGTCTGAGCGACTGCTGGCGAAGGCTGCTGTTCCAACTCTTGTGGCTGTATGCGTCGCTCTTCTCGTGGGAGGCAAGGTTATCGCGGGAGAGGGCGAGGGTTCGGGCATGCTCGTATATCTCGTTTCCTTGGTCATCTCGCTGGGCTTCGCGGCTCTGATCTATGCGATTCTTCACGGGTTAAACCGGCCGGCGACCACTCTGGAAATCCGGCGGGGGCTGCAAGCTCATGCAGTATTGGCCGGTTTCTCCTATACGCTGTATCTGACACATTACCCGGTTGTGAATTTTATCAGAGTTTGGCTGGGAGACGGCAAATGGGGAACCTGGAATCCGGATCTGCCGCATCTGCTGCTCGGACTGGTCATAGCCGCAGCGATCTGCTTGTATGCCTGGATGCTGTCGCTGGTGACGGAAGCCAAGACGGCAGAGGTCCGCAATTTCTTCAAGAAGCTGCAGGGCGCGCCATCCCGGAGAAAGAAGCCGACTCTGGATACGAAAAGCCATCATATATAAGGAAGTTGAGAAGCCATGAATATTTTAGCCACGGGAATGGGTTGGATTGAGCATACGCCTGGCGGGCTTAACCGCTATTTTGCCGATTACTTGAGAGCGATGAGAGAATACGGTCATGAGGTCAAGGGACTGATGACGGCGAGCGGAGAGCCGACTACGGCTCCGGGTTATATGGAGGATGTCTTGCGTCTTCCGGCAGAGGTGGGGACCTGGGCCAGATCGCGGGCATTCCGACACGCATTCGCCGCCGAAACGAAGCAGAAGCGCCCGGATGTGTATAATCCGCACTTCGCCCTGTATGCCTCGATGATTACCCGCAACCTGGTACCGGATGGCGTACCGATCGTCACGCATTTTCATGGTCCCTGGGCGCAGGAAGGCATGGTGGAGGACCGCAGCCAGAAGCTGGCGCAGCAGCTGCGCTATCAGCTCAAGAAGAACGTGGAGCTGCTCTCCTACCGCCGGTCCGATCACTTCATCGTGCTGAGCCGCTACTTCCGGGATATTCTGGCCCAGGATTACGGGATGGATGCTCAGCGCATTCATGTCATACCGGGAGCTGTGGACACGGAGCGTTTCCGGCCAGCGGCCGACCGCAGTCAGGTCCGCGAGCAGCTCGGCTTGCGGCAAGGTCAGCCGGTGCTCTTCTGTGCCCGCCGTCTTGTTCCTCGGATGGGCATCGATAACCTGATCCGAGCGATGGTGCGTGTAAAGCGGGAAGCGCCCGATGCGGTGCTGTATATTGCTGGGAGCGGACCGATGGGCCGGCAGCTTGAACAGCTTGCGGCCGAGCTTGGGCTGGGCGGAACGGTCCATTTTCTCGGGCGTGTGTCGAACGAAGATCTCGTACGTTGGTATCAAGCGGCCGACCTTAGCATCGTTCCTACATTAACACTGGAGGGGTTCGGTCTTGTGACCGTCGAAGCTATGGCTTGCGGTACGCCTGTAATGGGCACTCCTTATGGAGGAACGAAGGAAATTCTCGAGGGTTTATCCGGTGATCTGCTGTTTGCCGATAGTACGTCTGAAGCGATGGCCGAGAAGCTCTGTTCTGTACTGGCGGGCAACACTGTCATCCCGTCCAGGGACGAGTGCCTGGCTTATGTGCAAAGCCGTTACACGTGGGATCGGGTGGCTAGTGCTGTCACGCGGGTATTCGAGCAGGCCGGCGATAAACGGAAGGGGCCGGCGATACGATGAATGTAGCGTTCTATAACCATACGAGCGTGGTCAGCGGCGCGGAAATCAGTCTGCTGCTGACCGCCGGACATCTTGAGCAGGCTCAGGCGATTCTGTTCGCTCCGGAAGGTGAGCTGACGGAGCGGGCCGAAACGATGGGCATTCAGGTGGTGAAGATTCCAGGCTACCGTGCCAGAATGTCGAAAAATCCGCTGCGGCTGCTGAAGGATATGGCCGGGATGCTGTGGGCCGGTCATGCGTTCGCCCGGGCGGTCAAGGCGCACCGGATCGATCTCGTTCATGCCAATTCGCTGCGTGCCGGCATCATGGCCGCCTTATTCGGCTGGTTGCACCGCAAGCCGATCGTTTGGCATGTCCGCGATAACCCGCCACAGGGTATGTTCGGCCGTGCCATCGGGCTGGCCGCCAGGCGGACGGCAGCCGCCTTGATCTGCATCTCGGAAGCCGTCCGTCAGGGCTTCAGCGAGCGAGGACTGGACGATCGTCTCCACCTCATCCATAACGGAGTGGCGCTGAAGGAATTCGATGATTACGCCAAGAAGGCCCATCGCTTGCGAATTCGGGAGGAGCTGAATACGCCGCAGGATGCACCGTTACTAGCCATTATCGGCCAGATTGCGCCGTGGAAGCGTCAGGAAGATGCGATTCATGCGCTGAAGCATCTGCGAAAAAGCGGACATCAGGCACAGCTCTGGATCGTGGGAGAAGCGAAATTCCGTCAGGAGAACAAGGATTACTTGGATTATCTGCACAAGCTGGTGGAGGAATATGAGCTGCAGCCTTATGTCCGGTTCACAGGCTTCCGCGAGGATGTGATGGAAATCTGCTGCGCCGCCGATCTGCTGCTGCTTTGCTCGGATCAGGAGCCGTTCGGCCGTGTACTGATCGAGGCGATGTCGCAGTCGATCCCGGTCGTAGGGACGAATGCGGGAGGAGTACCCGAGATCGTCGTCCACGATTCATGCGGCCTGCTGTATCCGGTTGCTGACGTGAGTACGCTCACCTTGCATGTGAATAAGCTGCTTCAGTCTCCTGCGTTGAGGATCTCTATGGGACGCCGTGCCGCCTCCCGCGTGCGGGAGGCATTCACGATCCAGGACACGGCCCGGAAGGTGGAGGCCTTGTATGAGCAGATCATCCCGGGTCTACAGGGGAAGGCTGCAGAAGGCGTATACCGCCTGACATCGAGCGGAGGGAAGGAGTTTTCGCGATGAAGCCTCTCAAGGTGGCGATCGTACACGATTATTTGAATCAGATGGGCGGTGCAGAACGCGTCGTTGCCGTCTTCCACAAGATGTTTCCAGAGGCTCCGATTTATACGACCATCGTAGACCGGAATATGCTGCTTGCCGAGCTTCAGGACGCCGATATACGCACAACCTGGATGCAGCGCATTCCAGGGGTGCTTCGGAGGTTTAAGCAATATTTTTGGTTGTATCCATTCGCTGTCCAGTCGATGGATCTCCGGGAATATGACCTGGTCCTCAGCTCTAGCAGCGCTTACGCCAAGGGCGTGCCGATCTCGGGGAAAACCATACATATCTGCTACTGCCATACCCCGATGCGCTTCGCCTGGGACTTCTCCGCTTATATGGAAGGGATGAATGTTCCGGCTCCCCTGAAATGGCTCGCGAGCAATACGGTGAAGCTGCTCAAGCAGTGGGACATTCGTTCGACTGGGCGGGTACATCACTTGATCGCCAACTCCTCGGTCGTCCAGCAGCGCATCGAGTCTTGCTACGACCGCAAGTCCGTCAAGATCTATCCGCCGGTTGATGTGGAGCGTTACGAGATGAACCCTGAGCCTGGTGGCGATTATTACCTTATCGTGTCACGCCTCGTGTCCTATAAAAAAATCGATCTGGCCGTTCAGGCCTGCAGCAGGCTTGGCAAGAAGCTGATTGTCGTCGGAGGAGGGCCCGATCTGGAGCGTTTGCGTTCGCTGGCAGGCGACAGTGTCCAGTTTACCGGTCGCCTTTCGGACGAAGAGGTCGTCCGCTATATGAGCCATTGCCGGGCGTTCCTGTTCCCCGGTCTGGAGGACTTCGGCATCACGCCGCTTGAGGCCAATGCCTGCGGCCGGCCGGTCATCGCCTACCGTGGGGGCGGAGCTCTTGATACGGTCATTCCGGGCGTGAATGGCTGCTATTTCACCGAACAGACTGTGGACTCGCTGGAGGCTGCGTTGAAGGACTTCGAGCAAATGAGCTGGAGCCCGCAGCGTATCAGGCTGCATGCGGAGAAGTTCAGCGAGCAGCGCTTCAAGAACGAATTGATGGCGCTGGTCGAACGTCATATGCAGACGGATTCCGGCCCTTACACGTACGTAGCTGCAACCAAGAACTGATCATTCCAGAACCATGTATAAATATAGAAAGTGAGTGATCGAGAGATGAAATTAATTCTATTATCCGGCGGTTCCGGGAAGAGACTGTGGCCTCTATCCAATGATTCCCGTTCCAAGCAATTTCTTAAGGTGTTGAAAAATGACGAGCAGGAGCTCGAGTCGATGGTACAGCGGGTATGGCGGCAGCTTGGACGCGAAGGTCTTGCTCATGATTCCTATATCGCCTCCGGTAAGTCCCAGATCGATATGATCCAGAGCCAAGTTGGCAGCGATGCTCCAATCATCATCGAGCCGGAGCGTCGCGACACCTTCCCAGCGATTGCTTTGGCCGCCACCTATCTGTACTCGATGGTCGGCGTCAGCCTGAACGAAGTGGTCGCTGTGCTGCCAGTCGATCCCTTTGTCGAGGACCGGTTCTTCGCCAAGGTGAAAGAGCTGGAGCAGGTCATCGCCGATTCCGGCGCGGATCTGGCTCTAATGGGGGTCAGGCCGACCTATCCGTCCGAGAAGTACGGCTATATCGTTCCCCAAGAAGGCCAAGACGGCGCTTATGCGGCTGTCAGCCACTTTACCGAGAAACCCCGCGAGGATAAAGCGAAGGAGCTGATCGATCAGCAGGCGCTTTGGAATTGCGGGGTTTTTGCCTTCCGGCTGAACTATATCATCCAGCTCCTGATCGCACAGGGACTTCCTATTCAGTATGAAGAAATGCTCAAGCAATACGGCAAGCTGAAGAAAATCAGCTTCGACTATGAGGTTGTGGAGAAGGCCGGTCATCTCGTCGTGCTTCCTTACGATGGCTACTGGAAGGACCTAGGTACCTGGAATACGCTCACGGAAGAGATCGAGACGGGAATTATCGGACGGGGGACAATTAGCGAGGATTCGCAGAATACGCATCTGATCAACGAGCTGGACATTCCCGTAGCCGTGCTGGGTTTGTCGAATATTATCGTCTCGACAAGCCCTGACGGTATTCTCGTCGCGGAGAAGAACGCCAGCCCCCGGGTCAAGGATTTGATTCAGGCCTTCGAGCAGCGCCCGATGTATGAGGAGCGGCGCTGGGGGTCGTACCGGGTCCTGGATTACAAGAAGCAGGCGGATGGTAGTGAGGTGCTGACGAAGCGGATTTTCGTGGCGGCTGGCAAAAATCTGAGCTATCAGATTCACTATAAACGGAGCGAGGTCTGGACCATCATCGCCGGCGAAGGCGAGGTCGTCGTCAATGGTGCTTTCCTTCCTGTACAGGCCGGAGACGTGCTCAAAATCCCAAATGAAGCGAAGCACAGCATCCGGGCAATTACGGACCTGGAGATTATCGAGGTTCAGCGCGGCAGCGAGCTGGTGGAGGAGGA
This sequence comes from Paenibacillus filicis, assembly GCF_038070315.1. Lineage (NCBI taxonomy): Bacteria > Bacillati > Bacillota > Bacilli > Caryophanales > Paenibacillaceae > Paenibacillus > Paenibacillus filicis. Next base: position 727,141 of record NZ_JBBPCC010000001.1, on the reverse strand, counting down.
CATCATCAGGCTCTGCATGTCTTGGGAAGAAATCTGCGGGTATTGCGCCGTTGTCGGCTAATCCCAGGTGGTAAATACAATAAAGCCCCCGACGTATAGTCGGGGGCATTTCGCCGTTAGAACGAACGCTCAGCTCTCACAAAGGCGATAAACCGTTTGGCTTCTTCAGGCGTTAATTCCTTGCCGTCAATCGTAAGCGCGAAGTTTTGCATAATGCGATCATCCGATAACTCGAGACTGTCTACAAACTGCCGTACGTCTGAATCCAGCACCATCTCCGGGTCCTCGGTGCGGCCCAGTAAAAAATCAATGGATACCTTGAAAAAATTCCCAATCTTCACCAGCGTGTCATAGTCTGGTTCTCTCCGATTTTTCTCGTAATGCGACAAAGACGCTCTAGAGATATCGAGCTTTATGGAAAGCTCTTCTTGAGTCAATGCTTGCTTCTCGCGCAGCGCGGCGATTCGATTACCTATTTGCCCCAACAGTGATCACCCCAATCGGTTGTTAAAGTATTCCTTCGATAGATAGAGGTTATGAGTTCCGTAGCACCTATTTCCATGTCTTTCGGATCATACGTCATGATTCCATGAGGGTCATGCACAGAAATCTTTCGCCTATTGACACCCCATAGCCCCAGTTTCAATCATGGTGTCCATGTTTGCTGAAAAAATGACGACAGAACGTTAGCCATTAAGAACAGGGGGGGATCTACAGATCATTATTGCTTTAGAATAACTAAATTATACATTACGTATCGTCGTTTGTGAAGAATGAGAACGACATTTCGACAAAGGAAATTTTAGAGTATAAAATTTACCTAAAGTGATACAAATTGTATCTGGTATATGTTACAATAAGTATTGTATTCAACAGCTGGACTTCCTAGACTATTTTGAGTTATTTGATAGCCCGTTCAGCTCTTACAAAAGCGATAAAGCGTCTGGCTTCTTCGAAGGAAAGTTTCTTGCCATCGACTGTCAATGCAAATTGATCCACCAGCAGCTTATCCGACAATTCGAGCTGATCGACAAACGATCGAATATGTGGGTCTAAAGTTTGGTGAGGATCATGCGTCCTGCCCATGAGGTAGTCCAGGGTAACCCGGAACAAATCGGCCACCTTAACCAGCGTATCATAATCCGGCTCTCGGCGGCTTTTCTCATAATGGCACAGCGACGCACGGGAAATGTCGATCTTCTTGGAAAGTTCCTCTTGCGTCATGCCGAATTTCTCCCGAAGAAGAGCGATCCTGTCCCCGATCATAATCATTCTGTCTGTCCCTCCAAAACTACTAGTTGTACCTAAATGATGTAATTGTCGAATTGTGTTGGATACATTTACGTTTTGATTATACATTACGTAGCAAGGTTTGTGAAGAACTAGAAATGGAAAACACTAGGGACTTTAGTATGATTTTTGCTTAATGGACATAAATAATGATACAATTAGTATCTTTTTTATGATACAATCAGTATACGGATTGAGCGAAAATGCCTTGCCATTTTTCATTACTTAGGAGGAATCCTCGAATGATCGGTGCACGTATTCAAAACCTTCGACACCAGAAGCGTATGTCTCTTACGGAACTTGCCGCTCGGGCAGGGGTTGCCAAATCGTATCTGAGCTCTATTGAGCGGGATCTTCAGTCGAATCCTTCCATACAGTTTTTGCGCAAGCTGGCTCCAGTCCTGGGTGTTAATGTGCAATCCCTGATTCTTCATGAGGCTTCCGACAAGGCCGAGACTCTCGATCAGGAGTGGGTACAAATAATTCAGGAGCTGAATGAGCTCGGGCTGAGCAAGGATTCCCTGCGCCGCATCGTTAGACAACTGAAGTCCCGCGAGCCGCTTTCGTACGAGCATGCCCAGTAAGCAAAGTCTTATATTGTGACAATACTTGACAAACAACGGGGCCTATTGATGAAGTTTTTAATTCTAAAGAAATCTTAATGTACAGGAAAATAGCTATTTCAGACTATCAAAAAATGGGTCAATTCCCGATAAAATACGTTACAAGGATACGGAGTATACTGTTAGTCTTGAACGATGAACGGAGAGAGAGGTATCTATGGAAACAACCATATCATTGGACATTAAGCACGCGCTGCAGCAAATGGGAATAAATCCGATCAAAGCCATGGAGTTATTGGCGTTTGAAACAGCGGGCTATGTTACTCCCGGAATGGAGCTACCCACGAAGACCGCTCTCCCTGAAAGCAACCCTTTGTATCTCGCCAGCGAGATGGAGCGCTAAACCGGCTGCCCCTTTATCCCTCTTTCCAGACGATTCCCGGCAACCCGCCCCCATCCCGCAAGCGGCTGCAAAACGAAACGGACTCTTATTCATAAAACTAATACTTGAACAGGCGCGGCAACCTTTGCTATCATAGCGATATCCTATGAAAAGCAAAGGTGTGAGGCTAGTGACGAACCGCGCTTACAATTTTAACGCCGGACCGGCAGCGCTGCCCCTGGAAGTGCTTCAGAAGGCTCAGGAGCAGCTTGTTGAATACCAGGGTATCGGCATGTCCATCATGGAAATTTCGCACCGCAGCTCGCAGTACGAACAGCTTAATGAAGAAACGCAAAGCCTCTTGAAGGAACTATACGCCATTCCTGATGGCTATAAGGTCATGTTCCTTCAAGGCGGCGGAAGCACGCAGTTCGCTATGGTTCCGATGAACCTGCTGTCCGCAGGCAAGAAAGCTTATTTCGTGCAAACGGGAGCCTGGTCCAACAAGGCCATCAAAGAGGCCAAGCTGTTCGGAGAGACGGCCATCGCTGCCAGCTCGGAGGGAGAAAAATATTCAAGGATTCCGGACCTTAGCCAGCTTCAGCTCGGCGACGATGCGGCTTATTTGCATATTACAACCAACGAGACCATCGAAGGCACTGAGTTCACGGAGTTACCGGATACGGGCAATGTGCCGCTTGTCGGGGACATGTCCAGCGATATCCTGTCCCGTCCTCTCGATGTATCGAAATTCGGGCTGATCTACGCTGGGGCACAGAAAAACCTCGGCCCATCCGGCGTAACCGTTGTGATCGCTCGTGATGAGCTGATCCAGGACTCGCCGAAGCACCTAGCGACGATGCTTCGCTACGATACGCATGCCAAAGCCAATTCCTTGTACAATACGCCTCCGGTGTACTCCGTGTACATGGTGAACCTCGTACTCAAGTGGATTAAGGAGCATGGCGGCGTAGCTGTGATGGAGAAACGCAACAAGGAGAAAACCAGCCTGATCTACAGCGCCATCGACAACAGCGGCGGCTTCTACCGGGGCATCGTGCAGCCGGAATACCGCTCGCTGATGAATATTACTTTCCGCATGGAGAGCGAAGAGCTGGAGAAGAAATTCGTCAAGGAGTCCGAGCAGAATGGATTCGTTGGTCTGAAGGGTCACCGTGATGTCGGCGGACTTCGTGCATCCACGTACAATGCGGTACCATTCGAGGCTTGTCAGGCACTGGCAGCCTTCATGACTGACTTCCAGAAGCGGAACGGTTAATGGACCCTTTGCATTTGTGTTAGATAGGTAGAAGCAGCTTTGTTAAGAACGTAAACCCGTTCTTGGCGAAGCTGCTTTTTTTCGTGCGGCCACATGATCGGGTTCGGCATCCATCTATGGCAAAAAGCTTCACTGCTGCGCGGCAGCAGTGAAGCTTTTTGCAGAAATGCGCCGATTGGCGTCATCACGTGAGCGAGTCCTCAGGCCAGTGATTCTTTGGCTCGCGGCTCCGCCAGCTTGTAGCCGACGTTCCGGATCGTGACAATGAGCTCCGGGGTGCGGGCATTCGCTTCGATCTTCTCCCGCAGGTGACTGATGTGTACATCTACAATGCGAGTATCCCCGAGGAAATGATAGTCCCATACCCCATGCAGCAGCTGCTGGCGGCTGAGTACCTTGCCGCGGTGCTTGCAGAGGAAGAGAAGCAAATCAAATTCCTTAGGCGTCAGCTCGATAGAGTCTCCCTTGACCTTGACCTCACGCTGATCCGGCTGGATGACGATATGTCCGATCTCAACCGGAGCATTTTCCGTAGCGGAGGGCAGAATCTGAATACGCCGCAGAATGGCCTGAATACGCGAGATCAGCTCCTGCGGGCTGAAGGGCTTAGTCATATAATCGTCGGCGCCGTTATCCAGACCGGCGATTTTGTCGGAAAGGTCCTGCATGGCTGTGAGCATCACGATCGGCACCATGTTGTTCTGGCTGCGTAGCTTGCGGCAAACCTGCAGACCGTCCATCTTGGGAAGCATCAGGTCCAGTACGATGACATCCGGTCTGAAATTTTGAATCGCGGTGAACACTTCTTCTCCGTCATAGACACAATGTACCTCGAATCCGACAAGCTTCAGGTTGAATTCTATAAGCATCGAAATCGAAGGTTCGTCATCCACGACAAGAATCTTCTTCTTCATCATTTCGAAAGTCTCCTTTGCGGGTTACTGGGTGCAGGCCGGGGCCGGCAGGGGATCAAAAAAAGTTGATTATCATCGTTCTTGGGATTATGATCTTAAGTGACATGGTTTATAGTGACGGTATGGATCAAGCTCTTCATGCATCAATTACCTTGCTATTATCTCAACCAACTATCAACCTTGTATTAAGATGAAGTAAACCCAGTGTAAAATTTGAGAGGAATGTTACCGTATGGCGTTTCATATCGTATTGGTCGAACCGGAAATTCCGGCGAATACCGGCAATATATCCCGGACATGCGCAGCGACAGGAACCTGGCTGCATCTGGTGCGCCCGCTCGGCTTCGACACGGATGACAAAACATTGAAGCGGGCCGGGCTGGATTACTGGCATTCGGTAAAGCTGGAATATCATGATTCGTTTCAAGAGGTAAAGGATCGTTATCCCGAAGGCCGGTTTTTATTTGCGACAACGAAGGCAAGCAAGATTTACACCGAATGGGAGTTTCAGGATGGAGATTTCCTAGTATTTGGCAGGGAAACGAGGGGCCTTGACCCTGAGCTGCTTGCGCAGCATCCGGATTCCTGGATGAGATTGCCCATGACCGATGCTGTCCGATCGCTCAATTTATCCAACTCTGCAGCGATTATTCTATATGAAGGCTTAAGGCAGACGGGGTTTCCAGGATTAACCTGACGCGGGCTTGCACATTTGTGCGAGGCTGATTCATCGTTTCCGGAAGCGGGTATAAGGGAGAGGAAGATAGGCTCTCTGTTGAAAGAAAAAGGAACAGAGGGCGGAAGGATTTTTCACACGGATGTCGAATCTTTAGGAAAGTGGCTGTTGTTTTATAGTTGTGTAGAAAGTGAGGTGAATTAATGATGAAACCGGCAGGCGTTGTACGTAAAGTTGATCAACTCGGACGTATCGTACTCCCTAAGTCGCTGCGCAAACGGTATCAGATGAATGAAGGGGATCCCGTGGAAATATTGGTAAGCGGCGATCATATCATTCTTGAACGATTCCGCCCCCGTTGTGTCTTCTGTGGTTCAATGGAGCAAGTCAGCGACTTCAAGGAAAGACATATATGCTCTGCATGCTTAGGTGAGATGTATCACCTGAGACCAAGCGATGCACAGGCATAATCCAAGTTATAGAGAACAGGCTTGCCGGATTCGGACCGCGCAGGCCTGTTCTTTCTCTTATTTGCGGAGCGCTCCCATCATTCGGAACGAAGCATCTTTTCCCTGATCCGCATCCATTTTCGCTGTTCCTTCCTATTTCCTGTACGCACATAGATGACAATGAGCCGGTCGTAGAATAACAGCTCATCTCCTGTGCTATACTGCAGACCACTCTGGAGAAAGGAGACAGCCTCGGCGTAGAGTTCCTGCCTGCAGGCGTAATCGGCAGCCCATAGAGATAAGCTTTCCCATAGCTGCTCCACGGTTTCAGTAAGCTGCAGCGAGAAGGGATCGTAGCAGCCCGGCAACATTTTCCCTTGCAGTTTCTCTAGCAGAAGCTGACACATGGAATATCTGTAAGCGTTATCTTCCATATCCAATGCTAATTGAAGCTGCTTCAACAGACTGCTTAGATCACAGTCTACCTCATAGTTCAGCTTGACCATATCCCGCTCAATGGTTAGACAGGGAAAATCGACATCCTCAGATTCGAGCAGCTTGGCAAAGTGGCTTAAGTACACGCGCAGATTATTCATCGCCCTGTGAAAATCCGTGTCTGAAAACAAGGCGTCGCAGATTTGCTCCCGCGTAGCGCTGCGGTGGAAGGCCAGATAAATCATCAGGCTTTTGGCGTGCCGCGTGTTCCAGCCCTGCTGTTGGACCCGGTTCCCTACGGTGACCTCGAATTGGCCGATGCAGCGGATCCGGATGGAATGACGCCTTGACGCTGCAGGAGAGATACTATGCTCCCAATAGGAGCGGAACATGGCGTTCATCTCCAGCTCTACAGGGCTCGGCTTCCGTGGATCGCCTGCTTTCTGCCGGTTGATGAATCTGTTGATAAAATCCGCTGTATAGAAAGGCTGATCTGCGAATACAAGATTGGAGGAGTCGGGAACGATGAGAAGCGACGTGCCATCCAACAGTTTGGAGATCACATGGGCAAGGGCTGGGGGGAACCCCGGATCCTGCTCGCCTGCTATCAGCAGCAGCGGTTTATGGAAAGCAACCGGCATCGGCCCTGTACTCCCGAAGGCAGCAGATTCTATCGTTTGCTTGTACAGTCGCTTGGATACCCGTGCAAATGCTCCGACCACCTCCTCGCTCAGCCACGAATCTGTAGCCGAGGCGGTGAGCGCCGGAAGCTGGGTATAGGCGAATTCCTGCATGTTTCCTGTTAGCTCGAGCTGACCTAGCTTCGCGCGCACAAGCTGCTGCACAGAGGCCAAGGGAAGCGGCCAGACAGGGGCAAGCATGACGATGCAGTCCACTTCCATATGGAATAAGGCTGCAAACCGTTCAGCTACGGCTGCACCCGTGTCATGCGCAGCCAGGATAACACGGCTCAGAGATAAAGACTGAAGAAGCAAATGCAAATCATGCGCCGTCGATTCAAAGGATGGCGGAGACCTGTCAGCCTCGCTTTGTCCATGTCCAGCCATATCGAAGGTCAGGATAGAGTAGTTGCAGGACAGGAAGGGGAGGATCGGTCGCCATAGGGCGGAGGACAGGCCTGCGCCATGAATGAGCACGATCGTCCGCGCTGTCACGTCGTGATGGGGGCTCCATTCATAATACATACGGTAACCGCTCGTCAAAAAAAACATAAGCCCAAAGTCCTCCTAATGTCATTCGGATTTGTAGGATAAAAGGACTAGGTCTCAAGAAAGTATACCAAAGAATCTTTGAAAATAATAATAATAACGGCTTAATAACGTGAATAATAGTAAATTTGTAACCTTTCTGTAACGGCCGATATGGTAATATTCACAGTAAAGGGAATTGGAGTCAAATATCAGCTTATAAAGGATGGGACTAGCCGTTATGACTACAGCAAATCAGAACCCTATTGAGCTGGATATCTACAAGTTGATCAAGCAATTGGGCTTGGACGCTGAACGCTGGAAAAGTCTGAGTTTGATTGACGTTGTCAGAGACAAGCTGGTGCAAGAAGATGATAGCGATGATGGTGGAGATGGTAAGTAGGGGAGTGTACTTGTTTGTTTGAATTTGATACAAATTGTATCAAATTAGATGGATATAATCAATTTCTTAAAATCAGAGGCGGGTTGAACGCAGACATCGGTAATCAAATCCGATACCTTCGTTCAACCCGTCATTTGTTGCAGCAAGACTTACAGGCCCTTTGTCTTGTCTTCGTTGTAGGCAGAAGTAAGCATTGCTGTGATGAACATGGCGAATACAGTAACAATCAACCAGAATGTTGCGGACATGTGCAGCACCTCCCAATTTGTATTATACCCAACCAGCTGAAAAAAGAAAACGAATAAATCTGTGAACGTCAGAGGGTACAAAAGTCCCCCTAGTGCCGGGCATTTACTTGAAAAACAAGAAGTTGGTAGCTAATGTGCGCAGCCTGCCGTCCGACGGCCGATTGATCACTTGTCCGTCGAAGATCAGGCTAGACGAGCCACCGCCGTCTAGGTTATAGGCGTCCTTGATTCCGAGCGCGGCCAGCTTGTCCTGCAGCTCCGCAAGGGTAGCTCCCGAGTTGCCCCGCTCATCGTAGCCATCGGTGACGATGAACAGCAGCTGATCGTTTTTGAAGCTGCCGACAACCGTCCGGGGCGCCCTTGAAGGAGAGGTGACCCATTGGGCCGGAATGGGTTGTTTTTTGCCGCCCTGCAGCAAAATCGGCACGAAGGTAGCCCCGAAGGACGGCTTCAGCTTGTCCAGATCCTCCTGCTTGTAGAACTTGCCCCCGATCAGCTTGCGGTCGGTGCTCAGACCGATGAAGGTGAGATCCTCGAAGGACGGCTCGAAGCCGTACACATACTTGCTGCCTACAACCGTCGTGCTTAAGGGATAGCGCTTGCCTGTACGATTATCATCCGCAAAGCCCCCCGCATTGACCCCGGCCACGGCTCCATAGCGCTGGACCGCCTGCAGCGTGGTCTCGCTGCCTCCGACCTTGTCGCCTCCGAGCACCATCTTCATTCCTTTATCCGTCTTGAGGTTAACCTTCAACGCATAGCCCTTGTAACGGTCCTCGGAGAAGGTATACAGCTTCAGATCCACATTGCCGGAGGTGGCGGAGCGGCTGACCTTGCCCCCGAGCTTGGCCGCTATTCGCGAGTCAAATACTGCCGCAGGACGGGCTGCCGCGGCTTCGGCCAGCTTGGACATGCCAGCAGCTTCGCCCGCGCTCTTGGCGTATAGCTCGTAGTATTTCTGGATGGTATCCCGCGTCAGTACAGCGTCGCTGTTGACACGGTCCAGCTTGGACAGCGCGCTTTGAACAGATTCCTGCTGCTGCAGGCTCACAGCCGGTCTATCGGCAGGCTTGTCGAGCGTGACAACCGGCGAGCTCCAGAGAAGCAGGCCGATGGCTCCGAGAAAGGGCGCGATGGCCAGCAATAGTAAGCGGTTGATGCGCTGCACTGGATTCACAGTCATGATCGAATCCTCCTCTTACTGCAGCGCGTCGAGCTGCTTCTTCAGCTCGTCCAGCTTCTTGGTCACCTCGGATAACTGCGTATACAATTGATTGCTGTTGTCGGTTTTGTTGCTGGCGCTGTCCTTGGTGAAGGAGAGCAATTCATTGACGGCATCGATCTTGGTTTGAAGCTGCTTCATATCCGTACTGACTTGAGTTTGCAGCTCTCCGATCTGGGCTTTGTATTGCTCCTGGATATGCGCCAGCTGTTCTTCCGTCTGGGTGGCGATATCCGCCTTCATCTGCTGCTGCAGGCGGTCGGTGTAGACCTTCGCGCCCCACCCGCCGAGTCCGACGAGCAGCCCCCAAATAACGAACAACAGCAAGTAGGTCTTCTTCCTTGACTTCCGGGGCTTTTCTCCGCGGATTCGCGATTGCTGTGCGGCCAGATCTGTGGCCGGTTGAAACTCTGTATTCAAGACTCTCTCCCCTTCCTATACTCGTTCGGAGAGACGCCTACCGTTTTCTTGAACACCTTGCTGAAATATTTCTCATCGTCGTAGCCCACCATGGCTGCGATCTGAGCGATGCGCAGATGGGGATTCAGCAGGAGCAGCTTCGCTTTCTCGATACGAACGCCGCTCAAATAATCGGATAAGTTTTCACCGAACTCCTGTTTGAATTTGCGGGAAATGTATTCACGGCTCAAGTAAAAATGGTTGGCGATCTCCTGCAGGCTTATGTCCTGATGATAATGATTGCGGATATATCTGGCGATCTCGAACATCACATTGCTGTCCTGGCGCTGAGACTGGAGCAATTGTCTCGACAGCTCCGTCAGGCTGCGGATAAGCTGCTGCTCCCACAAGTCGACGGCCAGCCGGCCTGCGTCATCGGTCGGTACGTGGAAGTGAGACTCATCCCTCAGCCGGTCAGATGTTGGGTTATCCCCAAACCATTCGTTCACCCAGCGGTTTTTGTAGCCGTTGTACTCATGCCACCACAGCTCGAGCTGCTCGCTGTCGATCGTCTGCAGGCTGCGGACGGCTTCCATCCACGTTCCGACAATCTTCCGGATCTGTTCTTCGCTTCCGCTTCGGAGCGCCAGACGGATGCCTTCGGCATGCTCGCTCATCGATAACTGAGCGGGGGCGTAAGCCGTATCTTCCTTGTACTCGTGAATTCGCTGCTCCTTCACAAGCAGGTTGCGCCGCCGGAGCGCTTGCTTGGCCTCGGCATAAGCCTGACGCAGGGCGTCGGGGAAAGGCAGCTTGCTGCTGACGCCCATGTCCAGCGAGCTCTGAAACGTATTCGCGATGCAGGTCTGTACATGCTGCAGGACAGCATCGGCTTGCTCCAGCCTACTTAGCAGAAGCAGGACGATTTCATTATCATTGTTCCAGTAGCGGAAGGCCAGGCCTACCCGCTCCGAGCGCTTCTCTGTCAGCACCTCGTTGCACACGTTGATCAGGGAGAAGTAGACCAGGTCCCACTGGGACCAGAAGCTGTCCTTCAGCTTGCCGCTGATCGTATCCAGACTGAGCACGGCCAGCCGGCAATGCTGGCCCTGGGGAATGATGCCGAATTCGCCCGCGATCTCCTTGGCGTACTTGTCGAACGTCTTGGGCTCCGATACCAGATTCGACCAAATCGTATCCCAATAGACGGGTTTGATCTGGTTCATCTCGATATTGCGCTCTTGCTGCTGCTGGCGCTCAGCCTGCTCCCTTTCGAGCAGCTGGACGGCTCGGGATACCGTCTCGACTAACTGCTCCGCATCGATCGGCTTCAGAATATAATCGACACCGCCGTACTTGACCGCGTGGCGCACCAGCTCGAACTCTTCATGCCCGCTAATCACAATGGTTTTGGCCGCGGGAAGCTGATCGTGCAGCCAGACCATCAGCTCCTTGCCGTCCATCAGCGGCATCATCATATCCGTGAACACCAGGTTAGGCCGATGCTCCTGCATCAGCCTAACCGCTTCCTCGCCGTCCTGCGCTTCGAGCAGCGTATCGATGCCGAATTCGGACCAGGGCACGAGCAGCTTGATGGCGTCTCGGACATGCTTCTCATCATCAACGATCAGAGCAATCATGGTTCATCCTCTTCCTTTCGCTTGCCGGGGATTCGCAGTGTGACCTGGAAGCCGCCCAGAGGGCCACGGTTCTCCAGAATCATCTGAACCCCATCCTCGTAGTACAGCTTCAGCCGGGCCAGCACATTCTGCAGACCGATACTGTCTCCATCCCCAATTCCGTCTGCCGGATGCTTCAGCTTGCGCCGCAGCGCATCGAGCTGCTCCTCACTGACGCTCCGTCCGTTATCCGCTACGTTCAGCACGAGTGATCCCGTCGCATCGCATCTCGCCGAGATTGCAATGCGCCCCGCCTGGACCCGGGTATCGAACCCATGCTTAAAGTAGTTTTCAACGAGCGGCTGGAGTATCATCTTGGGAACCAGCATGACCGCAGCTTGGTCTTCCACCTGATAATCCACATCCAGCTCGCTGGCGAACCGCTGAAGCTGCAGCTCCAGATAGGAGCGGACATGATCGACCTCGCGCTTCAGCGGCACGAGCGTTTCATTCGTATTCATCGCATAGCGCATCATCCTGGCGAGTGAAGACAGGAGCGTGTAAACCTTCGGCCCTTCCTGCTGCAAGGCCAGCGTCCCAATCGATTGCAGCGCATTGTACAGGAAGTGAGGATTGATCTGGGCCTGCAGCGCTTTGAGCTGATTGGTCTTGTTGGCAATCTCCAGTTTGTACTCCTTCGTGATCAATTGATTGATCGTCTGCATCATGATCCGGAAGCGGTGAGCGAGAATGCCGAACTCGTCATTGCTTTTGACGTGAATATCGACCTCCATGTTGCCGGTTTGGATTTTTCCTATGTAGCCGAGCAGCTTCTTGATCGGGGCGGTGAACCGGAAGGAGACATATACGGTTCCCACGATGACGATCACCATGAAGCCGAGCAGAATCATCGCGTTGGCGAACGTCAATTGCCTCGCATGCTGGTAAAGCAGTTCGTTCGGAATTCGCTTAACGATTGTCCAATTCACATAGGATTCTTGGATGCGCTCGTAAATATGAATCCCCTTGAACGCCGAATCGCTCCAGGCGTAGCTGCCGTTCGCATCCGTCCTGGCGAGCAGCTCCGTCACCCACGGCTCGTCCAGCTTCTTACCGCGGAGCACGGGCTTGGAGCCATAGACGACAGTCCCGGTGCCGTCCAGCACGTACAATTCCTCGCCTTGGGCATACAACTGGTCGCTGATGGAATTGATAAATCCGATATTGACATCCAGCGAGATCGACCCCAGCTCTTCCATGGTCAGAGCGTTAAGAATGGAGCGATGCAGAGTAAAGACGATGGAGGAAGGCAGGACATTGACCGATTGAATGCCATAGGTGTGACTTGGATGGGTGGCTTCGAACCGAAGGTCGCCCTTGCCGATGTCCGGAATGTACTTGGATTCCCCTTCGCTGCGCGGATTGAGACTCCCCTTTGTATATAAATAGGCTTTATCCGTCTTCTTTATATATAAGTAGGCCTGATGAATCTCCTTGATCGTGTTGGCGATGCTCTGGAGTCCCCGGACAATCTCCCCTCTGCTGTTGTACGTGGTTGCGCCCTCCTCGATCACGGTAAAGAAGGACGTATCGTTGTAGACGAGCAGGGAGGCTTGCTTGATGCCTTCCAGGTAGTTGACCAGATTGGTTTTACCTTGATAGATCAGATTGGAATTGGTCTGGATGGTCTCCCGCATCACCTTCTGCTCCGTCACCAGGTAAGTCACGACGATCGAGGTACAGAGAGGCAGGATCGTAGCGGCCAGCAGGAACAGGATCAGCTTATTGCGGATGCTGTTGCGGATCAAAGAGAACCACCTCCAGGCTTTTCGGGCGAAAGCTGCATCCGCAAGCATCCGCTCCAAGGATCAATTGTAACAACATTAATCAATAAATTCCACCTGTTACGTCACGAGATTCCGTGTTCAAGCCAGCCGCCAGTTTCTATACTAAAGGTATACTTTATCAAGCGAATGAAGATTTTAATACAGAAAAGGAGGAGGTTCCCATGAAAGCTAATCGGAGGTTCTCAGCGGCGCTTCAGCAGCTCGTATTCGTCGGGCCGGCTTTCGTTTTTTTCGCCGTCATCGTGATTGCTCCCTTCATCATGAGTATGTACTACTCGTTCACCGAGTGGAATGGCGTAACCTCTCATGTCAAATGGGTCGGCTTCGATAACTTCAAGCAGATTATTACGAGCGACAAGGATTTCCATAAATCATTCTGGTTCACGACACGCTTCACGGTGACGGAGGTTGTGTTGTCCAACCTGGTAGGCTTCGGGCTGGCGCTGCTGCTGACGAAGGGGCTGAAGACGCGCAATGCGCTGCGCACCGTGTTCTTTATGCCGAATGTCATCGGCGGCCTGCTGCTCGGCTTTATCTGGCAGTTTATTTTCGTCAAAGGCTTCTCCAACATCGGAGAGCTGACCGGCTGGGCCTTCTTCCAGCTTCCTTGGCTCGGCGATGCGCCAACCGCCTTCTGGGCTCTGGTCATCGTCAGCGTCTGGCAGCATGCCGGTTATCTGATGGTTATCTACATCGCCGGTCTTGCGAATGTGCCCAAGGAGCTCCAAGAAGCGGCTTACATCGACGGAGCTACCCGCTGGCAATCGCTGCGTCACATCACGCTGCCGCTGATTATGCCGTCTGTCACGGTCTGTCTGTTCCTCGCGATTTCTTGGGCGTTCAAGATGTATGATCTGAACGTCTCGCTGACGCAGGGCGGGCCGTTCAACTCGACGCAGTCGGTTGCACTGAACATCTATGAAGAGGCTTTCCGCAATAACCGGTACGGGCTGGGCACGGCCAAGGCATTTCTGTTCTTTGTCGTCGTCGCCATCATTACGATGGTTCAGGTCCGGGTTACGAAAAGCAGGGAGGTGGAGGCCTAATGGAAACGAGCAAATCTTACAGCTTCCGCTTATTCTCGCTTGAGGTGCTGGCTATTATTCTGGGGCTGCTGTTCCTGGTGCCGTTCTACTTCGTTATCGTCAATTCCATGAAGACATTCGGGGAACTGCTGGTTAATTCCTCGAACCTGCCGCAGTCTTTCAATCTTGCGAACTATAGCAAGGTTTGGACGATTATGAAGTTTCCAAGGGTATTCAGCAACTCGTTGCTGATCACGGTATTCAGCAACCTGGGACTGGTCGTCATCAGCTCCATGGCGGCATACCGTCTGGTCCGATACCCGTCCAAATTCAATAATCTGCTGTTCCTGGCATTCGTCGCGGCTATGGTCATCCCGTTCCAGTCGATCATGATTCCGCTGGTCAAGGTGGCCAGCCAGGTCGGTCTGATGGACAGCCGGCTGGGCCTGATTATCTGTTACTTCGGCTTCGGCGTCTCACTCAACGTTTTCTTATATCACGGCTTCATCAAGTCGATACCGAGAGAGATCGAGGAGTCGGCCCGGGTGGACGGCTGCTCGCCGTATGGTGTATTCTGGAGAATTGTGTTCCCGCTGCTGAAGCCGATGTCCGTGACGATCGTGCTGCTGAACAGCTTGTGGATCTGGAATGACTTCCTGCTGCCGCTTCTGGTACTGAACAGTCCAGACCTGCGGACGATTCCGCTAGCGACGTATTCCTTCTTCGGCCAATATACCAAGCAATGGGATCTGGCGCTCGCTGCACTGGTGCTCGGTGTCATCCCGATCATTATTTTCTTCCTGTCGATGCAGAAGTATATCATTGAAGGCATCACAGCAGGCTCCGTGAAAGGCTAAGGTTCGTGTCAACATCTTACACTATTTCGATCAATTTAATGAGTGTAAGGAGCCAAGGAGCTTGTAATACAATACAGAGGTAGCCCAATAAAACGTTTTCATACAAATAAGGGAGGTTACTTACATGAAAGCAAAGAAAATCGTTAGCCTGGGTCTGGTTGCCGCACTCGCGATGACTGCTGCTGCGGGATGTGCCAAGAAGGAAGAAACGCCTGCTCCGGGCGGAGGTACAAACGGTGGTACGGCTGGAGGAGCCAAAAATGTTACCCTGAAAATGTTTCAGTTCAAAGTAGAAATCGCAGAGCCGCTCGCTAAGCTCGCCGCCGAATACGAGAAGGCGAATCCCGGCGTGAAAATTCAGATCGATACTGTCGGCGGCGGCGCGGATTACGGCGCAGCGCTGATGGCGAAGTTCAACTCGGGCGACAAGCCGGATATTTTCAACAACGGCGGTTTCTCCGACCTGGATAAATGGATCGAGCATCTGGAGGACCTCTCCGGCGAGCCTTGGGTGAACGATCTGGTCGAGGTAGCCAAGGAGCCGATGACCAAGGACGGCAAGCTGTACGGACAGCCGCTGAACCTGGAGGGCTATGGCTTCCTGTATAACAAGGATCTGTTCGCGCAAGCCGGCATCACCGAGCTGCCGAAAACGCTGACGCAGCTGGAGGACGCGGCCAAGAAGCTCCAGGCCAAGGGTGTTACGCCGTTCGTCAACGGCTACGCCGAATGGTGGGTGCTCGGTAACCACTTCGTGAACCTGCCGTTTGCCTATCAGCAGGACCCGAACAAATTCATCGCCGGTCTGAACGACGGCTCCGCCAAGATCGCGGGCAACCCTGTCTTCGAGAACTGGGTAAAGCTGTTCGACCTGCAGCTGCAATATGGCAACAAAAACCCGCTCCAAACCGACTATAAGACGCAAGTGACCGACTTTGCGACAGGCAAGGCCGCGATGACGCAGCAAGGTAACTGGACGCAGCTGCAATTGACGCAGACCAATCCGAACCTGAAGGTCGGCTTCCTGCCGATGCCGATCTCAGACGACGCAGCGGCCAGCGACAAGCTGCCGGTAGGCGTACCGAACAACTGGGTCATCAATAAGAACTCGGCGAATAAGGAAGAGGCGAAGAAGTTCCTGAACTGGCTCGTCACCTCCGATATCGGCAAGAAGTACATGGTCAATGAATTCAAGTTCATCCCGGCCTTCAAATCGGTCACAGCGGACGAGAGCGTCCTCGGGCCTCTGGCTGCCGATCTGATGAAATACAGCAAGGACAACAAAACGCTGAGCTGGAACTGGTTCAAATTCCCTGGCGGCGAAGCATCCAGCAAGAAGTTCGCGTCTACGATGCAGGCCTATGCGGCGAAGCAAAAAACGAAGGATCAAATGTTTGCGGAGTTCCAGGACACCTGGGACAGCTTGAAGAAAAAATAAGTCATTTGCCAGGCAGCGCCGCCCGAATCAAGAGGGCGGCGTTTTTGCTTGATTTCGGGGAGGAATCCCAGCAGATAGTCGCTTTCTCAAGCGGAGAACGCGGTTCCTGCCCGATTATGAGCGGATATGTGCTTAAAGCGGGTTTTTATCGTTTTGCAACCGCATTCGTCATTGATACAATGGACCTAATTGCAACTTAACAGACAGCTTGAGGATGAGAGAGGCGGAATGGTGGCGGATGGGTTCAAAATTCGGAGCTGCGCTCACGGATTGGTTGGAATCGAGAAGGATGGCGATCCCGCCTGACAAGCAATTATCGAGGGAAGCGGGCGTATCGCTGTTTATTCATTTTTGCTTTCAATTCGGAGCCTCGATGTCCGGCGTTTTTCTGACGCTGTATTTATGGAGATTGACGCAGAGCATGGCTATCAACGGCATTTATTTCGCCGTGAACTACATGACGATAGCTGCCGCCTTTGTCCTTGGAGGGTGGCTGATCAAGCGCAAGGACCGGATGGTGGTCTACCGGATCGGGATCGCGATGAACGCCATTTTTTATTTGGCCGTCGTATTTGCCGGAGAGCGCGTAGCTACGTTTTATGTACTATTTGCCATTTGCAACGGAATTGCGAGCGCTTTCTACTGGGTCGGGTACTTGACCTTGATGTATGATGTCTCCACAGACCGCAACCGGATCCGTTATCTGGCGGTCAATACGATTACGTTCACGCTCGGGGGCCTGATCGGACCGGCGCTCGCGGGTTTCCTGATCCGCTCTAACGACGGGCTGCAGGGGTATACACTGGTGTTCGGCACGGCCTGTGCGATGTTTCTGATCGCCAGTATCGGCAGCCTGCGCATTCAGTCGAAAAGCTCTCATCACAAAACCTACTATTTAAAATATACGAATCTGCTGCTGCGCAAGCACAGGCGGTGGACGAAATCGCTGCTGTCCTTCTTCACGCTAGGCTTGCAGCAGGGGATCATGCTGTTCTTGCCCAATATTCTGCTCTTCCGGATCGTGGGCAGGGAGGATATCGTCGGTTATCTGGGCGTGTTGTTTGCCGGTCTCAGCATCGGGGCGGGCTTCTTTATCTCTAGGTTCGGCACGGAGGAGCGGTCCAGGGCCTTTATCCTGTACACCTCGATCGGCTTCGTCATAGGCGCGCTTTGTCTGCAGGCTGATATTTCCCTGACAACGGTGCTGATCTTTATGATTATTTACTCACTGTGCTCGCCTGTGCAGGGCAATACGGTCAGCTCCTACTTCTACCGGTTAATTGGCGACCTGCCGCTTCGCGGTGAGCTGAGGGTGGAATCTATCGTGCTCCGGGAAATCTCCATGAATACCGGACGTGTGGTTTCGATCTTGTCGTTTGTGGTGATTTCCGAGAGCTTCGGCTTCGAGTGGCTGCCCTGGATCGTTCTGGGAGGAGCGCTGCTGCAATTCCTGATGTACAAATTAATCGACCGGGACCCGACAGCCTGCGAAGGGGAAGCTAAGGTGAACGTGGCAGGCTGAGTGCATTCATGCGCTTGACGAGCCGGACCAGCGATCAGAGCATGAATAGAGGAGGGTGAGCCTAAGCTCACTCTCTTTTTTCAATGCAAGGAATTGGAGCAAGGATGCATGCTTCGGCCGGGTACAGGGGGACACTGTTAACAATCATTGCCTCAGAGAGCCGATCGGCAGAGGTTAAGGAGGAATCCCCCATGTACGATTGTCTAATCGTTGGAGGCGGCTTTGCCGGGCTCCAGGCGGCTATTCAGCTAGGCCGCTACCGCTACTCGGTACTTGTCGTGGATAAAGGCAAGGGCCGCTCCACACTTTGCGGCTGCTACCGCAATATGATCGGATGGCCGGACGGCGTGTCCGGTGCCGAGCTGCGCCGCCTGGGGCGAATGCAGGCAGAGCGTTATGGCGTCAGCTTTCTGGAAGATGAGGTCATAGCGGCTGCCCGCGACGACGAAGGCTTCGAGCTGGCGCTGGGCAGCGGCGGCGGGGCCTGCCGTGGAAGGACGCTGCTGATCGCGACCGGGGTTTCCGACCGCTATCCGGCGCTTCCTCATCTGGAGGAGAAGCTCGGCTATAGTATCTATGTATGTCCGGATTGCGACGGCTACGAGACTGCAGGCCGCAGGACGGTCGTGCTGGGCTCGGGAACGCCCGGTGCCGAGATGGCTCTGACGCTCCGCCACTGGTGTGATGAGCTGATCTACATCAACCATGAGCGCAAGGCTATCGGCAGTGCGGAGCTAGAGCGGCTGGAGGAGCAGGGAATTGCCTATATCGAGATGGAGATTGCGGAGATTTTGGATGGTACGGATGGAGAGGAGTCAGATGAGGAACGGGCCAAGGGGAGCGATCCGGCTGATGGGCATGAGAACTGGCCGCCACAGGCTTCCTTTGGCGGTGTACGGCTCAAGGATGGAACGATCATCAGGGCGGATCGGGGCTTTCTAGCCTTCGGAGGCAATAAGGTGGCCTCGGATTGGGCGATGAACCTGGGAATCGAGCGTATGGAGAATCGTCACATCGTCACCGATCCTCGGACGAAGATGACGCATGTGCCTGGCGTCTGGGCGGCGGGGGATATCGGCGTTCATGCCGAGCAGTCCGTCATCGCGATGGGGGAAGGGGCGCAGGCGGCGATCTGGATGCACAAGGCGCTTTCCCGTCGCCGCGTATGAGTGAACAAGTTCTCCCCTTTTCTTCTTATTGAAAAGAAGTGCTTGCCACGGTGCGCTTTCTGCGCCCCTTGGCGGAGTTTTTCTGTCCCGACGCTTGCAGGGAGGCAGGGGCCGCTGCGGGCTCCGTCTGCTCCTCCGGAAGACTCGGGAGGACAGCTCCGCCCTCAGCTGCCTGTTCGGCCCGCGATGCGGCGGCCAGCAGCTTGGCCCGGTGTGCATCTACGACCGGGGCGAAGGTGATGAGTGCCTCCTCCCCCTGAGGCGTCAGGCTGTAGACGCCGCGCTGTACGCGCTGGAACCAGAGATAGACATTATTTTGCAGCATGCTCGCGGCCTTTCCATTGCCGCCTAGCTCACGCAGCTTGCGCGGAGACAGCGGTCCGTGCTCCTGCAGCAAAAGGGCCAGCTGCAGCGATTTCTCGCGGTAAGCTGTGACCAGCTTGCGCTTGGAGCTGCCCCCCACATTGTAGTCACCTTCACGCTCCCGGAATTCCTGCTCCAGCTTGCCGGCGGCGTATTTGCTGCGTCTCGGCAGTTTGGCGGAGCCGCTTGCGGCATCCGCAATTCCTGGAGGATGGCACTCGACCTCCACACGCGGCTTGCGGGTCCGGTAGAATTGTACCGTGATCAGGCCGAATCCCAGCATGCTGCACAGACGCCGCAGCTCCGGCCAGCTGGCTCCATGTGGAGCTTTGCCCTTATTGGGACGCTCGAAGGCGACGTAGACCGTCCTGGACAGCCTGAGGCGGTCAATGCCCTGCAGCAGCAGCGGGACAGAGAAGGTCCGCTTCAGCTCCACGATCAGCGGCGGCTCCTCGCCCCGGATCGCGACCAGATCGCAGTGCCGCACTTCTCCGCGCACCTCATAGCCTTGCAGCTCCAGATAGGCTTTCACCGGAGCGTATAGCTCCGTTTCGCTTTTGATCGGCACCCCGTTCACACTCCTTACCCGCTCACATCGAGTACCCACCATTATAGGGGATTTCAGGAGGTTTGTCATGGCTTGCACGCAGCAAGCAGTGAGTCAGCTTGATTTCCCTCCAATTTATCTCCTTATCTCTTGTTTTCTCCCTTATGATGCGGCCGTGCTGACTTTTTAAAGCTTACGTTAAAATATCGGGCAACTTCGTACGAGTTCATGCATAGGTATTTAATACACTTCGGATTTCAGACGAGCGCTCTCCTGTTACGACAAGTCCACGACCGCCCTTGCTTGTGCCGATATTCTTGAAAGCTGGTTTTGCCTGCTGAGCAAAGCCCGGAGGAGGTAAGAAACATGAATATTTTCAAAAAAATCGCCGATTATCGCACGGAGACGGAAAGGCTGGCCTGGTCCGGTACCTTTGCCGAGTACATGCAAAAGCTGCGGGACAATCCTCGCCTTGCCATGACGGCGCATTCGCGGGTTTACGAAATGATCGCCTCTCACGGCATCACCGACGAAGGCGGGCAACGGAAGTATCAGTTTTTTGAGAAGGAGATTTTCGGGCTGAATGCCTCCGTGGAGAAGCTGGTGGAAGAATACTTCCATTCTGCTGCCAGACGTCTCGACGTGCGCAAGCGTATCCTGCTCTTAATGGGTCCGGTGAGTGGAGGCAAGTCGACCCTCGTTACGATGCTCAAGCGGGGGCTGGAACAGTTCTCGCGCACGGACGACGGAGCTGTCTATGCCATCAAGGGCTGCCCGATGCACGAGGAGCCGCTGCATCTGATCCCGCATGAGCTGCGTCACGAGGTGGAGCAGGAATTCGAGGTGAAGATCGAAGGCAATCTTTGCCCATCCTGCCAGATTCGTCTTCGCGACGAATACGGGGGGCGGATTGAGGATGTCATCATCGATCGGGTGTTCATCTCCGAAGATAGCCGGACCGGTATCGGGACGTTCAGCCCGTCGGACCCCAAGTCACAGGATATCGCCGATCTGACCGGCAGTATCGACTTCTCCACGATTACGGAGTACGGCTCGGAGTCCGATCCGCGCGCTTACCGGTTCGACGGGGAGCTCAACAAGGCCAACCGCGGACTGATGGAGTTTCAGGAGATGCTCAAGTGCGACGAGAAGTTCCTGTGGAACCTGCTGTCGTTGACGCAGGAGGGTAATTTCAAGGCCGGGCGTTTTGCGCTGATCAGCGCGGATGAGCTGATTATTGCGCATACGAATGAATCCGAGTATAAATCATTTATCGCCAATAAGAAAAACGAAGCGCTGCAATCGCGTATGATCGTCATGCCGATTCCATATAACCTCAAGGTGTCGGAGGAAGAGCGCATTTATACCAAGCTTATCGAGCAAAGTGACATGAAGCACGTACATATCGCTCCGCATTCGCTGCGGGCAGCCGCCATCTTCTCGATTCTGACCCGTCTGAAGGAGTCCAAGAAGCAGGGCATGGATCTGGTGAAGAAGATGCGCATGTACGATGGTCAGGAAGTCGAGGGCTACAAGGAAGCAGATCTGAAGGAGATGCAGAGCGAGTACCTGGAGGAAGGCATGACGGGTATCGATCCGCGTTATGTTATCAACCGGATCTCCAGTGCGCTGATCCGCCATGATCTGGAATTTATCAATGCCCTGGATGTGCTCAGGGCGCTCAAGGACGGTCTGGATCAGCATCCGTCGATTACGAAGGAGGAGAGGGAGCGGTATTTGAACTTCATCTCCATCGCCCGTAAGGAATATGACGAGCTGGCCAAGAAGGAAGTGCAGAAGGCGTTCGTCTATTCCTTCGATGAATCTGCTAAGACGCTCTTTAATAACTATCTGGACAATATCGAAGCCTATTGCAACTGGGCTAAGATCAAGGATCCGCTAACCGGCGAGGAGATGGACCCGGATGAGAGGCTGATGCGGTCGATCGAGGAGCAGATCGGCATCTCGGAGAATGCGAAGAAAGCGTTCCGCGAAGAAATTTTGATCCGTATGTCGTCCTATTCCCGCAAAGGAAGGCGGTTCGATTACAGCAGCCACGAGCGGCTGCGCGAAGCGATTGAGAAGAAGCTTTTTGCCGATCTGAAAGATATCGTGAAGATTACGACATCGACGAAGACGCCGGATGAGAATCAGCTCAAGCGCATTAATGAGGTGATTAAGCGCCTGGTCGAGGAGCACGGCTATACGACGGCCTCGGCCAACGAACTGCTCCGGTATGTAGGCAGTCTGCTCAATCGGTAGACGTGAAATCTGGCACTCTTGCAGATGAATGATTACACGGTAAAATATAGATAAAAAAAGGCCTCCAAATTCACCGGCCAGGTGGAGTGGGGGTCCTTCTTACGCAGCCTCATACTCGTTTGTCCTTAACGGTAAGCATGTTCTGCTATGGGGAAGAGGTTGAGGCAGGGACGGGAGGCATGTAGATGTCTACCGTCGTGCCTTGACCCAGCACGCTGTGGATTTTCATCTCGCCTCCGTGATTTTCGATAATCTTGAAGGTTACCATCAGCCCGAGCCCTGTGCCCTTCTCCTTGGTCGTATAGAATGGTTCTCCGAGGCGTGGAAGCCGGTCCTCAGGAATGCCGCAGCCTTCATCGGCGAACCGCATCCGTACCCGGCCGTCCTCATGGAGCCTGAAGTCAACGGTGATGGTTCCTCCATCTTCCATAGAATCCACCGAATTGTTCAAAATATTGATGAATACCTGCTTGATCTGGTTCTCATCGCAGTTGATGAGCAGCTGTCCCGGCTCTGCCTGGGTGACGATATTCACTTTGCGGATCATAGCCTGGGAGCCAGTCAGCATAATCGTATTGTGCAGGATCGCGGACGGGTCTCTGGGCTGGAAGACTACCGATTGGGGCTTAGCAATGACCAGAAATTCGCTAACGATGAAATTAA
Source organism: Paenibacillus filicis (assembly GCF_038070315.1). Taxonomy (NCBI): domain Bacteria; kingdom Bacillati; phylum Bacillota; class Bacilli; order Caryophanales; family Paenibacillaceae; genus Paenibacillus; species Paenibacillus filicis. Next base: position 704,361 of record NZ_JBBPCC010000001.1, on the reverse strand, counting down.
TGCGATCCAGCTCTTCCAGCATAATATTGAAATAATGATCGAAGCCGTTAACCCGGGACTGCATGAGCTGCACGAAGCCCCTCAGTGACGTAAGCGGATTACGTATCTCGTGGGCGACCCCTGCAGCCATCTGACCGACGATCGACAGCTTCTCGGAGCGGAGCAGCATCTCCTCGGCCCGCTTGCGTTCGCTGATATCCTGGCCGATCATGAACAGTCCGGCAATCTGCTTGCCTACGAAGATCGGGAAGTTGTGGATGCTCAGCTCAATCCGGCTGCCGTTTTTATGACGGAACGCCACCTCATAATGGGAAGGGGAACCATTCAGCGTACCGAGGAAATTGGCTGCCCAGATCGCGTAATGTTCGGGAAACAGCAGGACGTCGATCGTTTTGTTCAACAGCTCTTGCTCGGTGAAGCCTGTGGCTGCGAACATGACCGGGTTGACGCTTGTAATCTGTCCGCTCAGATTGAAGGAGCAGATCGGGTCCGGGTTATGCTCGAACAGCGATTTGTAGCGCAGCTCGCTTTCCTCCAGGAGGATTTCTGCCTTGCGCTTCTCGTAAAGCGCCTGGATCATCGCATAGGAGCGCGCGAAGCGGTGATCCTCCTCCTGAGCGAGAATGGTCTCGAAGAGATCTTCTTCTTCTGCGGGGAGACCATGATCCAGTTCCTTCATTTTGCGTAAAAGATTGATCACATTCGTGATATGCTCGCTGTGGATCCAGGCTGCCGACGCAGTTTTGGAGGGAGAGTGGGGGCTGACTTGAAGCTTGACGGAGCCTTTGCGCGATTCATACTCGGTCACATGATTCATATTGACCACATTCATCCGGTCGATAAGGCGGAAGCCTTCTTCGTACAGCCATTCCTCGAATGCCTCTAGCGAAGCGGCCCAATAAAACTGTTCGTTCACAGTATGGATGATATATTCCTTATCGCGGATGCACTCGATCTTGACGACTTCATCCGACGGGATAATTAGAATTTCAGAGCTTTTTTTATGACGAACAACTGGTATTTTCTGCATGAAATGAAATCACCTGCCTGTCGCGTTCGGTTCATTATAGCATGGATGAGAGCCCGTATCCTAGTTAAATGTGTAAGCGTATAACAAGGAGGAGTAAAGCGTGTATCTGGGTCCATACGTTTATCCAGGTGTGAGTATATCGACTTACCAGAAATGAAGCCCGGCAGCCGGCTACAGGAGCTGTATAGTCGGATAGCAGGTTCCAAGGCTTCCGGGGGAAGCGTGCTGTGCGCTGCTGAGCCAGCTGTGCTCGAATGATCCTATCATTATAGCTCTTGTCGAATTATGAAGTAAATGATAGACCCTGGAACCAGGGGCTTATTTTTTTGGTGAAAAAGTTCACATTATATGCTCATGACAAAAATCAATCTTTTCTTTATAATTTGTCATAGGGAATGTCATAGGGAAAGTCATACATACTAGAAAGAAGGAATTTGTCAGGATAGGAGACTGCATCTTGATCGACATACACACGCATATTCTTCCAGGAATCGACGACGGCGCTGCAGACGAGGCGCTTGCCGTCCAGATGGCCCAGGCTGCCCAGCAAGAAGGGATCCATACGTTGATCGCCACCCCTCACCATGCCAACGGCAAATATTCCAACCCGGGTATGCATGTGCGCCACGATGTGGACACGTTAAACCGGCTCCTAGAGGCACAAGGAGTGGCCGTGAAGGTGCTTGCCGGCCAGGAGGTGCGGATTAACCGCGAGCTGCTAGACGATCTGCAAGCAGGCGGGACGATCGGCCTTCACGATACGCAGTATCTCCTGCTGGAGCTTCCGACCTCCGATGTTCCTTCCTATACAGAGGAACTGATCCATGAGCTTCGCATCCAGCACCGTATCCCCATCATCGCCCATCCGGAGCGCAACTCCGTGCTTGCCGCCCATCCGGACAAGCTGGCGCACTTGATCGAAGCCGGAGCGTTATCCCAATTGACTTCCCATTCCGTTAACGGAGCGTTCGGGCGCAAGCTGCAGAAGCTTTGTCTCGACTGGTGCGGTCAGGGGCTGGCTCAGTTTGTTTCCTCCGATGCGCATAATCTGGGGAACCGGGCCTTCGGACTTGGACAGGCTTATTCACTTATTGGGCGGGAGTGCGGGAGAACGATGGAGGAATATCTCAGGGACAATGCCGAGCGGCTATTGGAGCGGGAAGAGATCCCTTTTCTGTCGGCGCCACAAGCCAGGAGAAAGCAATGGTGGAAGGTTTGGTGAAACGTTTTAAGTAATGGGGTTTTCTGGGAAGTTAAAGAATCCTTTAGATTGTCTGTGAAAATAGGTAAAAGAATTGACCATTTCTTGATCTTCCTGTAACATTTCATTTTGTACGTGGAAGATCTATACAAGATCTATACAAAGATCTTTAACCTGAAGATAAAGACATAGAAGAGATAGGGCCGTGTTCGTTATATACTACAGTCAGCACAGAGAGGCCGCCTCTCTTCTATATGTTCTTTATAAAATATATGGTTTGATAAGGAGAGGAATGTAACTAGTGAAGAAAAAAATACTTGCCACCACCGTAGCCGCCAGTTTGACAGTGGCATCCTTCGCAGGATTGCCGCTTAGCCAAAAAGGATTGTTTGAGAAAGCCGGGTTCGGCAGTACGGCGCATGCTGCTACGCTGGATGATGTAGAGGCTAAACTTAAATTGCTGCAATCGTATCTGGATTGGGAAGAAGGAGAGAAGGCGGCGGTAGAAGCGGCTGATGCTAAGCTGAAGACGTTGACTGATCCTGCACTTGTCGAGTTGCTTACTAAGAAGCTGGTAGACGATGGTGATAAAAAGGCTGTGCTTAAGCTGTTCACCCAGCTTGATCCGTTCTTTAAAACGAATAAGGCTTCCTTGGTAGCTTATTTGAACAACAAAGAGGTTCGCGCAACTTTAACCAAGCTTCAAGAAGCAGCGGATGTTGATTTGCTGCAATCTGAAGTTACTACAGATGATGTGTTGAACTATGTAAGCTTGTTCCAGTCGGAGCTCTTGACTAGACTTGCGACAGCAGATATTGAGAGCCTGGCTAAGCTGGCAACCAATGACAAAGAAGAATTGAAAAAAATCGTCAAGGAATCGGCTCAGGCTGTTTTAGATCGAGACAATAAGTTCAACGATCTGCTTAAAGGACTCGAAATCGGTGCTGAAGAGCTTGCACAAACTTCTTTAAACTTTATTAAAGAAGTAGATCCTGAGAACGCAGCTGTTTACAGCTTGGGTTTGGCAGCGCTTCGTTATAAAATTGCTCAATCCAGTAATTCTTCATATTCGACTTCCAGTGGTACATATAGTATCAGCTTTGATGTAAAAGGAATTAAAATTCCCGATTCCCTGCTTGAAGTAGGATTTACTCCTTCTGATAGAGGGGTTGCTGTTAGCTATAATTCGGGGATAATTACAGCTAAAGTAACTCAAGCTGGAGCCTCTGTAACGGGCGAAGTATACGGCCGTCTGAAGCTTGGCGCTACGGAATTGGATAAGAAGCTCATTGTTAAGAAAACCGTGACTGTCTCCAAGGAAGAAGAGAAGAGCTCCGGCGGTGGTGGTGGCGGTGGTGGTGGTTTCTCCAGCAGCAACGACCCTGCCGTTGACGCTGTAAGCAAAGAGCTCGACAATGCGGCAGCAGAGCTGGCGAAGCTGGAGGGAAATGCCAAGCAAGCTTACCTGGACGGTCTGGTTACAAAAGCAGCGGAAGCTGTAGCGAAAGCGGCGAACTTGGATCTTTCCAACAAAATCGTCGTAACTGATGGCAAAGCGGAGCTGAAGCTTGATGCGGCTGATTTGGTGAAGCAAATCAAAAATGTACTTGACCAAGTGAAGCTGCTTGGCGACAAGCTGGACAAGCTGGGTGCGAAAGCTGACTTGAGCAAGAAGCTGGAGCTTAAACTTAACTTGGGTACGGTCAATGCAACTGCAATCTCTCTCCCTCTCGCCAAATCCGTGCTGGAAGCAGCAAAGAACGGAAATTTCGCTAACGTTGCGATTCAAGTGAACGGCGTTGGTGTTGCTCTTCAACCTTCTGCTTTCAATGCAGATACGACGTTGGCTATTCAAACTCAGGATGCTTCGGCCATTAAGGACGTTACTGACCTGCCGGTTGCTTCCAAAGTATATGAATTTACCATCACGGTTGACGGTAAAACGGTCTCTACCTTCTCCGCTCCGATCGTCCTGAGCTTGCCGGTAGATGATGTATCCAAGTTCGACAAAGAAAAGCTGACGCTTGCTAAGATTGTTGGCGGCAAGCTGGAGTACTATGGCGGCTTGTACAATGCAGCGACGAAGCAACTGTCGCAAAATCGCAGCTCGTTCTCGTCCTATACGGTTGTTGAAAACAACGTAACGTTCGACGACACGCTTTCCGTACAAGCATGGGCCGGACGCCAGATCGAAGTTACTGCGGCCAAAGGCATCGTGGAAGGCCGTGGAGACAAGCAGTTCGTGCCGAATGACAACGTAACGCGTGCCGAGTTCGCCAAGATGATCGTCAACACATTTGGCCTGCAGGCTGCAAATGCATCCGAAAGCTTCGACGATGTGAACGATAGCGATTGGTTCCAGCCTTATGTCGCTTCCGCTGTCAAGCACGGACTTGTGAATGGCCGTTCCGAGGGCAAGTTTGAGCCAAACGGCAAGATCACTCGCGCTGAGATGGCAACGATCGCTGCAAGAGCGTTGACTTCGGTCAAAGATCTGGCTGCCGTGAAGGATGCCGATGCTGCACTGAAGGGCTTCGTAGACGCAGCAGATGTCAATGAGTCTCTGAAATCGGGCGTTGCCTTGTCTGCTTCCGCAGGCATCATCGTCGGAGAAGAAGGCGACAAGTTCAATCCGAATGCTAACTCTACACGTGCTCAAGCAGCTGTAGTGATCTACCGTTTGCTGAATAAGTAATCTGTCTTACAATCGGATACCTCCTCTCCTCGCGGGGGGAGGTATCGGTTTTGATTGTTCACGATTACTCACGCACTCAATGCTGCCTTTCTATGGATGGAGGAACATAATGGAACTCGATTTGAAGGATTATATCAAGATCATTCGCAAGCGGATCTGGCTAATCCTTGCCTTTGTTTTACTCTGCACACTCGCTACAGGAGTTGTCAGCTACTTCTTCATGGAGCCTGTCTATGAGGCATCCACGAAGCTGATCGTGAATAAATCCAATGAACAGCAGGGTATGCAGCAGGTGGACATCAACTCGGTCAACTTGAACATCCGGCTGATCGATACGTATAAAGAAGTCATCAAGACGCCTCGTATTATGGATAAAGTAGCCAAGGATTACCCGCAGTTTAACCTCAGCGCCGATGAGCTGATCAAGAAGGTACGAGTTAGTTCTGTGAACAACACGCAGGTCATGACCCTGATTGTCCAGGACAACTCCTACAATAAAGCGGCAGACATCGTGAATGCGGTGTCCAAGGTGTTTCAGGATCAGATTCCTTCCATTATGAAGGTAGACAATGTGTCCCTGCTTAATGAAGCGACTTATCTGGAGAATCCAACTCCAGTCAAGCCTAATCCGAATCTGAATATCGCCATTAGCTTTGTCGTTTCCCTGATGCTTGCGATCGGGCTTGCCTTCCTGATGGAGTATTTGGATGACTCCATTAAGACAGAGGAAGATATCAAACAGTATCTGGATCTTCCTACGATGGCGATGATTGCCAAGATCAAGGACGAAGATATGCTTGCGACAAAAGCGACTTCGTCATCCAAACCTGGACAAGTAGGTGAACCGACCCGTGCTTCCATCAACCAATAACCGCCGGCCGATCATTACACATGAGAATCCGAAATCCCCGATTTCCGAGGCCTACCGGACGCTGCGGACCAACATCCAGTTCTCGGCTATCGACGAAGAACTGCGGGTCATCATGGTAACCTCGGCAGGTCCGGGCGAGGGCAAGTCGACCACCTTAACGAACCTGGCCGTGGCTTACGCCCAGACCGATATGAAGGTTGTTGTGATCGACGCGGATTTACGCAAGCCTACGATGCATCACACGTTTTCCGTAACGAACCGATGGGGACTGACTTCGATTATATCCGGCCAAGCCAAGCTGAATGAGGTTGTACAGCAGACGTATGTGGACAATCTGTCCTTGATCACATCGGGGCCGATTCCTCCCAATCCCTCCGAAATGCTCGCTTCCAAGCGCATGACTGCTTTGCTGGAGGATTTGAAGCAATCTTTCGATATTATCCTGGTCGATGCTCCTCCGACCTTGGCCGTAACCGATTCCCAGATCGTAGCGACCAAGTGTGACGGTGTCATTCTCGTCGTAGACTCAGGCAAGGTGAAACGCGATATGGCAATCAAGGCCAAGGCCAACCTGGATCATGTCAAAGCCCGTATCCTGGGGGTCGTTCTGAATAACATGGACCGTAAGAATGCGGAATCCTATTACTATTATTACTACGGGACCAGTGAGTCCCAAAAATAACAGCTCGGCATGTAATGGAGGATGGACATGAGTTACGAAAAAAGACATTCGCTGCTCGTTATACTGGACATGGCGATTGTATGGTTCAGCATTTTAACCGCATATGTACTTCGCTTTGACGGCAGTATCCCATCCTCCTTCACTGTTCAGGCTTTGATTTATGGGACCGTATCCTGCGTTATTTGCTTCCTGACGATGCGATACTTCAAGCTGTATAACCGGGTCTGGCAGTATGCCAGTATCGGGGAGATCGTCGCGATCTTCAAGTCCGTCACGATCGGGGTCATTCTCTCCTACCTCGTAACATACCTGATTACGATGGAAAGAGTGCCGTTGTCCATCCTGCTAAGACATTATGAAACACTTCTGCTTTGTGTAGGAGGATCGCGCTTTCTGTGGCGGGTATTGCGGGACCGTTATTTGGTTAAGAAGAAGCCAGTCCATAAAAACGCGCTGATCTTCGGCGCAGGGGATTGCGGAGCACTGATAGCGAAAGAAATGCTCAGCCAGTTGGACGCAACGATCTATCCCGTAGCATTCATCGATGATGACCCAATGAAGCATAGACAGCATATACATAATCTTCCCGTTGTAGGTTCACGTGAACATATAGTTGCAGCGGCAACTTCTTTGGAAATAAAAGAAATTATTATCGCAATGCCCTCCGTATCAAGGAAAGCGACAGCTGAGATCATTGAAGTATGCAAGGGCACGAAGGCCAAGCTAAGAATCATTCCGAACCTCACGGATCTGATCCATGGAAAAGTAACCGTCAAGCAAATTCGCGATGTAGAAGTCGAAGACTTGCTGGGGCGTGATCCTGTCAATGTGGATCTGGAGGGAATCGCTAATTACGTTGAAAACAAAACGGTCCTCGTCACGGGAGCCGGAGGCTCTATCGGCTCCGAGCTATGCCGACAAATCGCACCCTTCCAGCCCAAATGCTTGGTACTTCTCGGGCATGGTGAGAACAGTATTTACAATATCGAGATGGAAATGCGTACGAAATTTCCGGAAATCCCGATCGAGACCGTTATCGCTGATATACAGGATAGAGAAAGAATCGATGAAGTGTTCCAGATGTACCGACCTGAGGTCGTCTTCCATGCAGCTGCCCACAAGCACGTACCTCTGATGGAACGTAACCCTGCGGAGGCGATCAAGAACAACGTGTTCGGCACGAAAAACGTCGCGGAAGCCGCAGATCGTTATGGTAGCGAACGGTTCGTGATGATCTCGACCGATAAGGCGGTGAACCCGACGAGTATTATGGGGACCACGAAGCGGATTGCCGAGATGATCGTCCAATCACTGGGCAAGACCAGCAAGACCAAGTTCGTAGCGGTGCGATTCGGCAACGTTCTCGGCAGCCGTGGAAGCGTTATTCCACACTTCAAGCGCCAGATCGCCTTAGGCGGTCCGGTGACCGTTACCCATCCGGAGATGATCCGCTACTTCATGACCATCCCGGAGGCTGTACAACTTGTGATCCAGGCCGGTGCCTTTGCCAAGGGTGGCGAGATCTTCATCCTGGATATGGGCGAGCCGGTGCGGATTGTGAAGCTGGCTGAAGACTTGATCCGCTTGTCCGGCTTCGAGCCGTATGAGGAGATGGAGATTGAATTCAGCGGCATTCGCCCGGGAGAGAAGCTGTATGAGGAGCTTTTGACGGATGAGGAAGGCATTGGATCAACGGTGCATGACCGGATATTTATCGGAAAGCCGACGTTGGTGAACCAGGCTCAGTTCGAGTTGGAGTTGAAGATGCTGGAGAAGAGCTTGAGCGGGGATCGGGCTGAGATTAGGGAGAGTTTGAAGAGTATGGTACCGACATTTTTAAATGTGTCTTGAATAAAATATACATCTTATACAAACTACTTTATTATGATACTAAGTTTTATTGCTAAACTAATACAAAATATATTGAGTGTGATAGAATGTCAGCGGATGAACTTATTCAGAGTAAAAAGAATGAAAGAAGAGAGTCAATGAGAGGGCTTGTTACTCAAATCAAGCACTACTCAATTGCAGTTGCTATTCCAGCATTAATATCACTACTTTCTTCAGCGATTTTCACTCGTCTGTTTGAGATAAATGAATATGGTATTTATGCTAGCGTCTTTTCTATTGTTGGGATAGTCACAACAGTACTAAGTCAGTTGTTTAAACAACCAATTGTAAGATATGCTTCTGGAGGAAAAGAAGAGGAAATTGAAAAAATACTAACATTAACATTCTATGGGCTTATTTTGGTTAGTGTGTTGATAACAACAGTTATATTATTACTATTCAATAATAAGTTTTTCCTTGATTACCGTGAATATTTAATACCTTCCGGGATATTTGGGATTTTAAGTATAACTTTTTCTATTATGAGTGCTATATTACAATCGCAATTACAATCAGCTTATTATTCAAAAATAGAAGTTCTTAATAATGTTTTTAAGTTTATTTTTAGTGTTTTATTTGCATTTTCTTTATCAAAATCTCCTGTAGCTTTACTTTGGGGAGCGATTGCAGCATGGATGTTGCTTTTCTTTCCTTTGTTGAGAAGATTAAAGTCTGATGTAGTGCTTACAGTTAGAGTTAAGATGTATAAGGTTAAAGAATTACTGCATAGTAGCAGGAAAATGCTAATGTACGGAACACCTATGATGATTTGGTTTTTGGCTTCTAGTGTCTTAAGCATCAGCGATAGAATAATAATAAATATTTTTAGAGGGTCAGAAGAAGTTGGTATTTACTCTGCAAGTTATAATCTGGTTAGTGGTACAATCGGACTCATTTCAATGCCAGTCTCAATAGCAGCATACCCATTTCTAATGAGTGCATGGTCAAAAGGGCATAAGGGCGAAGTTGTCCATTGGTTGGGAACTGTCTCTGCAATGATTCTATCCTCTGGTATTGTGTTACTGGGGGGGTGTTGGTTGTTTTATGTTGATATAGCTGAAATTTTTTTAGGAGAAAATTTTAGGGTGGGATCTTCAATAATGCCAGTTGCCTTAGCAGGTATGGTATTTATGTCATTTGCTCATTATGCACATAAGCCGTTTGAATTTTATGAAAAAACGACTAATATCATGTTGCTCATTATCTTTATAGCTTTGATTAATATTATCTTAAATGTATTACTTGTTCCTTTTTTTGGTTATAAAATAGCTGCCTGGACAACATTGATCTGCTATTTTTTATATAGCATATTTGGTTATCTATCTGGGAGAAAGCTCTTAAATTGGAGTGTGAAGTGGAAATTGCCAGTAGTAACCTTATGCAGTGCAGTTTTTGCTATTGCAGTTGTAAAACTTATTAGTTATTACTTTGTTATAGAGAATGTATTTTTGCATTTATTGTTAGGAATCTCTTTTTATACATTAGTTTGTTTAATTCCTCTAGCGATGATTTATAAAAAACAGATTTTAGTAACAATGAGGAAAAGAATTAAGGGGTAACGAAATTTAATTTGTATACGATCGCTATTTAGATGGAAATAATTTATTAAACCATATGATTATCATTAGATCCGTTAGCTTGTTTTTTAAGCTATTAAATGTGACTTTCTGTTATGGTGATCGTAGAGACCACATTATAGTTAGACATTGCAGTTGAGCAAATCTACATCTAGTAGCGATTGAATATCGACTTGATGTGATATGTTCTAAACAGGTCCTTAAGTACCAACATTAATGAATTATTGACGGATACGTAATATGATTAGTAGCATTGCTTCCTCATCCATTAGTTTATAGTTGATTGAAATCTGGGTGTAGCTTATAGTTTCATTTTTAACGGATATTCCATATTTATAGATGTAGGGTTTGGAGGTTGTTATTGTGAGCAAGCAGACAAGAGTGATTATAATTAATGGGTATGGTACGATGAATCGTGGTGATCATGCACTATTGAGCTTATCCATAGACCATGCTCGAAAAGCATTTGGAACAGATAGTGATGTTACTGCTTCGGTATTATATCCACAAGATGAAGATCCTTCCTTTTTTGGTGCAAAAGAAGTTGTGCCGCATATATTAGGAGGTATTAATAGTTCAGGTGTTAAAAGGAGATTTTTATTAATTTTGAACGTTTTATGGTTTTTGATTGTGTTATTTACTTTGAAAGAAATACCTTTTTTAGGGAAAGAAAGGACTTTCAGGGCGGTAAAAAAAGCTGATGTCGTATTAAGTTGTGCAGGTGGCTATCTAAATGATGCATCAACAGGGTTTATTGCAGCATGTGCTGAAATATTACTTGCATTAAGATTGAAGAAAAAAGTCATATTATTACCTCAGAGTATAGGGCCTTTTAGAACAAATTTTCGGAAGTATTTGGTGGCTAAGTTACTTAATAACGTGCATCTTGTTGTCGCACGAGATCAACCAAGTGTTGAAACATGTTTGCAAGACTTGAAAATGCATGGGAATAACATCATAGAGATTCCTGATTTAATGTTTGGAGATTTGCCAGAGTTGAAAAAAAATGTTTTCAAGAAAAATAAATTAGGAATTACTGTGATAAATTGGGAATGGCCAGGGGTAAATAGAGAAGAAAATCAGAAGAGATATATAATGGAAATTGCTAATTTTATTGATTGTGTAAAAGATAAATACGAAATTTTTCTTTTTGAACAAGTAAAGGAACAACGAGGAGTTCCAGGTGATACAACTGCAATTAGACAATTATCAGAAATTCTAAATAAGAAAAATATTACTATTAATTTTGTTCCTTCTGACATTTCTTTAAAAGCATATATTGAAGAAATAAGAAGCTGTGAATTTTTTATTGCAAGTAGATTACATTCAGGATTATTTGCTATTGTAGGAAATGTTCCGACTATAACTATAGCCTACCAACCAAAAACTGTAGGTGCAATGAAATTACTAGGACTAGAACAATATTCAGTGAATATTGAAGTTGTGACAGCAGAAGTATTATGGAAAAAATTAGAAGTTCTACAAGAGAATCGTCATGAAATTATTGAAGTTAGTCAGCAAAAAATAGAATTAATTCAAAAGGAACTTAATCAACTACCTTTTAGAATTAAAGAAAAGGTTGAAATAAAATGAGGAATATTTTATTGCATGGTGCACTATCTTTTCCTCCAACTGGTGTTGGAGTTGCTAATGAAATTATCATTGAAGAATTAGAAAAAAGGAACGTTAATGTAATTAAAATTAGAAGAGGGAGCGGCAATAGTAAATTTTTAACTTGGGATGGTAAAGTATCAATTAACCGGGTTGCTCAAACTTTTAACGAAATTTTTAAAATAGCCTGGACATTATGGAAAGTTGATATTGACTGCATGTACATGTCTGCTGGACAAAGTACTGTAGGCATAATTGCTGATATGATTAAAATTAGTTTTTGTGTTTTAAACAAAGTGCCCATCGTTATTCATGTTCATGGAGGACGATTGGCTGAAAGCATTAATAACCTGCCTAAGTATTTAAAGAATAGATATATTAGCTTATTGAATAAATCCAGGTGTGTTATTGCATTGACTGACGACCAACGGCGGAGTATCACTAATGTCGGTTTAACAAATGTTATTACTATTTATAATGCTGTTAAAGAGAATGAGGTTTGCAATATTGAAATGGTAGAAGGCAAATTAAAAAGATCATCAAAAAAATTAAATGTAGTGTATTTAAGCAATTTAATTGAGGAAAAGGGATATAAAGATTTAGTCAATAGTGCACTAGAATTGAACAAAAGTTATGGTGAGCATTTTGTATTTAGATTCGCTGGGCAATGGGGAAGTGTACATGATAAAGTTTGGTTTAGTGAAAAAACAAAAGACTTAAGAAATTGTACATATGAAGGCGTTGTGCGAGGAGAGAACAAAAAGGATCTATTGGAATGGGCAGATGTATGGGTTTTACCAACTTATTTTGTTGAAGAGGGATTACCGATATCGTTGCTAGAAGCAATGTGGTCTGGTTGTGCAGTTATTACTACAAACTACAGAGGTATACCTGAAGTAGTAACTGATCAAGGTGCTATATTTGTCAGTGCTAACTGTCCATCTGAGGTTACTGCTGCTCTGTTAAAATTACTGACAGATAAAGCAACGATGAAAAATATGATTAGGGTAAACACCACAAAAGCTAGAGAGAGTTTTAAAGAATCATTTTTCTCAAATAGGGTTATTGAAACATTTAATCTAGGAGATGGAAAATGAAAGTATTAGTAGTAGCGCAATATGTTTCTGTACACACACGTGTAGGTAGGTTATTAAATCAATTAATTGAAAGCGGACATGATGTAACATTAGTTACAGCCAATTTTGATCATAGTGCAAAGAAAAGAAACTTGGATTTAAGTTATTTCCATGGGGTCAATTGTATTAAAATAGAAGTACTCGGTTACAGAAAAACCTTAGGGTTAATGAGAGTCTTATCAAATTATATTTTTGCTAAAAAAATAAACAAGGTATTAAATAAATCAATAGGATTTGATGCAGCAGTGGTTACAGTACCAACTGCTATAAGTGCTAAAAAGTTATCAAAAATAGCAAAAAAAAAGAGCTTTCCTCTAATTATGGATGTTCTAGATTTATGGCCACAAGCATTGCCTATACCAAAAAGACTTACGACAGTTTTACAGCCAATACTCAAAATTTGGTATAAGCATAATGAGAATGTATACAAGAATGCATCAGGATTGGTCTCACATTCTAAAAATTATTTGAGCTATTTGAATAAATTAACTGAATCGAAGATTTTAACAAGACACATCCCACTTGGCTGCTATCCATCCGAAAATGTAGCAGAGGAAACAAAAGATCATAGTAGTATAATTACTATAGGTTATGCTGGTAATCTTGGTTGGAGCTATGATTTTGATACTGTTCTTGAGGCTATAGCTAAGCTTAATAGGAATTCACAGAATAAGATACATCTGAAATTAATTGGTGATGGAGAAAGAAGAGAAGAACTTTTAAAAAAGGCAAAGGAACATGGAGTAGACTTAACTGTTACTGGTATTGTTCCCCATAATAGTTTGTTAAAATGTCTTAGTGAATGCAGCATTGGAATAATACCATTTCGAAAAGATACTATCGTAAGTTGGCCATACAAAGTCAATGATTATTTGAGTGTAGGTATACCTATTGTATGTAGTATTGAGGGGGAAGTTGGAGAAATATTAATTGAAGAAAAAGCTGGTATTGTATATGAAGCGGGTAGTTCTCAGGACTTAACTTCAAAGCTAAGCAGCTTGTTAAGCTCAGTAGATCTTCAAAATAAAATGAAGAAAAATGCTCTAAATCTCGCAAATAGATTAGAGGTTAGTAAAGTTTATCAATCATATGTAGATTTTTTAGTTGAAGTAGTTAGGGGAGGTTCGAGTTGACGGAATTACTAACCTCTCTTTTTTTCCTAAATATCTTATTATTTGTTATCATTGTTAGTTATAAATACAAGAGTATTTTAATGTTTACATTTATGCTTTCAATTATTCTATCCTATAGTGGAAGAGGAATAGCAATAAAATATAACATTATTAACTCTAGATATATGGGTACTGAAGAAGGTTTTATCTTGTCTAATCTTTATGTTTGTGCTTGGACACTAGTTGTTGGTGTCCTGTATGTGTTGGTAAGAGGAATCTTAAAATCCAATGCTAACTTCGAAGTAATTGATAACAAAAAAAAACAAATAGTAATTTGTTTGAAAACAAGAATGTTATTACTTTTATTTTTTATTATTAATCTTTTTGGGGTTATTCACATACTACAAACTATTGGATTTGAGTATTTATGGTTGAGTAGGATGTCTGCACTCAATGGTATTGGTTACTGGGCAATTATGTCCACTATATATCTATATATTGTAATTTTCTTTCTTTGTGCATTCATAATTACAAAAACAAGGATAAATTGGTTTATAGCTTTACATCTTGTGCCTGCTACATTGTTTACAATGATCTACGGATCACGTGCTAGTTTTATAGAGCCACTAATAATACTTATCATTTCTTTTTCATTATCAAGAAAAATCTCGAAAAAATTACTTATTGTATATATTGGATTCGTTTGTTTTGTAGTAGTTTTTTTTCCTATACTAACTGGTCGTGATTCATTTCAAGGAGTTGCATCAATATTTGCAAGTACTCCCGAATTTGATGTTTTATGGAGTCTGGTTGATGCGAAATATGATGATAAAATATTTACATATTTATCACCCATTTATTGGATGTTTGGGGATTCTTTTAAAGATGGAAATAGTATAATAACACAAATGTTTTTTTTGAGGGTTTGGGAATCTGGTGCTCAATTAAGACCTGGGGCTATTGGCGAATCAATCTTAAATTTAGGCTGGTTAGGTGGCTTATTAATTGCTGGGGTAGCAGGTTCAATATTAGGATTTATAGATAACTTAATAAGCAAAAAAAGAAGGATATTAGATATATTGATTTATGGTATGTGTATAGTTTTATTAATGAAATGGGTTAGGGGAGATGAATTTAGAGTTTTTCTTAATATAGCAATATTTATTCTATCACTTAGTTTGATTTTTTTTACAAATAGTTTTTTTCGTAACTTAATTATTACGTATAGTAAAGGTTTGACCTTTATAATGAGACGACGTTAAATCCTATATATTAGGTGTGAATATATAGGATTGAAGACTAAGGCGTTCAAAAGTGGTAGTCGACGTTTCATAAATCAATGCATAAGCATTAATAGGTTATTCGAATTTTTTAATGTGGAAAAAGATAATGTGAATTAACAGACAACTTTAACCAACTCAGTAATTCTTCAATTATTTTTAAATTTGGACAGTGCCTAGGGAAATAATCATAGTAAGTTTGGCTTGATGTTTCTTTTGAAAAAGTTGGATAATTGTTTGATTGTGTATGGAAGATGCATATATTGTCTATAGCCACCACGATTTAATTTCCTTTGTACTTTTTCACACCACGATCCAGAAAGGACAAGAATTCTTTGACTGAATAACTGTTTTTCTTTCGCTCAAAATACTTCGCTCGATTCTAAACCAGTATCCCGATAAGCTTCAGATTAGCAATGATTTTGATGTTTTTGGAAAAATGGTAAGATTAATTGCTTGATAATCTCGGCACATCGATTCATCTTCAACAGAATCTGGTCGATGTGCCCATCAAGAGTTTTTTAATCTTATATTTTTCTGCATTTTTTTTTTAGGATTATCGTTCAATTATAATTAAGAAGAGAACTCACTGCGAAATAAGGTAAAGAATACTGATTTCTTGCTTATAATGGATCGTTATATTTAGAAAATTAGGTAGAATAGATTAGTTCTATTTCATATTCAAAAAGCAAGTATTATCACCTTGTATTAAGAGATAGATATATAGTTAAAAGATACTTGATAATCTTGTTTGTATAGGTTTTAAGAAGGGGGTTATATCATTATGAAAAGGTTGTTTGATTTTTTTTTCTCTATTTTAATGTTAATTGTTTTGTCTCCACTAATAATAATATTAATTATTTTTGTAGGTTTTGGAGTAGGATTTCCCGTATTTTTTAAACAATTAAGACCTGGATTAAACGGTAAACCTTTTTATATATATAAGTTTCGCTCAATGACAAATGAGGTCGATGAGCACGGGTGTTTATTGCCTGATGAAAAAAGAATGACAGGGACTGGTAGAATTATGAGAAAGTTAAGTTTAGACGAACTTCCACAATTATTAAATGTAATTAAAGGAGATTTAAGTTTAGTGGGTCCAAGACCCTTGCTGATGGAATATTTACCTCTATATACAACTGAACAAATGAAACGCCATGACGTTAGGCCTGGAATAACAGGTTGGTCCCAAATAAATGGAAGGAACGGAATATCTTGGTCGGAGAAGTTTGAGTTAGATGTTTGGTATGTAAATAATAGAACTTTTTGGCTCGATTTAAAAATATTAATTCTTACTATAGCTAAGGTCGCTAAATCTGAAGGAATTAATCCGAAAGGGAAAGAAACAACAGAAGTATTTACAGGAAAAGAAAATGAATAAATTATTAATAATAGGTGCAGGCGGACATGGTAAGGTCGTTGCTGATACAGCACAAGCTTCTGGTAAATGGAGTAGCATTGCTTTTTTAGATGATCAGCATATTTTAAAGAAAAATTATCCGTTTCCGGTGTTAGGAGATATTGAACATGCTTTTAAATGTGTAAAAGATTACAATTATATTGCTGTTGCAATTGGTGATAATCAGCGGCGAGTAAACTTGCTTAAAAAGTTTAAAGATTTTGGGTTTAAATTACCTGCAATAATACATCCATCGGCAGTAATCAGTAAGTATTCTATTATTGATGAAGGTTCGGTAATATTTGCAAATTGTGTAATAAATGCCAATGCAGTGATTTCATTTGGTTGCATTATTAATACAGCATGCACAGTAGATCATGACTGTATATTAGGAGCAGGTGTACATCTTTCTCCTGGAGTTAATTTGGCTGGTGGTGTTAGGATTGGCGATTTTTGCTGGATTGGAATAGGAGCAACAATTATACAACAAATAACAATAGATCAAGAGTCAATAGTTGGTGCAGGTGCTGTAATTATAGAGAATGTACCTTCGACCTCCACTGTGGTTGGTGTTCCCGGTAGAGTGATAAAAAGATTCAATAATGAGGTGTAGATAAATGAGCGGTGCTCGAGAAAAAATATTCCTTTCCCCTCCGCATATGAGCGGAGAAGAACAAAAATATATTGACAGTGCATTTGCTTCAAATTGGATAGCACCATTAGGTCCTAATGTCGAACAATTTGAACAAGAAATAGCAAATTACGTTGGTGTTAGGGGGGCTCTATCACTAAGTTCTGGGACAGCGGCCATACATCTAGCTCTTCGTTTGTTAAATATAAAGCCTGGTGATTTAGTTCTGTGCTCAACTTTTACCTTTGTTGCGAGTGCTAATCCTATTTTATATGAAGGTGCCCAACCTGTTTTTATAGATTCTGAGCCTGATACTTGGAATATGTCACCCATAGCACTTAAAAGGGCAATAGTTGAATTAAGTAAGAAAGGTAAAATTCCAAAAGCTTTAATACTAGTTAACTTATACGGGCAAAATGCGGACATGGACCCCTTACTAGATATCTGCAAGTTCTATAATATACCTATTATTGAAGATGCCGCCGAATCGTTAGGTGCTACTTATAAAGGAAAAATGAGTGGTACATTTGGTAAGTACGGAATATATTCATTTAATGGTAATAAAATTATTACTACTTCTGGGGGAGGTATGTTGGTTTCCGATGATATTGAAGCACTAGAGAGAGCAAGATTCTGGGCCACACAATCGCGAGACCAAGCTAGATATTATCAACATAGTCAGCTAGGATTCAATTATAGGTTAAGCAATGTTCTTGCAGGAATTGGAATAGCTCAGCTTAAAGTGTTAGAAGATCGTATTTGTGCAAGAAGAGCTGTTTTTAAGAGATATTTTGAAATGTTATCACAAATTGATGGTGTTAAATTTATGCCCGAAGCAGATTTTAGCTTTTCAACTCGTTGGTTAACAGCACTAACTATTGAACCTAATTCTTATAGAAATCCTATAAAAATCATAGAGTATTTAGAGAAAAAGAACATTGAAGCCCGTCTAGTATGGAAACCTTTGCATCTGCAACCTTTATTTAAAGGTATTCAATACTATTCTCATACTGAAGAAGAAAGTGTTTCTGAAAGATTATTTAATATAGGAGTATGTCTTCCTTCTGGGTCAAACTTGACTATAGAAGACCAAAATTACGTGATTAATTGTTTAAAAGAATGTCTATAATTGTAGTCTATTTTGTTCCTCTTGACGAAGGATGACTTATCCAGTTTTTTGTAGCAGAAACCAAGTGGTACTTTATGATGGCAGTAGACAGGGACTCGTCTGTGCTGCACAGTACCTGGTCGATAAATTCTGTAAGTTTCAGCATCGTGCCGTAAATCAATTGGTAAAGGTGAAAGTACGGAACATGCTTTCATTATCTAAGATGTGCTTTGAAGTTTGACTAAAATGTGCAGGCTTGTAATCGAACGATATTTTGATTCATTCTGATCTTACCTGACAGATTAGCATGGGGCTCATATTCTATAAACTACAATATTTAAAAGTAGAGGAGGTTCCAATGAAGGGCATCATCCTAGCAGGTGGCAGCGGAACTCGCCTTTACCCACTCACCATGGTAACAAGCAAACAATTGCTTCCCGTTTACGATAAACCTATGATTTACTATCCTTTATCAACTCTAATGCTCGCAGGCATACGCGAAATCCTAATTATCTCCACACCAGAGGACACATCAAGGTTTGAAAGTTTGTTAGGTAATGGGTCTCAGTTTGGAATATCTTTACAGTATAAAGTTCAACCCAGTCCGGATGGACTGGCTCAAGCTTTTATTTTAGGTGAGGAATTTATAGGAAATGATTCAGTGTGTATGATTTTAGGGGACAATATATATTATGGAAATGGTATGCGAGGTAAGCTTCAAAATGCTGCAAAATTAAAGAGCGGGGCAACTGTCTTTGGATACCATGTTCATGATCCTCAGCGATTTGGGGTCGTAGAGTTTGATAAAAATGGAAAGGTTTTAAGTGTTGAAGAAAAACCCGAACATCCAAAGTCGAATTACGCTATTACCGGACTTTACTTCTATGATAATCGTGTGGTAAAGATGGCCAAGAACATTAAACCTTCTGCACGAGGGGAGCTTGAGATTACAGCAATCAATGAAGCTTATTTGAAGCTTGGAGAGCTAAATGTTGAACTGCTGGGTCGGGGCTTTACTTGGTTGGATACAGGAACTCATCAGAGTTTGGTGGACGCTACCAATTTTGTGCGCACAATTGAAGAACATCAAGGAATTAAGATCGCGGCTCCAGAAGAGATAGCTTATATTAATCATTGGATTAACAGAGAGCAGCTACTGAATTGTGCCGAAATGCTAGGGAAGACAGGATATGGTCAATACTTGATGAAAGTGGCAAACGGGGAAGTGAAATACTGACTGATGGAATGTGGGCTTTGTTTGGTCAGAACAATCTGTCATATGATATAGGTTCGAGTTCATTTAAGTATCCAAGAGGTGAGTTCGTTGACTAACAAAAAACTATTAGTTACAGGAGGAGCCGGCTTTATCGGTGGTAACTTTATTCACTATATATTAAATAAGTATCCTGACTATGAAGTTTTTAATTTGGACTTGCTAACCTATGCCGGGGATTTATCCAAGCACCGACATATTGAGCATGAAAGTAACTATCATTTTATTCAGGCTGATATTGCTGACCGTAGTACTATTATGGAAATATTCAAAACTAATAGATTTGATTATATTGCTCATTTTGCTGCGGAAAGCCATGTTGATCGTTCTATTACTGATCCGGAAGTTTTTATACGGACCAATGTGATGGGTACCCAAGTACTACTCGACGCTGCTAGACGCTATGGAGTAGCGAAGTTTGTTCATGTATCTACAGATGAAGTGTACGGGGAGCTTGATTTTGATCCCCACATTTTCTTTACGGAGAACACTCCAATACAGCCTAATAGTCCTTATAGTGCAAGTAAAGCTTCTTCAGATTTGTTAGTCCGAGCCTACCATGAGACCTATGGATTGCCTATGAATATTACTAGATGTTCCAATAACTACGGCCCGTATCATTTTCCTGAAAAATTAATCCCCTTAACCATATCGCGTGTTCTATCTAATTGGACCATCCCAGTATATGGAAATGGTAAAAATATTCGTGATTGGTTGCATGTGCAGGATCACTGTGCAGCAATTGACTTGGTTTTGCATCAGGGGGATAACGGAGAAGTATACAATGTAGGCGGTCATAATGAACGTACCAACTTGGAAGTTGTGAAAACAATTATTCGCATACTAGGAAGATCAGAAGATTTAATTGAATTTGTAACAGATCGCTTGGGGCATGATAAGCGCTACGCCATAGATCCTAGCAAGTTAATTAATCTAGGCTGGCAACCTGCCTATAGCTTTGAGACTGGAATCGCTCAAACGATTCAATGGTATGTGGAGAACCAAGAGTGGTGGACTAGGCTTGTAATTGCAGCACAGTTAAATAAGCAATAGCAATCTATTTCCATAAGGTGATGAGATGCGGAAAAAACTTATCCTTCTTCTATCAGTTGCTGCACTCACTGGTATTTTGTTTATTGCAGTTGTTAATTTTTCTTTTTCTTTCATAACGAAGAGCATCGCCGGAGGAGAAGAGGCGACACATATCATCAACAGTTCGCCTTCCTCCCGAAATAATGAAGACGAAAGAAAAGACGCTACAGATGTAGAATTAGAAAGTGAAAAGAACAGCGCGGATCGAAGCCAAGAAAAAAATCAGAATACACCTTTAAATATCGTTCCTGATGCTACAAGAAAATTAGAAGCACAAGAAGAAACTTTGAAAAGTGAACCGGGCGAAACTTTTAAAGCAAGCGAAAATAAAACAGAGGAAAAGAACAAACCTACGGAAGAACCATTAAAAGAACAACCAAAAGACTCGCCCAAAGCACCCACCTCCTCCAACTACTCAGCCACCATCTCCAAAGACAAGGCCGAGAAAGTCCAGGAGAGTGTTACTTTGCGTGAAAAAGCTAAAATCATGACCATGCTAGTCTCAAAACTTAGCGCCAGCGAAATTCAGCTTTTCACCAAGATGATGGGCAATGGCTTATCCGTGGAAGAGAAAAAGGAAGCCAAGAAGATTATTCTAAACAAGCTTTCAGAAGACGAGTATAATGAACTTATTGCCATAGCAGCCAAGTATGGGCTTAGTCAAGGGAAAGACTACAAGGATTCGTTGAAAGAGCAGCATATTGTGAAAAATCCTTAGGGGGTGACCCTACTGAAACGGAAGACCCTAATCTCTCTGGCAGTCATAGCAGCGGTGCTTGGAGGCGGCGGTTACTGGGCTTACGATTATGCTTTGAATCTGGCGGCTGATAAGATCGCGGTCGAGCTGTCCAAGGAGCTGGACAAGAATACGGAGTTGTCGGGGGAATTGGACAAGCTGCTGGCTTCCGGCCAGAATCCGACTAGTTCTACTGGGGTCAAGGACGGGGGGCAATCCTCAGCAGCCACTCCTTCAGGAACCGAAAAACCTGGCTCTACCCCTGTCGGTCCGTCAGCCACGGGCAATGCCCAAGAGCAGAAGGATGCTGAGAGCAATGAACAATCAACCAACTCAACTAATGTTGGGCCTGCTACTCCCTCAAGCAATGGAGATAAGTCTCCAGGCAACCCTGACCTTCAATTCACCGACAGACAGCAAGCCGTCAAGTTCGTCATGGGCCGTTTCACCGCATCTGAAATCAATAACATCAGGCAGATGGCGAGCGGTGACCTGACTCCGGAGAAAAAGGCGGAGCTGAAGAAGATTGCGTACTCCAAGTTCACGCAAGCGGAGATTGATGCCGTACGCAAGGCAGTTTCTAAGTGATTGTTCTTAATCCAGAATGACTGATGATCAGAAAAGGAGATTCGATGATGAAAAAGTTTAAAATGGCTTTGTTGGCTAGTGCTCTGTTTGTTTCCAGCCTGACAACTACAGCTTTCGGAGCGCAAACTCCCAAGAATGTTGATGTGTACTATGTTCCACTTCAATTTGTATTTGACGGGGAGCAGGTGGCTCCGCCTCAAGACCAGCAGGCTTTTATCTATGAGGGTAGTACCTATGTGCCGTTGCGCTTTATCTCTTACTCCTTGAACAAGGCTGTTCAATGGGAGGGGGATACATACACGGTTTCTGTGCAAGATCCGAAGGAGAAGGATAAGCTTGAAATCGCAGATCACAACCTCAATACGAAGGTTCGTGGCGGCAAGCTGCGTGATGAATTTAACGCTTCTCAATTAACTTCATCCAATATCGAGGTTTACCAAGAAAAAGTGAAGTATATCTTCGACGGGAAAGAAAAGGAGATTGGCGAAGATCTTCCAGGTTTATTTGTGAATAACAAGCTGTATGTACCACTGCGCTTCTTCTCGGAGTCCGTAGGCAATAAAATCGAGTGGAACGATAAGAGCTATACGATCACAGCTGTTTCTCCGGCTAAGCTGAAGGCAGACAAAGAGGCCGCTGAGAAGGCCGCTGCGGAAAAGGCTGCTGCAGAGAAAAAAGCGGCTGAAGAGAAGAAGAAAGACACTCCTGCGACAATCGGGGGCGCTGGAGGAGGTGGCTCTGTTGGAGGGGGAGGCTCATCGACGACGAAGTCTGAAACGGATATTGTAAATCCGTATTTAGATAAAATTCGCGGTCTTGAATCTGAAGCTAACGCTTATTTCACAGAAGCTTTAATTAAATTCTTAGGTAACCCAGCCCAGCAAGATGAGATTAAAGCTGCTGCTAAAACTAAGTTAGCTGAATACGATAGCAGGTTCTATGGGTGGATGGATTCTCTTTCTCAAGAATTGACGGCAAACAATTACCAAACAGCTAAAGTGACTGAATTAAGCTCAAAATATGAAGAAAAAAAAGAAGAACAGAAAAAGCTACTTGGTCGTTAACCCAACTTTTATAAATCCAGCACTGACCCACCGGGGCCAGTGATTTTATTCATTATACCTATAACCTCTATCACTTCTATATATTTCCCCAATAACCCTCCTTTCCCCCATAATGAACTCAACAAGGGAAAGGAGTGACATAGATGTCCAACCAACCACCATCACCGTCTCAACAATGGAACGCCCAACACTATGATGAGCAAATCAGCTTCGTCTCTCAACTGGGGAGAGGTGTCGTAGCTTTACTGAACCCGCAACCGGGCGAGAGAATCTTGGATCTGGGCTGCGGCACCGGAGACCTGGCCGAGGAAATCAGCCGAACAGGAGCGGAATGCACCGGAATCGACTATTCGCAGGACATGATCGATCAGGCGAAGGTGAAGTATCCATCCTTGCAGTTCCGCCAAGCCGATGGAGAAGTATTCCGTCTAGAGGCTGGGGAGCAGCCGTACGATGCAGTATTCTCGAATGCTGCCTTGCACTGGATGAAGCGGCCAGAGTTGGTAGTGGAGTCGGTGTGGCTGGCGCTGAGGCCAGGGGGGCGGTTTGTGGCCGAGTTTGGCGGAGCGGGCAATGTAGGGAGAATTGTCCAAGCGATATGCCGTGAGATGGAGAACCTGGGATTGGACTGGAAGTCCCGGTACCCGTGGTATTTTCCTACGATTGGTGAGTATGCATCCATACTGGAGCAGCAAGGGTTTCGGGTCGGCTTTGCCGAGCTGTTTGACCGCCCAACGCGTCTTAGTGATGGAGACAACGGCATGCGTCACTGGCTGCAGGCCTTCGCAGGCACATTTCTCAAGGGATTGAGCACGCAGGAGAAGGAGCAGGTGGTGGATAGCTGTATTCGCGAGCTGCGCCCCAGCTTGTTTAACGGAGAATACTGGGAGGCGGATTACCGGAGAATTCGGGTACATGCGGTTAAGCCGGTATAAGCGACCACCATACAGAACGGGAGATACGCAGATCCAAGCGTATCTCCCGTTTTGTGCATCCGCTGACGGGCGGGATTACTTCTCCTTCAGAAGCTCGCAAGCATCGATAGATCGAAGAATGGGGCCAGCGCAAGATTTTCCTTTTTCACGTCCCGAATATAACCAGCATCAATCTCATGTTGCCGGAAGCCGTGAAGCTATCCGAAGGAGAACGCACAAGAAGCTGAACGCCGTTCTTGTCGTTGGATACGCCCAAGCCTTCCTGCTTGAGAAGCATGCGAAGCTGGGTTTCTACGGTGCTACCTTTGGCAGTAATGGCGTCGGTTATTTAAAGCACTGATTCATGAGACACGCATACAGCCGCATATAATTAGTCAGGATTCCAAAAAAAGTCTGGATCATCTATTAAATCGACATGTGGATGCCTGTACGATGGTAGAACCTTATCTGAGTATGATCGGGCACTATCAATTGGGGACCATGACTAAGCTGGATGGCTTCGAGGATGATGAGTATCTGACAGGAGTCGTGGGCGATGAGAAGTGGATTCGAAACCATGAGGATATCGGACTTTCCGATTGAAGCGGTCTCCTGTGTATTGTCCGGCATTCGCCGGGATGCAGCCATTTACCGGCGGGATCTACAAACCTTGGGCGCTATTGGAAGGATACATTCATCTGCTCATCATGAACGGCTTCCTAACCGCTTGGACACAACTAGCTTGCACAAGCTGCTTGTCAACGATGCCTATTTAACCAAGGCAGCGCAGCAAATGAAGCTTCCGCCTTTGTTCACCTCTATCTATGATGAAGAGTGATCTCCCATCCTATCTACTAGAGGTTGAGGGTGAATGCGCAAACGGGAGATACGCCGTCGCGACGCATCTCCCGTATTTGGATTTTCTTGTTTTTATTTGCCAGTTGCGGGCAGAACGGCTGCCTTGGTTTCTAGGTCGCACATGCGGTCTTCGATCTTGCTTAGCCATTTGTCCAGCTCTTCGAAGCTGTCGCCGATGCTTGAATATTTGTGGTGAAGAGCGAGCAGTTCGGCTGTAATGGCTTGAAGATGATTTTCCAAACTTTTCTCCTCCTGACGTATTACAAAGTCTATAAACTTATCATATAATAGATTCGACAGGTGTTCTCGGTTTATGTCGGTAGTTGGCATATTTTCATCAATTTTCATAGGTTATAAAACTATTTTTGTAAGCGCTTCTAGATATAGCCAGTGCCGCCAGGGTAAGAAAGCAGCGCCCGGTGCTTCATGGATGTCTACAGCGAGGAAGGGACCTGTTATCCATGAAAATATCCGGCAAGCTTAAGAAGATCAAGGCATTCAAGATGAAGTGGCTGCGCCTGGCTTTATCGCTGGTGGTGCTTGGTTCGCTAGTCGCGGGCTATCATCTGGCGGATGTGCAGGGCGAGGGACGGCTGAGTCCCTTCGTCATGATCCGTCTGGAGGATATCGGTCCGGGCGGGCAATATGCGTCCATAGAGCAGCTCGGGAAGCTGCGGGCTGTGCTGGATTACCTCAAGGCGCAAGGCGTAGCTTACCATATTGGGATGATTCCACGCTGGATCGATTATCCCAAGGATGGACCTGCCTACGACGTTCGTCTCGATCAGCCGGACGACCCGTATACGGCAGCGTTCCGCAAAGTGCTTCATGAGGCGGCGGACGGCAACGCTACGCTGGGCATGCATGGCTATACGCATCAGGTTGGCAGCAGCCGCAGAGATGACGGGCATCATGAATCCGGCATCGGCAATGAATTCGACGTGACGGATGTTCCGGCTACGCAGACCCCGGCATTCGCCGAGGAACGCG
Source organism: Paenibacillus filicis (assembly GCF_038070315.1). Lineage (NCBI taxonomy): Bacteria > Bacillati > Bacillota > Bacilli > Caryophanales > Paenibacillaceae > Paenibacillus > Paenibacillus filicis. The sequence continues at coordinate 678,623 of NZ_JBBPCC010000001.1, read as the reverse complement.
TGAAGGAAGGCCTGGACATCTTGAATAAAGCGGGCCTTATACCCCAATTCTGGGAGGCTCCGCATTACCATACCAATAGCGCGCAGGATGCGGTGTTCCGCTCCTACTTCGGCTTGAATTACCAGGCAGAGGTCCAGTCCCACAGGAATGCTCCCGATGCGCTATTCTGGAATAAACGAAATACTGGCTACGGTGAGTCTACTCTGGGCGCGGCTTACGTGCCGACGCCGTTCGATTATATTCCGTACAACAAGGATGAGAAGGTCATCTTGGACCGGATTGGCAAATCGCAGCACATCCCTTCTTTCTTCTATCATCCTTTCCTGGAGTTCAAGCAGCTGAATCCGGTGATTAATGAAGACGGAGAAGCGGTGTACCGTGACGGAATTCCGGTATACCAGTATCCGGGTCCGAATAAGAGCGTGCTGCAGCGGCTTATAACCGGACTGAAGGCCAAGGGATATACGTTCTACTCAATTCAGGATTATGTTCCTTTTACGCCTGCGCATCATGTCGCTGCCGGTGCCGGTGTGCTGCCGGCGAAGCTGCTGCTTGGCGATGCGTACGGGTCCGGTCAGAAGGACGCGATCTATTGGAGCGAAAGCGACGGCGGTCTTTATGTCGAGCAAGGCAAGTTTCGCCTGCAGCGGAATACGCCGCCTGGACCTCCGGTCCGGTGGGGCCGGGCCGAGTACAAGAAGGGCTCGGCAGCCGCTGTCAGCGGTCCGGATAGTCTAGGTCCCTGCAGCTTGTGGACGGCTGGCCCGAATGGGAAGCTGCAGCGGTTCACGGCCAGCGGCAATCGTTTCGAGTTGAAACGCAGCTGGAATGTAGAGGCGCGAAGCTGGAGCAGCCTTTATGCGATGCCTCTGAACGGTGGGGATACGTTGATTGCTGGGTTGACCCAAGAACGTCGGGAGCTGTATGGCTGGCTGATTCATAACGATGAGATGAAGCCTCTGAAGCCTTACAAATTCCGCAGCGAGCTTCGTTCGGATCTGCAGCCGCGGATGGGCGGCAACGGTACCTTGTTTACCTCCAAGGAAGGCGCATCTGACGGCATTGAGTTTACCCCGGATGCCGATAAGCAGGAGTGGAAGCTGCAGCGGGTAGAGCTGGAGGTGCCTAACGAGACGGGACGGCTGTATTTCGGCGACTTCAACGGCGATGGACTGGAGGATGTCATCCGCTGGAATAAGCGCCAGATGATTGGTACCGTGTATCTGAGGACAGCCGAGGGCGGATGGAAGCTGCTGTCAGGCTTCGGACCATGGGGAGATGCCGCGGCTGATCTCCAGTTGCTTACGGTCGATCTTAACGGTAATGGCAAGAGCGACCTGGTGCTCGAAAACACCAAGACAGGGGAACTGGACGCGGCGTTGTCCTTTATCCGCCAGTAACGCATAGCAGGACATCCGCCCGTGTCTGGAGGAGAGGCGGCGGATGTTCTTTTTGCGCGTTGCCGTTCAGCAGGAATGTCCGTTACCCTTGTCGAAGGATAGATCTGCACAACTGAACCGGTTAGATCCGGAGCCAGGAGTTTATGTGGTGAGCCGACATATCAATATGAGGGTGATTCCGTTCCTTCTGCTGGCCGTGCTGCTGCTGGTGCTCGTACTGGGCGGCAAGCAGCTCCTATATACCTCAGCCGGGCCAACGGCCCAGGCCGGGGTTCTGGATCTGCGCGGCTGGAAGTGGAAGCAGGAGCCCACGGTTAATTTGAACGGAGAGTGGGAGTTTTACTGGAAGCAGCTGTGGCGGCCTTCGGAGTTTTGGGCGGCACAAGGCAAGCTGGACCCGGATTATGCGACGGTACCGGGACCATGGAACGGCCAGATCGTAGCTGGACAGGCTATTGGCGGAGAGGGTTACGCGACCTACCGGCTGCGCGTGCTGCTGTCCAAGCAGGAGCGGGAGCTGGCAGTACGAGTGCCGACGATCAATACGGCTTACAAGCTGTGGATCAACGGTCGGCCGATTGCGGTGGCTGGCATTGTGGGCACGACGGCCCAGTTGTCAAAGCCTCAGTTCATGCCGATGTTGTCAGGAACGCCGTCGGGTCAGGAGGAGCTTGAGCTGGTGCTTCAGGTGTCCAACTTTGACCATCAGAAGGGCGGTATACGGCAGCCGATCGAGCTAGGTTTTTTCGATGCCGTCGCACGGGAGAAGGAGCTGTCGGTCGGCTTCGATACGCTGGTGATCGGCAGTCTGCTCATTATGGGGCTGTATCACATCGGACTGTTCACTGCGCGGACCAAGGAGCCCTCGACTTTGTGGTTCGGTATCTTCTGCCTGCTGTTCGGTCTGCGGATGTCGCTGCTGGGCGAAATACTGCTGATCAAGTTATTTCCCAAGTTTAGCTGGGAGCTGGCGCTGGTGCTCGAATACGTGACGGCTGCGCTCTCGCTTCCGGTCTTTGCTGCCTTTGTTGCCAGTCTGTATCCGAAGGAAAGCTCACGTCTTCTCAATAAGGTGCTGACGATCGTTGTGCTGACCTACTCGGTGCTGATCGTGACGCTGCCTCCGCGCCTGTTCACCCAAGGGCTGTGGGTATTGCAGGTGCTCGTACTGCTGGGCGTAGCGTATATTTTGTCGATCATCGCGGTAGCCTTTGCCCGGAGACGGGAGGGGGCGGCGGTGTTGTTGGTGCCGTGCATGCTGCTGGGTGTGGCTATTGTAAACGATATGCTGTTTGCCCATGAGCTCATTCAGACGACGGACCGCATGTCTGCCTTCGCTCTGCTTATCTTTGTATTCTTCCAGTCGGTGCTGCTGTCGATCAAGCTGTCGAGGGCCTTTGTGAACGAGGAGAAGCTGTCTGCGGCGCTCACGGATCTGAATGAAGGTCTGCAGGAGAAGGTCAGAGAGCGGACGTTAGACCTGGAGGAGGCTAACGAAGCACTGCGGATGAGGAATGAGGATATGGTCCGGCTGGAAAAGTCCCGGAGTCAGCTCATCAGCAACATCTCGCATGACTTGGGCACCCCGCTGACGACCATCCAATGTCATGTCGAGGCGATTCTTGACGGCATCGTCGATACGGAGCAGCAGCGTGAGGCTTATCTGCGAATCATTCACGGCAAGGTGCGGGGCATGGACCGGCTGATCGAGGATTTGTTCCAGCTCTCCCGTCTGGAGGCCAGGCAGGTGGAGTTCAAGCTGCTTCCCATAGCCTCAGACCGGCTCATGGAACGCTTATTTCATCGTTATGAGCTGGACGCGCGCAATGCAGGTCTGACCTATGAGCTGGCTCTCCGGGGTGAAGCCGTCCGGCGGGGGCCATATTCCACCGTGCTGGCCGACCCGGAGCGGATGCATCAGGTGTACGGCAACTTGATCTACAACTCGATCAAATTTACACCTGCTGGAGGCCGTATTCTGGTGGAGATGACGGACAACGGCGACGGAATCGTATGCCGGATCAGCGATACAGGCCAAGGCATTACGGCCGATGATCTTCCTTTTGTGTTCGACCGCTTCTATACCAGCAATACTTCACGGAATGCGCATACGGGCGGCAAGGGGCTGGGCTTATCGATCGCCAGGGAGATCGTTGAGGTGCATGGAGGGCGAATCTGGATCGAGCGAACGGCACCTGACCGGGGGACGGTGGTCTGCTTCTCGATTCCGGCAGAAAAAGCTTGACGCAGGCCTGTTTCTTTGCCTATGCTAATCTTAGTGCAAGGAGCCTGGAACGATACGGTGAACGGTGGTAGCTAGCATGACAATCCAAACAATTATGATTGTGGAAGACGATGCCGAGATCAGGAATGTCACCCGGCTTTATTTGGAGAAGAACGGGTTCCGTGTCGTGTGCGCGGATAATGGCGATGACGCTCTTAAACTGATGAAGGCAGATAAGCCGGATTTGGCGATCTTGGATGTGCTCCTGCCGGGCAAGACGGGATTCGTCGTATGCCAGGAACTGAGGGAGATATCTTCCGTGCCGGTTCTTTTCTTGAGCTGCCTGAAGGAAGAATCGGACAAGATTGCCGCGCTCAACCTAGGCGGCGATGACTATATGACCAAGCCCTTCTCGCCGAACGAGCTGGTCGCCCGGGTTCGGGCTCATCTCCGCAGACCTTATTTGAACAAGGAGAAGGAAGTGCAGTCTGAAGAAGCGCAAGCCGCCAGGCTCGTGTTCGGGTCTATGCATATCGATGGCTGGAGCCGAGTCGTACGGATAGACGGCCAGCCGGTTCCTTTGTCCCGCAAGGAGTTCGATCTACTTTATTTCCTGGGGTCCAATCCCGGGAGAACGTTCACCCATGAACAGTTGTTCCGCCAGATCTGGGGACAGGAGAGCTTCAACGATACGCGTACGATTATCGTGCATGTCAGCAACCTGCGGAAGAAGATCGAGCCGGACCCGTCCTGCCCGAAGTATATTATTAATGTGCATGGAGTAGGGTATAAATTCATGCAGCGCAGCGAAGCTTACGATCATACGCACTAGGGAACAGGCAGGCGCGCCTCGCGGCGCGCTGAAGATACAGAAGGAGGCGTAGTCATGGACGCGCGCATTATTGAATCGGTCATGAACCATTCCAAGGAAGATGGTTATTTGGGACGGGTGATCTTCCAATGGAAGGAGAAGCCCACGTATTTCGAGCTCACGCTGCAGAGCAAAAACTCGCGCGACTGGAATTACAGTTTGAGCTTCGCCAAGGAATCTGGCAGCGAAGAGGATATTCTTGCCGTGGAAGCCCGCCTGGAGGAAGACGATGAGCTGTTCGATGCCCTGATTGATTCGGCTATGCAGGCGCTTCCAGCGGAGTAAACCGCTGGAAGCATCCTGGCCAAAGATTGCTGTTGACGAACAGCCTTAATCGGGTTATGATTTGAAATGTAGCTACAGCATTGTAACCGAATACACGAAATTGGCGTGTTACCGGATAAAGGGCATGAGCCAAGAAAAGACTACTTAGATGACGAGTAGATTCTTTTTTTGGCTCTTTTTTTGTCCCTTCCGATCCGGTGGCATGAACACATGAGAATAAAGGTGGTGAACCATGCCTTGCAGCCAAAAAGTCTCCTGCGCATCGAACGGGTCATCAGCAACAATGTGATCATGGTTGTTGATCCGGACTCGGGAAAAGAATACGTATTGCTTGGAAAAGGAATCGGCTTCTCTTCCAAAGGCAGCGGGACGATTGAGGCCAAGGACCCCCGCATCGAGAAGCGGTTTCGTCTGGATGACCGGGATCAGCTGAACGAGTATCAGACTCTGCTCGAAGGCATCGATCCGGAGGTCATTCGGATTTCTGAGCAGATTATCGGGCGTGTGACGGACTCGTTCTCCCTGCAGCCCAGCAGCAAGGTGTACTTTGCGCTTCCGAGTCACATTCAGTTTGCCGTGTACCGGCTGCGCAACGGAATGGATATTACGAATCCGTTCCTGCAGGAAACGCAGCTCTGCTTCCCCAAGGAATATGAGATTGCGAAGCAGGCGGCAGAGATGATCAGCCAAGCCTTCCATCTCGAGGTGCCGGAGGATGAGATCGGTTTCCTTGCCTTTCATGTGCATTCCGCGGTCAACGATGTATCCGTGGGAGAGCTGGTCAAGTTCTCGAATCTGATCAATGAATGCGTCGAGCTGATCGAAGGAGAGCTGGGGAACACCATTACCCGGGACAGCATGGACTATGTCCGGCTTATCACGCATCTGAGGTTCACCGTGGAGCGCATCTCACAGAATAAAGTTGTCGGTAACCCATTCATGCAGGAATTGCAAACACGCTACAGACAAGAATACCGGATAGCTTCGGAATTAGGGAAATTGATGACAGAACGTCTGCACACGGAAGTACCGGAAGAGGAAATCGGCTACCTGGTTATGCATTTGTACCGATTGTTCCAAGCTTATGTGCCGCATCGTTCCTAACATCAAGGAGGGACTCATCATGTTCAGCAAATTATTCTCCAAAAATAAAGCAAGTGACAATCGGCTCGAAATCGCCTCGCCTATGACAGGTACAGCAGTACCCCTGTCGCAGGTGCCCGACCAGGCCTTCGCCGAGAAATACATGGGGGACGGGGTCGCTGTCGAACCGTCCGAGGGCAAGCTGATTGCTCCTTTCGATGGCAAGGTAGCCCATATGATCAATACCCGTCATGCGGTCATTCTAGAGCATGAATCCGGTCTGCAGCTGCTCGTGCATATCGGGATCAATACGGTAGCGCTGGGGGGAGAAGGCTTCACGGCCTATGTACAGACCGGCGATGAAGTCAAGGCGGGGCAACTGCTGATCGAGTTCGATATGGCTGCCATCCAGGCAGCCGGTTACCCGGTTATTACGCCGGTCGTTATAGCGAACGAAGAAGAAAGCGTGGAATCGCTGGAATCCAGATTCGGAGCTGTCCGGGCAGGAGAAGCGGGAGCTTTGCAAGTCGTATTGAAAACCTAAAACTACAGTTACTCGCGAAAGGGTTGAGCCTATGTTAGCCGGACTTCAAAAAGTAGGTAAAGCACTTATGCTTCCTGTTGCGTCGATGCCTGCGGCAGCTCTGCTGCTGCGCTTCGGCGCCATCGATTACGTGAAGGAGTTCCATCTTGGAGACAGCTTCGGCGGCTTCCTGAACCAGTATATCGCTCCGTTTTTGCTGGCTGGCGGCTCTGCGATCTTCGACAATCTGCCGATGATTTTCGCTGTCGGCGTGGCGATCGGTCTGGCTGGCGACGCTGTTGCTGCTTTCACCGCTGTAATCGCTTACTTCGTGCTTGCCAACGTGCTGGGTAAGGTTCCTGGGGCGTTTGAGTTCATCGGCAAGGACGTGAAGCTGAACATGGGCGTACTCGGAGGGATCGCTTCCGGTGCCTTTGCCGCCTTCTTCTATAAGAGGTACCATAATATTCAGCTGCCGGATTGGCTCGGCTTCTTCTCCGGCAAGCGCTTCGTACCGATTATCACCTCGCTGGCGATGGTATTTATCGGCTTGATCTTCGGTCTGATCTGGGCTCCGGTCCAAGAGGTGCTGGATACCTTCGGGCGCTTTATCGTAGGTCTGGGCGCATGGGGCTCGGCAGGCTTCCAACTGGGCAACCGGCTGCTGCTGCCATTCGGTCTTCATCATATTTTCAACTCGATCGCCTGGTTCCAGATCGGGGACTTCACCGATGCTGCAGGCAAGGTTGTGCATGGTGACTTAACGCGCTTCTTCGCCGGAGACAAGACGGCCGGCATGTTCATGACAGGCTTCTTCCCGATCATGATGTTCGCGCTGCCTGCTGCCGCCCTGGCCATCGTCCATACCGCCCGTCCGGAACGCAGGAAGCAAATCGCATCTATCATGCTGGGAACGGCACTCGCTTCGTTCCTGACTGGGATTACCGAGCCGCTGGAATTTGCCTTCATGTTCCTGTCTCCGCTGTTGTACGGCATTCACGCTGTACTGACTGGCGTATCTGGCTACATCACCTATGTCATCGGAGCCAAGCACGGCTTCGGGTTCTCGGCCGGCTTGATCGACTATGTGGTGAACTACCCGCTGGCTACGAAGCCGCTTCTTCTTATACCGGTCGGCCTTGCTTTTGCGGTGGTCTATTACTTCCTGTTCCGCTTCCTGATCGTCAAGCTGAACCTGAAGACGCCTGGACGCGAGGAAGACGAGGAAGTCACGGCAGTATCGAAGGCACCGGCAGCGGGCTCCAAGGCTTCACAGATTCTGGTTGCCATCGGAGGCTCGAACAATATCGTGGGGATTGATGCGTGCATCACCCGCTTGCGACTGGTCGTTCAGGACGATAAGGCTGTCGATGACAAGTCTCTCAAGAGTCTTGGTGCGTCAGGCGTGATGCGCTTGGGCCAGGGAGCCGTACAGGTTATCTTCGGACCGCAGTCGGAGCGATTGAAAGATGAAATCAAACAGATTATGTAATCTTAGATAAATAGAGCTGTACATGTTATTCGGATTCGGACCAGAGCTTATACCCTACTCAAGCAAGGAGCTGCTTATTATGCAAAAAGATTATGTGATTCAAAATCAGCTGGGGCTGCACGTCAGACCCGCCAAAAAAATTGTGCAAATCGCATCCCGGCTCGCGGGTGACGTATGGCTTGAGAAGGACGGCAAGCGAGTCAGCGCGAAAAGCCTGGTCAATGTGCTGACCATCGGGGCTAAGCACGGGGATACGGTGACCCTGATTACGGAAGGCGAGCAAGCTGAAGCGGCCCAGCAGGAGATCGGGGCCATCCTGTCGGAACTTATCGAATCGCCTGCCAGGAAGGAGTCCTAAGGATGAGATGGTCAGGGGTCGCCGCCGCATCCGGCATCGCCATCGGTCCTGTTCGCCTGTTGAGGGAAGAAGCACCGCCGGAGCGGCGGCGCCTTCTTCCCGGCCAGGAGGCTGTCGAGCTGGGGAGGCTGGAAGCTGCGCTGTTGCTGGCTGAGCAGCAGCTTGCGTCCATCTGCGAGAGCTTGACGGAGCGGGGCCAAGAGGAAGAGGCCGAAATCTTTGAAGGCCATCTGCTATTCCTGCAGGACGAGGAGCTTATAGGTCGCGCTCGCTCAATAGTAAACGAGGAGAAGGTCAGCGCGGAATTCGCGGTGGATACCGCCATGCAGGAAACGGTCGCTGTCATCGAAAGCCTCGACGATGCTTACTTGCGGGAGCGGGCCGCTGATATCCGCGATGTCATGCGCAGGGTCATCCGGATTTTGTCCGGCTCCGAGACGGAGGGTGCCCAAGCCGGAGCGGGGGAGCCTGAGATCTGGGTGGCTTCCGAGCTATCCCCTTCGGATACGGCGCGTCTGAACCCTCAGACGACGGCTGGCTTTATTTCAGCCCTGGGCGGGAGGACCTCGCATTCTTCCATACTAGCCCGGTCACTCGGCATTCCGGCTGTGGTGGGCCTTGGAGAGCGTGTACTGGACGAACTCAAGGACGGCCAAGTCGTCATCGTGGATGGGAGTCTCGGTGAACTGTGGATCGATCCGGATGCGGCCCAGCTTGCGGAATACCGTCAGAAGGCGAGGCAGCTCGCTGATCGCCAGACCTACTATGCGTCATTCCGGGAGCGGCCGACGGTGACGCTCGATGGTATCCATCCTGAGCTGGTGTCCAATATCGGGTCGCCGCAGGAGGCGGAGGCCGCAGCCCGCGAGGGTGCTGAAGGGGTTGGCTTGTTCCGGACGGAGTTTCTCTATATGGAACGTTCCGCGCTGCCAACAGAGGAGGAGCAGTACGCAGCTTATGCCGCTGTGGTTCGTGCTTTCACACCGGAGGCTCCCGTTATTATCCGTACGATGGATATTGGCGGGGATAAGGAGCTGCCAGCGCTGGAACTGCCTAAGGAGGATAATCCGTTCCTCGGATACCGGGCTATACGGATCAGCCTGGATCGTCCGGAATTATTCCGGACGCAGCTGCGTGCTGTACTGCGGGCTAGTGCTCAAGGTAACGTCAAGCTAATGTTTCCGATGATCGCCACGGTAGGTGAATGGCGGAAGGCCAGGGCCATGCTGGAGGATGTCAAGGCGGAGCTGCAAACCGAAGGCATTCCGTTCAATCCAAACCTGGAAACCGGCGTGATGATCGAGGTGCCGTCAGCCGCTCTGATGGCCGATCGTCTGGCCAAAGAGGTCGATTTCTTCAGTATCGGCACCAACGATCTCGTGCAGTACACGATGGCCGCAGACCGGATGAATCCGAAGCTGTCCTATCTGAGCGATCCGCTGCACCCTGCTGTGCTGCGTCTGATCGCCCAGGTGATTCGCGCTGCGGAGCGTCAGGGAAAGTGGGTCGGCATGTGCGGTGAGATGGCGGGACAGCCTCATGCCGTGCCGGTCCTGCTAGGTCTTGGTCTGCATGAATTCAGCATGAACAGTCTGTCCGTGCCGCGTACGCGGGCGTTGTTAGCGAGGCTGGATGCCCGTAAGCTCAGGCCTCTAGCCGAAGCCGTACTGGAGCTGGATGATCCTGGCGAGGTGAAGACATACATCGAAGAGAGGATTCCCTGGATTCGGGAGTTTGTGTAGATGGATATCGGAAGGGAAAGAGACTGCTTAAGCTTCTTGTAGAGGGAGCGTAATGCGGTCTTTTTGCCGTCCTGTCGAATTATTTCCCGAGAAATATGACAAAAATAGACGCTGGCTAGGGGCAGCATTCGCGATTGTTTACAACAGCACCTATGCTACAATATAAAGATTAAAGGATAACTAGGGAAAAGGAGGGGATTGTACATGTTCAAAGCAGCAGGTATGCTGGCAGCTCTGATCATGACCCTGACAACGCTCACCGGCTGCTTCGAACCGAAGTCTCCGGCTACAGGTGCTGTAGTGGACGTGGTGCAGCCTAGTAAGGGAATCGAGAGCAGGCGGGCAGAGCCTGTGCTGGAGACGATAGCGGAGAAGCTGAAGACGCCCTGGGCCATTGATTTCGACGGGGATACGATCTATATCAGCGAGCGCGAAGGCGATATCGTCAAGATCGCAGGAGGCAAGACGGAGCGCCAGAAGGTGAAGCTGCTGAAGCCCGTGCTTCAGAAGGGGGAGGGCGGATTCCTCGGTTTCGTATTGGCGCCTGATTTTGACCGGAGCCGTCAGGCCTATGCCTATCATACCTACCAGGAGAAGGGGAAAATGCTGAACCGGGTGGTGCTGCTGCGGCAGACGGGGAACGGCTGGCAGGAAGTGAAGCCTTTGCTGGAGAACATACCGGGCTCGATCTATCACAATGGCGGACGGTTGGCGATCGGTCCGGACAAGCAGCTCTATATCACGACAGGAGATGCCCAGACGGAGAGCTCTGCCCAGGATAAGAAGAGCCTGGCGGGGAAAATTTTGCGTATGACACTGCAAGGAAAGGTTCCCAAGGATAATCCGTTCCCCGGCTCCTACGTATTCTCGTACGGGCACCGTAATTCTCAGGGGATTGCCTGGGACAGCACAGGACATCTGTACAGCTCGGAGCACGGTCCATCCGGCTCGCCCGGCGGTCATGATGAGATGAATCTGATCAAGCCTGGCGCCAATTATGGCTGGCCGCTGGTGATCGGCGATGAGAAGAAAGAGGGGACGGAGCCTCCGTTATATCATACCGGGGAGAAGGCCATCGCTCCATCCGGAATAGCGACGGATTCTCAAGACCGCTTCCTTGTAGCAACTTTGGTGGGGGAAACCTTATACCGGTTCGACCCGAAGCAGCCTCAGCAGCTCCAAGTCGTATTGGACAAGCAGGGCAGGCTGCGTGATGTGAAGGTGAAGGATGGATACGTTTATGTGATAACGAACAATACAGATGGCCGCGGGAAGCCGGGGCCGACGGACGACCGGCTGTTCCGGTTCAAGGAGCAGTAGGACGATTCGTGGTCCAAGCAGCAACGGGAGGAGACGAGGAAGGCGTTTTGTCTGTAACTGCTACGACAAGCCGCTTTCACCGTCATGTGCATAAAGAAGCCTGGGAGGCCGACGCTGATTATTAGCGGGTACCCCAGGCTTGACGTTTTATACCCGATTTTCCGGGGAAGCTCACTTCAATTTTGGTTCCCTTGTTGACCGCGCTTGTCACCTTCAAAGTACCTCCATGGTTGGCCAATATTTTTTTGCTTACCATCAGACCTAGCCCGGTTCCCTTCTCCTTGGTGGAGTAGAACGGCTCCCCGAGACGGCCGAGGCGCTCGGGCGGGATACCGCAGCCCTGATCTTCCACCTCGACGGAGAAGCTGTCTAGAGTGAGCCGCTTGACCCGAATAAAGATAAAGCCGCCGTCCGTCATCGATTCGATGGCGTTTTTGATCATATTGATAAAGACCTGCTTCAGTTGATTCTCGTCACACAGTATCGTCGGACTTGGCTCCTCGTACTCCCTAACGAGCATGATATTGTGGATATTGGCTTGGCTCTCCAGCAGGGTGATGACATGGTTCAGCAGTGGAATAATCGGCTTCTGCTCCCGCTTGGACGGCTGAGGCTTAGCCAGGACGAGCAGCTCTGTAATAATAAGCTCGATCCGGTCCATCTCCGAGAATATTACGTCCATATAGCTTTTCTTGGCTGTGCCTGCATTCATGAGCTGCAAGAAGCCCTTGATCGCAGTGAGGGGGTTGCGGATCTCGTGGGCGATACCGGCCGCAAGCTGTCCGGCTACGGACAGCTTCTCGGATGACAGCATTAGCTCCTCCGTACGCTTCCGCTCCGTAATATCATTGAAGGTGACGACCGCGCCTAGCGGCATATGCTCGTCCCGTACCGGATAGACCCGGTACTCGACACTGAAGGACGAGCCGTCCTTTCTCCAGAACAGCTCGTCGTTGACGTGAACGGGCACGCCGGAGACCAGCGATCGAATCACGGGGCATTCGTCCTCTGGATAGGCGGTTCCATCAGCTCTCGTGTGATGAAATAAACGGTGGATGCTCCGGTTCGCGACCTCGTCGAAGGAAAATCCTGTCATACGTTCCGAGGCAGCATTCCAGAAAATCGTCTTCGCCTGCACATCGATGCCGTATACGCCTTCGTTAATGCTGTTGAGAATAAGCGAGTGGGTCCGGCTGAGCGTTTCGAATTTCTCGCGGTTGGCCTTGGTTTCAGTAATATCCCGTCCGATGATATAGACGCCCTGCGTGCCGCCCTCGTCCGTCATCGGCACGGTGCGGATGAATACGTGACGGATCGAGCCGTCCGCATGGTGGAACTGAATGACGAACTCGAAGCTCTCTCCCTGCACGCTCCGCTGGAAAAACTCCCGGAATGGCTTGTGATCATCCACGGCCACAAAATCGAAGAACGATCTCCCTACACAGTGGGGTTTGTCATATCCGGCTGCCGTGAGTACGGACATATTCGTATTCAGAATGACGCCCTCAGGATCGATAGAGAAGATCATATCCGGATTCTGCTCGAAGAGAGAATGATGATGGCTTTGACTTGTTCGGAGCTGCTTGCCGATCGTAGCGAACAGGATGGCAAAGCAGAAGATAATCACGGTTACAATGCCCATAACGACCGCTAGCAGTGTCGGCGTCATGGCGAAGGACCAGTACCGGTCCGCTTCCACGCGGTCACTGTTGAAGGTCGCGGCCTTGATCCCGATCTGATGGATGGCGCAGATCGCGATGCCGAGGATGGAGGCGCTGGTCAGCTTCCATTGCTGCAGGCGAGAGTCTAGATTCGGCCTCAGGATGAAGGCTGCGAGCGATAAGGCCAGAGTGATACCCATTGAACCGATTGCAAAAAAAAGATCATACCGGATCAGGCTCTCTGACCGGATCGCGCTGATCGCCGTATAGTGCATCATGCTGATGCCCATCCCCAGGGATAAACCTGCCCCGATAAAATGGGAGATCCGCGCATGCTTGCGGCTGATCAGGAGCAGTGCCGCCAGAGATGCCGCCACAGGCCATAACAGGGACAGCAGAGTCAGCCACACGTCATAACGGACCTGTAAGCTGGATTCCAGCGCGAGAATGGACATGAATTGCATCGACCATAAGCCCGTCCCTATGGAAAAGGAGCCGCCCACAAGGAGAACGGTTCGCGTGGAGCTGTCCGCCTTCCGGATTTTGACGGCCGTATCTATAGCAAAGTAAGAGGTTAATACGGATATTAAGAAGGAACAAGCGACTAAATATACATTGTAATACCCTTGCCAATATTGGATCATGCCATGACTCCCCTGGACATTGATGTAGACAGACTCCTATGGAATGTTAAGTTCGCCGATTGTTTGCAAATCCCTTTGAATCATTTCACAAATATTAGAAAAAAATTGAAAAAATCTTCGCTTCCTCTTCTTGGCCGGGTTCTCTGCTATAATAAAAGGCAGAATATAGAATGGAGTGAAGGAGAGATATGGTCAAATTAGCGGCCTTCGATGTCGACGGTACCTTGCGCGACCGGGACTACCTGCCGGAGTCTACGCGTGTAGCCCTTCAGCGGCTGAAGGAGAATGGGGTTATCCTGGTGCTCTGTACGGGAAGAAGCGAATATGAGATGTCATCGCTCCGCGAAGAGCTAGGGATGGATTGGGCGATTACCTGCAATGGCAGCCATATCGGCTATCAGGGAAAAACGGCATTCGGTACGCCGTTCCCGCAGGAGACGGTAAGAGACTGGCTGTCTGAAGCCGGGCGCTCCAATCACGGCCTCCTGCTGTACGGGGCAGAGGGGATGTACACGAACCGGGCGGAAGATCCGCTGTTCCTGCGGGCGAGGGAGGAGATCGGCTTCCTGGAGCCTATTTTGCTCGATTTGTCCGGAGGAGAGGCGTCGCTCCCGGAGGTTTACCAGAGCATCGTATTCTGCGAAGAGCATGAGGAGCATCTGTACACAGGCGGGAGCTCGCATGATTTCTATATCCACCGCTGGAGACCGTGGGCGGTCGATCTGAATCCCAGCGGCATGAATAAGGCTATCGGCCTGCGCCGGCTGCTGGAGCATCTGCAGATTGCCCCGGAGGATGCGGCTGCCTTCGGCGACGGCCTGAACGATATGGAGCTGCTGGCGTCGGTAGGAACAGGTATAGCGATGGGCAATGGGATCGACGAGCTGAAGGCTGTCGCCCGGCACGTCACCCGGCCGATGCGCGAAGACGGCATCGCTTACGCTGTCGATACGTGGCTGCTGCCCGTGTAGCGGCAGCGGCTCTACCGGAGCTGTCGTTCAGGGTGGCCATACCGGCTTGGAGAAGAGCCATGGGGGTTATCCTCTATGGCTCCAAACCTCAGCCAAATCAGGCGTAGATGCCGGCTTCGGAATAAATTACCGCTTAACGTGAGTAAGCGTGTTGCATTTCCTTTTGGAGTGTGGTACGATAAGTCTCGAATAGAAAATGAATTCACATAATGCAAAGGGTTTTCATTTGTGCTATGGAACCTTTTTCAATGTGTGAATTTTTTATTTGCTATATGGCGGAATAAAAAGAACATGTTAATAAACTTTTGGAGGAATTTCCCATGCAAACAGGTACAGTTAAATGGTTTAACGCAGAAAAAGGTTTCGGTTTTATCGAAGTTGAAGGCGGCAACGATGTATTCGTACACTTCTCCGCAATCACTGGCGAAGGTTTCAAAACTTTGGACGAAGGCCAACGCGTTGAGTTCAACGTTGTTCAAGGCAACCGTGGTCCACAAGCTGAGAACGTTGTAAAACTGTAAGCTTAGCTTACTCAAGACTGTCCTAACCTTCGGGTTAGGACAGTTTTTTATTGTTTCGGGATTGAGCGTCCGAGCTGGAAGAGAAGTGCCCAAAAAAACCTGGCCCAAATCGGCCAGGTTTTTCATTTTTCTTCCTAGCGGGCAACCGACAGGGCAGGTTTGCGTGCATAGCTGCTGTAGGAGCCTAGCTGTTGCCAGGCTCCTGTGTAGGCTCCGTTACAAAAACTTCCGCTGATGCTTTTTCCCGTCGTAGCTGAACAGTACGGGCTTATCCTCGATCCGGGTCTCCAGGTGAGCCGGCTTACCCCATAGCTGATAGATGTAGGGGAGCGTCCGCTCGACGTATTTCAGGTCCAGCTCTGTTCCTTCGTACACATGCTGCGTATACAGCTCTCCCGTCCGGTTATAGTCTCCATCGACGACCACGATGTAAGGAAAGCCGCCGTTGACGCGTGAATAGACGAGCTGGTCGCGGATATTCTCCCATGACTTATCAGTGATTTTCCACTCAGGCCCTTTCTTCTCAAAGACGTATAGATCCAGTTCGTCGCAAAGCTGTTTATTCATATAATTCCGCAGGAAGGACTGGTCGGAGTCGAGCTCACGGACCTCGAACATCTTCTCCCGTCCGCGACCAGGCTCCCGTCCGAACCGTTCGCGCTCTTCCTGGGTAGGTTTATCCCAGCGCTTCTCGATATCCTCGAATATTTTGAGGCCCAGATAGTACGGATTCAGCGTATGCCGCGAAGGGACGACGACAGAGGAGTTCAGCTTGGCGTATTCGATCGTTTCGTCCTCGGTGAGATCGAGCTCGCGCAGGATACGCTGATGCCAATACGAAGCCCAGCCTTCGTTCATGATCTTCGTCTCGAGCTGCGGCCAGAAATACAGCATCTCATCGCGCAGCATCGTCAATATATCCCGCTGCCATTCCTTCAGATACGGAGCATATTCCTCGATGAACAGCAGCAGATCCTTCTCGGGGCTGGGGGGGAAGCGGGTTTCCTTCTCGGCGGCCTCAGAGCTGTCGTCCGCATTCTTTACTTTGTCCAGATCCCATAAATCCTCGTAGCCGAAGGTTCGTTCGGTGCGCTCCGAGCTGGAGGTACGTGCATGGACATGGCGTTCTTTGCCCTGGCGATAAGGCTTGGAGATGACCGGATCCACATGCTCCTGGATCGTAAGGACGGCGTCGATAAACTGCTCGACTTCCTGGGCGCCGAATTCCGTCTCGTATTGGCGAATACGCTCCGCAGTGGCGGACATGCTCTCGACCATATTGCGGTTGGTCTTGGAGAAGCGCGCGTTATTCTTGAAGAAATCGCAGTGGGCGAGCACGTGGGCGACGATCAGCTTGTTCTGGATCAGGGAGTTGCCGTCGAGCAGAAAGGCATAGCACGGATCGGAGTTGATCACGAGCTCATAAATTTTGCTAAGGCCGAAGTCATATTGCATCTTCATCCGGTGAAAGTTTTTGCCGAAGGACCAGTGGCTGTACCGGGTCGGCATGCCGTAAGCCCCGAAGGTGTAGATAATATCGGCGGGGCAGATTTCGTAGCGCATCGGATAGAAGTCGAGACCGAAGCCGGTGGCGACCTCGGTAATCTCATCAATCGCATATTCGAGCTTGCTCATATCATCTGGGGTCATCGGGCCAGGCCTCCTTCGGCTTGCTTGGGGAAAAAGGTCCGCAATGCTTTATAGACCTCGCCCTTCTCGCGGATGACGTAATGGACGAACTTCGGATCACTCAGATTGCGGAAAGCGGACATCAGGGTGCTGCTGCGGTTGTATTGGTTAACCTCCCCGTAGCCGAACAGGTTGCTGCGCTTGATGAGGTCGCCAATCAGCTTGACGCAGCGCTCGTTGTCTGAGGTCAGATTGTCGCCGTCTGAGAAGTGAAACGGATATATATTGTACCGCGAAGGGGGATATTTCCGGTCAATCAGGTCGACGGCGAGCTGGTAGGCCGACGAGCAGATCGTGCCCCCGCTCTCGCCCTTCGTGAAAAACTCCTCCTCGGTCACGATCTTCGCTTCGGTATGATGGGCGATGAAGATGATGTCCACGTGCTCGTATTTCGTCCGCAGGAAGCGGGTCATCCAGAAGAAGAAGCTGCGGGCGATATATTTCTCGAACGACCCCATGCTGCCGGATGTATCCATCATCGCGAGAATCAAGGCATTGGACTGGGGAGTGACAATCTCCTCCCAGGTACGGAAGCGCAGGTCATCGGGGCTGATGCCATGGATGCCCGGATCGCCTTCTCGCGAGTTGCGGCGCAGGTTTTCAAGGATCGTCCGCTTCTTGTCGATGTTGGACATGATGCCTTTCTTCCGCACGTCGTTGAAAATAATTTCCTTGCTCATCACGTTGTCTTTTTCCTTCTGCTCCAGATTAGGCAGCTCCAGCTCCTCGAAGAGCATGGACTGCAGCTCCTCCATCTGCACTTCGGCATCGTAGTAATCTTCGCCGGGCTGATCGCCTGCGCCTTCGCCCTTGCCGGGACCGGCTGAGGCTTGAGGGTCGACTCCGAGCACATCGCCTACCTGGCTGTCGCCATCCCCTTGACCCACATGCTTGCTCTTGTTGAAGTTGTAGCGAAGACGGTATTCATCGAGGCTGCGAATCGGCACCTTGACGATTTGCCGGCCATCGGACATGACGATGCTCTCATCGGTGATCAGGTCGGGCAGATTTTGCTTGATGGCTTCGCGCACCTTTTGCTGGTGCCGCGTTTGATCCTGATAGCCCTTGCGGTGCAGCGACCAATCCTCGCGGGATACGGTAAATAATGGTTTCATCTAGCGGGACACCTCCTGGCGGTTTTGCGCAGCGCGGCGGCTTTGACGGCTTGGAGACGGATAGCGGGCGTGTGGGGCTGAGGCTGTGTTCCGCTTCACCGTTCTTGTCCTGTGCGCTTATAGAGTCAGAAAAAGAGTGCTTGTTACTAAATATATTCAAGCGGGACGGGGATATGTGAGCAGGATAGATGCCTATTTTTGAGCCGGAGGGGCAGAGAGGCAAGGTGATAGGGAGGGCGAGGTGAGGAGATGACCTTCGAGAAGCTGGCGGCAGAGCGCATTCGAATAAGGGAATACACACCAAACAAACAGCCATCCCGATGGGGATGGCTGCTTTTCGATACGAATGAATGTAAGGATAGGGAGTTAAAACACCTGATTGCCGTCATACGTCGCGATCGCTTTGTACAGGTCTGGACGGCGGTCACGGAAGATTCCCCATTCGATGCGCTGAACTTCCAGCTGATCGAGATCGAACTCGGCGACCAGCACCGTTTCCTCGGTGCGTCCGGCTTCGACGATCTTGTTGCCCTGAGGCCCGGCGATGAAGGAGGAGCCGTAGAAGTCGATGCTGGAATCCTCATCTTCCTCCCGGCCGATCCGGTTGGACGCGATAACCGGCATCAGGTTGGAGGCAGCATGGCCGCGCATGCACATCTGCCAGTGATCCTTGGAGTCGATGGAGCCGTCTTGTGGCTCGGAACCGATGGCCGTCGGATAGAACAGCAGCTCGGCGCCCATCAGCGCCATGCAGCGTGCCGCTTCCGGGTACCACTGGTCCCAGCATACGCCGACGCCGATCTTCGCATAGCGGGTCTTCCATACCTTGAACCCGGTGTCGCCCGGGTTGAAGTAGAACTTCTCCTCATAGCCGGGACCGTCCGGAATATGGCTTTTGCGGTACAGGCCGAGCACTTCGCCGTCGGCGTCGATCACAGCCAGCGAGTTATAGCGGGCGTAGTTTTTCTTCTCATAGAAGCTGATCGGCAGGACGACCTGCAGTTCCTTGGCGATGGCGCGGAAGTGATTGACCGCCTTGTTGTTCTCCAGCTCGGTAGCGTAATGATAGTAGTCCGATTTTTCCTTCTGACAGAAATACGGCGTCTCGAACAGCTCCTGGATCAGGATGATCTGGGCGCCTTGGGCTGCCGCATCGCGCACGAGCGCTTCTGCCTTGCGGATATTTTCCTCAATATTCGTCGAGCAGCTCATTTGTGTCGCTGCGACCTTCACTTGTCTCATTGAAAATCACCTCATAGTGGAGAATGGGCTGACGGGAGCTTAACCTCTCGTGCCAGCCGGCATTTGCTGGGTCGTGCAGTGGACGTTGCCGCCCTCCTTGATAATGGACATGCCGTTGATCGTGCGGATTCGGCGGTCCGGGAACGTCTCGCTAAGCACGCGGATCGCTTCCCGGTCTGTTGCTTCGGCCGTGCCGCCGAAGACAGGCAGGATGATGCCGCCGTTTACGAAGTAAAAGTTCAGATAGCTCAAGGTCAGACGCTGTTCTTCGAAGAAAGTCTTCGGCGGCTGTTCGATCTCGATAATCTCGAACGAACGGCCCTTCGCATCGGTCGTCTGGCGCAGAATGCTCAGATTCTCTTGCGTGATCGCATAGTTCTCATCCGCGGGATCGTTACACACCTGCAGGATAATGCGTCCCGGAGCGGCGAAACAGGCGATATTGTCCACATGCCCGTCGGTCTCGTCGCCGTCCAGCCCGCGCTTCAGCCAGATGATTGTATCCACATTGACGAAGTTTTTCACATGCTCTTCGATCTGCTCCCGGCTCAGCTCAGGGTTGCGGTTCGTATTCAGCAGGCATTCCTCTGTCGTGAGCAGCGTGCCTTCTCCATCGACGTGTATGGAGCCGCCCTCCATCACGAGCGGAGCGTCGAGGCGCTTGACTCCGTAGTGCTCCAGCACTTGAGGAGCCACTGCATCATCGAGGTCCCACGGCGAATATTTGCCACCCCAGGCGTTGAACTTCCAGTTCACAGCGGCGAGCTGCTGCTGACCGTTCAACAGGAAGGTCGGTCCGTTATCACGGAACCAGGCATCATTATGCTCGATGACCAGGAAGTCGACGTTGGACGCGGTAATTTTCGCTTTTACCTGCTCGGCATCCGCCGGGTTGACGATGACGGTAACGGGCTCGAACTCCGCAATGGCATGAACCAGATCGGCATACCCCTGCGTGACGGTCAGGTGATCCTCGGGATACACCATGGAAGCTTGAACCGGCCATGAAATGAAGGTGCGCTCATGGGTCGTCCATTCGGCAGGCATTGTATAGTGTAATTCTTTAGCATTCATCTCATCCAACTCGCTTATCCTTGAATTTGTCCGGTATGCGTCTTGCAGACGGCACCATCTTTCATCATATACCAAAAGAGGCGAAGGCTCAATGTAAGAAACATGAAGGTTTCAATAAAACATGCGGGTAGAAGAAAAGGCAGAAGACGTTAGTTTTCAGTGCTATATACATTTTAATGTTAGGTTTACTTACATTTTTTTATCTAAGTCACAGGATATAACAGTATTTCTAGCGATAAAATAAAACTGTTGTAATATAATCTAACATATAGTAGAGTTCTATTCGTAGTACATACAGAATCTATAACAAAAAGGTGGAGGAATGAAACTATGATGTTAGCTTTTCGTGGCATGTCGATGAAACGCACCCTGGTTTATGCACTGATCCTATCTCTCGTGAGCGCCATGATGGCTCTGTTCACAGGGCTTAACTCGGCCAAAGCCGCAGATCCGGCTATTCCTATTCCCCCGCTGACCGAGGAATTCAAGCAATCGCCGCTTCCCAATGTGATTGTGGTGGCAACCGGCGGTACGCTGGCGGGCAAAGCTGCCGATCAGACCAGCTTCCAAAACTATAGAGCAGGCACCTACCTGATGGCCGATCTGGTCAGTCAACTGCCGGACAAGCAGAAGATTGCCGATGTCTCGACCTATCAGTTTGGGAATAAAGGTTCGGGCGGCTACACGCTTGCCGATCTGTACGATCTTGCGCTTTCCGTAGACGCGGCGCTTGAGATCTATGACGGAGCTGTCGTCACGACAGGCACCGACACAATGGAAGAGATCGCCTATTTTCTCGATCTGACCGTGCGCAGCGAGAAGCCGGTGGTCGTCACCGGCGCGATGCGTCCATGGGATGTGATCGGAACAGACGGTCCGGCGAACCTGTACAACGCGATCAAGCTGGCCGGCAGCGGCAAAACGACTTCCTTCGGTACGGTGCTGATGCTGAATGACGTGATTCACGCAGCCCGTGAAGTGACGAAGTCCAACTCCCATCGTATGGATACGTTCGAAACTCCGATGCTCGGCGCGCTGGGCTATATCGATGAGAAAAACATTCGCATCTACCGCGCTCCGGGCCGGGCCCTGAAGGCAGGACAGCCAGACTGGGCGACCCCGTTCGACCTGAAGACGATTGCCAAAACCCAGCTGCCTCCGGTCGAGATCGCTTATGCTTATCAGGATGCAGGCGCTGGCGCTATCAACGGATTTGTTGCCGAAGGAGCCAAGGGTATCGTGACCGCGGGAACCGGAGCGGGCGGATTGTCTTCCAAGATGGGCACAGCCCGTTCTGAGGCGATCAAGAAGGGCGTCATCTTCGTCACGACGACGAGAACGGGCTCGGGTACGATGTACGGCGGAAGCAATGGCATCATCGCCGGGGATAACCTGAATGCCCAGCACGCCCGGATCATGCTGACACTGTCGATGGCCTTCTCGAGCGACTTCAATACGATTAAAAACTGGTTCGCAACTTATGGCACGCAGGATGTAGGTCCGCTGTGAGCCTGACAGGCAGGAGGGGAAAGTCATGACTTACATTCAAAACCATTCCGCGTCTACAAGGCGATATGTACCGCTGCTCCTGCTAACCTTGATCGCTGCGGCGTCCACGATCTTCTCGTCTCCTTCCGCAGTGAAGGCGGAGCAATTGTCTGCCAAGCCTCCGGTGGCCTCGATTCCGCTGCCGGAGCTGACGGAGGATTTCAAGCAATCCCCGCTGCCGAATGTCATCGTCATCGGCACCGGCGGAACGCTGGCCGGCAAGGCAGCGGATGCGACGAGCTTCCAGAATTATAGAGCGGGCACATTCCCGATCGCCGATCTGGTCGGCCAACTGCCGAACAAGTCCAAGATCGCCGATGTGGCCAGCGCCCAATTCGGCAATAAAGGGTCCGGCGCTTACACGCTGGCAGACCTGTACGATCTCTCGCAAACGGTCGATGCTGCGCTCGCGCAATATGACGGCGCCGTCGTTACCACGGGGACCGATACGATGGAGGAAATTGCTTACTTCCTCGATTTGACGGTACGCAGCGAAAAGCCGGTCGTCGTCACGGGGGCTATGCGTCCATGGGACGTGATCGGCACCGACGCTCCGGCGAATCTGTACAATGCGATCAAGCTCGCTGGCAGCGGCAAGACGAAATCGTACGGCACGGTCATCATGCTGAACGACGTCATCCAGGCAGCACGCGACGTGACCAAGAGCAACTCCCACCGGATGGATACGTTCAACACGCCGATGCTGGGAGCGCTGGGCTACATCGATGAAAGCAATATCCGGATGTACCGGCTGACGAACCGTGCACTCAAAGCGGGAAGTCCCGAGTGGGCGACGCCGTTCGATCTGACCACGATCACCAAGGATAAAATTCCTCCGGTTGAGATCGCCTATGCTTATCAGGATGCCGGAGGCGGCGCCATCACCCAGTTCGTCCAGGACGGCGTGAAGGGCATCGTAACATCGGGTACCGGTGCAGGCGGCCTATCGTCCAAGATGAGCGCGGCCCGCAGCAAAGCGATTCAGCAGGGCGTGATCTTCGTCACGACGACGAGAACAGGGTCAGGCACGATGTATGGCAGCAGCAACGGCATCATTGCCGGAGACAGCCTGAATGCCCCGCATGCGCGCATCCTGCTGGCCGTATCCATGGCGTTCTCGTCGGACTTCCAGACGATTAAGGGATATTTCGAGACTGTAGGCAATCAGGATATTACGATGAAGCCTGTTCCGGCGGAGGACAAGGAAGCGCCGGTCTGGCCGCCGGGCATCAAGCTGATTGCGTCCGATGTCTCACAGACAGCTGTCACGCTGGCATGGCCGGCTGCTCAGGACAATGTGGGCGTCAGCAAATACCGTGTGTACGAAGCCGGCAGCAATCTGCCGCTCGCTACTGTCAGCACCTCGGTTTACGCTTCGACGGGTTCCAAGGGAAAGGTCCAGACGAGCGTCTATGGCAGTGTGTACGAGAATGTATACGCCCAGCGGATAACGGGATTGAACCCGGGAACGCTTTATACGTTCTCTGTGAAGGCCGTTGATGAAGCGGGCAACGAGAGCACGGCTCTGACGCAGGGCGTCACGACCTTGTCGTCCAATACGGATGAGGGCTCCTCGAACGGCGGTTCCGGCAGCGGCTCCGGCCCTGTGACAGCACCTGTTCAAGAGAAGAAGGAGTTGACGCTGCCTGCCGGTGAAGGCGGTACGATAGACTTCAAGAATGTCACGATCAAGATTCCGGCAGGAGCGGCCGGACAAGAGCTTAAGCTGTCCGTGCAGCAGGTAGAGGATGTCTCGGGACTGGTGACGAAGGAGCAGGTGCTGCTCAGCCCGGTGTTCGAGCTTCTGAAAAACTTCAGCGGCAGCTTCGATAAGCCGGTGAGCGTCACCTTGCCGTTCGAGGCTGGCAAGCTGAAGCCGGGTCAAGTACCGGCCGTCTTCTACTTCGATGAAGCGAAGAAGGCTTGGACGCTGGTCGGCATCGGAACGGTATCCGGTGGCCGTATTACCGTCGAAGTGGACCACTTCACGAAATTCGCTGTATTCGGGGTCGATGCACCGGTTGAGAAGCCGCTCGTCAGCTTCACGGACCTGGCCGGACACTGGTCGGAGGAAGCCGTGAAGAAGGCGGCAGCTCTGGGCATTGTGTCGGGTTATCCGGATGGCAGCTTCAAGCCTGACGGTGCCGTGACGCGCGCTGAGTTTACGCTCATGCTGATGACGGCGCTGGGTCCTGAAGCTAATGCTCCTGCAACGAAATTCGCCGATCAGAATGAGATCGGCACATGGGCCGCACAGGCCATAGCGCAGGCGGTTCAGCAAGGTGCGATCCAAGGCTACGAGGACGGTACCTTCCGTCCAGGCGCCCGGATCAACCGGGCCGAGATGGCGGTGATGATCGCCGGAGCGAAGGGGCTTAAGCTGCAGGGTGGCGCAGCTACCGGCTTCGCGGATGACGGCGACATCCCGGCATGGGCCAAGGGAGCGGTGGATGCGATCCGCAAGCAAGGCATTGTTGAGGGCCGCAGCGGCGGCGAGTTTGCTCCAGCCGCGTCCGCTACCCGCGGAGAAGCGGCAACGATCATACTCAAGCTGCTGCCTGGCAGCCGATAATCAAACAAGCAGTCCGGTGTCATGAGCCGGCTGCTTGCAGTCAAGTGAGAGCGGCGTGCTCCCCGTCACAGACGGGGGCACGCCGTTTGCTGTTGCCGGGCTGTCTGCCTCTGACAGCCTTCTTCCTCCGCAAGCATTGCAAAAGCGCCGGACGTTCACTATGATTAATGGCATCGGTTAATAAAGCGCTTGCAAGAAGCTGTCCGTGATGACGGCAGATGCTGAATGACAGACCAAGCCGTCTTACAGGTATAGGAGGTTTGCGCATGAGACTAAGTATTACCGGCAGGAGCATGCTCATCTATGGCTTCGTATGGCTGATGATTATTTCGCTCACCTTCGTGTTCTCCTACTGGGGAACCGTCGGTCGTCTGGACCGGCAGCTCAAGGAAACCAATATGGCGCTGCTCAAGCAGATTGACCAGAAGATCGAGATGGCCTTCCAGCAGACGGAGAAGGATCTGCTTCAACTGACCAATGAGCTGGAATTCGTTTATTTCATGAACAACAGCTACAAGGACGATGCCCAGCGCTACGCGAACTTCTATGCGCTGAACGCCAAGCTGACCAAGTTTATGAATAAAAACTTGCAGTTCTCTTCGATTTTTGTGTACTCGGATATAACCGGTGACATCTTGACGGAGAAAACCTTTATGAAGAAGGACATGTCGGAGAATCAGTGGCTGACAGGCTATCTGAACATGCCGAATTATTTTCAGTGGCTGACCACGCACCGCATCTGGGATGGGGAGGCGCACGGCGATGTGATCACGCTAGTCCGCTCTTATCCCGCACTGAGCGCCCCCGGCTACCGCACGGGTCTGCTGGCCGTCAACATGAAGGAGGAAGTCCTCTACCAGATGATACAGGGCATCTATGCGGAGGGCGTTCAGGGACAAACCTTCATTCTCGACGAGAAGGGAGAGGTCGTCACGCATGATGATAAAAGCAAGCTGTATAGCAATATGAAAGCGCTCCCCTTCGTTCAGCGTATTTTGTCCGGGAAGGACGGAGGTGCGTTCGGTACGGAGCTGGATGGCGTGAAGCAGACTGTATTCTACAAGCCCTCGGGCTATACCGGCTGGACGATCGTGAGCGTGGTGCCCGAGAGTCAAGTGTACAAGCCGCTGACGGTGATGAGAAACCTGCTGATCGCGTTCGCGCTAGGGATGTTCGTGCTCGCCTGCGCGGTGTTGTTCTATGTGAACCGGTGGGCCTTCAAGCCGGTAGACCGGCTGATCAGCAAGCTCTCCGGCGCTTACAAGCCGGTGCAATCCGGGCTGACTGCGTTAGCGGCGGCCAAGCAGGCTCCCAGGGGTGTATCCTATCTGGAGAATGTTTTCGATCAGATGTTCCTGGATCGCGAGCAGCTGGAGAAGCAGGTACGCGATGCGAAGCCCATGCTGAAGTGGCGGACCGTGATGGATATGTTGGTCGGGTACCGGAGCGAGTACACGATGGTGAAGCATCATCTCGAATTTATCGGAGTACGGCTGTATCCCGAGCGGTTTGTGGTAGGTACGGCGGAGATTGGCAAAGAGGGCGGCATTGATCCGAAGGACGAAACCCTTTACAGCTACGCGTTGTGTAATGTGGCTGAAGAAATGATCAATATGGAGCATGCCGGCGTCGGTATCGATCTGGGCGGAGGTCGCGCCGTGATTCTGTTCAGCTTTGCCGAAGGCGATGAGGAGCAAAACCATCTGCGGGCTGCGGAGCTGATGGAGCATGTGCTGGCCGTGATGCACAAGCAGATTGGGCTGACTGTAACAGCTGGCATCGGACGGTGCTACCATGATATGAAGGATATTCCGCTTTCCTATGACGAATCGCAGCAGGCACTCAGGTACAAGATGGTGAGCGGCCACCATGCCGTCATTTCCATCGAGGATGTTCAAGTGGCGAGCCATCAGCATTACTATCGGCTTTCCCAGATGATGGACCGTATTCAGGAAGCTTTGAAGCAAGCGGAGGGCGGGCGGATGCAGGAGCTTGTGAACGAAGCGTTCCATCTTGCAGTGCGGGATAACCTCTCGCCCGATCTGATCCGGCAATTTGCTTTTGAGCTCGTGATGAGGTCCGTACAGACTGTCGAATCCATCGGCGTCCAGACGGAGGAGGCTCTGAGCGGTATGGGCAATGTCCATGAGCGCATCCAGCAGTGCGAGAACTGGAGGGATGCACATCGTCTGGTGCTGTCGGTGCTTGAGGGCTTCGCAGGAAGCATCGAGCAGCGGCGGAGACTCCGGGGGAAAAACGATACGATCGAGAAGGTGTTGGTTTATATTCAGACGCATTACCGGGACAGCAGCCTGTCGCTGGACCGGCTGGCCGGTGAGTTTGGCCTTAGTCCGCCGTATATCAGCAAGCTGTTCAAGGAGTACACGGAGGGCAATTTCATCGATTACTTGATCGAGATCCGGCTTCAAGCCGCTCAAGAGCTGCTCCGAGACAAGCAGATCAAGGTCGGCGACATCTCCGATGCCGTGGGCTATGCCAACAGCCGCAGCTTCCTGCGGGCTTTCAAGAAATATACGGGACTGACGCCGACGGAATTCCGCGAGCGGATGGTGCACGAAGAGAAGTCCGAGCAGGCTACCTGACCAGGCGAGGCTCCTTTCTGGGAAAGGGGCCTCTTTGGCATGCGCCAATAATAGGTCTAGTCATGGATTTGCCGCTATCGATTTCAAAAAAAGACACGGGTCTTAAGAAATGTGACCATGGCGGGAATAAAAAAATGAACCCATGCTGGAAAGCGTCTGTAGGCAAGGGGGAGCGCCAGCCCCTACGATGGAAGCATCCACCGCGACAAAAGCGAAACCGCCAAATGTGAAAGGATGAAAGAGATGAGAGAGTCCCGTTCAGTCCCGGGGGAGGCCGCAACCGTAGGCGGCCAAAGAATGCCCTCTGCCGCTCCGGTACGCCGAGGGCGCCTATGGAAGAGAATGAAGCAGGACAAGTCGCTGTATGCCATGCTGATTCCGGTCGTGGCCTTCTATCTAATATTCAAGTACGCACCGATGGCCGGGGAAATCATCGCCTTCAAAAATTATCGGTTCATTGATGGCATTCTCGGCAGCCCGTGGGTGGGGTTCAAGCATTTCCGGCTGCTGTTCGAGAGTTCGGATTTCTGGCGGGTGCTGCGCAACACGCTGCTGCTGAACGTGTACAGCCTGGTCTTTGGATTTCCCGTTCCGATCCTGCTGGCGCTGCTTCTGAATGAAGTACGGCGGGAGGCCTACAAGAGGCTGGTGCAGAATCTGCTCTACATTCCCCACTTCATCTCCTGGGTCGTGCTGGGCGGCATTCTGATCGCGCTGCTCTCGCCCAGCACCGGTGTGGTCAACCTGCTGCTCGTCAACCTATTTGGGTTGGAGCCGATCTACTTCATGGCCAGCTCCGGCTGGTGGCCGGTCGCCTACACGCTGTCCTCCATCTGGAGAGAGGCGGGCTGGGGGACGATTCTGTACCTGGCAGCGATGGCCTCTATCGATTCCCAGCTCTATGAAGCGGCCAAGATCGATGGGGCGAATAAGCTGCGCCAGATCTGGCATGTCACGATTCCAGGCATCCGCAGCACAATTGCCATCCTGCTTATCCTGCGGATGGGCAGCATGATGGATGTAGGGCTGGAGCAGACGCTCGCCCTGCAGAATGACTCCGTCCTCGATGTGGCGGATGTGATCAGCACCTATGTGTACCGCATCGGGTTGCAAAACATGAATTACAGCTACACGACGGCTCTAGGACTGTTTCAATCGCTGATCGGCCTGATTCTGGTCGTCGGCGTGAACCGGCTGATCCGTTCGTTTGGCGAGAGGGGGTTATGGTAGGATGCGGACGGCTTCAGCAAGAACGCCCTGGTGGGCATGGGCAGGCTCCTCGGTGAACTATGTATTCCTGGGCGTCCTGTCTTTGATAACGCTATATCCCTTCTGGTACGAGATTGCCGCCTCCTTCAGCAGCAGCCGGGCCATCACGGCGGGGGAGGTGTTTCTCTGGCCCGTGGAGTTCAATGTGGAGGCTTACCGGAGGCTGTTCCAGGACGGACAATTGCTCAAAGCCATGGGTAATACCGTCATCGTCACGGGAATCGGCACCGCGCTCAATATGGTGATGACCGTACTGGCCGCTTATCCGTTGTCCCGGAGAAGGCTGTATGGACGCGGGGCTCTGCTGATGTTCATCACCTTCACGATGATCTTTGTCTCCGGGCTGATTCCCAACTTTATCCTGATCAAATCGCTGGGTTTGATGGATTCGTACCTCGCGCTCTGGCTGCCCGGATTGATCAGCACCTACAACATGTTCGTCATGAAGACCTTCATGGAGGGACTGCCCGATGAGATCGAGGAATCCGCTTCGATAGACGGAGCGGGCAACTGGAGAATTTTGGCGCAGATCATTATGCCTCTGTGCAAGCCGATTCTGGCTGCGCTGTCCTTGTTCTATGCGGTGAGCTGGTGGAACTCGTACTTCAACGTCATGCTGTTCATTACGAAATCCGATCTGCAGACCTTGATGCTCAAGCTGTATCAGATGATCAAGCAGGTCGATCAGAGCCTGCTGGACAGCGGTGCCGGCAGTGAGGGCGCCGTTCAGGTCACCTTAACGCCGGAAGGCATCAAGGCAGCCGCGGTTGTCATTGCGATCACGCCTATTCTGTGCGTGTACCCGTTTCTCCAGAAGCATTTTGTCAAAGGCGTATTGATCGGCTCGGTCAAAGGCTGATATCATCGGGAAGACTAAGCTCTGCCCTTGATATAGAATACATCATTTATTCAAAGTAAAAGGGGATGAAGC
Source organism: Paenibacillus filicis (assembly GCF_038070315.1). Lineage (NCBI taxonomy): Bacteria > Bacillati > Bacillota > Bacilli > Caryophanales > Paenibacillaceae > Paenibacillus > Paenibacillus filicis. Next base: position 649,485 of record NZ_JBBPCC010000001.1, on the reverse strand, counting down.
AATTGGTTAAGTCGGGTAAGGCCATGAAATCGCTATTCGTCACCGGCTTGTCGGCATCGCTGCTGGCAGCCTGCACCGCTAATCCGCAAGAGCCTTCGTCGCAAGCATCGGCAGGCTCCGCCGCCGGACCGAAAAAAGAAATTAGCATCTCGATTTTCGACCGCGGGCAGGTTGCTGCGGAGGAAGGCAGCTATGAAAGCAACCGCTGGACCAAGTGGATCAACGAGAACTCCCCGGCTCTCGTCAAGTGGGTACCCGTCCCCCGCAATGAAGCGCAGACCAAGCTCAATACGCTCGTCGCCTCCGGCACGGCCCCGGACCTGATCTGGGAATTCGACCGGAACTATATTGCCCAGCTCGCCAATCAAGGGGCTATCCAGCCGATCGATACGTATATCGAGAAGTACAGCACCACGTACAAAAACTATCTCAAGGAGCATCCGGAGCTGAAATCTTACCTGACGATGGAGGGTAAGATGTATGCGGTTTCAAGTGTGCGCGGCATGGATGCCGTGGCGAATCATGCCATGTGGATCCGGCAGGACTGGCTCGACAAGCTGGGGCTCAAAGCGCCGACGACGATAGAGGAGCTGCTGGAGGTCGCACGGAAATTCAGGGACGGAGATCCCGATGGCAACGGCAAGGCCGATACGGTGCCGATCGCCTTCCATGGCAATTCGGTCGCTATCATCCGGGCGTTGTTCTTCACGAGCGAGAACCAGTGGTACGTGGAGGACGGCAAGCTGCAATTCAGCAGAACGATGGACCGCTTTGGAGATTCTCTGGCTTTCCAGAAGCAGCTGTTTGATGAGGGCTTGATCGATAAGGAATACATCACGGATAAGAACTTCCAGCGCTCCCGCCAGTTCTGGACCACGGGAAAATCAGGCATCTACATGGGGTCCTGGAACATGGAGAACGATTATCGCGATCTGATGAAAAATGTGCCGGGGGCTCAGATGGTTCCGCTGGAGCCGGTAGCTTCCAAGTATGGCAAGAACGGCCTGTACCAGGAAACCCCGCCGAGTATTCTGACGGCCTTCAACAGCAGAATGAAGGAAGATAAGATCGAGGCGTCCATTCACTTCCTTGACTGGGTGCTGGAGAAGGGCTGGAAGCCACTGAAATTAGGCGAAGAGAATACGCATTACAAGCTTGTGAACGAAGTCCCTCAGACGATAGACAGCGACAAGTTCCGCAAGGAAGTCAGCTATGCGGGTGAGTATGCGGTGATGAACCAGTACATGCCGAAGCCGGAATGGTTTCCTGTGATGGCCGCATCCGACGATATCTCGCAAGCCTACGCCAAGGAAAAATCCAAATCGCTGGAGGTAGCTCTCAAGAACAAGTATCGCCGGGATATTGCTTATAGTCCGAGTCTTCCGGAGGTCAGCCAGCTGATCGCGACCTTTGCTCCGCTGGCCCAGCAGATCGAGGCCAAAGTCATTACGGGAGGCGCTTCGATGACGGCGCAGGCAGGCATGGAGGAAATCCGCAAGGAGTGGAAGCGTCTTGGCGGAGACAATGTTGAGAAGCTGGTGAACGAGTGGTACCAGAAGAACAAGGAGCAGCTCCAATGACGCTGGATACGAAACAGATCACCGACGCCTCCACCGGTCTGACTTATAGGTCGATCGGACGCGAGGGCAGCCATACGACGCATCATTACTTCACGGCCATGACCTGGCGTCCGGATAGCAGCCGCTTGATCCTGAGCACGGACGTCTCCCTGGATGCGATGTTATGCAGCTTTGTCTCCTACGACCTGACGAGCGGAGAGAGCGTGCTGCTGGAGGAAAATGCGAGCTGGGGAGGCGGAGTCGTTTCCTTGGATGATAGGCTGTATTACCTGAAGAATGGCGGGATCAGAGGGATTGATCTCACAACGCAAGAAACCGTGCTGACGATACCAGCAGGAGATGATAGAGTGTACGGCGGGCCGCTGTCCATCACCAATGACGGGCGGACGCTAGGTCTGTACTGGAAGCAGGATGACCGGTGGACCATAGGCTGGGCGGACGTGCGGACGGGCGAGGTGCATGCTACCCTCACGCCCGGCTTTACCGCTCCCTACGAGGTAGCCAATCATGCGATGGTCAACCCGGAGCATCCGCATCTGATTTTCTATGCGCATGAAGGCCGCACGCAGGATATCCCGGACCGGATCTGGCTGGCCGATACGTCCGTTCTGGGCGGCAATCCGAGGAATCTGTACGATCAGCGCATGTTGCAAGGCGGGGAGCTCGGCGAGTATGTCGGGCATGAAGCCTGGTCGTTCGACGGGGAACGTCTATACTTTGTCCGGTACAGCAGCAGTCCGCTTTCGCCTAAGGGTCTAGGTTATGTCAACAGGCAGGGAACGGAATCCGGGAATATCAACGGAGACTACCGACACTGGCATGCCGCTCCAAGTCCGGATGGACGATGGCTCGTATCCGATACGGAATCGGACGATCATACGAGCAAGATCGTACTGACCGAGGTGGCTACAGGCAGAGCCGAGGTGCTGTGCGAGGTGAAGCGCTGGCCGCATCATCCGGGGCATCCGCATCCGTCTTTCAGCGTGGACAGCCGCAAGATTGCGTTTATATTCGCCGATGAAGCGGACTGCCTGCGGGTAGGCTGCATCGACCTTTCATCCAGTGTACTTGGGAAGGAGCATATATCACCATGAATGTTATGAACCGCAAGGAAGGTCGTCCTGCTGACAGCCGCTGGTTTCCGCATCTGCAGCGGGTGCTGGCCTCCATGCATGACAGCTACAATCCGGACAACGGGATGCTGCGCCGGCCTTTCTCCAGCCCTGGCTATCATACGACCATCAAGCAGGCAGAGTTTGCTTATCCGATCCGGGATACGACGGACTATGCGCTGGGACTGCTGGATGAGGGAGACGCTGCATACCGGGAGCGGGCCTATGCCATCATCCGGCAAGTGATCTCGCTTCAGGATCAGAACACGGAGTCGGCGACCTACGGCATCTGGTCGTGGTTCTGGGAAGAACCGTTAGCCAAGATGTCTCCGCCGGACTGGAACTGGGCCGACTTTATCGGCAAGCGGCTGCTGCTGATTCTGATCCGCCATGGAGGAGTCATGCCCGGGGAGCTGAGAGAACTGGTGGCTGATGCGGTAAGGCATTGCTGCGAGTCCATTATCCGGCGCAACGTCGGGCCCGAATACACCAATATCGCTATTATGGGAACCTTCGTGACCTTGGTCGGGGGAGAGGTTCTGCAGGATGGACGTATCCGGAATTATGGCATCACCCGTCTGCAGCGTCTTCACGCCTATACGATGCAGTCAGGCAGCTTTCTGGAATACAACAGCCCAGCCTATGGGATTGTCTGCATCGTCGAGCTGTCGGGACTCGTGGCTCAGGTCAGCGATGAGGAGAGTCTGCAGCTTGCCGGGGATCTGCTGGAGCTGACCTGGACGATGATAGCGGAGCATTTTCACGCGGGCACGCTGGAATGGGCCGGACCGCATGCGAGATCATACGATACATTCCTTAAGGAGTCCCGGTTGTCCTTCCTGTACATGGCTTGCGAAGGAACCATCCCTTTCGTGGACGAGGAGAAGATGCATTACGAGCTGGAGTGGTACGGCAACGGCATCCGTTGTCCCGAGCGTCTGCTTCCGCTGTTGACCGAGCCAGGCACACGGGAGCTTCTGAGGGAACTGCCGCAGTCCGGGGAGTTCCGCACGAGGACTGCCTATACGTATATGACGCCGTCCTGGACGCTGGGCTCCTTCAACCACGGGATCATGTGGAACCAATGCCGGAACCTGCTCGCCTTCGCCGGAAGCTCGGGGGCGGATCACTCTTATGTCAGGCTCCGCGTGCTGCATGATGGATACGACTATTGCTCGGCTGTCTATATCGGCGAGCAGCGGGAGGGTAATGCACTGTTTGGCATCCGGTTTGCGCTAGATGGAGGCGACACGCATCCGAATCTCGATCCGGCGGACGGCCGGATCGCTGCTTCCGACCTGCGCATCCGTCTGGAGATCGGAAGCAAGCGTCAGGCTCCAGTATGCTCGGTACGGGAGGGAAGGGAGGCTTGTGTCCGATTCGAAGCGTTGGATGTGGAGATGCGTCTGCAATTCCTGCACGGGGAAGCCAGTGGTCTCGGTCCGTTCCGTCTGGAGCGAACGGAGGCGGATGGGGTGATCGGTCTGGATGTAGTCTTGTATAGCGGGGCGACCCGGGACATCGACTTTCATGAGATGGAGCGGGTTTTGTTTCTGTTTGCACTATCCTTGGGACAACCGGATGAAGGGCCTGATGCGGGCATCCGATTGGAGGGCGACGGTACCGTGACGGCCATGCTGGGAAAAGGTGAGGCCCAGCTGATTCTGCGGCAGGGAGGCAAGCCGCTCAGCCGCCATGAGCTCTTTCACGAGGCGGTGCAGACCTGAATGGTTCCGCCTAGCACTTCAGAAGGCTAACCGGGGAAAGACAACGCGCTGCCTGACCTATTGAAGAAGCTGATTGGATCATTCGCCGTCACCTTTCTGATTTTGTAATCGAAAAATCACCTCTAACGATGGTCCTGTGTATTTTGCGGACACCCGTTGAATAGCTTTATTTAGTCCAACTTTTTCTGTACATTGTGCATCGCAGCCCGCCTCTAGATTTGCTAGAATGATGAAGTGTTATAAGCGCTTTCAACACAAGCGCCCAACCATTACCTAGACCGGGAAGAATACCTGTTATGGGGACGATGCCGATCAAGCAGGGGGATACGGTCGCAAGCATGGCTTCGCGTGATGGGAGCTCAGGCATAAGCCGGGCGGCATTTCTTTACCCGGAGGGAAGATAGCTTTCCCTATGGGAAGCTTGCTAATAACGGAAGGCTGATCCCTCTAAAGCGGGACCAATCTGGAAAACTTGATATCCGAATCGTAAGAAAACACAGTTCGGATGCAAGTTTCCCCATGGTTGGCCCGCTTTTTGCGTTGTAAGCTAGGAGCAGAACTTACGACACAAGGAGGAAAGCCCCATGCCCGCCAACCTGCAGCAAGCTGCCCGGAGCACCGTCAAGTCCCCGTCGCGGGCCAGAGAAGTCTGGCGATTGATGAGGAAGTACCCGGCTATCTACCTTATCTCGATACCCGGTATTTTCTATTTCGTAGTATTCAAATATATTCCATTATTCGGCTCGGTGATGGCCTTCCAGAACTACAACATCTTCAAGGGCATCACTGGCAGTCCTTGGGTGGGACTGGCCCATTTCAAACGGATGTTTGCGTATGAGGAATTCACGAATATTCTCTTCAATACGATTCTGATCGGCCTCTATGATCTCGTCTTTGCCTTCCCTGTCCCCATCCTCCTAGCGCTGCTGCTCAACGAGATGCGCCTGGCGATGTACAAGCGGATCGTGCAGACGGTCATCTATGTCCCGCACTTTCTGTCCTGGGTTATTATCGGGGGAATTGCGGTCGGCATCCTCTCACCGACGACCGGGGTTGTCAATCATATACTGAATCTGTTCGGTATCGAGTCCGTTTACTTCCTAGGTGAGGATTCGTACATCCGCACGATCCTCGTTAGCGCAGGCGTCTGGAAGGATAGCGGCTGGGGAACGATTGTGTATCTGGCGGCGCTGGCCGGAATCAACCCGGAGCTGTACGAGGCGGCGCGAATAGACGGAGCGGGCCGCTTGCGGCAGACGCTGTCGATCACGATTCCCTGCATCCTGCCGACCATCGTCATTCTGTTCCTGCTGCATATCGGCAATTTCCTGGACTTCGGCTTCGAGCGCGTATATGTGTTCCTGAACCCGCTGAATGCTGTCAACGGAGATATTCTCGATACGTATATTTACCGGGCGGGCTTACAGGAGCGGCAGTACAGCTATACGACCGCGATCGGACTGTTCAAGTCGGTCGTCGGGCTTATTCTGATCGTCATCGGCAATACGCTCAGCCGCCGGGTGACCGATCAGGGTCTTTACTAGGAGGCGGTGAGAAGCGATGCATACCAAGACAAATACGTGGTTCGATTATACAAACTATCTGGTGATGACACTGCTGGCCTGCGCGATGGTGTTTCCCGTTCTCCATGTCATCTCTCTATCGCTCAGCGCCGATAAGGCCATCAATAGCGGAAGTGTGTTTCTGTGGCCCGTGGAACCGACGCTGGCGAATTACCGTATCATCCTGAATGACTTATCCATTTGGCGGTCCTTCGGCGTCAGCGTGTTCGTAACGGCCTTCGGCACCTTCATCAGCCTGGCGTTTACCTCCATGCTCGCTTATCCGCTGTCCAGACCGGAGTTTGCCGGGCGCAAGTATGTGCTGATGCTTGTGCTGGTCACGATGATCTTCCATGCGCCGCTGATTCCGAACTATTTACTGCTGAAAAACCTGCACATGATCGATACCATCTGGGTTTTGATCATTCCTGGGGCGATTAGTGCTTATAATCTGTTCGTCATGCGCTCCTTCTTCCTGAATCTGCCTAACGAGCTGATCGATTGCGGACGGATGGACGGAGCGGGGGAACTGCGGATCATGTGGAGCATCGTACTGCCGCTCTCCAAGCCGGCGATGGCGACGATGGGCTTGTTCTATGGCGTCTCCCTGTGGAACGCATACTCCAACGCTCTGTATTATATCAATAGCCGGACCTTGTACCCGCTTCAGGTGCGGCTCAGGGAGATCGTCATCACCGACCAGTTCGGCTCATCCGATCAATTCGAGGTGTTCGGTGCGATGTCGCCTGAAGGGGTCAAGATGGCGGTTATCGCATTCTCTGCGCTGCCCATCATGATGGTGTATCCGTTCCTGCAGCGATTCTTCATCAAGGGGATGTTGATCGGCTCGATCAAGTCCTGACGGACAGAACGCTAAAAAACACAGCAGGAACGTAAAAATCCCAATGGGATGATCTGGCCTGCCGCGTTATCATAAAACCCACCGGATCAAGCCACGTTAAGCAAAAGGCTCTTTGTCGACCTGACCGGTCATCACTCAGATTAATAGAGGGGGACTCCATGCTATGAAAAAGATAGTCAGTTCCGTACTTGCCGGCACACTGGCCGTGTCGGCGGCCGGCTGTTCCAGCGCTCCGCAGGAAACAGGGGGCACACAGGGAGGAACAGCTACCGCGGGCCCAACGAAATTCTCGATCTCAATCACGTCGGGGAGCAACGCGTATGCCGAGAGCTCGCCCAATATCAATGAAGATAAATGGGTTAAAAAGCTGGAGCAGCTGGCGAACGTAGATATGGATATCCGGCTGATCCCGCATAAGGAGTTCAACCAGAAGATGGCCGTTATGTTCGCAGGCAACGACATTCCCGATGCGGTCCAGACAGTAGGCGGGGCGACCGGCAAGGCGATGGCGGGTTCTGTGGAAGCTGGCCTGTACATGCCGCTGGACGATCTGCTCAAGGAGTATGCGCCGACCCTATTGAAAAACATTCCGAAGGAAGCCTGGGCCGAGACCAGCTACCAAGGCAAGATTTATGGCATCCCGGCGTGGCTGTCCAACCCGTCCAGAAGGGCTCTGTTCATCCGGACGGACCTGCTGGAGAAGGCCGGACTCCAGGCGCCCAAGACGCTGGACGAGCTGCTGAATGTGATGCGCGCCTTCAAGAAGCTGGGGGTCGAGCATCCGTACCAGATGCGTGAGAACTTTAAGTATGCGGATACGTTCTTCGGTTCGTTTGATGCGATCGGCAGTCAGTTCGAAGTGAAGGACGGTCAGGTTGTGCCGAAATTCTTCGATAGCGAGAATATGATGAAAGCGCTGCAGACGTACAAGACGATGTTTGACGAGGGACTTATTCCGAAGGATTTCGCTACGATCTCCAGCGGAGACTACGGCAAAAACATCCAAGCCGGCAAAGCCGGTATGTGGAGCGCCAACGCGGAAGGCCTGACTAACTACCGGACGAAAATTGTCGAGTCCGTGCCCGATGTCAAAATCGACATCATCCCGGCGCCGAAGGGGCCGGAGGGCTATGGCGGGCATCTGCTGTACAGCCCGGTCACGACAAGCACGTTCATTAACAAGAAGGTCAGCAAGGAAAAGGCCATTGGCATCATCAAGTTCCTGGAATGGATGCAGAGCGACGAGGCCCAGAACTTCTTCAGCTTCGGCAATGAAGGAGAGAACTACACGAAGGAAGGCAGCAAGATCAACTTCAAGCAGCCGAAAACGAAGGAAGAGGTCGATGAGGATATCTTCCGCTCCAATACGCTGTGGTTCATCCGCGATGCCGGCTTCAACCGTGTCCGTTCGGAGATGACCAAGGACGGGCAGGATCTGATGAAGGCCTTCGATAACGTACTGGGCAAGGAAGGACTGGGCAGCGTCATGTTCACGCCGGACCTGACTTCGTTCGCGACCTATCCGGATCTGGCGCCCCAAGGCAGCGACACGCCTCCCAAGCTTATCGTCGATCATATGATCAAGATGATCTACGGCAAGGAGCCGATCTCCGACTGGCCGAAGGTGGTCGAGGAATGGAAGTCCAAGGGCGGCAATGACATTGTGAAGGAAGCGAGCGAGCGGTACGCCAAGAAAGAAGGCGTGAACGTCCTCGAAAACCGTAAATAGTTTAGAAGCTTGTGGCCGGGTTCCGTCCGCATCCGGCGATTGTTGCCGAGCGTGCCGGTGCCCGGTTGCCTGTATCGTCCATTGCCCGGCATACGCCAGCGTAGTAAGATCAGAGCACAAGGGGGCGAAAGCATGCGATTGCTAGTCGTGGATGACGAACCGATTATTCGTACGGGGCTGCTGAAGATGGCCGAACATTATGTGCCTGCGTTCGATGCTATCGAGACAGCCGCGAACGGTGCCGAGGCTTTGGAACGAATCGCTGAGAACGAGCCGGATATTATTCTGACGGATATCCGGATGCCGAAGATGGATGGACTGGAGCTTTGCCGCTATGTCTACCAGGGATACAGTCATATTCAGACCGTGGTGATCTCGGGCTACAATGATTTCGATTATGCCCAGAAATGCCTGTCCTACGGAGTCAAGCACTACCTGCTCAAACCTGTGACGGCGCCCGATCTGCACGAAACTCTCGATCAGCTGATGAAGGCGCAGCTTCAAGGCTATGTGCCAGTATCGCGCTATGTGGAATGGATCGAGCGGATGGAGCAGCATATCTGGTCCTTGCAGGGCGATGAGATGAGCCGTATGCATGCGGAGTGGAGAGAGGATTGCGCCCATCTCAATACGCAGCAGCTGAGAAGCAAGCAGAATGATGCGATGGACCTTCTTTACAAGCGCTTTCAAGAGAAAAACCGTCCGATCAAGGCGACGGGACGTTATGCGATGAGCGGTCAGAGCAAGGCGGAGCTGTTTGCGGAATTTGAGGCCTGCCTGCAATCGATCACGGATGAGCTGTCTGCCTCGCGCAAGGGTAATTTCAAGGACCCTATGCAGGAGGCGAAGGCCTATATCGACAGTCACCTGTCCCAGGAAATAACGCTGAAGGAGGTCGCCGAGATGGTCGGACTGACTCCGACCTATTTCAGCGCGCTGTTCAAGAAGCTGACTCACGAGAATTTCGTCAGCTACCGCATCAACCGCCGAATGGAGAAGGCGCGCGAGCTGCTCGCTTTCCCTCATCTGCGGACCGTTGATGTGGCATCTGAGGTCGGCTATGACGATTATCCGCATTTTACGAAAACCTTCAAGAAAATCGTCGGGGTATCTCCGTCCGAATACCGCAGCTCGCTCGGGATCAAATGAAAAGGGCCGGACTTTACCCGAAGCTGCTGCTGTCCTTCCTGATCGTGATTTTCGTCTCCATGACGGGCGTAGGCGTGTTTTCCTACTACATGTCCTCGTCGGAGCTCGATAAGCTGATCGAGACGCAGATGTCGCAAATTGCCGGCAATGCTGTGCATCACACCGACTTGTACCTGCAATCCTACGAGCGCTCGATGGTGTCTCTGCTCTCGAATGTCGAGATGAAGCGGTTCCTGGACCTGCCGGCGGATGAGAAGGGCTATCTGTATTATGAAAACCGTAAAATGATCAAGGAAAGCAGCATCGATTCGGTGTTCATCCGCAACCCGGAGGTGGCGGCGGTGTATCTGATGAGCTTCGAGGGCAATGCGCTGACCTTCTATAACGATACGCTGGGCTATTCGTTCTCCCAGGAAGAAACCCGGAAATACGCTGAGATGTACAAGCAGGCGTCGAAGCCCGACGGCTCGCTGGCGATCCTGAACCGGAGCATTCTGCCCGACCAGCAGAACAAGACGCTTACGCTTGTCAGGCAAATCCGGGGGCTCTCTTCCCCGAATAACCGGGGGGTGCTCGCCATTGAGCTGCGCTCGGCGGAGTTGTCGAGCTTGTGGAAGGGAATGGATCTGGGTGACAATGGCTACTTCTTTATTGCCGACGAGGAAGGCACCTTTGTCTATCACCCTGACCGGGGGCTGGTTGGATCGAAGCTGTCGCCCAAGCTGAAGGAGCAGGTGCTGCAGGCTGGGAATGAGGCTTTCGTCTCCGGGGAGGGGGGAGCCGAGCGGATGTATATGAGCCGGCGGTCGTCCTTCGGCGGTTGGCGGCTTGTGATCTCCATGCCGCTGGACGAGCTGCAAGGTCCGGTGCAGACGATCCGCACCTCGACAATCGTTGTTGGGGCGCTGACACTGGCCTTGTCGCTATGGCTGGCCCGGCGCTTCGGCATCTCCATTACACGGCCGCTCCAGGAGCTGAAGGAGGCGATGCGGGAGACGGAGAAGGGGAACTGGGCCATCATCCCCGTTCCCGAGCACCGCGACGAAATCGCCGAGCTGATGAAGCGCTACAATACGATGGTGGGCCGTCTCTCGGAGCTGGTGGACAAGGTGTACCAGGCGGAGCTGCGCGATCAGGAGAACCGGCTGGAGAGGCAGAAGGCGGAATTCCAGTCGCTGCAGCTTCAGATCAATCCGCACTTCCTGTACAACACGCTGGAGACGATCGTGTGCTATGCTTTCGTGCGCGATTCCAAGGAAATATCCGAGATCGTCAAGGCGCTCGCTTATATGCTGCGCTACTCGGTGCAGACGAATCTGGAGGAAATTACGGTAGCCAATGAGCTTAAGCATGTGATGCTGTTCATCGTCGTCCTGCAGCACCGGATCGGCCGGGAGTTCGAGCTCGATGTCGTCGTGCCCCCGGAATTTCTGCTGCATCATATGGTCCGGCTGACCATGCAGCCGCTGGTGGAGAACGTGTTCCAGCATGCCTTTCCCGACGGGATTGAGGATTATCACTACATCCGCATCGATGGCGGCATGGATGGGGATATGTTCTGGATCAGTGTCGAGGATAACGGAGCCGGGATTGAAGAAGAGGCGCTGGCGCAGCTCCGGGAGAAGCTAAGCGCCAACCGGCTGGCTGACGTCTCCCCACAAGGGAAAGCGGGCGGCATCGGAGTGGTGAATGTGCATCGCCGTATTCAGATGGTATACGGGGATCAATATGGGCTGAGCATCGAAAGCCAGGAGGACAAGGGCACGAGAATGATCATGAGGATGCCTCGTCTGGATGAGAAGCGGGAGAAACAAGATAAACGTCAAGAGCTGCAAGGAGTGGATACGGATGAACGAGCAAGAGGATTTGATGGATGATGCCCGAACTTCCGCAGGAAGATCTCAGGCAGGGCTTCAGGCTGAAGACCGACAGCGGCATAAGGCCATGCAGGCACAAGACGCCAAAATGGCCTGGTGGCGCGAGGCGCGCGTCGGACTATTTATTCACTGGGGCTTGTATTCGCTGCCTGCGGGGATCTGGAAAGGCGAGGAAGTGAAGGGCTCGTACGCGGAGCATCTGATGCTGCGTGCCCGCATCCCGGATGCGGAATATGCCGGTATTGCCGGAGAGTTTACCGCCGAACGGTTCGATGCGAAGGCTTGGGTGCGTGCCGCCAAGGAGGCGGGGCTGGAGTATCTCGTCTTCACGGCCAAGCATCACGACGGCTTTGCCATGTACGACTCGGACGTGTCGGACTATAACATCGTACGCCGGACACCGTTCGGGCGCGATCCGCTGCGCGAACTGGCCGATGAGTGTCGCGAGCAGGATGTGAAGCTGGGCATCTACTATTCCCATGCGATGGATTGGCATCATCCGGATTCCCAAGGAAATACTTGGGATTACCTGGGCAATATCGGGGCGTACGATGAGGTCGCCTCCTGGGTGAGCGACGAGGACAAGCGCAGGCGCTACGAGCGGTACTTGCAGGAGCGGGCGCTGCCGCAGGTGAAGGAGCTGCTGGAGAAGTACGGCCCTGTCGGGGTCATGTGGTTCGACTGCGGGCATAAGCTGACCGAGCAGCAGGGAGAAGCGTTCCTGGAGCAGGTCTACGGCGTGCAGCCGGATTGTCTGGTAAATCGGCGCGTATGGCTGGAGCCGATGGGCGATTACGGCAATACGGCCGACAATCAGCCCTATGCCCGCCCTCCGCGCCGGGATTGGGAGTCGATTGTCACGCTGAATGATTCCTGGGGGTATAAGAAGACGGATGATCAGTGGAAGCCGATCGGCACCATCTTGACCCAGATGATCGATGTGGTAAGCCGAGGCGGCAACTTTCTGATCAATGTTGGTCCGATGGGCGACGGGGCATGGGATCCGGCATCGCTGAACCTGATGGTCCAGCTGGCCCGGTGGATGAAGGTGAACGGGGAAGCGATACACGGTACGGAGCAAAGTCCTGTCGGCATCCCTCCATGGGGGCGGTGCACAGTCAAGGGCGGGACTTTGTATGCCCATGTGTTCGAGTGGCCAGAGGACGGCCAGCTGCTTGTCCCAGGGCTGCGTAGTCCGGTGAAGACAGCGTATTTGCTGGCGGACCCTGAGCGCCGGCCGCTTGTCGTGGAACGGGTGAGCGCAGACGATGTGAGGCTGCGTGTTCCGGCTTCGGCTCCAGATGGCGATGTATCCGTGCTTGTGGTGGAATGCGAGACGGAGAACGGCCGCCTAGAGGCGACGGACGTCTCGCTCTTGTCGGCTGGAACGTATCCGAACCGGTTCGGGGCTTTCGACGCGGAGATCGCAGGTCCGACGCTTCGTTACGATACGGGCAAGGTAGGCCGGGATAACCTCCTCGGCTGGAGCAGCGCCGATGATGCAGCAGAATGGACGTTCCGGACGAATGAGCCCGGACAGTTCGCTTTGTCGGTTGTCTATGGCGCGGAGCCGGTCAATGAGGCTAAGAGTCCTGTTGAAGCCGGAGACGATACAGCCTCTTCCGCTGCTATGCAGATGGAGAGTCAGCAGGAGGAAGTGGGCCTGGGAACCTTCGTCGTGAGCGTGGTTAGGCAGGGGAATGGTGGAGTCGAGAACACAGATGCCGACGTGAAGGCTGCTGCCCAAATGTTCCGTGTGCCGGTGAGGACTACAGAGAGCAAGGAGCAATTCGTAGCTGCCTTGGCGGGAGAGATCGGCCTGGAGGGTGGAGCTTCTTACAGGCTTCGTTTAGTTTGGGAGCCGGACGTTGTACAGGCATGCGTGCAGATGAAAAGACTGGAGCTGCTGTCTCTTTAAGCGAAAACCTGAAGGGACAAAGAGCTTTAACATACATGTCAGAAGGAGGACAGACGATGAGTGGAGAACCGATGTCAGATCGGAACAGCCTATGGTATCGCAAGCCGGCCTCCGTATGGACGGAAGCACTGCCTCTGGGCAACGGGCGGCTGGGGGCAATGATTTTCGGTCAGGTGAAGGAGGAGCGGATCGGACTCAATGAGGATACGATCTGGTATGGCGGACCGCGCAGCGGAGAGAATCCGGACGCGGCTGCCGTGCTGCCGGAGGTTCGCTCTCTGCTGCTGGAGGGACGCCTGAGTGAAGCGACCGAGCTGGCTCGGATGGGCGTGTTCTCCACGCCCAAATATTTTGCCCCCTATCAGCCGTTAGGCGATCTGAGGCTATTCCATCACGGACAGCTGGCGCAGGCGGATCGCTACCACCGTCAGCTGCGGCTGGATGAGGCCGTGGCCGAGGTCTCGTATGAAGCGGGCGGGGCGGTCTACCGCCGGGAGTATTTCAGCAGCGAGCCGGATCAGATGCTGGTCGTTCGGCTGACCTGCAGCGAGCCGGGCAGACTGAGACTAGGCGTTAATCTGAACCGTCGTCCGTACGAAGGCGACACCCGCGCGGACGGCACGGACCGCATCCTGATGAACGGCGAGTGCGGCCGGAACGGCGTGGACTTCTGTTGTGCGGTTCAGGCGGTGGCGGAGGATGGGGTCGTCCGTATGCTTGGTGACTTTATCCAGATCGAAGGGGCTACCCGGGTGACGCTGCTGCTGGCGGCGGCGAGCACCTTTCGCGAGAGCGACCCGCAGTCTGCGGTAGTCGGGCGGCTGGAGCGAGCGGCGGCTATCCCCTATGCGGAGCTGCGCGCCAGGCATGTAGCGGATGCTTCGGCACTGTACGGGAGGGTGCGGCTTGAGCTGGGCCGAGAGGCTGGAAACGCTGGAGGCGCTTCAGGTGCATCAGATGCTTCAGATGCTTCAGGTGCTGAGGATTTGCCCACCGATGAGCGGCTGGAGCTTATGCGGCAGGGAAAGCCAGATCTTGGACTGGAACAGTTATATTTTCAGTATGGCCGCTATCTGCTGATTGCCTCATCACGACCGGGAAGCCTGCCTGCGAACCTGCAGGGGCTGTGGAATGATTCCTTTACACCTCCGTGGGAGTCGAAATACACCATCAATGTGAATACGCAGATGAACTATTGGCCTGCGGAGGTATGCGGTCTGTCGGAATGCCATGAGCCTTTGTTCGACCTGCTGGACCGGATGCGTCCCCATGGGCGGGAAACGGCCCGCAAGCTGTACGGCTGCGAAGGCTTCGTCGCGCATCATAACACCAATCTGTGGGGCGAAACGCGGCCGGAGGGCATTCTGCCGACGAGCGTGCTGTGGCCGATGGGAGGGGCATGGCTCAGCCTGCATCTGTGGGAGCGCTTCTTGTTTACCGGGGATCCGAAATTCCTCGCGGAGCGGGCGTATCCAGTGCTCCGGGAAGCGGCGGTTTTCTTCCTGAATTATATGACGGAGCTGCCGGACGGCCGGCTTGTCACGGGTCCGTCGCTGTCGCCGGAGAATACGTACGTGCTTCCGAGCGGCGAGCAGGGGGCGATGTGCATGGGACCGTCCATGGACACCCAGATCGTCCGGGAGCTGTTCGGAGCTTGCTGCCGGAGCGCGGCGCTGCTTGGCGGCGATGATGATTTCGCAGCACGTCTGGAGACCGCACGGACCAAGCTGCCTGAGGTGGAGATCGGCAGCCGAGGGCAGCTGCTGGAGTGGCTGGAGGAGTATGAGGAAGCCGACCGGGGCCACCGGCATATCTCGCATTTATTTGCCCTTCATCCGGGCACGGGTATCGATCCGAGAAGGACACCTGAGCTGGCTGCAGCCGCCCGCACGACCTTGCTGGAGCGGCTGGCTCACGGAGGCGGGCATACCGGCTGGAGCTGCGCCTGGATCGTCAATATGTTTGCCCGGCTCGGCGACGGAGAGCAGGCCTATACGTACGTGAGGCGGCTGCTCAGCCACTCCACGTATCCGAATCTGTTCGACGCGCATCCGCCCTTCCAGATCGACGGGAACTTCGGAGGGACGGCCGGGATGGCCGAGATGCTGCTGCAGAGCCATCAGGAAGAGCTGCATCTGCTGCCTGCGCTGCCCGGGGCCTGGGATCAGGGAAGCGTATCCGGGCTTCGGGCCAGGGGAGGCTTTACCGTCGACATGCGCTGGAGAGACGGCACGCTAACGCAGGCGGATATTGTCGCGAATCTGACAGGGCGATGCCGTATACGGAGCGCCGTGCCGCTGCGCATCGTGTCCGCTTCTGTAGCTGACACCTATGCTGGGTACGGAAGTGGGGAAGGATCGGCGAAAGCTTCGGATGCAGATACGGGAAGCCTGTCCGTGCAGGAAGCGGCATCGGGAGAGTACCTGCTCGCCTGGCAAGCCAAGCCTGGCCTGGCTTACAGGCTGGAGCCTATCAACGAAGCGGAAGGGGGCGAAGAGAAGTGACGAGCAACGCAAGCTTGGCGGATCGTCTGCTCCCTGCTCCCCTACAGGGCGGATTCCGCATGGAAGGCTACTGGGTATGGTGCGGCTCCGTCATCCGTGGAGAGGACGGCCGCTTCCATATGTTCGCCTCCCGTTGGCCCAAGCATCTGCCGATGCATCCGGGCTGGCTGGTCGCCTCGGAGATTGTCCGCGCATCTTCCGATACCCCGGAAGGACCGTACCGGTTCGAGGAGGTCGTGCTAGGGGCACGAAGTCCGGCCTATTGGGACGGTTGCAGCGCGCATAACCCGCATATTACGAAGCAGAACGGCCGGTATGTGCTGTATTATATGGGCTCTACGCATCCGCTGCCGGAGGTTTCGCCTGTGGAAGCATTTGGCTTGGACGACCCGCGCTGCATCGTGGCCCGTGCGGGCAAGCGTGTCGGCATTGCCACAGCTTCATCGGTATTCGGTCCCTGGAGCCGTCCGGACAAGCCGATCCTGGAGACGCGACCCGGCAAGTTCGACAGCTACCTTACGTCCAATCCGGCCCCTTGCGTGAACCCGGACGGGTCGGTGCTGCTGATCTACAAAGCCCGGGCCTACGTAGGGCGTGAGCACGGGCAGATGACGATCGGCGCAGCTTGGGCCGATCAGGCCGAGGGACCTTACCGCCGCTTGATGGAGGAGCCTGTTTTCCAGCCGGAACGGTTCCATATCGAGGACCCTTTCGTATGGAACAACGGGCTGCAGTATGAGATGATCGCCAAGGATATGGACGGCCATCTATGCGGAGAGAAGCATGGCGGTATTCATGCCTTATCTCCCGACGGCCTGGCTTGGCATCTGTCGGACAGGCCGAAGGCTTATTCCCGAGATATTCTGTGGGAGGACGGAGTCACGCGCCGGATGGGCCAGCTGGAGCGGCCGTTCCTGCTGTTCCAGGACGGCAGGCCGACCCATTTATTTGCCGCGACGGCGGACGGCCCCGGCGGCTTCCGGCATGCTACTGAAACCTGGAATATGGTCATCCCTATAGCGCCTGAATAAGTTTTTTCCATAGATACCCTTATCCTATCGGCGGTTTCCTACCTATTTTCCCTGGCAAGCCAGACGTATTTTTCGCTTGAATGCTGTGAAGCACAGGTGTACAATATGCGAGGTAAACGGTTGCAAAAAGGGAGAGGGTCCAATTGCTATTTGCCCAAGAAGACAAGCTTGTCCTGATCGGAGATTCCATTACGGATTGCGGCCGCAAACGTCCGTATGGGGAAGGCCGCAACGATGCGTACGGCACCGGATACGTTTCGGCAATCAACGCGCTGCTGCAATCGACGTATCCAGAGCTGAAGCTGAGGCTCATCAATACGGGCATATCGGGCAATACCGTCCGCGATCTGCAGGACAGATGGGAGACGGATGTGCTGGATCTCAAGCCGGATTGGGTATCCATTATGATCGGCATCAATGATGTGTGGCGTCAGTTCGACCAGCCTCAGATTACAGAATCACATGTGTACCTGGAGGAATACCGCGATACGCTGGAGGCATTGATCCAAGTGACTAAGCCCCAGGTGAAAGGTATCATCCTCATGACGCCTTTCTATATCGAGCCGAATCCGGAGGATGCGATGCGTCAGGCGATGGACCAGTATGGACAAGTAATCAAGGAAGCCGCTGCAAAGCATGGTACGGTTCTAATTGATGTCCAGGCTGCGCTGGAGCCGCTTCTGGCCCACCGCTACCCGGCTGCGCTAGCCTGGGACCGCGTGCATCCGGACCTGACCGGTCACATGGCGATTGCCCGTGCCTTCCTTGAGGGCGTTGGCTTCTCCTGGAACGGCGCAGCCCGGTAGGCCCCTATACAAGCAAGCCCTAAAGACTTCTTCTCTGTGAAGGAGTCTTTTTCGTACTTGCATGACGGGGATACAGAGAATTCAAGATTTCGCTCAGGCCGCCGCCAGTGTTCACGTGGTGCGTGCCGCCGGGCTGGTCCAGGTCGCAAGCCCGTGCTGCACAAGGCAAGAATTCACTCTGCGGTTGCACTAGAATGGGGGATCGCTCGAAGCGCTCCTGATGCCTGTGGCTGCTCGGGCTCACAGTATGCGTCAGATTCCCAAAGCAACCGACCTTTCGGGAACCTCGCCCAATTGTTAGTTATCCCGCGCTGCTAGGGTATCCGACACAACCCGACTTAGGTCCAGGAGCAAAACAGTTCGCGGGTCTGTACTTTCTCGGCTCATAAAACAGTACCTTATAGAGAGAAGGTAAACCACATCGGCCGAATGAGCGTAGAAATGAAAGAGGGGACTTGCTGTGAATGGGATTCAAAAACCTAAAATTCTGCTGCTGACCGGCGCTTTGGGAGACGGACATAATCAGGCGGCTAAGGCTATACTGGAGGCTGCGCGTGTGATTCGGCCGGATGTGGAGGTCGTGACTGTAGATTTTCTGGAATGGACCCACCCGTATCTGCACGGGGTCGGCAAGTTTTGCTATATGCAATGGGTGAAGAGCCTGCCCAGCATGTACGGCTATTTGTATCGCAAGACACGCAATCCGAATACGATGTCTAATCTGTTCAAACGCATCAAATCCTTCAGCATCACCCGGATGCTGAAGCTGCTGGAGGACGTGCAGCCGACGGTCGTAGTCAGCACGTTCCCGTCCGCGGCGGCGGCGATGTCGTTGTTGAAGGCGCATGGGATGACCGAGCTGCCGACGGTCACCGTGATGACCGATTACACCGATCACAGCTACTGGGTTCATCCGTATACGGACAGCTACCTGGTCGGCTCCGAGCATGTCCGCAGCGCTCTGCTGCGTTATGGGGTGGCTCCCGGTACGATCCGGGTCACGGGTATCCCGATCCGCCTGTCCTTCTGTCAAAGTCCGGACCGCGACACGCTGCGGGCACGCTACGGACTTAAGGACGGGTTGCCTACCGTACTGGTGATGGGCGGCGGACATGGTCTGATTGGCAAGGAGCTTATTACACTAATCAAAACGCAGCAGCTGGAAGCGCCTGCCCGCTACATCCTGATCTGCGGACGCAATGAGAAGCTGCGTCTGCAGCTGGAGGAGGAATTCCGGGACATGCCGCATCGCGTAACCGTGGTGGGCTTTGTCGACCACATCCATGAACTGATGGCTGTAGCCGACTTGATCGTGACGAAGCCCGGGGGACTCACCGTCTCCGAGGCTTTGGCGATGGAGCTGCCGATGCTGCTGTACAAACCGATCCCCGGCCAAGAGCAGGAAAACGCGTCATATTTACTGAAAATGGGCGCAGCGATGGAAGCGAAGAACGCTGAGCAGCTGCGCGAGCGGCTGATTCATTTATTAACCGATAAAAACTCCTTATTGGCGTTGAAAAATATGGCAAAGCTAGGTACCATGAAAGAAGGGGCTGTGCATGCGCTCTTTTCGATTCTAGGTACGGCCCGTGATTATCAGGGCCCGGTTTGGCAGGAACGCCGACAAGCTTTGTATGCGAATGCTTGAAGCAGCAATATATTCCTGCGGAACGGGGAAGGCTGTTTTCAGGAGGTACCGCCATGGAGAAGAAATTTGTGCTTACTGTAATGCTTGTCATCGTTTTGTACACCGTTCTGCCATGGATCTTGACCCGGATGTTCGGTATCGGGGTGTTCCGCCGGGGGAGCGGAGCCAGAGAAATTGCTTTTACGTTCGATGACGGACCCGATCCGGTCTACACGCCGCAGCTGCTGGAGCTGCTCGGCAAGTATGGGGTGAAGGGGACTTTTTTCGTGCTCGGGTCTAAGGCGGAGGCTCATCCGGAGCTTATTCTCCGCATTCACCAGGAGGGGCATCTGATCGGTGTTCATAATTACAATCACCGGTCCAACTGGCTGATGCTGCCCTGGTCGGTATCCCGTCGTCAGGTCGAACGGTCTGCGGGCATTATCGAGTCGATTACCGGAGTACGTCCCGTTTACTACCGCCCGCCCTGGGGGATTATCAACCTGTGCGATTACCTCCTGCGCAAGCGGTACACGATTGTGCTCTGGTCGGTGATGGTTCAGGATTGGCGCAGTAACGTTGGCAAGGAGCGCATGAAGTCGGTGCTGCTGAAGCAGATTCGCGAAGGGTCCATCGTGCTGCTGCATGATAGCGGAGATACGTTCGGAGCTGACAAGGATGCTCCGGGGCATATGCTGCAGGCACTCGAAGAGGTCTTCGGCGAGCTGAGTCCGCAGAGCTATCGCTACGTCAGGATCGATGAGCTGACCGTCAGTCCATCGGTCGTCCGCTTTACCAAGCGCATGCTGGTCAAGGTATGGATGTGCTGGGAACGCAGCTTCGTGAAGGTCATGCAGGTGAAGCCGGTGGATGCGGCTAATACGCTGCTGCAGCTTCGCATTACCGAGTATCGGGGGAAGCAGGCCATTCTACTGACCGATGGCGAGCAAATCCAGCAGGGGGACCGCATCGCTGAGCTGCACCTGGATAATAATCTGCTGTACCGGCTTGGAGCAACCTCCAGCAGCTCCGTACACCTGGCTATTCAACTGGTAAGGCGCACGGAGCTGCTGATGCCGCAGATCATCCGGCTGCTGCAGACCGATCCCGCATATAAGGATGTCAAGGGTCTGTATGGCATCAGCATTATTCATCGCGGTACCAAGAAGCTGGGCTTTACCGTACTCGACCTGCCCAAGGGCGCATTTTCTTTCGCGACCCGCCTGTATTTGCGCTTTCTGCTTTATATGGTTCATCCTCAAGGCAAAGAGCGGCTGAAGCTGAAGTCCGAGCTGCTCGTGCCGAAGATTATCGCCATATCCCGCAAGGAACTTATGAGCCGCTACATCGCGCAACCGTAGAAAGGTGTGTCAGGCTATGCACAAGCTCCGCAACCTATTGATTCTTACGGCCAGCTATGGTGACGGGCACCTGCAGGTGTCCCGGGTGCTTCAGCAAAAATTTGAGAAGTACGGCTTTCCCGGCGTACGTGTGATCGACCTGTTCGAGGAAGCTCATCCCTTGATGAATAAAGTTACGCGGTTCCTGTATATGAATAGCGGTGCGTTATCAGCTTACGGTCTGGACTACTACGGCTGGAGCTACTATATGACGCGCAATCTGAGACGGGAGAGCCTGCTCGCACGGTGTCTGAATGCGCTGGGTATCCAGAAGCTCATGAACGTTATCATGCAAGAGCAGCCGGATCTGCTTATCAGCACGTTTCCGTTCGGAGGGATTTCAGATCAGCTGAAGCGCCGCGGCATCCTGATTCCTACCTGTACCATCCTGACGGACTTCGTGCTGCATAACCGCTGGATCTATTCCATGCCTGACCGGTTCTTCGTAGCGACAGAGCAGCTGCGCCAGTCGATGGTCGAACGTGGAGTGCCGGAGCAGATCATTACGGTAAGCGGGATTCCGATCCGCGACACATTCTACATGACGGAATCTGTGACTACGGGCGAGCCGCAGCATTCCATTCTGATCATGGCCGGCGCTTATGGCGTGCTGAGAGATATGAAGAAGATTACGGAACAGCTGCTAGAGCTTCCTGATGTACGAATCAACGTCGTCTGCGGTAAGAACCAGCGGCTGCAGTCGGAATTGGAAGCCTCCTTTGCCGGAGAATCGCGCCTGCATCTACATGGCTTTGTCGATCATATACACGAACTGATGAATGCTTCTTCCTGTGTGATTACCAAGGCAGGCGGTATAACGCTGTCGGAAGCGATTCATGTCAACGTTCCCATAGTCGTGTTCAAGCCTTTTCCGGGGCAGGAGAAGGAGAATGCAGGCTTTCTGTCCGACCAGGGCGTTGCGTTTATCGCTAACGAGATTCCCGAGCTGGTCCGCTATGTAGAAATCGTCCTGAACGACGAGGGACTTCGCAGTCAGGTCAGGGAGAAGGCCAGCGCCCTGCAGGCCAGCTATGCCTCCGAGCGCATCGTGCAGGATGTGCTCCGGATGCTTCCGGCCCGCGCGCTGCCCCAAGGATGGCAAGGCAGAAGCGCCTTAGAACTGGTGGATGGGGGTTTGCATGGAACCTAGAGAACGGTCCTTATCTACATCATCCTTTATCCGGTTAGCGATGATTTTATTTTTTACGGAGGTGGTCCGAAGCGCCTTCGTTATTTCTTTTTTGCCTGCTTATGCAGCCGATCATCTGGGCATTTCGGTGGCGGCAGTCGGCCTTGCCGTGTCTGTGCATTATATAGCCGATACGGCGGTCAAGGCGGTTGCCGGATATTTGCTGGACCGGTTCGCTCCGCAGGCGATCCTTCATGTTTCGCTGGCCATCGCGTTTATCGGACTGGGCATGGCGTTCTTCAGCCAGCAGCCCTGGATGCTGATCTCCGGGGCAGCGCTTATAGGACTAGGCGTATCGCCGATCTGGCTGATCTGTCTAAGCTCGATTCATGAGGGTCAGCGCGGCTCGCAGATGGGCACGATCTATACGGTATGGCTGGCGAGTCTGGGCATTGGCCCGGTAGCCGTCAATTTCGTCATCGATTACGGGTACCGGCTTACCTTCTGGGTGCTGGCAGTCATCTTCGCCGCAGGCTGGCTCATTGCGCTTAGCTGGAATGCAACCTTGAAGCCCATCCAGACCCAAACCCTCGGCGAGCAATGGGCCCAGCTCCGGTGGAAGCTGGTGGCGATGAAGCCGCTAGTGCCGGGAATGATTCTGCAGACCGCGGCAGCCGGGCTGCTGGTGCCGATCCTGCCGACACTGGCCAGACAGCATCTCGGGCTCAGCTACTCGCAGTATTCGCTCGTTCTGATCGCCGGGGGCGTGGTGACCACGCTCTGCCTGATCCCCATGGGGAGATTGTCCGACCGTTGGGGCCGCAAATGGTTTCTTGTAGGCGGGTTCAGCGCCCTCGCTCTCGGGCTGATCGGCCTGCTGCTGTCAGCGAATCATCTATATGCCACCATGCTGATGGCCGCGCTGCTGGGCGGCTCCTATGCAGCTGTGCTGCCCGCCTGGAACGCTCTGATGTCATACTTCGTACCGCCCGACCAGAAGGGAATGGGCTGGGGCGTGCTGTCCAGCATCGAGGGCATCGGGGTGATGGTGGGCCCGCTGATCGGAGGCTGGGTGGCAAGCCGCTATTACGCTTCGGTCACCGTATGGCTGAGCGCAGCTATGCTCGCATTCATCGCCTTCTATTATTTGCGAACGCCGCTTGTCCGGCCGAAGGAGGCAGGAGAGGTCCTGGAACGCGAAAACCTGGGAGAAGGACATATCTAGCCCGCTGGGTTCATACCCGAGCCTCTTGCCGGGTGCAGAGAACGAAGAAGCTTCCGCCCTGTTTGGATAACGGGGGACTTGGAAGCTTTTTTGCTTGTGTTTCTCTTAGATAGATGACCTGCGAGCATCTCCCCGATCATCTTAGGCCTTTAGTCTCGGAGGAATATGGGCGGCAGTTGTCGAAATCGTAAACCATCACTTTATTCCAATCAAGGTGGAACATGTCATGAACTACGAGTTGGAGCTCAGCATTCTGAAACGGCGCCGGACAGAGATTATCGGGCTATGGACCAGGCTGGTGACGGGAGAGTTTCCGTCCTTTTATCAGAGAGATATGTTTACCGGCAGCCCAACTGTGTTTTTCGACTACATGTGTGACTTAGGAATTCCTCTGCAGGAGCATTCCATCCGGCATATGATCAGCCCCTGGACGCAAAAGATCATTGATAATGGAATTCCATTCGAGCATATTTTTACATGCAAGGGCTTATGGAGAGCCTCTATTTTTCAGATATTCGAAGAAGAGCCCGAGGTCAGGCACGGCAGCGGCACCATTTCGTTTCTTTCGGCTGTACTGGACCGGATTGAGCAATTCACGGTGAAGGTCGCCGAGGAATATGTATCGCGAACGACCACTCAATTGGAGGATCATAAGGAGGCCATCACACAGCTTCATGACGACCGTCTGAACCTGATCGGCAAAATGGCTGCCAGCATGGCTCACGAGATCCGGAATCCGCTGACTTCGATTCTGGGCTTTCTTAAGCTGATCCGCCAGCAGCTTCCCGAGGAGACACGGGACAAGACCCTGCAATATCTATCGATTGTTGAAAGCGAATTCGAGAATATCAATATGCAGATCACCGGATTTTTGAGTTTTTCCAAAAAGCGGGTAGCGGAGGAAGCGAGTATCGCCTTAACGGCGGAGCAGCTGCTGGATTCGGTGATTTCGCTGCTGCAGCCGAGATTCGTCAGCGAGAATGTGCGTCTGGCCGTCCGGATAGAAGATTCGGCCGTGCTATGTATTCAGAAGGTGGCTGTGCAGCAGGTCATATCCAATGTGATCAATAATGGACTCGACGCGCTATGCGCCGTTAAGCTCAGCAAGGAGATGTCCATACGAGGATTCATGGAGCATGGCGGCTATGTGATTGAGATCTCCAATAACGGTCCGGTCATTCGTCAGGAGATTATGGAATCTCTGTTCGAGCCCTTCGTCACAGACAAGGTGGAGGGAACCGGTCTTGGCCTGGCGATATGCAGGCGAATTATGCGCAAGAACAAGGGAGACATCTCCTGCGACTCTTCACCGGAGAAAACCTCGTTCAAGCTGACATTCAGATTGCAGGAAACGACAGCGACGGTATCCGGCTAGCTCGGAGCGGACCGTTTCCTGCAACCGGTCACGTATACGCCTTCCCCCTGGTCAGGATACAGGGGACTCCCTTCCCGACTGCTCCGGGTTCGGACATCTTCTCCAGGTAGCGGATGCCGCGCTCGCACTTGCGGCACCGGGCACAGACATCAGACAGTACGACCTTCATGTTGTACTGGTTTTTGTCGATGGAGCTGACCGGGGTGTTTTTTTTGGCCTTTTTGTTCTTGCTCATATGCGTTCATCTCCTGCCGCTTGATGGTGCATTGTATGTAGCGTGGCCGGGTTAGGTGCGATATGTCTGGCGCGGATCGGCAATATTCCAACGGATTCCAGGGGGCTGGCAATATGCCATGACTTAAGTCGTGGTATTTGGAGTTCATGATGCAGAAATTGTGGAAGAAACCGCCGAAATGTCGTATGATAAAGGAAAAAAGTGGGTCTGGAGTATCGTGAGCCTTCAGGCCTGAGGAGGAAAGCTCAATGAAGTACAAAATTTGTCAAACGGTAAACATCGTCGATATGAATGAAGAGATCATCTCCGAGGTGCTATTCGAGCATGGGGAGTTTGAAATTCCTGTGCCGGCTATCGGCTCTTCCGTACTTTCTTACCAGCTTGGATTGAAGCAGTTTGAAGTTGTTTTCGACAAGCGTGACGGCAAGCATCAGCGGTATAAGATTGTGGATATCGAGATTGATCTGATCCAGAAGCCAGCTACGCTGCGTGCTTACCTGGAACCGGTGAAGCTTATTGTCGGACAGCATGATATCGGTGTGATGTAGCGCATAAGAAGGAAGCCTGCCCGTCTACATGAAGTCCTGCCTCGCTGTCAGGGGCAGGATTTTTTGTGCAAAGCGAGTCATTTGGCATGCCTTGCCCGGATGATTTATGATAGAGGTAAGGAAGACGGAGGTGAATGGAAATGAATCGGGTATTCGTAACCGTCGGCAGTTTATTCGGCTTTTTGTCGGTGGCCTTGGGAGCGTTCGGGGCGCATGCCTTGAAAGCTTCATTGACGGCCGACATGCTGGCCAATTATCAAACCGGCGTACAGTATCAGATGATGCATGCTCTGGGTATTATCGGCGTCGGGCTGGCTTCTCTGGCGCTGGGGCGGAGCCGGGCGCTGCAGTGGGCGGGATGGTCGATGATCATAGGGATTATCATATTCTCAGGAAGTCTGTATGCGCTGAGCCTGTCCGGTATCAAAATGCTCGGAGCGATCACGCCGATCGGAGGCGTGGCCTTCCTGCTGGGGTGGCTTTGCCTGGCGGCAGCGGCATGGAAAAAAGCATAACGGCTTCTTGACGGGAGCAACAAGATGAATCGGCAGAAATGCCGATTTTTTTGTGCCAATCGACATAATCCCTCATTTTCAGCCAGGCTGGCAGGAATTTGCACAAGTCCCGTAGAACTTGTTGGTGAAGCCCCAAAAGGCATAAGTAAGCATGGGTAAAAAGGCGCTTTTTTCAAAGGGGGACATCCATGTTTAGGACAAAAGATACGGGTCGCGGGCACAGGTTGCTAACAGGTAGAGGGTACAAGTGGTTCGTATCGGTTCTTGCGGCCGGAAGTTTGCTGCTGTCGCTGTTCCTCGCGCCGCCGCTGCTCTCTATCGTATGGGGGGCGACGCTGCTGGCTGTTCTCCTGCGCGGGATTCATTCAACTGAGACGCTTGAAGATCACATAGAGAAGCCTTATTCGCTGCTAGACGCTTTCTATCAGCATAGTCCAAGCGCCGTAACCATTCTGGACGCAGACGGGACGATCCGGCGGATGAATGCTTCCGGAGAGCAGATCACCGGCTACACCGAAGGTGAGGTGCAGGGGACGCCGGCAGCCGATTATCTCGTACCGGATGGGAAACAGAAAACGAAAGGCTTATTTGAAGAGGTAGTAAAAGGGTCGACCCGGTCATTCAGGTCGGCTGTTATTCATAAAAACGGGTACCATGTCGACCTCGAAAGTACAGCTGTACCGATCCGAAGCGGCTCGCATATCGCAGAAATCGTTATTATTAGCAACGATACCTCGTCGGCCAGACGCTCGGAAGAGCAGATTCGGCATATGGCTTATTACGATGATATGACCGGTCTGCCGAATCGGAGATTGTTCATCCGCCAGTTGGAGGCTTCGTTAAATTCTCTGACGGGTTCCGCAGCAGCGGGTAAACGACTCGCTGTGTTTTTCATTGACATTGACCGCTTTAAAATGATCAACGACGGGTTCGGGCATGATTACGGGGACATGCTGCTGCTGCAGGTGGCCGAACGCTTTATCCGCTGCTTGTCGGAGGAAGATTTCCTGGCGCGGACGGAGGGGGACGAGTTTGCGCTGTTCTGTGCCGGATATACGGATGAGAAGGGTACGGACCGTGTGAGGGAGCTCGCGGAGTCTCTGTTCCGGGTATTGCTGGAGCCCTTCACGCTAGGGCAGTACCAGCTGCATATTACCGCAAGCATCGGTATTTCCCTCGTATCTGAAGAGGAGAGCAGTGCGGAAGAACTGATGAAAGGCGCGGACATGGCCTTGACCCGGGCCAAGGAGAAGGGCGGCAGCAACTATCAGCTGTTCAACAGCCAGATGAAGTCGGCATCGCTTGAGAAGTTGACCCTCGAGCAGGAGCTTCGACGCGCCTTGTCCAGAAGCGAGCTGCTGCTTCACTACCAGCCTCAGATGGATATTGAAACGCAGCGTATTGTCGGTTTTGAAGCTTTAGTGCGCTGGAAGCATCCGGAACGGGGACTTGTGCCGCCAGGGCAGTTTATCCCGTTCGCAGAGGAATGCGGTCTGATCGTACCGATCGGCGAATGGGTGCTGAGTGAGGCATGCCGGCAGAATAAGGAATGGCAGGATGCGGGTTATGAGCCGCCTCCGGTTTCCGTTAATTTATCGACAAGGCAGTTTCTCCAGCATAATCTGACCGGACGGGTAGCAGAGGTTTTGCAGCAGACGGGACTTGCTCCCAGCCAGCTTGAGCTGGAGATTACGGAGAGCTGTACGATGGAAGTGGAGTATGCCACGGAACAAATGCTGGAGCTCAAGCAGCTCGGCGTCAAGATCAGCATCGACGATTTCGGTACGGGATACAGCTCGCTGTCGTACCTGAAGAAGTTTCCGATAGACAAGCTGAAGATCGACCAGTCCTTTGTCCGCGATATTATGACCGATCCCAATGATGCGGCTATTGTCGCTTCGATTATTGCGATGACGGGACATCTCAGCTTGAAGGTGATCGCAGAGGGCGTAGAGACAGAAGAACAGCTTCAATTTCTCCATCGCAATCAATGTGATGAAATTCAAGGGTATTACTTCAGCCCTCCGCTGAGCATCGACAAGGTCGAGCAGCTGTTGAAGGGCCGGTTACCTTAGAATGCATATTGATCGGAATCGTGAGTTAATGGATTTCATAGTCATCGATTTCATTGATTTTGAATAAGTAAACTTTCTTTTCATCCACATGGTAGACAGACAGGTTGCCGCTGGCCGGGTCAATATTGATGATTCTGCATGGCATGCTGAGCTTGACTCCCTGAGGCTTGATGATGGACAGACGAATCAAGGTATTGTCGGTCTGGAATTTTTTCATCTCATCCCAGATGTGACGATGCTGGTCGTAAGAAGCTTGAAGCCCGTCAGATGCCGCCGATTGCTGGATCGGTTGAATGACGGGCTTGATTTCTTTTTTGACCGTGGTCACGCTACCTGCAGCCTTCATCTGCCGCTGAAGAATCGTTTCCTTCAATGATTTCTCGATCTGTTTGCCGAGCTCGATCCCTTCCTTGATCTGATAATCCTCAATTGTATTTGAATTGAGCACATGCAGCAGCGCCTCTAGCGCACGTCCATTGGTCTCTTCCTCGATGAGAATGTCAACTTTGAATAAATATTTTTTTCGTGGGTTTTTCTGACTATCCATACAGGAACCTCCCTAGTTCGGTGGGACTATTATAGCATGTTTCGATAAGAACATGTAGTTGAGTAGACCTATGTCAGATCTTGGTATAATCCCGGTCTGGAAATGGGTGCGGATCAGCGAACATCCCTCATTGCGCCCTCATATAGTGAAAGCATACCGAGCCTTGAGGGGGATGCTGGATCATGATGCGTATGGAACCGGTCGAAGTGGGCGGACGCACGGCGCTCGCCATTGAGGTGAAGCTGCCGAAGACGACGCTGCTGGCCGTGACGACGGACAAAGGATACATCATGTGCGGAGCGCTGGATGTGGCGCTGCTGAATGAGAGGTTGAGGGACCGCAGCATCATAGCGGCTCGTGCGACGGGCGTCAGAACCATTGAGGAGCTTCTCAATGCCCCTCTGGAATCCGTCACGTACAAAGCTGAGGAGATGGGCATTTACCCCGGTATGCGCGGCATTGATGCTGTGGCTTTGATGTTCTAGGCAGGCAGCCTTCTGCATCCGGCAGGAGGCTTTGCTATGTCCGCTGGTTCCAGCCCGGAAGACTGACGGGTGCGGTGTGCAGAGCGTTGTTCTTTCCGGAGCGTGCTTGCGAGGGACAGTGCTTTTTCTGGTATAATAAGGCTATCAGACAAGTCACGAAGGGAGTCTGCGATGCGGAGCGATTCTTTCATATTCGAAGATGCCGACGGTATCCGGATTCACGTCTACAGGTGGCTTCCGGATGGGGAACGTCCGGTCAAGGCTGTCGTGCAGATCTCGCACGGACTGGCCGAGACGGGGGCGCGCTACGCCAGGCTGGCGCAATGGCTGACGGCTGCAGGTTATGCCGTGTATGCCAACGATCATCGCGGGCATGGGCAAACAGCCGGCTCTCCCGAGCGGGTAACCATGATCGGGGAGGACGGCTTTGATCGGATGACGGAGGGGGTCAAGCTGCTGACGGACCGAATCCGTGAGGAGATTCCGGAGATTCCGCTCTTCCTGCTCGGTCACAGCATGGGCTCGTTTATTGCGATGCAGTACATGTACCGCTTCCCGGGACATGCGGACGGGATTCTGCTCTCAGGCACGAAGGGGCCTCAGCAGGTCGTGCACACCTGCGGCTACTGGCTGGCTTCGCTGCTAGTTGCTCTACAAGGGCCTGATTATCGCAGCAAGCTGCTGAATGCTCTGTCGACCGGCACGTATAACCGGGCGTTTCGGCCGAACCGAACCTCAGCGGATTGGCTATCCCGGGATGAGGCCGAGGTTGACCTTTACTTGAACAATCCGTACTGCGGGGGAAATGCGACGAACGGATTGTGGCTTTTTATGCTGAAGGGGCTGCTGGGAAATCACCGGCCTGCTCATTTGCGGAGGATTCCGAAGGAGCAGCCGCTGTATTTATTCGCCGGGGATGAAGATCCGGTCGGCTCGCAGGGCAAGTCATTCATGGACCTAGTGCGCGTATACCGGAGCCTGGGCATGACGGATGTCTCCTATAACCTGTACAAGGGCGGACGGCATGAGATGCTCAATGAGACGAACCGAAGCGAAGTCATGCAGGATATCCTGGCATGGCTCGATACTAGAGCCGCGGCTCTAAGCAGGAACGAAACTACAAGAAGCGACTGAACCGGGCTGCCCGCATGCCAAGTTGCGGGTATCAAACGGAATGGCCGATGAAGATAGGAGCTTTGAATGGATATTCGGAAGATTACAACGCGCAAAATCTATGAGGTGATTGCGGATCAGATCCAGGATCAGATCACCAGCGGACAGCTGAAGCCGGGGGACAAGCTCCCCTCGACCAAGGAGCTGTCGGAGCGCTTCGAGGTCGGGCGTTCAACGGTCCGCGAAGCGCTCAGCGCGCTGAAAGCGATGGGACTGGTTGAAATTCATCAGGGTGAGGGCAGCTACGTGCGGACGATAGACCCCGGCGATGTCAGCTTGCCGGAGTGGAACTCCTTGCTGATGAGCCGGGAGACGATTCTGGATCTTCTCGAAGCCAGACAAGCGCTGGAGATCGCCAATGCGGGACTCGCTGCGGAGAAGCGGACGGAGGACGATCTGCGGCGGTTCGAAGCCATTCTGGAGCGTATGAAGCTTCACCTCGGCGATGAGGAGGAGGGGGAGCGATCGGACATGGAATTTCACCTCACGCTCGCAGAGGCTACACATAATGAGATTCTCGGGCGTATGATCGATTCTATCTCGTCTCCCATGCAGCTCGCGATCCGCGAGACGCGCCGCTTGCAGATGTACGGGAACCGTGCGGTGTCCGAGCAGCTATGGCAGGAGCATCAGGCGGTGTACGAAGCGATTCGCCGAGGCGACGCGGAAGCCGCGCGCGAGGAGATGCGCCGGCATTTGTTTCATGTCGAGCGGGTGCTGGTTTCTTTTCTCCGATAGGTTCCTAAATATTCCCGTGTTAACCTGACGGCTTGCCCGCCAGGTTTTTTGCTGTCTTGGCAAAGCGGGTGGAGCAAAATTGGAAAATTCAGCATAAATTTGATCATAACGGGTAAAAAATAGGCAAGAACATGAAAACACCAAGCCTCTTTAATAATCTCCTAATAATTTACTGAAACTTTCTGAAAGATTGATAGCTATAGTAAAGACATCAAGTTCATGGAGGTGATGGAGATGAAGGATATGCAGCTTCTCCATAAAGGTAAGGTCTATCAGGGGCAAGTTTGTTATGAAGGCTCCGATCTGATGGAGGTTTCGTTTGACGAATCTTCGGCTTTCGAGAGCGGAGAGTCGGTCATCTGTTTTAATTTCCAAGAACGGATACAGATGAGAGTGCTCCAGGTATCGAAGACGAAGCTTATTCTGGTGCCGGCCGATTCGGAGATTTTCAAGATCGAAGCCCAGCCAGGCAAGCATTATGATATGTACCGTGATGAGGATAAAACCTTCGCGAGCTTTAAACTCAATATGTTCGGTACGCTCAATGATGATTTCAAAATATTCCCGGTCCGTTATTGCTCGGTCAGCCGGCTTGGATTCGGGTTTGAAGTGAATGATTTCACGGTAAAAATGAACCATGTCTATGACAGCATGATCATCTGTGAGGAGGAAACGATTCATCCGCGCCTGGTGGTCCGCTATGCACATATTCGAGAACATACGATCCGTTATGGGGCCGAAATTCATTCTATCTCGTCGTCCGATCTGAACAAGCTCCGTTATTATTTGGTTGCTCAGCAGTTTCTGGAGAACTCCGTGTAAGGCTCCCTTCGAACATAACCCGGCCGCCGCCTTAGGGCGCGAGCCGGTTTTTTGGCATATTCAAGCAAGCTCACGCAGGTACGAAGGCAAGAAAGCCCTGCCCCTGGAATACAGGGCAGGGCAGGATGAGGCGTATCCAGCGGCCGCGGAGGGCCGCACGATTAGTGCGGTACAGGGCAGCGCTACAGCTTGGCGTGGCCTTCGACCCACACCTGCTCAATACGCAGGTCGGGCGATACGAGCAGCACGTCAGCCAGCTTGCCTGGGGTCAACGATCCGGTAAGCTCGAGCAGGCCGACGGCCTTGGCGGGATTGCGGCTGGCCAGTCGGCTGGCTTCCTCGACGGACAGGCCAACCCGCTCGACCATGAAGCGCAGCGCTTCGATCATGGTCAGCGTGCTGCCTGCGAGGCTGTTGCCTTCCTTGAGCCGGGCAACTCCATCCTGTACGATCACGGGGAGCCCGCCCAAATCGTACTCGCCGTTGCCGAGACCGGCTGCGGAGATCGCATCGGTAATCAGCAGCAGATTATCCTGGCGCTTCGTTTGCGTAAGCAGCTTGATGCCAGCCGGGTGGACATGATGTCCGTCGGCGATGACTTCGGCGTTGATGGCCTCCTCGGTTAGCACGGCGCCGACGACGCCGGGACTTCTGTGATGCATGCCGGTCATCGCGTTGAAGGTATGCACGGCATGGCTAAGGCCGTGGGCCGTTGCCTCAATGATCTGCTCGTACGTCGCATCCGTATGCCCGGCTGCGACGGCGATGCCTTGCTCCGACAGACGCCGGATGGCGGCGAGTGCCTGCTCGCGTTCCGGGGCAAGCGTAACGAGCTTGATCAGTCCCGGGTATTCCGCTGTCCAGGCGTCGATCCAGTCGAGCTGGGGACTCACGATATAGGACGGGTTTTGAGCGCCTGGCCATTTGGGACTTATGAAGGGGCCTTCGAGATGGACACCGGCTACGCGGGCATAAGGCGAACCCTGCTGCACATAATCTCGAACGGTGCGAAGAACGGCCTCGATGGCTTCACGAGATTGTGTGACCGTCGTCGGCAGTATCGTCGTCGTCCCCTGGCTGTTATGGAACTTGGTGATCGTATCCAGCGCTTCCTTGCTAGCATCCATCACATCGGAGCCGTAGCCTCCGTGGATATGCACATCGATAAATCCGGGCAGCAGCCAGCTCCCGGCGGCATCGATTCGGGTCGCCGCCGCTTCGGCTAGCGACTCGTCGAGCTCCTCCATGGAGCCGAGCGAGACGAGCTTTCCCCCACTCCAAGCAGCATAACCGTCAGCGAACGTCCGATCCTCGCCGACGACTTGGGCGTGAACGACTAAGGTATCCCAGGCTGATGTCGTCATACGAGCAGGCTCCCGGCTTCCTGATCCAGCAGTACGACAACATGCGGATGAGTTTGCAGCAGCGAGGCCGGGCATTCGGTCGTAATCGGTCCCTGCAGCGCCTGCTTGACGATCTCGGCCTTGTCGCGCCCGCGGACGACGAGCAGAATCATCTTGGCCTTCAGAATGGTGCCGACGCCCATCGTGATCGCTTGCGTAGGGACCTGATCCGGCGTGTCGAAGAAGCGGGCGTTCGCCTCGCGAGTCTGCTCGCGCAGCTGCACAACATGGGTGCCGCGGGTCAGCGTGCCGTCCGGCTCGTTAAAGCCGATATGGCCGTTGTGCCCGATGCCCAGCAGCTGCAGATCGATCTGGCCGCTATCCTCCAGCAGCTTCTCGTAGCGGAGGCACTCGGCATCCAGATCGTCAGCCTTGCCGTTAGGGATATGGCAGCGCTCCGGCGCAATATCGATCTGACTGAACAGATGCTGCTGCATGAAGGTGTAATAGCTCGCTTCATGGGTGCGCTCCAGGCCGATGTATTCATCGAGGTTGAAGGAGGATGCGTTTTGGAAGCTGACCGTGCCGGCTTGGTAAGCCCGGACGAGCTCCTCGTAAATACCGACAGGTGTTCCCCCGGTCGCCAGCCCGAGGCGGGCATTCGGGTTGGTTTGCAGCAGGGCGGTTATGATGCCTGCACCGGCTTGATTCAATGCGTCTTGAGTTTGAAAGGTCAGGATGTTCATCGACACGTCATCTCCCTTTTTCTTTGCGATATTTGCGGACTTGCTGGAAGGAATGCTCTAGCTGAGGCACATAATCGTCAAAATGCTCGCTGACGAGCGCCGTGAATAAGATATCGATCACATGCAGCTGCGCGATCCTGGAAGCCATATCGCCCCGCCGCATCCCTTCTTCCAGTGAGGAGGCGAAGAGGCGGATATCGGCTTCCTGCGACAGGCGGTTGGAGCCGAATTTGGTTAGGGATACGGTCACGGCTCCCCGCTCTTTGGCACACAGCAGCGCGTCGTACGTCTCGACCGTATCGCCTGAGTAAGAGATCGCGAAGGCGACATCACCCTCGTCCAGGGTTGAGGCGGACGTGATCTGCATATGCGAATCAGGCCAGCTGTGCGCGACCTTGCCGATCCGGATGAGCTTCTGCTGGAAATCGAGGGCTACGACGCCGGAGGTTGCTACCCCATAGAGGTCGATGCGCTTGGCGTCCCGCAAGGCCCGGACGGCCTCAGCGACTGCCTGCAGGTCCAACTGGCGCGTCGTGTCAGCGATCGATCGGATATGATTGGCCTCGATCGCCTGCGCGATGCTGTGCAGCGAATTGCCGGCGACAATATCTTGGTAGGTCGACTGCGCCGGCGTGATCGCGAGCTCCGCTCCGAGCCT
Organism: Paenibacillus filicis; assembly: GCF_038070315.1. Classification (NCBI taxonomy): domain Bacteria; kingdom Bacillati; phylum Bacillota; class Bacilli; order Caryophanales; family Paenibacillaceae; genus Paenibacillus; species Paenibacillus filicis. Next base: position 614,987 of record NZ_JBBPCC010000001.1, on the reverse strand, counting down.
CATCCTGAAATCACTGTAGCCCTTGAGCATCAGGCTGCGGCAGAAGCGTGAGACGGTGGCGGTGCTGATACCGGAGCGTTCAGCAAGCTCCGTGATGCTGAGCTGAACGGCTTCATGCGGATGCTCCAGCAGAAACTGGGCCAGCTCCTGCTCCTTGCGGTTCATGCCTGCTTGCTGCTGCCGGATCATTTGGATAATACTGGACATCGAATCACCCGCAGTTTAATATTTTTGTAAATTATTTCGTTATAAATGTATATATTTAAGAAAATTATTTTCATATTAATCATAACTCAACGGAGTGAGGCTTGCAAGATGTACCTATGCAAATATCTCCGCTAACAAGCCGGAGCAGAGCTCTTTAGCTTGTCAGGGAGAATGAGGGCCTTTGTTTTACTATATCTAAGATAGAATTTGGGCGGCTCCGGCATCTTGATGAACCTGACCGTCATAAATAGGCAGGCTGCGTAATTGAATCTCCGCCAGCAGCAGCTCGATAAAATCCTGTTCGAGCTGCAGGCAGATCGATCTCTCATAAGCGTCTAATAGCTCTTGATCGTTAAGCCATCTCATACCATGTCCCTCGCCATCTCATTTTCTTGTTCTGCCGCTTTTGAGCATGCTCATCCTTCGTGAATGACGCAGCCAGCCGTAGTAGGTTTTCAGGTCGCGCAGCTCCATGGAGGCTGACAGGCGTCCCAGGAAGGTGACCGCAACTAATTTATAGAAGAAAGTTGCGCTAGAAGGGGCAGCCGGATCCGCCGGAGCAAACTCGACCACCATCAGCAGATCATCGTCTACGACGTACACATCCTCTTCCTTACGGTAATAGGAGCGGATATTGCCGGACTCCAGACGGTCCCACAAGTAGCGTTTGATTTCGATGAAGCTGCATTTGTCGTTTTGCACACGTGTGGCCCAGCGGTTTTGCGCATGATGGGTGATGACAATTTCGGTAATTTTCTTGTCCTCCAGTTTAACGGCATCTCTCTCGTGGTCGCAGCAGTAGCTGTTGCCGGCCCTGTCCATCATAAACATGTGCCCCTCTCTGAAGCGTCTGGATGTCAATTACCATTATTATACTATTTATCATAATGTTAACTTGCGTTGAATGCAGCGCATATTTGGTCGAATCGTTCCCATTTTTTTTTCGCGATCATGCAAATCATGCAACAAATTTTGCGCGAAATAGAAAAAGGATGGGCTTTTAGCAGGCAGCTAAAAGAACCATCCATCAAGCTTGAAACCGGAAAAATAGGTAAAATGAATCAATAAAAAATAAAGAGAGACGGCATAAGTAGGATTATACTAATTATGCAATCTCTCTTTATTTTGGTAAAATAATGACTAGCCCCAATCGCTGTTGCGTTCGGTTAAAGCTTGCTTGCGGTTCATGGAAGAGTGACTGAACGTGCGGATCAATGCTGTGGATTCATCCAGTGATAAGCCGGCAGCGGCCGGTACCGCGTGGGTTGGCGCTTGGTCATGGGAGCGATTCCGCTGGTGAACCGCCTCATGTAATTGCGGGTGCAGCTTGATAGAAATCATATCCAGTTCACTCCTGTTCGGGGAAGATGGTATTTCATTCCTATTATAGCAAATTATAAGATGGAAGGGATATGATTTTTTAAGAATGTCGAAACCCTATTTTTTCACGGGACTGCTTGTAATCATTTTCTTGGCCGTGCAAGCCTGGTGCTCGTTTATAACCTTTCACTACCCCTACATCGGAATCAGCATCGAACAAGCAGCGGGGAAGCAGTGGGTGATTCGCGAGCTGGAACAGGAAAATATTCGCGCTCAGCTTGGCTTGCAGGTAGGAGACATTGTAAAGCTGGTGGATAACAAGCCACCGGAAGAGTCGCCATCGGTTCAAAAATGGAAGATGGTCGAGCAGGCCCGCACGCTTCTGATTTCCAGAGACGGGCAGGATGCAGAAATCGAGATTAAGGTTAACAGCACTACCCTAGGGGACATGATTCCGCTGGTTCAGGAATTTGTATGTCTGCTAATGGTCGTGCTGCTCATTGTCAAAGCCAGACAGTCCCCGTCGGCCAGACTGCTCGCCGCCGTGTTTTTGACGATGACGATTATTTATATGAGCCTGGGGGCTTCGGTTAGAGGCGATGCCTTGGGCAAGCTGCTGATCACGGGTTTTATGATGATGCTGCCGGCTGTCTTTGTTCACTTCCTGGTTGTTTTCTTCAAGGAAAAGAGCAATCTGATCTTGCCTGTACGAAGCCTGAAATATTGGTATGCATGGGGCATAGCGGGGCTCGCCCTAAGGCTGCTGTATTTCTATCCTCCGACGTCCTATCTGGTTTACCGGTATAGCGCTTTGATCTCGTTATGTTTTTTCATTGCCGGGTTTATTTATATTCTGGGGATGCTGACTTTCCTGTATGTACAGGCCAAGAAAGCGTCGGCTCCGGTCATGACCATTATTGTTAGTATTAGAACTTCATTTTTTCTAGCGTTTCTGCCTGCGATTTGCTTTTCCTTTTTACCGAGCATTCTGACAGGCAGCGCGCTGATTGACGCTAGGTTCACCAGTTCGTTTATCCTGCTTTTCCCGATCTCCTTTGCCTATCTGATCGCCTCGGATCAGCTGTATGATATCGGGCTTGTGTGCCGTCGCTTTCTATTCGCCTGCCTACTGGCGGTAGTACCGGTTAGTTTGTTTACCGGCATTTATATCTTCCTCTTCCAGCAGGAGACGAAGATCGGTCAGGTTATTTTTATTAGTACGGGCGCCATGATCATGGTATCGCTGGTGCTGTATGCGGCCGAGCATGGGTCGACGAAACTGGAGCCGTTCTTATTCCCGCGGAAATTCATGCTGCAGGCGGCGCTGAAGAAAATTTCCAGAAACCTAGGAACCATCTCGAAATTTCGTGAGCTGAAGGAACTGATTCTTGTGGATATCGTAACTACGCTGCAGGTGTCGGGGAGTGCGATTGTGTTCGCTTATGAGAATGAGATGGAAATCATCCATGAGGGCGAGATCGATCCGGATGAGATCCGGGAATTAATCGGCTCGTCGTCGCTGCTGGAGCATCCGCAGTATACATGTATCGAGATGAACCGTCATGAGGCTTACACGAGCTTCCTGGTCATTACCCGCAAGAAGACGAACACGCGGCTGGCCAAGGAAGAGCTGCAGTGGCTGAGGCTGATCACTTCCTATCTGGAGGTTAGTCTGGAGAATGTTCACCTGATCCGCAAGCTGACCTATCGGCTGCAGCAGATGGCTTCTCAATTGCCTCAGGAGCATACCGCGCAGGACATTCAGTGGTTCCGCAAGGTGATGTTCGACCTCCAGGAGGAAGAGCGGGTACGCATCGCGACGGAACTGCATGATACGACGCTGCAGGATTTGTTTTTCCTCAAGCGCCGGCTGTCGGCCTTGGCGGATAACGGAGTTCGTTATAAGGAAGATCAGGAGCCTCTGAGAGGGCTGATCCACTATGTGGAGATGATCAACGAGAGCTTGCGTCAAAGCTGCTTTGAGCTGAATCCGTATTTGCTGAAGGAGGTGGGCCTGCTGAAGACGCTGAATATGTATCTGGAGAAGGAAGCCTATACGACTCCGTTCGAGCTGGAATTTCGGATAGGAGCGGAGGGGGCTGTCGAGGCAGGAGACTTGTCCGCTAAGCAGCATTTATTTCGGATTGTGCAGGAGTTGCTGAACAACGCGAAGAAACATTCACATGCGACCAAAGTCATTTTTCAGATCGAGGAGGCCGCAGGGATGCTCCGCTTGAGATATGAGGATGACGGCGTTGGTTTTGATGAAGAGGGGACGGCTTCCAGACAGATCGGATCATCAGGCATGGGACTCGAGCAGATGAGAAGCCGGGTGCTGCATATGGGCGGAGAATTGACATGTATCACGCAGAAAGGAAGCGGGACGACATTCGTCATTACCGTACCTACGGAAGGGGTTATGTCCGCATGAGTGAAGTCATAAAAGCACTGGTTGTTGATGATCATCCGCTTGTCGCCAATGCGACTAAGGCGTTGCTGGAAGAGCTGGACCGGATCGAAGTCATCGGAGTCGTCAGGACAGCTAGCCAGTGTATGGAGCAAGCCAAGCTGCACAAGCCCGATCTGGTGTTCCTCGACTACCATCTGCCCGATCAATCCGGCATGGAGGTGGCAGCCTGGCTCAAGCAGCATCATCCGGGAACGCATATCGTCATCTTTACGGGAGTGGAGCTGACGGGTATCCTGGACCGGCTGATTGAAATCCGGGTTAGCGGCGTCTTGTCCAAGGAGTCCGGCGAGCGGACGATCAAGAATATGGTTAACTGTATTCTGGATGGTCATACGATGCTGCCCTTGTCCATCTATCACCGGATGCAGCTGAATAGCGGATATGCTCCTGAGGATGAACGGCTGGAAGAAGAAGAAGTGCTGATGATGAACATGCTGGTTAAGGGAGCCACGCATGAGCAGATTGCTTCCCGGATTCATATGAGTAAGCGAACGGTCGATAATTATTTGCGTAAGATCTATGCCAAGCTGGGTGTCAAATCGAGAGTGGAAGCGCTGGAGAAGTTCATCACTAGCAAATATTACATGTAGAACGGGGAGGGGACGCACGTGAATCCGGAGATTAAGCAGCAGATGGAGCGGATTGTAGAGGAATACATCGAGGTAGAGGATCTGAAGTCGCTGCTGATTTCCTTTATCGCGGAGAAGCATCTGGAGTCCAGTTCCTGGTCTCAGGTGACGCTTTGTACCCACTACATGCTGGGCGGAGTCTCGCCCGATATTCAACGTCTGGCGGCGGTGACAGAGTTGATCGCACTTACCTTGGATATTATCGATGATCTGCAGGATCAGGATCAACGGAGCAAGCCGTGGATGCAATGTCCGCAGGAGGTAACCTTGAACGCCGTGCTGGTCCTGCTGATGGGAGCGGTTGGCGAGATGGGACAGGTTGGGGTATCGCCCGGGGCTATGACGGAGATGAGCAGAATTATAGCGAGGTCTGTGAACGGACAGCAGAAAGATCTGAATGCGAGCGTGACCAATGCCGAGGAGTATCTGGCGATGACGCAGGAACGATCCGGCTCTTTATTCCGGTTGGCTTGCTTTATGGGCTATACGTCACTGGCTATTACGGATGAAACGATCGAACACCTGCACCAGCTGGCGGACTGCACCGGTCTCATCCATCAGATTCAGAACGATATGCGGGACTTGGTCCGCTATGATACGAAGAATGACCTGATCGGCCGCAAGCGTACGCTGCCCCTGCTGTATCTGCTGGAGGTGGAGGACGAGGCTTTCCGTCCGATTCAGGATTATTACGCAGGCCGGCTTTCCGCCGATTGGCTGCTGGCCAATAAAGACGAGCTGATCGGAATGATTCATGATTCCGGCTGCATGGAATATGCGCGCGTCGTTCAATCCATCTGTCTGCAGAAGGCGGAGGAGATTTTTGCGCAGGTTCAGGGGGAGGACTCCTGGAAAGCCCAGTTGAAAGCAACCATGATCGGGTCGTATCTGGAGGCCGAATAATATGCTGCAGTCGATGCTCCGGCCTGGGGGCATCTTTTTTTTGGAGAAAAAAAGACAAGCTCTCCCTGGCGGGGGAAAGCTTGTTTTGGCGTTGCCAGCCTGAATAGGCCGGTTTATTTGAACAGCTTCTTCAAATTCTCGCTATAAGGGCCGCGAATGACGCCTTTCTCGGTAATGATCGCTGTTACATACTCGTTCGGCGTGACGTCGAAAGCGGGGTTATATACCTTGACCCCGACAGGTGCCGTACGCTTGCCGAAGCCTTGTGTAATCTCGTCCTCATGGCGCTCCTCGATCGGAATATCCGCGCCGGTCGGCGTGTTCAGATCGATCGTAGACATCGGGCAGGCGACGTAGAACGGGATGCCGTGGGCCTTGGCCAGCACGGCTACGCTGTACGTGCCGATCTTGTTGGCCACATCGCCGTTGGCCGCTACCCGGTCAGTGCCGACGATGACGGCCTGGATCCAGCCCTTCGCCATCACGGCGCCGGCCATGTTGTCGCAGATCAGTGTGACGTCCACGCCAGCCTGCTGCAGCTCGAACGCCGTCAGACGGGCGCCCTGGAGCACCGGACGGGTCTCATCGGCGAATACCTTGAGCGCGATGCCTCTCTCCTGAGCCAGATACATCGGCGCAAGCGCCGTGCCGTAGCGGGCCGTTGCCAGGCCGCCGGCATTGCAATGCGTCAGGACGCCCATGCCGTCCTGGAACAGGCCGAGCGCATGCTCGCCGATCAGCCGGCATGTTTCCTCGTCCTCGGACTGGATGGCGATGGCTTCGCCGAGCAGCGCTTGCTTGGCCGCTTCGGGCTCTACGGAGCCTTCGGCGGAAGCGCCCAGCAGCGAAGCGGCTTTTGCCCGCATCCGGTCCAGCGCCCAGAACAGGTTGACCGCCGTCGGGCGGCTCGTCGCCAGGTAATCGCACTGGCGGCCTACCTCGGCCAGCAGATCTTCCCGGCTGCCCTCGAACGGACGGATGCCGAGATACACGCCGAATGCTGCGGCGATACCGATCGCAGGTGCTCCGCGTACGGCGAGCTGCTTGATAGCGTCCCAGACCTGCTCGGATGTCGTTAGTTCCAGATAGACGATTTCGTCAGGGAGGAGCCGTTGATCCAGCAGATCCAGGCGATCCTCCAGCGAGTTCCAGCGTACCGATTGAAGCCAATCGGCTGCCGGAGCTTGTTCGGTTGTCATAGTTCTCATCTCCTCGCGTTATTCGTGCTTACAGAACCGCCTTGTCGGCGGTTTCGATCAGTTGATCGATGGATGTTACCGAGCGGTTCGACTTGATTAGTGCTGTGCCGATAGCCAGGGCGATGCGCTGTGCGCGCTCGCGGGCGGCTTCGTCCTGCAATTGATTGATGTCTGCGACTTGGGCGAGACCGTGTATGCGGCGCACCATCTTGCTGCCAGCGAATCCGACCGTATCGCGCAGCACCTCTTGCAGGTAGTAGTCGGCAAAACCTGGTGTACGGAACATGCGGTCTACGCCATGCTCGTTCCACAATGCGCGGAATTCGGCTTCGAACTTCGTCCAGATATCCCGGATCGTGCCGGTGAGATAATCCCGGTAGTCGCGACGGGACGCGCTGTCTAGGCTAAGGCCTTCCTGCGCGGCGAAATTCAGCAGCAGGTTCGCGATAACAGCTCCTATATCAAAGCCCATCGGCCCGTAGTAGGCGAATTCAGGATCGATGACCTTCGTCGAATCGGCCTTGATGAAGATGCTGCCGGTGTGGAGGTCGCCGTGCAGCAGGGATTGTGCCTTCGTGAGGAACTTGTCTCTCAGAATGGCCACTTCCACATGCAGCTCGTTGTCCTGCCAGACAGCCTCGACCGCATCGCGGATTGCAGGCGGCACATTATTATTAGGCGAATCGGTATAAGGATCATCGAAGATCAGATCCTCCGTAATCTTGCAGAGCTCCGGATTGATGAATCGCTTGACACGCTCCTTTTTCTCCTGCTGGTTCAGACCCAGATCGGAAGTGAAGAACAGCGTGCGGGCCAGAAAGGTCGCGATATGTCCGGCGAACAGCGGGTACCGCTGGCCTTCGATCAGCCCTTTACGCATGATAACATGATCGCTCAGATCCTGCATGACGGTAAGTGCGAGCTCGGGCTCATAGACATGCACGTGAGGGACCAGCTTGGGGCAGAGAGATTCTTGTATGAGAAGGGCTTCGCTCTCGATCCGTGCACGGTCGAGAGTGAGCGGCCACGATTCGCCAACAACCTTGGCATAAGGAAGCGCCTGCTTGAGGATGATGCTTTTACCGGAGGAAGGCTCGGAAATATGAAACACCAGGTTCAGGTTGCCGTCCCCGATCTCGCGGCTGCTCAGCTCGCTGCCCGGGGCGAACAAGTCGGGGAGCTTGCGGGCGTATTCGATCGCCTCGGCTTCAGTTAACGGATGATACGCAGACATGGGAATGAATTCCTCCTTTTTCCATAGCCAAACAAGTTCATTCCCTCTAGTATAAAACAATTTGCCCACGGTTGGAATAGTAGGCGGAAGGCGGGTGCCTCCAGTTAGCGGTTCGTTTGCAGCAGGAACGGTCACGTCAGGCAGCAGAAAAAAGAGAGGCCAAGGCCTCTCTTTGTCCCGTTGGCGTTTGATTCCGCCAAGCCGTCCTTACATGGACGATTTTCTGCGATGCTCCACCAAATCGATCGCGCCGAGCACGACATGGGCAAGCCCGAAGCCCACCACCGCAGCGGCGGCCATTGGATACTTGCCCCGCATTGCGGCGCCTGACGCCGTTACAGCCGTACCTAATACCGTTGGAAGCAGACCTTCACGCATTGTTCTGTTCCTCCCTCGCAAGTCGTTTTTGGATGGTGCTGTCTTAGCATCGAACTTTGCGATTGATTTTATGCCGCCTCGGAATTGCATTGTTTTGCCTAAAAATCTATAATTATTTGAATGGCTTTATCCCGTGCGGGCGACAATCCGGACGCGAAACCCGCTACAACGGGATTGCAAAGGAGGGAGAGCGCGGTTGGACGAAGACGAGGAAGCGATAGGCCTCAAGGAATGGGCCATTGCTGTGGAGGCGCTTAGTAGCGGAGACCAGATCCTGATCATGCGCAAGGGAGGCATTCGTGAAGAGACCAGGGATTTTCGTGTGGAAAGCGACTGCTTCTACCTATACCCTACCTACGAGCATCAGCGCAAGGAGCTGGTCGAGGAGCCGTATGCGTCCCGTGTGGAGGAACTGGCGGCAGCCTGGAACGCAGAGCAGACGGAAGCGGCCATCGCTTTTTATGCGGAGATGACGGAGGATATTCTGATCCATTCGCAGGAGGAGCTGGACAAGCTGAAGCCGTTCCATATCTGGACGGAGCAGCTTGCCGAGGAGCGCCTCAAGTGGAAGCGGACGAAGCCGCTGCATCTGATGCTGCTGAGGGTGTACAAGCTGCAGCCGGCCGTCATCGTACCGGTGCTTCCGGCTTATAACGGCTGCAAATCCTGGATCGGACTGCCCGCTGAGCTGCTGAAGCATGTCGAACGGGTGCCGGTGTTGTCGGATGAACAGTTTCAAGCGAGATGGGACGAGATCCGGCGGGCGTTAAATCAATGATTTCAAAGAAAAAGCGCCAAAAACGGCGCAGGCAGGTATTTATTGATTCCAAATGGTAAGATATAATAGTATATTATGATTGAGAATCATTGAGAATCAGTTTAGAATGATTCTTAAGAGAAAACAATTACAAAAATTTAGGGAAGCACGGAGGCAAACGATATGGCAAATTCTCCTCATTTTCAAATAGAGGGCTTGAAAGCAACAATCGAAGGCAAGGAAATTCTGAAAGGCCTGAGCCTGGAAATCAAGGGCGGCGAGGTCCATGCGATCATGGGACCGAACGGTACAGGTAAAAGTACGCTTGCTTCTACGCTGATGGGGCATCCTAAGTATGAAGTGACGGCCGGCTCTGTTACGCTGAACGGCGAAGACGTGCTGGACATGGCTACAGACGAAAGAGCGCGTGCCGGCTTGTTCCTGGCTATGCAATACCCAAGTGAAATTACCGGCGTAACGAATGCCGACTTCCTGCGCAGCGCGATCAATGCCCGCCGCGAGGAAGGCAGCGAGATCTCACTGATCAAATTCATCCGTCTGATGGAAGGCAAGATGAAGGAGCTGGAGATGAACCCCGAGTTCATGCACCGCTACCTGAACGAAGGCTTCTCCGGCGGTGAGAAGAAGCGTAATGAGATTCTGCAAATGCTGATGCTGGATCCGAGCATCGTAATCCTGGACGAGATCGACTCCGGTCTTGATATCGACGCTCTCCGTATCGTAGCGAACGGCGTCAACGCTATGCGCTCCGAGGACCGCGGCTTCCTGATCATTACGCACTACCAGCGCCTGCTGAACTACATCAAGCCGGACTTCGTCCACGTTATGATGCAGGGCCGCATCGTCAAATCCGGCGGACCTGAGCTGGCTCAGCGCCTGGAGAACGAAGGCTATGACTGGGTGAAGGAAGAGCTGGGCATCATCGACGAAACCGTTGGCGGAAGCGAAGAAGAGGAATTCAAGATTCCGATGAACACGACCGCTCCAAAATATTAATCAGCTACCCGGGAGGGACAGGAGGAATAACGAATGAGCACACAAACTCTTCCGATCGACCGCGTGAGCTTGGTGGAGCAGTCCAAAGCACGGAAAGAACCCGAATGGATCACCTCTTTGCGTGAACAGGCGCTTGAGCTCGCCACCACACTCGATTGGCCGGTATTGGAAAAAACAAGAATTGACCGTTGGAACTTGTCTTCTTTCGGCACTTATAAGCAAGCCGAGACACTGTCCTCGCTTGAGGCGCTGCCGGAAGCGGCCAGAACGCTCGTAACGGGCGGAGGCGAAGGAAGCCCTGACAATCTGCTCGTACAGCGCAATTCCGGCGTTGTGTACAGCAGCCTGTCGGAGACGCTGGCAAAGCAGGGCGTTATCTTCTGCAGCCTTGAGGAAGCTTTGATTCAGCATGAGGAGCTTGTTCGCAAGCATTTCCAAAGCGTGATCAAGCATGACGAGCACCGTCTGACGGCGCTGCATGCGGCGCTGTGGAGCGGCGGAGCCTTCCTGTACGTTCCGAAGAACGTTCAGGTCGATGTGCCTGTACAGGCATTGTTCCTGACCGATGATGCGGAGGCGAGCTTCTCTCCGCACGTGCTGATCGTGGCCGAGCAGCATTCGTCCGTGACGTACGTGGACAGTTTCATCTCCGAAGGCAGCCTGAACGGGCTGGTGCAGAACGGAGCGGTAGAAATCGTCGTGAAGCCAGGCGCTAAGGTGACCTTCGCTTCCGTTCATAACCTGAACGAGAGCGTGACGGATCTTACTTACCGCCGCGCTGCGGTCGAAAATGACGGCGCAATCGAGTGGATCGTCGGCGAGATGCACTACGGCAATGCCGTATCGGATACGACGTCCATTCTCCATGGCAACGGCTCAACCTCCGATGCCAAGGTGATCTGCGTGGGCACGGGCGATCAGAAGCTGAACATCTCGACGCGCGCCGTTCACTTCGGCAAGAGCTCGGACAGCCAGATGATCACACGTGCGGTCATGCGCGATTCCTCGACGGCGATTATCAACGGGATCACCAAGATTGAGCATGGCGCGACTAAGGCGAACGGCGAGCAAACGGAGAAAGTTCTGATGCTTAGCCCGAAATCCCGCGGCGACGCCAATCCGATCCTGCTGATCGACGAAGACGATGTAACGGCCGGTCACGCAGCGAGCGTAGGCCAGGTTAACCCGGAACAGGTTTATTATCTGATGAGCCGGGGTATCACGAAGGCGGAAGCCGAGCGTCTGATTATCTACGGATTCCTGGATCCGGTCGTCGCTGAAATTCCGCTGGAGCTGGTACGTTCCCAACTGCAGCTTCTCGTCGAAAGGAAGTTGGGACAATGAATACGGCCGATATCCGCAGTCTGTTCCCCATTCTGAAGCAAGAGATCAACGGTCATCCGCTCGTGTATCTGGATTCCGCTGCTACGTCCCAGAAGCCTGTCTCGGTCATCGAAGCTATCACCCGGTACTACGAGCAGGACAATGCGAATGTGCATCGCGGCGTTCACACCCTCGGATCGCGTGCGACCGATGCCTATGAAGGCGCGCGTGAGAAGGTACGCCGGTTCTTGAATGCCCGCTCTACCGAGGAGATTATCTTCACGCGGGGAACGACGACGGCTATCAATCTGGTCGCAGCCAGCTATGCGAAATCCGTATGCGGGCCGGGCGATGAGATCGTCATCACCCCGATGGAGCATCACAGCAATCTGATCCCATGGCAGCAGGTTGCGAAAGCAACCGGTGCCGTGCTCAAATATATGCCGCTTCAGCCAGACGGAACGATCCGTCTGGAGGATGTGGAGAAGACAGTAACGGAGCGCACGAAGATCGTATCCGTCGTGCATGCGTCCAATGTGCTCGGAACCGTCAATCCTGTGAAGGAAATCGCGGCTATCGCTCACAAGCATGGCGCGAAGATGGTGGTTGACGGGGCCCAAAGCACCCCGCATAAGAAGATCGACGTACTGGATCTGGACTGCGACTTCTATGCGTTCTCCGGCCACAAGATGTGCGGACCGACGGGGATCGGCGCTTTGTACGGCAAGAAAGAGCTGCTGCTGAATATGGAGCCGATCGAATTCGGCGGCGAGATGATTGATCATGTGGGCTTATACGATTCCACGTGGAAGGACCTGCCTTGGAGATTCGAAGGCGGTACGCCGATCATCGCGGGCGCCGTAGGGCTCGGAGCTGCGATCGATTTCTTGGAAAGCATCGGACTTGACGCCATCGAGCAGCATGAGAGGAAGCTCACCGCCTATGCGCTCGAGCGGATGCTGCAGGTGGAAGGCTTGACGGTCTACGGGCCGCAGACGAACCGGGTCGGCCTGGTCACATTCAACCTGGATGATGTTCATCCTCATGATGTGGCTACGGTGCTGGACTCCGAGGGCGTAGCCGTCCGTGCTGGGCATCATTGCTGCCAGCCGCTGATGCGCTGGCTGAATGTAACAGCTACAGCAAGAGCCAGTTTTTATCTGTACAATAACGAAGACGATGTTGACCGGTTGATCGCTGCCCTTATCAAAACAAAGGAGTACTTCGGTCATGCAATTGGATGATTTATACCGCAGAGTCATCATGGATCATTATAAAAATCCCCGTAACCGCGGGAGCTTCGAAGGGGACTCGGTCAGTATTGACCTGAATAACCCCACCTGCGGCGATAAGATCCAACTGCAGATGCAGGTAGAGGACGGGATTGTCAAAGCTGCCAAGTTTACGGGTGAGGGATGCTCGATCTCCCTCTCCTCCGCTTCGATGATGACGGATGCCGTCCGGGGCAAGACACTGGACGAAGCGCTGAATATGGCGGATTCCTTCTCCTCGCTCATGAAGGGCGAGCCGACTGAATTCGAATATGAGGACATCGAAGCCCTATCGGGCGTCAACAAGTTCCCGGCGCGGATCAAGTGTGCGACACTGGCGTGGAACGCGCTGCGTAAAGGTATCGATCAAGTCAAGCCATAACGGGTAAAAAGTGAAGAAGAGATTTTCAAAGGAGGTACGAAAGCCATGGCTAAGAAAATGCCGGAAATGGAAGAGTACAAATACGGGTTTCGCGATGAGCATCAAAACATTTTCCAGAGCGGAAAAGGACTAACACGCGAGATCGTAACCGAGATTTCGCGGATGAAGGGCGAGCCGGAATGGATGCTGGAATTCCGCCTGAAGTCGCTCGAGCAGTTCCTCAAGACGCCGATGCCTAACTGGGGCGGTAACATGGACGATCTGGATTTCGACGATATCCAGTACTATGTCAAGCCATCCGAGAAGCAAGGCAAGACGTGGGAAGAGGTACCGACCGAGATCAAAGAAACCTTCGACAAGCTGGGGATTCCGGAAGCCGAGCAGAAGTTCCTGGCCGGCGTATCGGCCCAGTACGAGTCTGAGGTTGTCTACCACAGCATGCAGAAGGATCTGGAAGATCAAGGCGTGCTGTTCATGGATACAGATTCTGCTTTGAGAGAGCATCCGGAGATTTTCAAAAAATTCTTCGGCACGATCATTCCTCCAAGCGATAACAAATTCGCGGCTCTGAACAGTGCCGTATGGTCCGGCGGAAGCTTTATCTATGTACCTAAGGGCGTGAAGGTGGAAATTCCGCTGCAAGCCTACTTCCGGATTAACTCGGAGAACATGGGACAATTCGAGCGTACGCTGATCATCGCCGACGAAGGCAGCTTCGTTCACTACGTGGAAGGCTGCACAGCGCCGGTATACAGCACCAACTCGCTGCACAGCGCAGTCGTTGAGATCATCTGTCTCAAAGACTCCCGCGTGCGCTACACGACGATCCAGAACTGGGCACCGAACATCTACAACCTGGTTACCAAGCGTGCCGTTGCCGAAGAAAACGCCACGATGGAATGGGTTGATGGCAACATCGGCTCCAAGCTGACGATGAAGTACCCGGCTGTTGTGCTGAAGGGCCGCGGCGCGAAGGGCATGGTTCTCTCCATCGCGGTAGCAGGCAAAGGCCAACACCAGGATGCAGGCGCGAAAATGACGCATCTGGCACCAGACACGACGTCGACGATCGTCTCCAAGTCGATCAGTAAGCACGGCGGCAAGGTGACGTACCGTGGACTTGCTTCGTTCGGCCGTAACTCTCAAGGGTCCAAGGCGAACATCAAGTGCGATACGCTCATTATGGATAATCAATCCACGTCCGACACGATCCCGTACAACGAGATCATGAACGATAACATCACGCTGGAGCACGAAGCGACGGTATCCAAGGTATCCGAAGATCAGCTCTTCTACCTGATGAGCCGCGGACTGACCGAAGCGGAAGCTACCCAGATGATCGTCATGGGCTTCATCGAGCCGTTCACCAAGGAGCTGCCGATGGAATATGCCGTAGAGATGAACCGTCTGATTAAGTTCGAAATGGAAGGGTCTATCGGGTAAGCTTCAAAGCCTAGCCTCGGATGGACAGCTTTCTTGCAGTATGATACCGGCAAGCCTGTTCCGCTTATGATTTTGCGGAGCAGGCTTGTTTGTTGATGTCAGCCAGTATATACCGATGCATGATTTCCATTGTTCCCCGCGAATAGCCGATTTCCTCCTGCCTCATGCTATATTCATAACCTGGATGTGAATATAGACAAGGAGTCGGTCAGATGAAACGTTATAGTAAGCGGTTGGCAGGATCGGTATTGGCTCTCAGCGTCATGATCGCCTCAGGCTGCGGCCAGTTGTCCAAGGAACAGAATCAGGCCCGGCAGCTGGACATACCGAACCGGGAGCAGCAGAATGCAGATCGTCAGCTCAGCGAACAGTGGAACGGCAAGACGACGCCAGCGGGCGAGGGGGGCTCCATCCGGATACAGGGGCAGTCGGAGCAGGCTACCATCCCGTTCAAGACGGTGAATGGCGTTGATTATGTCGTCGGGCCGGAGTTCGCCACGATCGTCGGATACCGTTTCAAGTGGGACGAGGGGGCAGGGATCTTCAAATTCGGGGATAACGATGCTGTGTTTGAGCTGAAACCCGGCAATATGAAGGCCATGCGCGAAAATCAGAGCGTAGAGCTGGCTGAGGCCCCGATCCTGCACAACTCGCAGGTGCATATTCCAGTATCAGCCTTCGCGTTCCTCTTGTCGGATGAGATCAGCTATCAGCTTCAGGGGAAAAATATGATCGTGAATGCCTCAGGCGTTGGGGTAACGGGGACGATCGACGGTCCGGATGAACCTAATACGGGGAGCGAGCTGGATTTCGAGGAAGATCCCAATGACCCGTATAAAGGGCCCACGTCCACGGAGGGCAAGGTTGCGCCGACGCTGGGCTTGAGCCGCTGGTCGGGCGGAATTTGGCCTTTCGGAGAAGCTGTGCCTGTGCTGAAGGCAGTGGATCAAAATGCGCTTATTAACCAGGCGAAGCGATATATTGGGGTCAAATATGATTTTGGAGCCAATCCGTATCCCCAATCCGGGAAATTCGATTGCTCCACCTTTACCCAATATGTGTTTGACAAGTACGGGGTGAACCTGCCGCGTACCGCCCGTTCCCAGGCGAATCAAGGAACCTCCGTCAGCCGTAAGTCGCTTCGCAAGGGGGAT
This sequence comes from Paenibacillus filicis, assembly GCF_038070315.1. Classification (NCBI taxonomy): domain Bacteria; kingdom Bacillati; phylum Bacillota; class Bacilli; order Caryophanales; family Paenibacillaceae; genus Paenibacillus; species Paenibacillus filicis. The sequence goes on along the minus strand of NZ_JBBPCC010000001.1, from coordinate 599,300 downwards.
CTGATGTTTTATTATGTGCCGGGACGCTTCAAGAGCAATAAGGTCGTGGGACATGTGGGCATCTACATGGGCGGCAATAACATGATTCATGCTTCACCCGAGCCCAAGGACGGCGTGCAGATTACGAGCATTAACAAGGCTTACTGGAAGCAGACCTACTTGAAGGCCAAACGCGTTGCAGATTAGCGAGGGCACGCTGGAACTAGCCCAAATGCCGCGTCCTCCGGACGCGGCATTTGGGCTAGCTTGTTCGAATGAGGGAGTTACACGAAGATATGCTCCACACCCAGGTCCTGGCGCTGTGACAGGTCGATGAAGTATCCATCGAAATTCACAAGCGGCCGGAAAAAGTCAGTGGGATGAGTCAGTACGATCTTGCCAACCTCACCCGTGTTTAACTGCAGCTTTTTGCCGATAAAGTTCGGCACCATATGCTTGATAAAGGTGTGGGTAATATGGGGCTCGAGCTCGCCGAAGCTGCAACGGTGCAGCTCACGGAGCACGGACAGCAGATCGCGTTTTTTCTGATACACGCGAGTCGAGATCATCGCGCTGTAGACATCGGCTACCGCGATGATTTTGGCCAGCGGGTGGATGTCGGAATCTTGCAGTCTCAGCGGGTAGCCTGTCCCGTCCATACGTTCGTGATGCTGGAGAGCAGCCAGACAGAGGCTTTCGGGCAATCCTGATTTTTTCAAGATTTCATAGCCGTAGATCGTATGCTTCTTGATGTGCTGGTACTCCTCGTCCGATAATCTGCCGGGCTTGGTCAGCACGGTGGGGTCTATCTTGCTTTTGCCGACATCATGCAAGTACCCGGCTTTGCCTGCGAGCAGTGCTTCGTCTTCCGACTGGCCCATCCACTTGGCGATGTAGTAGGAGATCATCCCAACCTGAACACTGTGCTGGTAAGTATAATCGTCCTTGTTGTTCAATACGAGCAGGAGGGAGACGACGTCATTCTCCTGATGGACCTGCTCGACAAGCGGGCTGAAGCCTTCGTTAACCTGCTCCATCGATACGTAGCCTTCCGTGGCTACCTGCTGGAATAAATGCTTAATGCCGGAAACGGCTCCCTGGTAGGCGGCCAGCTTCTCGACATTGCGTTCCTCCACAGCAAAAAGAGCTGGAGGGCTCTCCATGGCCTGCAAAACCTGCTCCTGATAGGCGGGCTGCTGCTCATCAATCCTGACATCGACTTCGTCCACACGGTGAAGGGAGAGTTTGAATATGTCGTCCTGGGTTAAGACGGTAGCGGCAGACAGGACCAGCACACCGGAATGGTTGAAAATGTCGGAACCCAGCCGATCGCCAATCTTGATTTGGTTAATCGGTACCTGCAAAAGGAGTCACCTCGGCGTTATACAAAATCTTGCAGTACGCACTACAAAGTAAGCCCTTTCTATTGTACCAGTTAATTGGGGCTATGACTGCTGAATTTTGTCAAAAAAATGCTAAAATTTACTTAATTAAACGTTCATATACAATGGTTCTTTGTTACCTTGACAAATTTACATACCGATATAACGACTGTACAAACTCTTGGCCATGACAGGATCATCCGTGCCTTGGACAATCAGACGGCCGTCCGGGAACAGGACCAGCGTCAGCTGATCATCCAGATGCAGCTTCAATAAGAACGGATTGCGCTCCACACGCCCGACCGGAGCAAGCTTGCTCTCCCAATCCGGTAGGCTTAGCTTCAGTGGACGGCTGGGCTGAATTTGTACCGAGTTGCGGCCGCATAGCGACTGGATGGTATCCTCGTCGACAAAGGCGTCCAAATACTCGAAGCTGCGCAGGCCGCAGCAGGGGCATTCCGCCTTGCGGGCTCCGCTTACGTCAATGCCGGCATACTGGTTGTACCAGACATCCCAATGCGCCATCTTGGGACTTAAGGCACTGTGGGCACCGACGAGCAGCTTGAGAGCCTCGACGGCTTGATGGGAAGCGACCGTGTGAATCAACGGTCCGATGACCCCGGCCGTATCGCAGGTTTCGGCTGTGCCCTGGTCTGGAGGCTGACCGAACAGGCAGCGCAGACAGGGAGTTTCCCCTGGCCGGATCGTGAGCGATACGCCGCGGGAGCTGACGGCCCCGCCGTATATCCAAGGGATGCCGTGCTTGACGCTGACATCATTGATCAGGAATCGTACGGCAAAATTATCGGAGCCGTCCAGAATCAGATCCACGTCCGTCAGTAATTCCTCGGCATTCGTTCGGTTCAGATCCACGACGAGCGGCTCGATCCGGATACCGGAGTTGGCCTGGCGAAGTCTCGCCGCCCCGGCTTCGGCCTTAGGGGAAGAAGCAAGGGCATCGGCCTCGTCATAAAGCATCTGCCGCTGCAGGTTGCTCCGCTCGACGAAGTCGCGATCGATCAGCCGAATGAAGCCGACACCAGAGCGCGCCATATGATTGGCGAGCACCGTGCCGAGGGCACCCATTCCGACGATTGCGACTCTAGACTGGAGCAGCTTGGCCTGGCCCTCTTCGCCGATCGGCGAGAATAGGATCTGACGGGAGTACCGCTCCCGGTCGATATCGAGCTGCGGCGGCAGCAAATCATGAGGTGTATTCATAGAGGCGTCTCTCCTTCGCCGGACGGTGCAGGGGAGGCCAAGGGATTCCAAGGTCCCTGCTGATGCCCCTTCCATTCGGAGCCGTCCGACCAGCGTTCTTTTTTCCAGATGGGTACAATTTGCTTGAGCCGTTCGATCGCATAGCGGTTGGCGTCATAGACGTCGCTGCGATGAGGAGCGGAGACAGCGATCACAACACTGATCTCTCCCGGCTTAACCTCGCCCAGCCGGTGGGTCATTGCGCATAGCACTTCCGGCCATCGTTCCGAGATTTCAGTTCGGATCTGCTCCATCGTTCGGAGTGCCATCGGTTCATACGCGTCATATTCGAGCAGCGTCGTCTGCTGGCCTGCTGTCCATTCGCGGGTGGTGCCTATAAAGGTAAGGGATGCCCCGTGGCTCGAATGGAGCACTTTACGGGTTACATTATCGGGCTGGATCGGATCCCGGGTAAGCTCGACGGCAGCAGGTTCCCCTCCCGAGACCGGAGGGATCAGGGCAATCTCGTCATTCTCCCGGATCGAAGTATGATCGTCCGCGTATTGCTGATTGATTGCCATAAAGGTATCGGCAAGAGCTCGGGCTGCATCCGGGTATTGCCGGATCAGGAAGGCTTTAAGCTCTGCCGCAGTCAGCTCCTCACGCGCGGCACTCCTATCGATATCCAGCTGCAGGAGCCGGGTGCCCCACAGATCTGCCAATCCGGCAAACAGCAGGATGTTCAGCTTCATGACCATTCACTCCGTAGCTTTATTGAAATTGAAATTGCGGCGATTCATGGAATCGCATTTCATGTTCAGCATACCATATTCACAAGTAAAAGTGATATAATGGCAGATAAAGCCCAATTGAAGCCATTAGAAGCTTATCTCATAGAAGCGGAGGCATGACGGCATATGATAGAAGTAGTGGATGATTGGAAAGGAAGCAGGACATTCGCCTCGGCCAGGGAGCTGGCGGCTGTGTCCGGCGAAACATTTGCAGCCGGAAGCCGGATCGGAGGAGCGGAGGGTCAGGCCGTCGATTGGCAAATCTGGTATGCGGCATGGGCAGCCTCGGAGCAGGCAGAGCCGGATAAGGGGAAGCCGACGCATCTGCAGGTTTTGGGTTCCGATGAGTTCCGCGCTACGATTCCTTGGCACGAGCTGCAGGATGCTTTTTTCATCTTCAGTCAGGACAATGGAGAGCCGCTGGCCAAGAGCTTCCCGATTCGGCTGTATGTCCCCCGCGGAAGCAGCGAGTGCTTGAATGTAAAGAGCGTTGTCCGCCTGCGGATCGCCTACGACCCCTCACTGGGTGAAACGGCGACCTATGGCTTTCATAACAGGATAGAGCCGGAACAACTGTTACGGCCGGTCCGGGGCTAATGATGAGCCAGTATCCCGAACTTCAACCAATCAAGCTTCGTATTGTGCATACGAATGATATACATAGCCATTTCGAACAGATGGGCAAGATTGCCCGTATCGTCCGGGACCTCCGGGAAGAGGCGGGAGCTTCACATACCTTGACACTCGATATCGGCGATCATATGGACCGGATGCGCCCCGAGACGGAGGGGACAGAGGGGCTCGCGAACGTAACCGTGCTTCAAGCAACGGGCTACGATGCGGTCACGCTGGGGAACAACGAAGGACTGACCTATACGCCCGATGTCTTACAGAGACGGTATGGGGAACAGGCTGATTTTGCAGTCATACTCGGTAATTTGTTCGAGGCCTCCACCGGTGAGCTGCCGCTCTGGGCCCGGCCCTGGCAGCTGTTCGAGCGGGCGGGTCTGCGGATCGGACTGATCGGCGCGACCGCAGCCTTCTCGGATTTCTACAGGCTGCTGGGCTGGGATGCCCGCGACCCGTTCCCGATCATCGGGGAAGCCGTCCGTCTGCTTCGCCCGCAGGCCGATGTCATCATCCTCATGTCGCATCTGGGTCTTCGTCACGACGAGAGCCTGGCGGAGCAGTTCCCGGATATCGACGTCATCTTGGGAGGGCATAGCCATCATCTCTTTAAGGAGCCGGTGCTTGCTGGCAGCACTCTATTGGGGGCCACGGGCAAGTATGGCCAATATGTCGGCTATATGGACCTGGAGGTCTACCCGGGGCAGCAGCGTGTGACGCTCGCTGGAGGCGGCGTAGTGGAGACACAGGGAGTGACCGGGGCTCCGGATATCGAAGCGCTGATCGAGGGCTGCACGAACCTGGCCCGCAACAAGCTATCCGCGGAAGTGGCCTTCATCGACCGGACGTTGCCGGTGAATTGGCACGGTGAGGCCCCGCTTAGCAACTTGCTGGCCTCCGGACTGAAGCGCTGGGTCGGAGCTGAGATCGGGATTGTAAATACGGGCCAGCTGCTGGGCAGCCTCCCCCAGGGTCCGATAACGGCCGGCGATCTGCTGGAGCTATGTCCTTCGCCGATTAATCCATGCCGTCTGCACTTGACGGGGGAACAAATTGTTCGGGCACTGGAGGAATCGCTGCTCCCGGAATACCAGGACAAGACGATCTACGGCTTCGGATTCCGCGGCAAGGTGCTGGGCTCGCTGGCGGTAGACGGCATGCGGGTGGAATACGATCCAGAGGCCCCGCCCTACGCCAAGGTTGCCTCTGTGCAGATCGGCGGGCATCCGCTTGAGACGGACCGCCGCTATTTGGTCGGTACCCTGGACATGTTTACGTTTGGAACCGGTTATTTATCCATCGGTCAGGGGACAGGCGCTGAATTTTATTTGCCTGAATTCATCCGGGATGTGCTGCTCCAAGAGCTGAAAGATCCGCAAGCGCTCCAGGACTGTGATGTGAACCGGTGGATCCTTCGGAAATGAGTCAGAAGCCCCGAGGCGGGCGAGAGAGAAACACTAGCCGGCTTGCTTCGGCTGAGCCTTTGCAGGATTTGTCGGAAAAGCAAAATAGTTGTTGCTCTTTTAATCCGAATCCGATACGCTAACTATGACGGAGTTGTATTTTCTAAATTTTTCTTTAGAAAGAGATGAGGAAACGGTATGCGTTTGCTGCCGCTCAGCATGGTGGAGCCCGGGATGAGGCTCGGCAAAAAAATATATAATTCAGACGGCTTGACGCTGCTCGGTGAACAGATCGAACTGACGGCAAGTATGATCCGGCGGCTGGAAGGCCATGGCATTGATTTTGTATATATCGACGATCCGCGTACCAACGACCTCGTGATCCGGGACCTATTGTCGGAGGAGACGCGTTCCAGGGCGATAACCGAAATTCGGGATTCATTCCGCAAGATTGCGGACACCCAGCTCAAGCGCAAGACGGCGACAACCCTTCAGGTCGGTAAGTCCTTCCGCGGCCTGATGGACATGATTATGACCGATCTGAGCCAGCATAAGGACGCGATGATCATGCTCTCCAACATCAGTGTGATGGACGATTATCTATTCCAGCACTCATTGAATGTTTGTATCTATTCGACCATGCTCGGCATGGCGGACGGTTACAGCCGCGAGGAGCTGACAACGCTGGGCCTGGGGGCTCTACTCCATGATGTAGGCAAAACACAAATTCCGCTTGAGCTTCTGCGCAAGAAAGATCGTTTGACGGAAGCCGAGTTCTCTCACATTAAGCATCATACTTCCTTCGGCTTTCAGTTTTTGAAGGACGAGCCCAATATTCCGCTTCTGGTCGCGCATTGTGCGTTTCAGCACCATGAGAGACTGGACGGCAGCGGCTACCCGCGCGGCTTGAAGGGTGAGGAGATTCATGATTACGCCCGCTGGATCGGGCTCGTGGACTCTTACGACGCGATGACCACTCACCGGGTATACCGCAAGGCAATGTTGCCGCATCAGGCGATGGAGATTTTATTTACAGGTACGGGTTCTCTGTACGACAAGCAGAAGATCGAGTTATTCCGCGATAAAATCGCCGTGTATCCGATCGGCATCACCGTTACGCTCAGCACGGGAGAGAAAGGGGTCGTCGTGGATCTGAATGCCACGGTTCCTCATCGGCCTGTCGTCCGCCTCCTGCAGGATGAGGGAGGGCAGGAGCTTGATGGCAGCCGGGAAATCGATCTGTCCAAAGCCCTTAGCGTGATGATCGTCGGCGTTAACGACGAGCCAGTCGCTCCTTAGCATAGGCAAGCTGCAAGCCCGCTCCCCGTCAGGAGCGGGCTTTTGGCCGCTTCCGGTTTTCTTTTCCACAGTATTGCGATACAATAAGATTATAATGTACGTCAAGAATTACAATCCTACAGAAGAGTCAGGTGTGCTTACTATCATGTCCGAATCATTCTCGTTATCTTCAACGTTTCTGCCCGAGATTTCGCCGCTGTACGATCCTTGGGATCCGCTGCCGGCCTATCGCAAATACGGGGAACACCGATTGACGAGCGTGGAACTGACCGTTACGAATCTGTGCAACATGCGCTGTGAGCATTGTGCGGTCGGCGAATCGCTGACGCTCAGGGAAGGCAAGCGGCTTCCTCTGGCCGATGTGCTTCGGCGTCTGGATGAAGTGGAGCAACTGGAGACGATCAGCATAACGGGCGGAGAACCAAGCTTCCATGCGAAGACCGTTCATGAGTACATCGTGCCCCTATTGAAATACGCGAGAGCCCGCGGCGTCCGTTCGCAGATTAATTCGAACCTGACCCTCGATCTGGCCCGCTATGAGGCGATAGCACCTTATCTCGATGTGATGCATATTTCGTTTAATTACTTGAACGAAGACGATTTCTACCAGGTCGGCTTTGTCCGCTCCGAGCATGCCACCAGCCGTGAAACGGCGGCCAAGATGTACGACAAGATGCTTGACAATACGAGGGAGCTTGCCAAGGGCGGACTGTTTGTGTCGGCGGAATCCATGATTAACTTCCGTACGCACGAGAAGCTGGTCGGCATCCATGAGCTGATCGTTCAGATGGGCTGCCAGCGGCATGAGGTGCATCCGATGTATCCGAGCGCCTTCGCCTCCAATCTGCCTGTGCTGACCCTCGATCAGACGCGCGCCGCGATCCACAAGCTGCTGGATGGTCGTGACAAGAATCTCTGGATGTTGTTTGGGACCTTGCCCTTCTACGCCTGCAGCATGCTGGAGGAGGACCGCAGTATCGTTGCCCGCCTGCGCAATGAGTCGGGAGTCACGGTGCGGAATGATCCGGATGGCCGGAACCGGCTGAATGTGAATTTGTTCACGGGCGATGTCTATGTCACTGACTTTTCAGATGTCCCTCCATTGGGTAATGCGATGCATGACCGCTTGGATCAAGTATTCGCCCGTTGGCGCCAGCATCCGCTGTATGCGAAGGTCGGATGCTATTGTCCGGCAGCGTCCTGCTGCGGTCCCAATCTGCTCGTTGCGGATACGTATTACAAGGATGTCGATTTTACGAAGCGCCATGCCTTCATTTAAAGCTTAAGGAACGACCGAGTGAGACCATACCAACAGTAAAGGGGTTTGAAACGCATTGGGCATAGAAAGTGATAGTACAGGCTTTGCAGGTTTTGATTTCGGCTCCATCGCATTGAATCTGGTCCTTGTCGTATTTTTAGTATTGCTTAACGGTTTTTTCGTGGCGGCGGAGTTTGCCTTGGTCAAGGTCCGGCAAACACGCCTGCAACAGCTGGAGAGCGAGGGGAACGGCAAGGCCCGCTATGCGTTGACCGTCACGAAGAAGCTGGATGCTTATCTGTCCTCTACGCAGCTTGGAATTACACTGGCCTCACTCGGGCTAGGCTGGGTCGGAGAGCCGGCCATCTCTCATCTGATTGTAGAGCCGCTGTTCGACCTGATGGGACTCGGACACGCTTGGTATGCTGATGCGCTGTCCATTGCGATTGGATTCGCCGTGATCACGTTCCTCCATATCGTACTAGGGGAGTTGGCACCCAAATCGCTTGCCATCCAGAAGTCGGAACAAACCTCCTTGTGGCTCTCCGCGCCGCTGATGCTGTTCTACAAAATATTCTTCCCTGCCATCTGGGTACTCAATGGAGCGGCCAACCGGCTGCTGCGTGTGGTTGGCATCCAGCCCGCGACTGAACATGAAGCGGCCCATACGGAAGAAGAAATCCGCATTCTGATGGATGAAAGCGCCCGAAGCGGCCATATCGACAAGGATGAGATGGCGCTGTTCGACAACATCTTCGAATTTTCGGACCGGGTTGCGCGTGAAGTCATGCTGCCCCGCACGGATATGGATTGCTTGTTTACCGAGCTGCCATTCGAAGAAAATCTGAATATTGTTTATGAAACCAAGCATACCCGTTATCCCGTGGCTACTCATGACAAGGATGAAATCATCGGGTTTGTCCATATTACCGATATGTTGACCATCAAGGGAAGCCAGCCTGATCTGAGGCGCTTCGTCCGTCCGGTGCTCATGGTGCCCGAATCGATGGAAATCAGTCACGTACTCCGTCTGATGCAGAAAAAACGGTCCCAGCTCGCCATTGTCATCGACGAATACGGCGGAACGGCCGGACTGATTACGGCAGAGGATATTCTGGAGGAAATCGTCGGTGAGATCCACGACGAATTCGATGTGACGGAGAGGCCGGAGGTCGAAAAGGTCGGTGAAGCCTATTCGGTAGACGGACGCGTACTGCTGGAGGAGCTCGATGATATGCTTGGCCTCGGGATCGAGGACGAGGAAGTCGATTCCATCGGCGGCTGGCTGTTTAAGCAGCTGGAAGGCTCTGTAGCCAAGGGCAAGCAATACTCGCATGAGCAGTTTGTCTTCGAGATTACGGAGGTGGACCGGCTGCGGGTTATGCGGGTAAACATTCAACAGGCCAAGGTGTCTGAGCCTGAGGATGAGGCGCGCCAGGAATCCTAGAAGGACTGGAGAGGGGAGCTTTTACCGGACATGTCGTGGCGAACGGTACTGTTGTGCTTCATTGGTGCACTGCTGCTATACGGATTGTTTACGGTAGGCTTTCCATTCCTGCTGGCTATGCTGCTCGCTATTCTGCTGGAGCCTGTCATCCAGGCGCTGATTCGCTATGCCAGATTCAACAGAGGGATGGCAGCTATAACGGCATGTACGCTGTTCACTGGTGTGGTGCTGGGCTTTATGTACCTCATCGGGTTTAAGATGGTGTCCGAGCTGGTTCAATTGTTGAAGGACGCGCCTGCGGCCTTCAACGAAGCTCAGCATTTTATGGAACATACGTTGATCAAGACGCAGTTTTTCTTCGACAACCTGCCGCCTTATATGGCGGTGGATGTCCAGCAGTGGATCGAGGAAGCACTTGCCGGCGTGACGAGCAATTTGAACAGTATGATTGTTGCCATCAGCGGCTATCTCATCGGATTTGCCAAGACGATTCCGAATCTGTTCATTTTTCTGGTCGTGTCCATTATTGCGCTGTATCTGATCTCGCTATGTCTGCCCAAGCTTCATCAGTCCTTCCTGAACCTGTTTGACGATATGTCCAAGGCCAAGGTAGCAACGGTACTCCTCGACTTGCGCAAAGCGGTCTTCGGTTTCATCTTCGCCCAGGCGCTTATCAGTCTTCTCACCTATATCGTGACGCTTGCCGGCTTGCTGGTGCTCCGTGTTGATTACCCGCTCGCCGTCGCATTGGTTATTGTGCTGGTCGACATCCTGCCGGTGCTCGGGGTGAGTGCAGTGCTGCTGCCATGGGCCGGCTACGCACTGCTGACCGACAGTGTTCATCTGGCCATCGGCTTAATCATTCTTTACCTGATCCTTCTGATCTTCCGCCGGATCGCCGAACCCAAAATCATCGGGGATGCGGTCGGCATTAACGCACTTGCTGCTCTCGTTAGTATGTATGTTGGCTTTCAGGTGATCGGCGTTGTAGGCTTATTTCTAGGACCGGTCATGATCATTATTTATCATGCTTTGCGGCGTGTCGGACTGTTGAAGATCAAGTTTAAACTTGACGGCTCGTAACGAACGTGAATAAGGGGGAGAAAGCAGTTGGAAGGGAATTTAGCTCATATTAAGCAGCATACCAAGCTGTCGCCGGCCAAACTCGTGCGCCGCGCAGTGCTGATGTTTCTCGGTGCTGCGCTGGTCTCGGTCGGACTGGAAATCTTTCTGGTTCCGAATAACATTATTGACGGCGGAGTCGTCGGAATTTCGATTATTGCCTCCCATTTGTCCAAGATTCCTATCGGTGTTTTTCTGATCTTATTCAATCTTCCATTCCTGTTCATCGGCTACAAACAAATTGGTAAAACCTTTGCACTCTCCACGCTATTCGCTGTTCTAATCATGTCCCTCGGAACGTATTTTCTCCATCCCGTGAATCCGTTCACGGTCGATCCGCTGCTGGCCGCCGTATTCGGGGGAATCATTCTCGGTGTTGGTGTGGGCATGGTTATCCGCTCTGGAGGCTCGCTTGACGGCACGGAAATCATGGCGATTTTGTTCAGCAAGAAGACGCCCTTCTCTGTCGGCGAGATCGTTATGTTCTTCAATTTGTTTATTCTAACCAGCGCAGGCTTTGTCTTCGGCTGGGATCATGCGATGTACTCCTTGATTGCATACTATATCGCCTTCAAGATGATTGATATTACGATCGAGGGCTTCGATGAATCCAAGTCGGTCTGGATTATCAGCGAGAATAGCCGCGAGATTGGCGATGCCATCATTCACCGGCTCGGCCGCGGCGTGACCTTCCTGCAGGGAGAGGGCGCCTTTACCGGAGGCAACAAGCTCGTCATCTTCTGCGTCATCAACCGTCTGGAAGAAGCGAAGCTGAAGTCGATCGTCGAGGAAATGGACAAAAGCGCATTTCTGGCTGTCGGCAACATTCACGATGTGAAAGGCGGACGTTTCCGCAAGAAGGACATTCACTAGAGTTTGCCTGCATACAACAAGAGGCCATCATTAGATGGCCTTTTGTTGTATGCAGGTCTTGGCTTTCTGGCAACGCCCAGGTGAAGAATCTTTCGAATGGAGGAATTGAATCATATGAAAAAAACGATCGGTGTCGTATGCATCCTACTTCCCTTTATCGGTATTTTGATAATGAAAGAGATTTCTAACGGAATCATTGTGGGCTTCCGTGACGGAAGCCATAGGATTGTCCAAAGGCTCTGAGTGCAACTATCACTCCGAACAGCAGAACGAGGAAGCGGTCATCCTGATGACCTGCAATTACCGCTTGGTGAACTACAGCGGAAGACCGGTATCCTTCGAGCCGATTCCCGATATGGAGAGACCTCCGGGAAGGAGTATGATGAGCGCGGCAAACCGTTCATTTGAGTTTGAGGCGCTGCGTCATGAGCTTCTACCGCGAGCAACGATGTCCTTCTCTACCCAGTTCCGCAGCAAGCCGCTTGAGAATTTTTCCGGCGGAGGCACGTTCAACAATGCCCGGTTCCTCCTGCTGTCCGAAGGGTCATCTAGGCGATCTAACCTGTTAATTAATAAACCCGTCTTGCTCCCGTATATCTGGGCCCCCAGTAGCTGCTGTCCAGCGACTGCACAGCAATGCCTGCGGAGCGGGTAGCTGAGATGAATTGACCATCGCCGATATAGAAGCCGACATGGGAGACCGTATCCGGATCATGCAAGGCAAAAAATACAAGATCTCCCGGCTGCAGCTGCGAGCGGCTGACGGCGGTCCCCATCTCGGCCATAGTGGCAGAATTCGTGCGCTTCATCTCTAAGCCGAACTTGTTGAGCATGAAATAGACAAAGCCTGAGCAATCAAAGCCATCCGGCGTAACTCCGCCCCATAGATAAGGTGTACCGATATAGCGCTTGGCATCGGCCAGCATGTTCTGCTTCACGAGTGGCTGATCCATCCAAGCATAGGAGATGGACTCGGTGTCTAAGGAGGCTGCATGCGCCGGTGTCGAAGCTCCGGGTGAAGCCGCCAGCAATCCGCTGATCAGCGCAGTGGTCATGATTGTCATTCCAAACGATCTCTTCATAAAGGGACTGGCTCCTTTTCGTTGTGGATTTCTCTGAACGTTAGGGAATCCAAGTTTTATCAAATTTTATATGCATATGGCGAAGCGGGGCAATGTATAAATAATGGTAGCCTATGTCAACGAGGAGGACCGGTCCATGGAGCAAGTCAGAGTATGGCACCCTTATGTCAGTCCGTTTGACCCTTGTCCGCCGGTGCGTGTGAAGACGTACAGTACCCCGCCACAGCTATTTATTACCTTTCAACCGCCCAATCTGCCGCAATTTTCTCCGATGGAAGCGCTCAGGCATGGAACGCTCTGGCCGGCGCTTTATAGTCCGTACGAGCCGAGGCGGAAGCATGCTGCTGCCAAAGGAGGAGAAAGCCCATGAAGCACGCGCTTCCCGAGCATTATTACACCCAGCTCAAGGAGCTGCAGGCCGTCGATTTTGTCATCGTGGAGCTGACGCTGTACCTGGACACGCATCCGGATGATCAGCAGGCGCTGGAGCAGTACAACCGGTTCGTTCATCACCGCATGCAGATTGCGCAGCAATTTCAAGTGGAATTCGGACCTTTAACGAGCTTCGGCTACAGCTTTTCCCAGGCCCCCTGGCAGTGGAAAGAGGCCCCGTGGCCATGGCAGGTTTGAATGAATCACCTCTCAGACATGCATGAATGAAGAGAAGGGAGAATCGGCATGTGGGTCTATGAGAAGAAGCTCCAGTATCCGGTCAGGGTCGGGAAATGCGATCCGCGTATGGCCAGGCTGCTGCTGGAGCAGTATGGGGGAGCGGATGGCGAGCTGGCTGCGGCCTTGCGCTATCTGAATCAGCGGTATTCGATACCGGATAAAGTGATTGGATTGCTGACGGATATTGGCACAGAGGAATTTGCTCATATGGAAATGATTGCTACAATGGTCTATAAACTTACAAAAGATTTGAGTCCAGAGGAAATGAAGGCTGCGGGCCTGGGTGATCACTATGCCGCTCACGATAACGCCCTGTTCTACCAAAGCGCTGGCGGAGTTCCCTGGACGGCAACCTATATCCAGGCCAAGGGTGACCCGATCGCCGACCTGTACGAGGATATTGCCGCCGAAGAGAAGGCGCGGGCGACCTACCAATGGCTGATCGATCTGACTGATGATGTGGATATTCAGGACGGACTGAAGTACTTGCGGGAGCGGGAGGTCGTGCATTCGCTGCGTTTCCGGGAAGCGGTGGAGATTCTGAAGGCGGAGCAGGGAGCAAAGAAGTTTTTTTGAACGATGGAAATAGGGAAAGGCCACTTCATCATGCTGGAGTGGCTTTTTCTTATTTTTTCCTCCCCATAAAAGCAATGATCGCTGCATCCATATTTACTTTTCCCTGGGTCGGCTTCACTTCCTCTTCTTCTTTGAAGTCCCGTAGTACACTCATGCATTCTTTGGGTAATTGGTACCTTGAAAAAATAAGCAAAGTATAAAAACTTTATCGTTATTTGACTTTCTTCCCGTATTCAATAGGTCTGGCTTCCGCTATCATTAGGATAATCCTAACTATTAAACTATCAAGAGGTGTAAGCAATTGAGATGGCTTTCTTTCGTGAAGCAATCGGCTGTCCTGGCTATGGGGGGGCTGCTGGTCGTGATGTCCTCGGCGGCGCCGACCGATAAGGTTTATTACCAGGACCAGGTTGCGGTGCTGCTCTATCATCATCTTAGCGAGACGGACAAGAGCAATGTGACGATTACCCCCGAGATATTCAATAGCCAGCTAGAGTACTTACAGCACCAGGGCTATCATTTTATTGATATGCCGGCGTTTCAAAGGTATATGCGCGGTGAGCAGGTACCGGTCAATGCGGTGCTGGTCACCTTCGATGACAGTTATAAAAGTATTGCTGAGCAGGCACTGCCGGTGCTTCAGAAGAGGAAGGTCCCCGCAGTCAACTTCGTTATTACGCAGGATCTAGACGGGCCGTTCAGCAGCAAGCTTCCTTCACTGACGGAGGAGGATGTGGCCAGGATGTCGGCATCGGGTATCGATATCGAATGCCATTCCAACCGTCTCCACCGCAAGCACGATGGGAAGGCTCCGTTTCTGACTACACAGCTCTCCGAGGAAGGCAAGAATGAAACCGAGTCCCAGCATAGGGAGCGCGTGGAGCGCGATACGGACCAGTGCGTCCGCCGCTTGAACCGGGTAACCGGCAAGCCAGTCAACGCTTATGCCTATCCGTTCGGGAGCTACGACCAACTGGCCATTGACAGCATACGGAAATCGGGCATCGATTATGGATTTACGGTCGTTCCCGAGATGGCGACCCGGACCGACAACGAAATGATGATTCCTCGCATCAATGCAGGCAGTCCCGGCATCACACCGCAAACGCTCCACAATACGATCGTCCGGCAAGTCGTCGATCCTTATAAGGCCGCAGATTATGTGCCGCTGCGCGATACGTTCGCTGAACTGGGGGGTGTCGTCATCCGCGATGAGAATGGCCTGGTCAATCTGTACTATGGGGACATGCGATGGATCGTGCAGGCTGATAAGTCAGCCATCTCCAAGGATGGCGTCGATGTGCCGCTGGCCTATCCTTTGGTCAAGAAGGACAAGAAGCTGTGGATTCACCTAAGCGACCTCGAAGCGGTTACAGGCTTCGACATTGTGTATCAGCCGAACAAAGGAACTTACGGGATACGCTCGACGCCGGCTCGTCTCATTCGCTCATAGCTTTTTCCTTTTATTAAGAAAATTTAATAAATCAGACGTAAAAAAATGGTTATTTTAACCGATCCTATGAACAGAGTTTTGTGAGATTATTCCATAATCTGTCGGTGGAAAGGAGAGAATAACCATTCATCTGCTTCTGGTCGGCTTAACCCTCATCTGCTTTTTTCGCTCTCGATGCTGGATATTATCCGCTAGATATCATACGACGGCGATTTATATGATACTGGGCAGCCTGCTTTATTTGATATTGACCGCTGGATATTTATTGTGGTCGTTTGTACCCGATACTCCGATGCAGAGGCTTACATGCGAGCTTTTGTATTCGCTGTTTATTTTCCCGTTGACGACGCTTATGTTTTTGAACGGATACCCCGAAGAGAAGGGACTGATTGCTCAGTTT
Source organism: Paenibacillus filicis (assembly GCF_038070315.1). Lineage (NCBI taxonomy): Bacteria > Bacillati > Bacillota > Bacilli > Caryophanales > Paenibacillaceae > Paenibacillus > Paenibacillus filicis. The sequence goes on along the minus strand of NZ_JBBPCC010000001.1, from coordinate 583,736 downwards.
GCTCATCTCCTCAAGTGGGTAGGGCTGTATGGCGGGACCGAGCTTGTCCTGATGTGGACGAACCGGATTCAGTACGGACATGGCTGGAGCTGGTATTCCTCCGTCGTGTTCGACCTGATGATGTTCCCGATGCTCCGTCTGCATAGCCGCAGGCCGCTGGTGGCTTACGTATGCTCCGTTCCGATCATCATCGGTCTCATGCTCGTATTTCGCGTTCCGTTCGCTGAAGTGTCCTCGAGGGTGCTCCCGGACATGGCTCTTCCGCCTAATTGACAAGCCCAGTAAAACATGGTTGTATTAATTTAGCATGTGGGCCCGAACAGGGTTGGGTAGAGGGGGAGACATAGATGGGAGCAAGAGCATTGCCGGAAGCCATGATTTTCGACGTAGACGGTACGCTTTTTCGTACGGAGACGCTGCTGCTGCCGGCTTATTATACGACATTTGACCGGCTTCGGTCGGAAGGACTGTTTCGGGGAGAAACACCTCCTGAGCACTATATCATCAGCGGCTTGGGAATGCTTCTGGAAGAAATTTGGGAGCAAGTGCTGCCGGATTACGGGCGGGATGTCCGCCGGCGGGCCGACGAGCTTCTGCTCAAGCTGCAGCTGGATGGGCTGAAGCTTGGAGAGGGCGAGCTCTACGAAGGCGTGGAGGAAACGCTCCGGAGCTTGCGCGAGCGGGGGGTTCGCCTATTCACAGCCAGCAATGGTCTGGAGGCTTATGTGAAGGGTGTCATCCAGCATCAGGGACTGGAGCCGTTGTTCGAACCGGAAGGTCTCTACAGCGCAGGTGAATACCGTACGCGCTCCAAGGTGGATCTGGTGAGGCTGCTGGTGGAGAAGCACGGCCTGAAGAATGTATGGATGGTCGGGGACCGTTCATCGGATGTCGAGGCCGGCAAGGAAAACGGGCTGTTTGTCGTCGGCTGTGATTATGCTGGGTTCCGCAAGCCCCATGAGCTGGAGGGGGCGGATGTGCGTATTGCCTCATTCGCTGAGCTGCTTGAGCTCGTGGATGAGTCCCGGGAGACGTCAACGGCTTAGTTTGAAGGTAATAACCGCAAAATCGCCCTTGTCAGGCAGCCACACAGGCTGCCTGGGACAAGGGCGATTTTTTTGAGGCTGCGCTTGAGGAAGGCCTACGGCTTAGTTCCGCTGGAGCCCTCCTGCTTCTGGCGTGCGAGCCACAGTGCATATTCGAGCGGACGGCTGATGGCCTTACGGTACGTTTCCTTCTCGCCGATCCGGTGGAACACCTCGCGGGATGGCTTGGGGTTGACCTCAAGCAGCCAGACATGGCCCTTGGGGTCGACGGCAAGATCCAGGCCGGCCTCGCAGAAGGCACCGAATTTTTTTTCCAGATGCTCCACGACGCGTATGCCGAGCTCGTAGGCATTCTTGCGGATATCGTCGACTTTCCTTTCGTTGCCAAACCGGTTTTTCAGCAGCGTATTCATCGGCACTGCTGACCCTCCTCCATGGAGATTGGAGGTGACCGACTGCCTGGGACCGATACGTCCGGCACAGCCGGTGACCTGCCACTGGCCCTGTCCGTCCTTCTGTACTAGCATCCGGAAGTCGTGCACCCGTCCGTCTCCCAGCTCCAGCGGGATACCCTGCTGGACGATATAACGCTCGGTTAGCTTCCATCCGGCCAGCCGGAGGGCGATCTGGTCGACCGACACCCTCCTGGCAGGGATGATATGCCGGGAGGGGTCACGCCCCTGCATCATGAAGGTACGCGCTCCGGCTAAGCGCTGCAGGCGGATAATACCGCGACCGCCGGTGCCGCTCTTGGGCTTCATGTACACGACCGCATGCTTCTTCAGGAAGTTCCCGAGATCCTTGGTATTCTGATACCGGACGGTAGCTGGCAGATGCGGTACGATACCTGTATGCTCCGAGAGCAGCTGATGCATCGTCCATTTGTTGGCCAGCGGCTTGCTCATGTAGTGCAAACCCGTATATTTCTTGCGGAAAAGCGACAGCTTGCGGTAGTTGTCGACACCGTGATACCGGCATCGGTCATAAATGATGGACGGAAATTTGCTCCACTTTCTGACCCACCTACGTTCCGATACCCGGTATGCCAGGGCATGGATCCGCGCCCCGTTGTCATGGACATCGTCCGGGGTGAAGACCAGCACCTCAACTCCCAGCTTCTGCCCCAATACAGAAAGCTTGCGGAAGAAAGACAGCTCTTCAAGCCGTCTTTCACTCATATACATCGCAAGCACGCCTACTTGTTTACTCATCCCGCTCTCACCTGCCTGCCCTTACAGACCGTTTTTTTGAGATAAAAAGATGGAATAGCGAATCAGATTCTCCAGCGACTTTTGACGAATCGGCGGCTCGTCAAACTTCATCGGCTTGGAGTTGACTTCGAAGAGCCAGATATGACCGTCGCTGTCCACGCCCAGATCCATCGACATCTCGCCGAGCGTCTGGCCGCTTGATGATTCCACATGCTTCGCGATGATCAGTGCCGCCCGCTTGGCGCTGCGGATGATCCGCTTGCTCTCGGCCTGCCCGAACGCGTGGGTGAGCAGCTTGCGCGGGTTGTCGATCGACCCGCCCCGAGGGACATGGGTCGTAATGCTAAGCTTCCCCGCCAAGCGGGCGCCGATGCCAGTTATAGTCCAAGCCCCCCTATAATTTTTTTGCACCAGCACGCGCAGGTCGAACGGGCGGCGCTTGTAGCTGGATAACACAATGCCCTGCTGGACGATGTAGTCCTTGGACCCGACCAGCTCGCGGACCTGGGACCACAGCTGCGTGACCGAAGGGTAGCGGGAGATATGACTTTCCGTTTTATCCTGAATACTCAGCTCGAATTGTCTCGGCTTCGACTTGCCCTCCGTCCGGCTTACCTTCATAATGCCCTTGCCCGCTTTGCCGCGAATCGGCTTGAGGTAGAGAGAAGGGTAGGCTTGGAGCAGCTTATCGATATCGTCGCTGGAGGACAGCCTCTTGGTTTCGGGAATATAAGGCTTAGTCCGCCGGGATTTGTTCAGCCACTCGAACAGCGTCCATTTGTTGAAAAAGGAAGGATTAAAAAACTTGACCTCTCTATGACGCATGCAGGTCTGAATCACCTGCTGCACCTCAGGCAAAGCCTCGAACTTCCGGTAAGGAATCCGGTTATAGATGACGTTAGGCAGTGGAAGCAGCTCGCGCTTCCACGACTTGGTGGAGGCGCGGTACTTGTAGCCGATGGCCTGCTTGCCTCGCAGCTTGAAATCCGCCGTTGTCATCACATAGACGAGCACACCGCGCTCCTCTCCCGCGCGGATCAAATCGATAAAATTTTCCTGATTGCCTCGAAAAATCCGCTTTTCATCGGCGTACGTGAGAATGGCAAGGATCGGCCGCTGTCTTGTGCTCTGAATTTGCCCATCCACTCAGGAATCCCTCCTTGCGCGAAATCGGCTGAGGTATAGGCAATAGTCGTAAATATACTGCAGTGACGCTCGGCCTTGCTCCTTCAATGCGGGATGCTTGAAGATGGAGCGTCCGGGCTTGGAATTAGCCTCGAACATCCAGATCCGCTCGTTTTTGTCGATACCGATATCGAACCCGAGCTCTCCCAGCGTATGCCGGTAGTTGCGCTCGATGTCCTGCGCGAGCTTGATGGCAACCTCTTTGCTATGCGATAGCACCTCACCGGCCCGGCCACCGAATACCTGACGCAGTACCTGCTCTGGCGTCATCAGCATGCCTCCGGTACGCACATGCGTGGTGACGCTGCCCTTGCCGGCCTTCTTGGCGCCGATGGCGGCGACGACCCACTGGTTGGAGCTGTTCTTTGTCATGTGGAACCGGAAGTCGATCGGACAACTGTCTAGCTCAATCAGCCGGATGCCCTGCTGGGCGACATAGCCGTTCAGTCCTCCGCTTTGGCGATTCAGCAGCGCCATCAAGGATTCGAATTTGCTAAAGCGGAGCAGTACGTTGCGTCCCGAGCGCCGGAAGCGTGCATAATAACCGCGCTGCGGATTGTAGGTCAGCCGGTAGATGCCGATACCAAGGCTGCCGCCCGTAGGCTTGAAGTAGATGAATTTATGCTTGTCGAGCATCTCCTTAATCTGTGAGGAGCTCGGGTTGATACGGGATTCGGGAACATGGCGGAACGCGTCCGTGCCCTCGAGCAGATTATAGACATCCCATTTGTCGAAGAAGCTCCAGTTGAATAAAGGGATGCCCTGGCGCACGAAGCGTTGTTTGAAGGCATTGTTCGAAGCCAGCTTCTCGGCCTTCCGGCTGGGAAGCCGGTTGTAGACCACATCGGGCAAAGGCACGACCTTGCGCACCCAGCCGCCTTCGCTCCGGGGCACGGTCGCGGTGATGGTTCCCTGTGACCAATTGACATCCGAGGGAGAGAAGCCAAAGTAGAAGGCTCTATCCGATCCGACCTTCATGAATTGCCGGATGAAATCCGTTCTGGAGCCGAATGGAGCCGAGCTGCCCTTGACGACGCTGGTCAGGATGCCGATCATCGGTCCGAGCCGCAGTTCCTTGCCATTGGAGCTCGTAACCAGAGTCGTACCGGTTCGGGGAAGCCGTAGCTGTGAGTAGATGGATGGCGTCAAATACAGGTGGTTCCCGCTTTTTTTCAGCAGCTTGAGCCCCAAGGAGATGCTTTTGCTGCCGAGCTTTAAAGTCACGCTGCGGGTTTTGGCCAGCCTGAGGGCTTTGGCCAAATCGCCGCTGACATAAACGACGCGTTCCTGCCGCTGGGCGACATGAATCGTGCAGGTTGTCAAGCTCATGATGAACCTCCTAAAGGACGATGCCGCTTAGGCATTGATTTGCGGTACAGCCAGCCCCATGTCCGGAAGGTTCTTGCCTTCCGGCCCTAAGCTGTACCTGGGCAAGCATTTTGCTTCCGCACGACTCCGTGCCGGAGAGTGGTCCGGGTCAGCCTCCCGTGCCGGCTTTGCGAGGGGTTTGCGGTCCGGCCGCAGGTGTTGCCCGCCCGGCTGGCCGCAGCAGATAATCGGCATACCGAAGAGGAGCGGACAGTGCTGCCACTTGCGCTTGATCGTCGTGTAAATAAGTAAAGATGGAGCGGCCTGGTTTGGAATTAGCTTCCAATATCCAAATATGTCCGCCGGTGTCGATCCCGAAATCGAGACCCAGCTCGGCGAGCCGCCCGTGACCGGCTTCCAGCGCATAGGGCACTTCCGCGCAGAGCCTGCGCAGCTCCTCGAGGATGGCCTCCGTGCGTTCCAGCCCGAACTCGCGAATGAGCCAGGGCTCGGCGGCTTCTACGGAGCCGCCTCCATGCAGATTGGAGGTCAGGCTGCCGCCCTGACCCCGGCGAACGGCGAGGCCGGTGAGCTGCCAGCGGCCGGTGCCGTTTTTTTGTACCAAGGCACGCACATCAAAGGCGTCGCCGCTCCCGGTGTGCAGCGTCAAGTAACGCTGCACCAGATAGCTGCGGCGGCCGATGAGGCGCCGGAGCCAGCCGAGCAGTGCCGCGGCGTCCGTGAAGCTGCGAGCGATGCTGTGGTTGCGGGCGTCGCGCCCGCGCACGGTGAAGCGCGGCTCCGCACCTGGAGGCTCGCGGCGCACATGCAGCACGCCTCGGCCTTGCGAGCCGCCAAGCGGCTTCAGGACGGCCTCGCCGTGCTGGCCGAGCCAATCCACGAGCGTGCGCATGCTGCGCAGCAGCTCGGTCTGAGGCAGATAGCGGGCGAAGCGTCCGTCGGCTTCCAGCAGGCGGTGAACGTCCCACTTGCCCTTCAGTCCATGACCGAGCAGCTTGATGCCGGAGTGGCGATGAAGCTCCGCCAGCATCTGCCTGTATGCCGCATGCTGCCGGCGAGTGCTGAAAAAGCAGCGGTCGTAGACAAGCGGAGGCAGCGCAAAGGACCGACGGATCCAACTGCGCGAGCCGGGATCGTATTGAAATCCGGAGGTGCAGGATTGCTGCCAGTCGATCGACTCCGGCATAAACACGAACACACGCAGGTTCAGCTTGCGGCCGAGCATGCTCAGGCGGCGGTAGAAGCCCCGGTTCTCGAAGGGAGGATCATGCTCGATCGATGTGGTCAGGATGCCTAGCGATCGGGCGTTGTCTGCATAGGGACCGGCTGTCGACATGGCGCTGCACCTCATTTCCGTCATCAGAATTTGGCGGCGAACCGCGAATACTGGACCAGCTGTCTCACAGAGGGACGGATTTTGCTTTCGGCCGATAACGGCGTATTGTCTTCCTTGGAAGGCTTCGAGTTGACCTCGATCAGCCAGACGCGTCCGCCTGCATCCAGCGCCAAATCGACGCCCAGCTCGGCAAAGTGACCGGGGACTTGGGCTTCGATGCCCTTGGCGATCTGCAGCGAGGCGCGCCGGAGCTTGGCGAAGCCGCTGGATGCCGCTGCGGAGCCGGAGCGGGCGAGTGCATCCTTCACACTGCTGAGGGTGCCGCCCCGGGCGATGTTGGAGACGAAGTGATGACTGCCGGCGATCCGGGCTACGATGGAGGTTACTTTCCACTGCCCGGTCTCTCCGCGCTGCACGACGGCCCTAAAGTCAACTGGACGGCCCCCGACCGTCAGTAGGGTCAGGCCTTGCTGGATCTGGTAGCGCTGGGCCTTGATCTTGCCTGCGAGTCCGCTATACAAAGCCGACAGTGTGGCATATGAAAGCTTGCGGGCTCCGTTCAGGCTGGCCAGGTGGCAAGCGTAACCGCCGCCTTCCTGCCTGCGGATGCGGATGATGCCCTTGCCCAGGCTGCCGGTGACCGGCTTGAGAAACACGGTCTGGTACTTGCTGCACATCGATTTGAGCTGCTGAAACGACTTGAGGAGATGGGATTCCGGCAAATATACCTGCACACCGGTTTCATGCCGGAGCGCATCGAACACTTCCGACTTGTTCAGATACTTCTCGTTGAACAGCAGGGTGTTCTGTCTCGACCTGGCATGGGCGATGAACTGCTGCACACTGGGCCGGTTTTCCAGCTTGCGGCTCGTAAGCCGGTTGTACAGCACATGAGGCAAAGGAAACGTCGTCTTGTGCCATCCGCCTGCGTAATGCCAGCCCCGGACCGTATCCCCTTGAACGACCAGGTCATCGGGAGTGCTGAAGAATACGGAGGCTCCATACAGCTTGCAGGCCTCAGTCAGCTCCCGGCAGAAGGCGGTATTGGCACCGAACGGCTTGTCGGGAGTTCCCGTGTAGACCCGGCTGACCATGACGCCGATCAGAGGACCGAGAACCAGCGCCTTGCTGGACGATTTGTACTGCAAACATAGCTGCTGGCCGGCAGTCAGGCCCACTCGCGCTGCCAGGGATGGGCTCAGACGGATGACTTTCGCCTGGCTGGATGGGACGATGCGGACTTCCTGGCGGAATGAGCCGAATCTGAATTGCAGCGATTGATGGGATGGGATTTTCCACTTGCGCAGGACCGATTCGCTGATTGCCACCGTGGAGCCGTCTGTGGTCGCACCGGGAGACTGTATTTGGATCTTTACCTTTGTTCTTTTCATACGGTACTCCTTCCCAGCAAGAAACGTCCTCCCAGGGTCCGATCATGCCTGGAACATTAAGAAACGAACTACTTCATCATATGAGGGCGTTTATCCCTTGGTGAGAAAAAAACGAACGATTCTGAGTAGCTCCCCTAAACTACCGCTTAGGGAGAAGGGGCGGAACATCGGAAATGAGCCGGCATATCGCCTCTCTTGGAAGCACGAAGGCGGAAAGGAAGGGGAGTCAGAAAAGCGGGAAAAACCCCGAACGCTCCGGTTCGGGGTGGGGACTGGCAGTTTTCATGCGATTAGGAAGTGGAGCGGTCACACCAGAGACAGTGCAACCTTGCATGCATCCTCAAGCATCTTGCGGTCGGTGGTCGTTTTGGCCATTACATGAAGTCCTTGCTTGGTCGTGACAAGGAACCTGGCCATCTCGCGGAGGCTATGCTTGCTCTTTAGCTTGCCTTCCCTCTGGGCTCTCACGAGAAAAGCATGGAACATATGCTCCATGTCCAGCAGGTTGGCTGCCACGCGCACTTCGACGCAGGGCTCGAGCGGAGCGAGCTCCATGGCGGTATTGGCTATCAGACAGCCCCGGCGCTGTTTGTTTTCGTCCAGCATACGGTCGATGAGGGTATCGAAGAAGCGGGTGAGCACCTCCCGCGGATCTCCAGGCTCCTCCAACTGGACAAACAACCTATCCCTCAGCGTATGCCGGAATCGGTCCAGACAAGCCAGAAACAATTCATGCTTATCACCGAAGGTATGGTACATACTTCCCCGATGCACGCCGGCATACTCACATACATCCTGGATGGATGTGTGCTCGAACCCTTTGGTCCAGAATAATTGCATGGCTTGCTCCAGTACATGATCCTCGTCAAATGTTCGCTGTCTGCCCATGCTTAGGCTCCCTTCCGAGGTTTATAGAATACGCCGGGTCATCCTGCCTGCTTCACGGACACGCAGCGCCATGACAGAGGCGAAGAAGCAGGCAAAGCCGGCCAGCACGAATGGCAATGTATAGCTGCCCAGCAGCTCACGCATAACGCCGGCACCGTAAGCAGCCGTAGATGCACCGAGCTGATGCGCCACGACGATCCAGCCGAAGATCATCCCGGCTTTCTCCGGACCGAACTTCTCGGAAGCCAGCTTGGCGGTTGGAGGAACGGTAGCGATCCAGTCCAGACCGTAGAAGACGGCGAAGATCAGCAGCTGGGTGTACCCTAGGCCCAGTGCCTGAGGCAGGTACAGCAGTGAGAGACCGCGCAGGCTGTAATACCAGAACAAGAGCCAGCGACTGTCAAAGCGGTCGGACAGCCAGCCGGATAACGTTGTGCCGACCAGATCGAACAAGCCCATCAGAGACAACAGTCCGGCAGCCATCACGATCGGGATGTTGAAGTCTCCGCAGGCCGGGATCAGATGAGTACCGATCAGGCCATTGGTTGAAAAGCCGCAGAAGAAGAATGTCCCGGCCAGCAGCCAGAAGGTGCCGCTCTTCGTAGCGGACCCCAGCGCCTGGATCGGGGCGAGGAACAGATTGCCCGTAAACGCCGGAGGCGCCGTGACTGCCGTTGCGCCTAGAGCAGCCTTGCCGACATCGTAGGGATGATTGCGCATCCAGATGGCTACGATCGGCGCTAGCACTAGCAGCGCAATGACGACCGTCAGGATGGCGTACCGCCAGCCGATCTCCGTCGAGATCTTGGCCATCAGCGGCAGAAACAGCAGCTGTCCGGTAGCTGCACTGGCGGTCAGCATGCCGATAACCAGCCCTTTGTGCTTCACGAACCAGCGGTTAGCCACTGTTACGCCCAGTACATTGGCCAGCGAACCGGTCCCGACCCCGACGACGATGCCCCAGAGCAGGAATAACTGCCAGATCGCGGTCATAAAGGGCGTCAGGATCAGGCTGACGACCAGCAGCAGGATGGAGATTACCATCACCCGCCGGATGCCGAATCTGGACATGAGCGCAGCCGAGAAGGGGCCCATCAAGCCGTACAGCAAAATACGGATGGACATGGCACCTGACACGGCGCTGCGGTCCCAGCCGAATTCCTGCTCCCAGGTCTGCATCAGCACGCTGGGAACGGAGCTGATTGCAGCCGATAGGAGCAAGGTCAGGAAAGCGATGGATACGATGATCCATCCATAATAAAAGGATGAAGATGGACGTTCTTGCGGCACAGCTTTCAGCTCCTCACAGATCAAACAATGAAACTCCACTATTTTAAAGAATCGTTATTCTAAAAAATATCTTTTCATTGCTTTGTTTTTTACTATTGAATGTGAATCAAACTATATCTTTATAAGAATCATTAGTCAACAAAAATATGGTCGTTCATTACCACAGAAAAAAGCTCCCGAATGTCCCATCCCTGACTCAGGGTTTGGGACATTCGGGAGCTTACCGGATAGGAGGCTTTACATCAGTGTGTGAGGCTGGGAGCCGTAAGATTGGATCTGGGAAGTCTGAATGACCGAGTCCATCTGCTGAATACACTGCTGCAGTCTGCCTTGAATTTCCTGGATGCGCCGCTGCTGGGCCTGCATCTGGATTTCCACCTGAGACTGAGCTTGTTGAAGATCCGCCTGAACTTGGACGAACTGCTGCTGAAGCTGGCGAAGCTTCTGGGAATTATTGCTTAGACCGGATTGGGCCAGGGCAGCTTGGGCTTCTTGGGCTTGCTGCAGCCGCTGCTGCTGCTGCTGCTCGAGAAATTGCTGGTACGATACGTTGGACTGCATGAGGGTAATCCTCCTTTGAGATCATAGGGTCGTCGCTCCCTTAGTATGAACGGACCCGCTGGATTTATTCACCACGCTTCGGCTCCAGTTCGAATATCCACGTCCGATTGTCTTGAGAGTCTCTCTGAATCTCCCAGACGGCAGGTTCTTCCTGACGGAGCGAAGAGTGGGTCCACTTCCGCTGCATGAGGACCGTAACGGAACTGATCATGAGCATGAATCCGAGACTGAGCCAGAAGCCAGGCCGCGTAGTTTGATGCAGCATCGTCCCGGCGACGGCCAGTGCGATCAGGAATAACCCTATGATCCGCTTGAACCGCCCCCCTGCGGACGGCTGAAGCAGTCGGCCCGAAGACAGCAGGATGAACAGCCAGTTGTAGAGCAGCATCAAGCCAGCGGCAGTGGTGACAAGCTCGTACAAACGCTCAGGAAGCAGCAGCGATAGCAGGATGGAGATAACCATACTTCCCGCTGTGAAAGCGACCGCCCGCATAGGCAATCCGCGCCAGCCCTTCCGTGCGAGCCCAACTGGCGCATCCTGTTCCTCGGCCAAGGAGACGAGAATGCTGATGATGGCGAAGAGGGCCGCTACCATCGTGGAGAAGCCTGCGACAATGAATACTCCTGTGAACATATGAGGCACCCAGGGCAGCCCAGGGTCGCTTAGCGCGATGACGAACGGGCTCTCTTCCGGAAGGAAGGAGGACCAGGGAACCAGTGTCAGTGCTGCCCCCAGGGAGAGCGTATAGATGACGGCCAGTACGGCAAGCATCACCTTGCCGGAGCGGGGCGCGTCACGGCGGTTCTTGAGCCGGACGGCCATAAGGCCCATCACCTCGATGCCACCGAAGGCATAGAAGGCGTAGATGAGTGAAGACCACAGTCCCAGTCCGCCTGCCGGCAGCCAGTTACCGGGGAGTGCAGGCCGATGCGCGGTCCATCCGATTATATCCAGCAGAATGGCTGAGGCCAGCAGGACAAACATCACGATCGCGGCGACCTTGACGATGGCGAGCAGATTTTCAGCGCGGTCGAACCCTTGGGTACCGGTTAGAATGACACCGAGCCCCAGTACCGCATACCCGGCGGACAACAGCCAGATGGGGATACCGGGAAACCAGAACCGGGAAAATAGCGCAAGCGCCGTCATCTGGCTCCCCATCATCATCAGCTCCGAGCAGCAGTAGACCCAGCCGCTGCCGAAACCGGCCCACCGCCCGAAGGCGAGCTTCGCATAAGAGCGGAAGGAACCCTGCTGCGGGTCGGCGACAGTCATCCGGGCCAAGGCGTCGAAGACACAGTAAGTGCCTGCTGCTGCCAGCAGGAAAGCGACAAGGAAAGCAGGCCCCCCTATCGTGAGCCCGATACCAGCTCCGAGGAAATAACCCGTCCCGATTGTGCAGGCTACGCCGAGCAGGGAGAGCTGCCACCAGCTTATGGCGGTTTGACGTGAGGCAGCTCCGCTCCCTTGCTTGCCGGTCTTGCCTCTTTGCTGTTTGTTCATCGTCTGGCTCACGCTCCTGCTCTTCACCGAAGATACCGGAATTTTCCTTAACAGTTCATGCTTTATTAGTGTGCAGTTTTCCGGATTTCATACTGGCGGTGCCACCTTGAGATTCACCGAAGCTGCTGGATCGGATCTATCAATTGCTTCAGCCGGATTGGGTACGGCGCCGCTGGCCAGCGGCGGAAGGGCGGATGATGAATAGAGTTGGCTAGGAGCGTGATTTGTGATACCTTTCTTGTAACAACATGTTCAGGAAGGAACGAATCGATTGTCATCGAAGAAAATGTCGCAGCCCAAGCTGCTGGAGCTCGATATCGTCCGAGCTATCGCGATACTGGCCGTACTCGCCATCCATAACTCGTCCGACGCGATCGGCGAGCTGTCTCTGGGAAGCGGGTCCCAGACCCTTTATGTCATCATCAATAAGCTCAACAATTTTGCTGTTCCCGTGTTTTTGCTGCTGAGCGGCCTCGTCCTCTTTTACCGCTATCAGGGGGATTTCAGCGGCAAGCAGGCTTTTTCCTTCTATGTGAAGCGCGTGAGGCAGGTTCTGATCCCCTATGTGGCTTGGTCCCTGTTCTATTATTTATATTATCAGTGGTTGTTTTTGCGGCCTGATCTTAAGCTGGATTGGGCGGCGTTCTGGGAGCTTCTTCCATGGGCGGACGCCTGGTACCATCTGTATTTCATGGTGATCATCGTCCAGTTCTATCTGCTCTTCCCGCTGCTGATGTGGCTGTGCCGCTGGTCATGGTTCCGCCGGTGGCTGGGGTGGATCGGTCTGGCCGTACAGGTTGCGTTTTATTCGTATCATTATTGGGTTGAGCCGTTCGAGCATATGGCCTCACTCTGTTTCAATTATTTCAGCGTGTTTGCGCTGGGAGGGTGGATCGGGCTGCACTACGCCTCATTCTCCGCCTGGCTCCGTCGTCGCTTTGCCGTCGTATTGACCGCTACGGTAGCAGCCGGTGCCGCATTCACCAGCATTTTTCTGGCCGAAGGAAGGGTAGAGCTGCAGGTGAATCCTTATGTATACCAGGCGCTATTCTTCGGATATGCGGCTCTCGTCTCGCTTACGCTCATTCGGATCGGACAGCTCGTGGTCGAGCGGTGGAAGACGCTGTCGAAGATGTTGTTCGCGCTGGGCTCCGTGTCGTTCGGCATCTATCTGATGCACCCGGCGGTGCTGACGTATTACCGTCTCCGGTATCATTATGACGGAGGCTCGATACTCCTATATCATGCTTATACGCTGGGAGGCTTCGTGCTGACCTTGGCGCTTCCCTGGCTGCTTGTGTACGCTTATCAGCGCGTAATGAAGCTTGTGCGGCGCAAGCCCGTCAGACCGGTCCCCAAACCGGAAATCGGATAAATAAGTGCTAATCCGGCCTGTCCACACATATATATAGGGTAAAGGTTGCGGAGAGGAGAGGATGCCGATGGGAAAAGGCTGGAAAAATATCGTGTACATGGCGTTGGCGCTCGGTATGATGGCAGTTGCCGTACCGAAGATCCACCTGACCGATTGGACGAGCTTGAGCACGATCTTTGGTGTGGTATGGATGGTCTTCGCGCTGTTGATTGTGGCGGCTCATCTGCATGAGCTGCTTGGCGTGGAGGAAGAGAAGAAGCGTCAGCTTCTGCGCATCAAGCGGATGAAGCGCTGGCAGCTTCAGCAGGCAGTCACTGGCAAACGCAGGGTGCTGCAGGTAAGACGTTGACAGCCTGCGTGCGGCCGTATCAGATTTGGACAAATCCCCAGCCTGCCTCAAATCGAGGCGGACTGGGGATTTTTGGGCTAGTCGGTCTGACGGAGGACAGATCAGACGAGCAACGCGATGGCCAGCAGATTGAAGAGCGCCAGAGGCAGCACGACATTGTTGTAGTAGGGATTGAACGGCGCATACGCACCCGGGAAAAAAGCGCGGGTATGCGTGGCCGGCATCTGGAGGTACACATGGGTATGGTCCACATGGACGATGACTCCTTCATGCGTACTGCCGTCGATCGTTTGGACGCGGACGGGCTTATGCAGATGCTGTGAGCAGATGGAATGAACCTTTTGCTTGCATTTGTGCAGAAGCTCCAGTTCCTTGGAATCCAGCTCATAAATCGACTGGTGTTGCCCGGTAAAAGGCGCATTCGACATGGACAGAACACCTCCCGTAAAGATTGAACTCCTTTCATCCTATGCGGTGCTGCTTGTCTCTATGGGTAAATTTTTTGGTCAGGGCGTCAATCGGACAGGAAAGTAGCGGGGCGCGAGCTTTTATATCGCATATGTCCGTAATAACAGACAGGCTGGAGGTTCATTTTACAGGCAGGACATGGTATGATGATAATAATACAGAACTAATACAGTGAACATGAGGAAGGTAGAACAGATGGGCGAGGATTTCGAGCCAGTTATGCATGATGCGGCAACCAAGCATGAGCAGATTATCAAATACATCGAGGGCCTGAAGATCGGGAGTAAAATATCGGTCCGCAAAATTGCCGAGAAGCTGGGTGTCAGCGAAGGGACGGCTTACCGGGCGATCAAGGAATCCGATGCGATCGGACTCGTGGCGACCAAGGAGCGGGTCGGCACCGTGCGTGTGGAGAAGAAGCTGCGCGACGAGCTGGACAAGCTTACCTTCGCGGAGGTCGTCAATATGGTGGACGGCGATGTGCTCGGAGGCCGGGACGGGCTGGAGAAGACGCTGCATAAGTTCGTGATCGGCGCGATGCAGCAGGATGCCATGATGCGCTACATCGATCCCGGGAGCCTGTTGATTGTGGGCAACCGGGCCAAGGCACATCTGTGTGCTTTGGAGCAGGGCGCTGGCGTGCTAATCACCGGCGGCTTCGGCACGAGTGAAGAGGTGAAGACGCTGGCGAATGAGTTGAATTTGCCGATTATCTCCAGCAGCTATGATACCTTTACGGTAGCTTCGATGATCAACCGCGCGATCTATGACCGGCTGATCAAGAAAAAAATATTGCTGATCGACGACATTATCGTCCAGCCGATGCAGGTGTATACGCTCAGAAGCAATCAGGTCATGGAGGACTGGCAGCGTCTGCATGAGGAGACCGGGCACAGCCGGTTCCCGGTCGTGGACGAGTGGAACCGGGTGATCGGGATGATCACCCCGCGGGATCTGATCGGCGCTTCAACCGGACAGACGATCGATAAGCTAATGACGCGTGGCCCGGTAACGGCGCTCGCGAATACGTCCGTAGCTTCTGCCGCCCATCTGATGGTATGGGAGGGCATCGAGCTGCTGCCGATCGTGGATGCCGGACGTAAAATCACCGGCGTCATCAGCCGCCAGGATGTCCTGAAGGCGATGCAGCATGCGCAGAGGCAGCCGCAGCACGCAGAGACCTTCGAGGATCTGATCTGGGCGGGGTTCACCCAGGATAAGGATGCCTCCGGGCAGCTGGTTTTCCGGGGGGCGATCACCCCGCAGATGACCGGAAGACTCGGCACCATGTCTGAGGGCGTACTGACGGTGCTGCTGACCCAGGCTGCCTATCATGCGATCCAGGACATGAAGAAGGTGGACCTTGTGGTCGACAACATGTCGTCGTACTTCATCAAGCCGCTGCAGATTGACAGCACCGTAGAGATCCGGCCCAAAATCATCGAGGTGAGCCGCAAGTTTGGCAAGCTGGATGTGGAGATGTTTCTGAATGGATCGATGGTTGCCAAGGCGATGCTGACGGCCCAGGTCATCGAACCGGCGTAGTGCTGCCGGAACTTTAGGCCCGCATGACAAAAACCTGACAGAGCCAGACTGTCAGGTTTTTTGCGCGCTTGAACCGGCATGCGCTACTCCGGGCTAAGCCTTGCGGTTGTAATGCAGGTGATTGCGGAGCCCGGCAAATAAATTCCAGATGCCGAGCAGCAGACAGATCGTTCCGAAGATCCGGCGCGTCACCGAATCGGTGAAGAAGAACAATTGAGTCAAAGCAATAAGAATCAGCATCAGGCCCATCGCGATGTTCATCCGTGAAGCCAGGATTCCCCGCTTGACCGGGTCGAGCTGCCGGCGGTACCGGAAGCTGTAATAGACGGAGAATGCGACAGCGATCACGATCAGCGTGCTGAGCGAGAGCTGAACGGTTTGCAGAGTCATTGGGCAAGCACATCCTTATGGACAAGTGTCTGTATACACTGTAGCCCATCTGCGACCGGAAAATCAACCTCCTGACAGGGAGACGGGAATTCGTTTCCATTCCTTCACCGTCACCCATACCTTCAGCTCCGATTGGGTCAGGACGATCCACTTGACCGACTGGACCAGATAGTCCTTCTCCAGCACGCCGAGCAGCGGCTTTTCCTTCAGGATCTGCTCGTAGACTTCCGGCATGGCAGCGAATTCCGAAATTTTGCGGCCGACCACGACGGGCTTGAGCTGAGCATGAACCCTGCGCTGCAGCTCGCTCTCCGTCAGCTTGTCGATTTCCGTATGCTCGGCGGGAGTTATATACACATTCAGCAGATTGATCGTGGTCTGCTGGTTTTTGGTTTTCCGCAGGTCGGTGACATCGCCCTCCAGCCGGCTTTTCTCTGTGATCAGCTTGCGGTTCTGCTCGATCACCATGTTCAGCCGTTCGTTGTAGATGCTTAGAAAGAGGGCGGCGCCGATCACCATCCCGGCGATGACTAATCCGATAGCCTGCAGAAGTCTGTAGCCGGGCTCGTATTGCGGAACTCTCACCCGCTGGTCCCTCCCCGGCAGATCCATTGAATCAGTGTCGTGCCCATATGGGCGCCTACGAAGGCGCACACAATATACAGAATCTGCTGAATGGCTGGAGAAATATGCCCGTCCTGAAAATGCGTCTCGATCGCCCGGATTGGATCAATCGTGCCCCCGATCGCGGCGACCATGGCCCAAATCTTGATTTGCTCGGCTACCGTCAGCATTCGGTGGACGGGAGGGTCCAGGGTGATGACGGAGGAGATGCCGGCCAGCATCGTTCCCCCCAGCACGACCCCGAAGGCAATAAAGAAATCCAGCATGCATTTGGACAAAAATGCGGCCACGTACAAACACCCTTCCTATTCGTTGGATTGTTGCCATTCCCTCTCAGGGGCGGCGGCTGCCTGTTTGCATCGGGCGTAAGCGCAGGGCCGCCGGGAGTCCAAGCCGGGGCTTGACCGCCGGATGGTACTCTACATCTTATGGCACACTTGTTCGTATTATGCTAAACTATACATAATGGATTATGAACGGGGAGGCGTCGGGCGCGTGAGCGATTTTGTCCATTTGCACGTACATAGCGAATACAGTCTTCTCGATGGTGCCGCGCGCATCGACGATTTGGTCGAGCAGGCGGCTGCCCTGGGCATGAAGGCGCTCGCGCTGACGGACCATGGCGTAATGTATGGCGCGATTCCTTTTTACAAGGCTTGCCGGGCAAAAGGCATCAAGCCGATTATCGGCTGTGAGGTATATATCACCACCGGATCGCTGCGGCAGAAGGGAAGCCGCCAGGACCAGCCGATCTATCATCTGATTTTGCTGGCGAAGAACCTGACCGGTTACCAGAACCTGATGAAGCTGGTTTCGGTGGCTCATCTGGAGGGCTTTCACTACAAGCCGCGGATCGACCTGGAGCATCTGGAGCGCTACTCGGAAGGGCTTATCTGCACGAGCGCCTGTCTGGGCAGCGAGGTGTCGCAGCATCTGCTGCACAGCCGCTACGAGGAAGGGAAGGCCGCAGCGCTGCGCTACCGGCAAATTTTCGGCGACGACTTTTATCTGGAGATTCAGGATCACGGGATGACCGAGCAGAAGAAGGTGCTGCAGGAGACGCTCCGCCTCAGCGCGGAGACAGGCATCCGCATGGTTGCGACCAACGATGTGCACTACGTGCGTGAGCCGGATCATGAGGTGCAGGATATTCTCATCTGTATCGGGACCGGGAAGACGGTGGAGGATGAAGACCGGCTGAAGATGGGCACATCCCAGCTTTATCTGAAGAGTGCGGAGCAGATGAACGAGCTGTTCGCCCGCGTGCCGGAGGCCGTCGGCAATGCCGCAGCTATCGCTGAGGCTTGCCAGGTCGAGCTTGAATTCGGCCGCTCCATACTGCCGCAATTCGATCCGATCCCTGCCGGGATGACGGCAGGCGAATATCTCGCAGAATTGTGCCGTCAGGGGATGGAGACTCGTTACGCGCAATTGCCGGAATGGCAGGATACGCAGTGGCGCAGCGGAGCCGGTGACCGGCTCGCCTACGAGCTGGGCGTTATTGAACGGATGGGGTATTCGGATTATTTCCTGATCGTATGGGACTTCATCCGCTTCGCCCACGAACAAGGGATCGTTACCGGACCAGGCCGGGGTTCGTCCGCTGGAAGTCTTGTAGCCTACGTACTGCGAATTACGGATGTCGATCCGATCAAGTATGGGTTGCTATTCGAGCGGTTTCTTAACCCGGAGCGGGTGTCGATGCCGGATATCGATATCGACTTCAGCGATCTGCGGCGCGACGAGGTCATTGACTACGTCGTCCGCAAATACGGCCGCGACCGGGTCGCGCAGATCATTACCTTCGGGACGATGGCGGCCAAGGCTGCCGTCCGCGATGTCGGCCGTGCGCTGAACGTGCCGTATCAGGAGGTGGATCGGGCGGCCAAGGCGATTCCCCATCAGCTGGGGATGACGCTGGAGGAGGCGCTGCGCGTCAGTCCCGAGCTGCAGACACTGGCGGCCAAGCAGCCGAAGACGGCGGAGCTGCTGCGCTTCGCGATGAAGGTCGAGGGCATGCCGAGGCATGCGTCCACCCATGCGGCGGGTGTCATCATCTCCCGCGAGCCGCTCACGCAGTATGTGCCTCTGCAGGAGGGCAACGAGCAGACGGCGCTCACGCAGTACACGATGGAGCATCTGGAAGCGATCGGCCTGTTGAAGATGGACTTTCTCGGCCTGCGGACGCTCTCGATCATCGAGCGTACTCTGGCATGGGTGCGCGAGCAGACGGGAACATCGATCGACTGGACCGGTATTTCGACGGACGATCCGCTGACTTACGAGTTGCTCGGCAAGGGCGACACGACGGGCGTATTCCAGCTAGAGTCGCCCGGGGTCAGACGGGTGCTGAAGGACATGCGGCCATCGCATTTTGAAGATATCATCTCGGTTGTGGCGCTGTACCGGCCGGGTCCGATGGAGTTTATTCCCAAGTATATCAGCTCCAAGCATGGAGAGACGGAGGTGGAGTACCCCCATCCCGATCTGGAGCCGATCCTGCGTGATACGTACGGGATCATCGTGTATCAGGAGCAGATCATGCAGATCGCATCGCGGATGGCCGGATTCAATCTCGGCGAAGCGGACCTCCTGCGCAGAGCGGTCAGTAAGAAGAAGCGCGAGGTGCTGGACGAGCAGCGAGCTCATTTCGTCGAAGGGAGCCTGGGGGAAGGGTATACGGAGCAGGATGCCAACCGCGTATACGACATGATCGTCCGATTCGCCGACTATGGCTTCCCTCGCGCCCATGCGACCGCATACGGCGTGCTTGCGTTCCAGACGGCCTACCTGAAGGCGCATTATCCGGTTCAATTCATGGCGTCGATGCTGACTGCCGTAACCGGAAGCCACCATAAGGTGGCGGAGTACGTGGATGAATGCCGCCGGATGGGCATTCCGGTACTGCCGCCGGACGTCAACGAGAGCGGCTTTCTATTCACGCCCGCGTTTGGGGGGGATACCCCGGCGATCCGCTTCGGACTAGCGGCGATCAAGAACGTCGGCACCCATGCGATTGAGTCGATTATCGCGGAGCGCAAGGACGGTCCCTACGATAGCTTGAGCGATCTGTGCCGCCGAATTGATCTGCGGGTGTGCAACAAGCGCGTGATGGAATCGCTGATTCAGGGAGGAGCGCTGGGCGGGCTGCCAGGCCATCGCGCCCAGCAGCTTGCGATGCTGGAGGAAGCGGTCGATGCCGCCGTCAAGTGGCGCAAGGACCGGGAGGCGCTGCAGCTCGTTCTGGACGGATTTGATGAAGAGGTGACCTGGGAGCTGGAATATCCGGCGATTTCCCCGTATACGCTGATGCAGCAGCTGGAGCTGGAACGAGAGCTGCTCGGCTTATACATCTCCGGCAGCCCCTTGGACGATTACGAGGAGCTGCTGCGCAAGCTGGAGCTCGATACGATGGCTCTGCTGCCGGAGTATGCCGAAGGCAGCGAGGTAATGGTGGCGGGTCTCGTCGTGTCCAACAAGACGATCGTCACCAAGAAGGGCCAGCCTATGGCGTTCATGGAGCTGGAAGACCGTGTCGGCAAGGCGGAGGTCGTCCTGTTCCCTGAGGTATGGAAGCATGCTGCGCCGTTGGTGCAGAAGGGCAATCCTGTGGTGGTTATTGCGAAGCTCCAGCACGGGGACGAGCAGATCAAGCTGCTCGCTGATCGGCTCGTGGCGCTTAGCGATCCTCATGTCGAGCTGAAGGCCGTGAAGAGTGCTATTCAGCCGGGCCAATCGGCTGGCGGGCGTTCCGGCTCCGTCTCGGGAGGCTATTCCAGGGCCGGACGTGCAGGTTCCCAGCGCGAGGTGTCTGCCGCAGCCGTAACGGGCGGCGGTGGCTCAGGAGGTGCAGGGCAACAGAACGGCAGGCCCGCACCGCGTTCTGCGGGCGCTGCGGCGGCCGCAACCCGTCCGCCAAGACCGGCGGTAACTTCTCCTTCCGCAGGAGGCCGAGGGACAGAGTATGCGGCTAAGGCTCCTTCCGAAGAAGGCCGAGAGTCAGACCGCACGTTCGCAGCTTCCTCCTACCTGGATAACGGCCGAGAGCGATCGGTCGCTCCTGATGGCGGTGGCGGGGCAGGCCGTACCTCCCCGGCTCCGCCAGTCTCGCCGGGCAGGGCCTCACAGCCAGCCGGCCAGCGCGTATATGTGCGCATTGCGGCCGAGCGTGAGCAGCCTGCGGTACTGACAGCGCTCAAGCAGCTCATCGCTCAGCACAGCGGCCCGCTGCCAATTGTGCTATACTATGAGAAGACACAGAAGACGCTCGGACTGAGCGGAGAATTCAATGTGAAGCCGTCGCCCGAGCTGTTCGGACAAATCGAAGAGCTGCTGGGGAAACAGAGTGTAAAGGTGAAATAATGCAAGCCTCCTCTGCATACATTTAGTAACCCGAACCATTGTCGGCCGCTTGAACGAGCGGCTGATGCACCTGTCGCGTGTTACGAATGAATCGAAGGAGGCGTTGTTGTTATGTCTCATCAAGCAATCGTTGGCTACCTGGAGAAGCGCGGAGTCACTGTGGAGCGGATCGCAGACATCGTCTACGAGCTGCAGTCTCCCTACAACCCGTCATTATCCAAGTCTGCGTGCGAGGAGAGCGT
Source organism: Paenibacillus filicis (assembly GCF_038070315.1). Taxonomy (NCBI): domain Bacteria; kingdom Bacillati; phylum Bacillota; class Bacilli; order Caryophanales; family Paenibacillaceae; genus Paenibacillus; species Paenibacillus filicis. The sequence goes on along the minus strand of NZ_JBBPCC010000001.1, from coordinate 562,640 downwards.
GCTGACCGTGCTGAGAAAGCGTGAGGTTCAGTATGTACTCTACACGGGAATTGCACTCGATGAGCTGGCTGAGAAGAAGCTGCTGCCGGAGCCGCTGCAGAATTTGATGGAGACGGACGCTTCGCTGTACGGGGTCGACGAGACACTGGCGCTCGGCATTGTGCACGTATATGGGATGATCGGATTGACAAGCTTCGGCTATTTGGATAAAAATAAAATCGGCATCATTCGCGATCTGAACGATCAGGCAAGCGGCATTCACGTGTTTCTGGACGACCTGGTTGCAGGCCTTGCGGCCGCGGCTTCTGCCCGAATCGCCCACCGGCAGCAGGATGATCTGGACCGTCAAACGTAGAAGTCAGCCCCCTTATTTCGCGCAAATTCGCTTATTTTCGCCCTATTGCTCATCATACCGACCCTCCTGAACTCGGTTGCGGGAAAAAGTGGAGTTATGATATCATTATTCCATTATGTTCGGGAGGTCTTTTTTCATGTGGACCGTGATCTATATCGCACCTACGGCGAAAATAGCCGATAGAATCAAGCTGAAGTTGACCGAAGAAGGCTTTTTGGTACAGGTTCGGGCTATTAACATGACCAAGAATCAGTTTGAAATCCTCGTTCCCGAGGGCGAAGTGGAAGAAGTTCAAGAGGTGTTGAATACCATTTTGCATAGATCCTGATTGAGCGGATAGCGAACAGCCGCGATGCGCACGGACAAGTCTAACAACGTAAGGCGAGGTGTAGTCGTGCAATTTAAAGACCTGTTTCAGAAAAAAAGAAAATATGCGACCGTCCCCAGTACGGACAGACCAGCCGTCGATCGACCCTTGGACGGCGGTATTGACGTGCCTGAAGAAAGGCCAAGACGTGAAATTCCCGAAGGCTTGATGAACAAGTGCCCGAAATGCGGGACGATTCAATACAATAAGGAATTGGACAAAAACCTGAAGGTATGCTCGTCCTGCGACTACCACTACCGCTTGAGCGCGGTGGAGCGCATCCAGATGACGATGGACGACGGCGAGTTTACGGAGCTGGACAGCGAGATGATCTCGGAGGACCCACTGAGCTTCCCGGATTATGCGAGCAAGTATAACAAGGCGATGGAATCCACCGGTATGCAGGACGCCGTCATCACGGGTGAGGGGCGTATCGGCGGTTATCCTGTCGTCATGGCCGTCATGAGCTTCGACTTTATGGGCGGCTCGCTCGGATCGGTCGTCGGTGAGAAAGTCACGCGTGCGATTGAGTATGCGATGGAGACGGACAAGCCGATGATTATTTTCTCGACCTCGGGCGGCGCGCGGATGCAGGAAAGCATCCTCAGCCTGATGCAGATGGCCAAGACGAGTGCGGCCTTGTCCAAGCTGAACGAGCAGGGCGGTTTGTACGTTTCGGTCATCACGGACCCGACCTTCGGAGGCGTGTCGGCCAGCTTCGCGATGCTGGGCGATTATATTATCGCCGAGCCGGGTGCGGCCTTCGGTTTTACCGGCCGTCGCGTTATCGAACAGACGATTAGGCAGAAGCTGCCGGATAATTTCCAGACGTCCGAGTTCAACCTGAAGCACGGACAAGTGGATCTCGTCGCCCACCGCAAGGATTTGCGCGGCATGTTGTCCAAGCTGCTCAGCATGCACATGGTAAAGGAGGAAGTCGTTCATGGCCAGTGAGATGCCTTTTGAACTCCCGCTTGCGGAGCTTCGCGCCAAGATTGAGGAGCTGCGCAAGTTCAGCCGGGACAAGCAGATCGACTTCTCCGAGGAGATTGCCCGTCTGGAGCAGCGTTTGGCTCAGCTAGAGGGCGAGCTGTACGAGAGCATGTCCACCCAGCAGAAGATGCAGGTCGCGCGCCATCCGCAGCGGCCGACGACGCTGGATTATATCGAGCATCTGTTTACGGATTTCATGGAGCTTCACGGTGACCGTCTCTATGGCGATGATCTTGCCATCGTGGGCGGTATTGCCCGTTTCAACGGAATTCCAGTTACCGTCATAGGCCACCAGAAGGGCAGAGACACCAAGGAGAACATCGCCCGATTCTTCGGTTCTCCCCATCCGGATGGCTTCCGCAAGGCGCTCCGCTTGATGAAGCAAGCTAATAAATTCAAGCGGCCGATCATTACTTTGATCGACACCAAGGGCGCCTATCCCGGCAATGCAGCCGAGGAACGTGGTCAAGGCGAAGCCATCGCTCGTAACCTGCTGGAGATGGCAGGGATGCGGGTACCGATTCTTTGCGTCGTCATCGGCGAGGGCGGAAGTGGAGGTGCGCTCGCGCTAGGCGTCGGCAACCGTGTATTTATGCTGGAGAATGCGATCTATTCGGTTATAAGTCCCGAGGGCGCGGCCTCCATCTTGTATAAAGATGCTTCCAAGTCGATGGAAGCGGCGGAAGCGATGAAGATCACCGCCGACGAAATCCTGAAGCAGGGCGTCATCGACGCCATCATCCCTGAACCGAAGGGCGGCGCCCATCGGGATATTGCGTTGCAGGCAGAATCGATCAAGACGACGCTGTGGCAGCATCTGCAGGAGCTATTATCCATGTCGGAGGAGCAGCTCGTCGAAGACCGTTACCGCAAGTTTAGAGAAATAGGTAGATTTACAACCATCCAGGAGGGAAACCATGCGTAGAACGAAAATTGTGTGCACCATAGGTCCAGTGAGCGAATCGCTGGAGATGTTCAAGAAACTGATCGGAGCCGGGATGAACGTAGCCCGTCTTAACTTTTCCCACGGTGATTTCGAAGAGCACGGCAACCGGATCAAGAACGTCCGTGAAGCGTGTAAGGAACTGGGACGCAGCGACGTTGCGATCCTGCTCGACACCAAAGGTCCGGAGATCCGTACCGGCAAGCTGAAGGATGACCAGAAGGTCGAACTCGTACAGGATCAGCTCATCACGCTGACGACGGAAGAGATCGTTGGGGATGCCGAGCGCGTCCACATTACGTATCGCGATCTGTACAAGGACGTTCGTGTCGGCTCGACGATTCTCATTGACGACGGCTTGATCGGTTTGACGGTCGAAGATATCCAAGGCACAGACATCGTATGCCGCATCAAGAACGGCGGATTGCTTGGCGGTAAGAAGGGCGTGAACGTGCCTGGCGTCAAGATCAACCTGCCGGGGATTACGGAGAAGGATGCCAACGATATTATTTTCGGTATTCAACAAGGCGTAGACTTCATCGCCGCTTCCTTTGTCCGCAAAGCGAGCGACGTCATCGAAATCCGTGAGATTCTGGAGCGTCATAACGCCAACCATATTCAAATTATTTCCAAGATCGAAAACCAGGAAGGTGTCGACAACCTCGACGAAATTCTGGAAGTTTCCGACGGTTTGATGGTCGCACGTGGAGACCTTGGCGTAGAAATTCCGGCTGAAGACGTGCCAATCGTACAGAAGGCGATGATCAAGAAGTGTAACCAGGCCGGCAAACCGGTTATCACGGCTACGATGATGCTGGATTCCATGCAGCGCAATCCGCGTCCGACCCGTGCGGAAGCGAGCGACGTGGCCAATGCGATCTTCGACGGCACGGATGCCGTGATGCTGTCCGGTGAGACGGCTGCAGGGAAATATCCGATTGAATCCGTACAGACGATGGCCCGCATCGCTGAGCGCGCGGAGACGGCGCTGGAGCACCGTGAAATCCTCGTTCGTCAGAGCAATGCTCAACAAACGACTGTAACTGAAGCGATCAGCCAAGCGGTTGCTAACTCGGCGCTGGATCTGCAGGCCCGTGCGATCCTCACGGCTACGGAGAGTGGTTATACGGCACGTATGGTATCCAAATACCGTCCTAAGGCACCGATCGTTGCCGTCACACCGGATGAGCGCGTATTGCGCAGATTGTCTCTGGTCTGGGGTGTTATTCCATTGATCGGCGAATCCTGCACGTCTACGGACCAATTGTTCGAGATGGCAGTCGATGCGAGCGTGAAGCACGGGCATGTTAGCCTGGGCGACCTCGTCGTGATCACGGCAGGAGTGCCAGTAGGCCGCTCCGGAACGACAAACCTGATCAAGGTGCATCAGGTCGGCGAGATGATCGCCAAGGGCCAGGGCATCGGCACGCAGAACGCGACAGGCAAGGTCATCGTAGCTCGCAGCGCTGAAGAAGCGATTGCCAAAGCGACGGAAGGCTGCATTCTGATTACGCCGACTACGGACAAGGAATACATGCCTGCATTCGAGAAGGCTGCAGCTGTCATCACCGAAACCGGAGGCATTACTTCTCATGCAGCGGTAGTCGGCATTAGCCTAGGCAAGCCGGTGATCGTAGGCGTTGAAAATGCGCTCACGATCCTGAAGGACGGAGCCGAGGTTTCCATTTATCCTGAGGTGGGCGTGATTTACTCCGGCCGCGCACGGGTATTGTAGGCATTTCGGGCATCATAAAGGGAGGGGCGAAATCGAATATCGGTTTCGCTCCTTTCGTTTTTTTGCGGTAATAGGAGGTGAAGCATTCCATGTGGTATTCTCATGAAATTCGGGTACGCTATCAGGAAACGGATCAAATGGGCGTCGTATATCATGCCAATTATTTGACCTGGCTGGAGGTGGGACGAACGGAAATGATTCGTGAGCTAGGCATTTCCTATGAGTCACTGGAGACAAGGGGGCTGCTGCTGCCTGTTGTGGAAGCGGATCTTAAGTTCAGACAGCCTGCTCGGTATGACGATCTGGTAACGGTGCATACGCGTCTGGAATCGTTCAGTCATCTGAGGCTGCATTTCGCATATGAGGTCAAGCGCGGCCCTGAGCTGCTGGTCAGCGCCGGCACCCGGCACGTATGGGTGAACCGAAGCTGGAAGCCGGTACGGATCGACCGGGAAGCAGCCGATTTGTATGCCTTGCTTGAGCAGACTGCTGCTTCTTCATGAGTTAGACTTGGCGTATTCACAGGGATAAACCTTAAAACTTGTGACAGCAAAGTGGAAAAAATAAAAAAAGTTGTCTATCTCGGCGTTGTTTACATAAAATTAACAAAAGGAGCATTGTCTCTTAACATTGTCGAATTACGATGAAGGAAGCAGAACCCTGCAAGAAAAAATTGGACAATGAAGCTTGACATGGGGGTATAGGTACCAATGAGTGAGACGGCAACCCGAGAAACGGCTGTCAAGGAGACGGTCAATCATTATCTGAATCGCGACTTGAGCTGGCTTGAATTTAACCGGCGGGTACTGGAGGAGGCTCAGGACGCGACGACACCATTGCTCGAGCGTGTGAAGTTTTTATCCATCGTGTCGTCCAATCTGGACGAATTCATGAGTGTCCGGGTAGCAGGAATCATCGATCAGATCAAAGCGGGATACATGAAAAAAGATTTTACGGGATATTCGCCGGCCGGACTGTTCAAGCGTGTGATGAAACGGGCATCGAGGATGGTTGCAGAGCAATATAAAACCTATCGCGAGATTTGCCGGGCGCTGGGCAAGGAAGGCATTTACTTCACGGAGTACGAGGACTTGAATGTCACGCAACGCAAAGCAATGGATGAATATTTCCATGATATCGTATTTCCAGTTCTGACTCCGATGGCGGTAGACCAGGCGAGGCCTTTCCCGCTCGTACATACCCAGGGTGTTTATCTGGCTGTGGTGCTGATGAAGGAGGATGAAGATCCGGAGGAAGAACCGTACTTTGCGATCCTTCAGGTGCCGTCCAATCTGGCGCGGTTTATCGAAGTCCCTGTGAGGGCCAACAGTAAGAAACGCGAGTACATCCTCATCGAAGAACTGATCGAGCAGCATATCCAAACGTTGTTTAGCGGCTACCAAGCTGTTTCCGTCGAGGCTTTTCGCTTGACGCGGAATGCGGATCTGACGCTGAACGAGGAGGGTGCCGAGGATCTTCTCGAGGAGATCGAGCTGCAGCTTCGCCGCCGCCGCTGGGGAACTCCAGTCCGTCTTGAGGTCCAGAAGGGCATGCATCCGTATGCACTGGCACAGCTCATGGACGAATTTGAGATTACCGACAACATATTCGAAATCGATGGACCGCTTGACCTCAGCTATCTGATGAAGCTGGCCGGAACGATCAAGGGATTTGATCAGCTCCGCTACGCACCGATCAAGCAGGCTTATCCGGCAGAGCTGGACGATGTCGTCGATCTGTTCAGTAAGCTCCGTCAGCGGGACGTTCTCGTGTATCACCCGTATGAATCATTTGATGCCGTGACGGATTTCGTCTGTCAGGCTGCCTATGACCCGCAGGTACTTGCAATCAAAATGACATTGTACCGCGTAAGCGGTAATTCGGCCCTCATCCAGGCTCTTGCACGTGCCGCCGAGTCGGGGATGCAGGTCACGGTCGTTGTGGAGCTGAAGGCACGCTTCGACGAAGAGCGCAACATCGCTTGGGCGCGCAAGCTGGAGCAGTCCGGCTGTCATGTCGTCTACGGGCTGGTGGGACTCAAAACGCATGCGAAGATTACGCTGGTTGTCCGTCAGGAGCAGGATGGCCTCCGGCGATACGTGCATGTCGGCACAGGCAATTATAACGATAATACCGCCAAGCTATACACGGATATCGGGTTGTTTACGACTCACAAGGATGTCGGCGAGGATGCGTCCGCGTTGTTTAACGAAGTAACCGGCTATTCCGCTCCCCATAACTGGAAGGCCTTCGGCGTAGCGCCGACGGATATGATGGAGAAGCTAATCGGCAAGTTCCGCCGCGAAGCTGAGTTTGCCTCCAAGGGCAAGCCTGCCCGCATTATCGCGAAGTTCAATTCATTGTCCAACCAGGATATGGTTGACGAGCTTTACCTGGCTTCGCAGGCTGGCGTGAAGATTGATCTGATTGTTCGCGGCGTATGCTGCTTGAGGCCGGGCGTTCCGGGGCTGAGCGAGAACATCACGGTACGCAGCATCGTGGACCGCTTCTTGGAGCACTCGCGTATTTTCTACTTCGAGAACGGCGGCGATCCGGAGATGTATATCGCCAGTGCGGACTGGATGACGCGCAACCTGACGCGCCGAGTTGAGCTGATGTGTCCGGTATTCGATACGAACATTCAGGAGACGGTGATCAACATCTTGCAGCTAAGCTTGAGAGATAATGTAAAAGCCCGCCGGCTTCAGCCAAACGGGCTTTATGAAAGGGTAGAGGCTGCAGGGGACGAGCCGATCCGCAGCCAATTCGAGGCGATGCGCATCAGCTCGTGGAAAACGACGGTTCGTGAAGGTTGAGCTGTAGGCCCCATAGCTTTCTGAAGTCTTTTTGCAGCGACTCGACCTCTCTGTATTCCGCAGAGGGGTCGTGTTTTGTTTTCAGACCCAGATAGAGGGAGAAATCCAGCAAGTCGGCAGACATCAGCTCCAGCGCCTGCGTTTCGCTCACATCCAGAGCGACGGCTACCTGAAGCAGCCCGCCGAGCTTGGATACCAGATCCAGATCCCCTTCTTGTAAAATATCGCTGTGGCCGGACATGGTCTGCTGAGTGCGGCTCTTCGTTTTATACGAAGCTATGAAGGCGCATAGCAGCATCTCGCGGTGTGTCAGCCCGTCGATACGGGTTTGAGCGATGATGTGGAACGAATGCCGCGGGTATTGGTAATACTGGAGCGAGGCACCGATCCGGTAGAGCATGGCCGCAATGCCGAAGCAAAGCCGGATTCGCTCAGGGAAACGATGGCCTCCCGCATCGGCCAGTACGTCATAGAGCTTCAGTGCAGTAGAGCGCACCTGCCGGATATGCGCGGCCGGAGCGGTGGAATGCAGCGCCAGAAGGTTCGCTGCACTGTTCTCAGCAACCTCGGCAGCTTGGGGCTGAGCGGGAGCGAAGGATTCAAAGAACAATCCGTCGCGCAAGCCTGCTCCGCTGACTATATAATGCGTCGCGCCGGTTAATTGAAATACGGTCTGCAAGATGAGGGCACCGGGGACAATGATGTCGCTGCGGTCCTTGGATAAGCCGTCGACCTTCTTGCGCTTCTCCCCGGACAAGGAAGGAAGCCAGGCGGCGAGCTCGTCCATCTCCTCAGGCTGCACGATATAGTGATGGGTTTGCGGGAACGAATAGCGGCGGCGGCGCTGGCTGATTTTACAAAGCGTGCGTACTCCCCCACCGAGGCCGATCAGCGGTAAGCCGGCCTCTTCCTTGATCCACGGCTCCGCCTCCACCGCATCCTTGACCATTTGCCGGATGCCCTGGAGCTGTTCGTCTGTAAATTCTCCATCGGTGGAAAATTTGCGTGTCGTGTTCACGGCTCCGAACGGAAAGGAAACGCTGCGGACCAGCTTGCGCTCCCGGAACAGGCTGACCTCGGTGCTGCCGCCGCCAATGTCAACGAGAAAGCCATCCGCTATATCCATCGTACGGATCATGCCGAGAAAGCCGATGCGGGCCTCGTCTTCGCCGGGCAAAATTTCGACCGGCAGTCCGGTATCCCGGCGAAGGATCTCGAGGATTTGGCCCACATTGGAAGCATTGCGGACTGCGGCTGTAGCCGCTACGCGATATTCGCAGGCCTTATACATATCTCCGATCCGCTTGAAGCGATTCAGGATGCGGACCAGTCCTTGAATTTCTTCTTCGGGCAGGGAACCGTCAGGGCTGATTCGGCTGCTGAGGCGTGCCGATTCCTTGAATTCACCCACGACCCGGTAGCCTCCGGCAGGCGTTAATTCATAGATGGCAAGCCGAATGGAGTTGGAGCCGATATCAATGATCGCAATAATGCGGCTGTTGTTCATAGTGTGTCCTCCCGTCTGCGCGTAACTGTAAGGCAAGCATGGCCAAGCAATCATTTCTTTAGGTTATTCCTTTATATGTGTGGTTCCGAAGAAAGTTGCAGGCCCGGTGTTTCACGATTGATTTATTATAGCACAGGACTGTCCCTGATTCACTTTGCATATTAGGTCCTGGTGAGTCGAACATGAGAAAGATTATGGATAATAGAAGGCCGGACTTTCGTGAGGAAAAGGGATGTTGCGACTTATTATACGCCATTTACCCTAAAACCGAATAAAGGCGTTCGAAATTCACGAGGAAAAGAAAGCATAGCGCATGAAAGATGACCCCGGAGATGATAAGGATAAGAATCTTCCTAACAAGATGCATCTTAGATGGCTTGTGTGCAGGTATACTTGTTTGTTTTCCCACAAATTACCCACATTTAACCCTGAAAACCCGTGAAAACTCCTGAAAACTTCTGAATACACATGACGTGGCATCAATACTTATAAATATGGGAATGCTTGATTTTGTGAGTCATATCAAGGTATATTGAAGGCTCGTGACAACCCCTGAATATTCAGAAAAACAAGCCCGGATAGGTATCTTTTATGAAGCCGATAACCAACTTTTATGTGTAACTTTGTTCACTTTGATTGGTAAATCCTTTATAGTAGACATATGTGAATTGAACGCAAAAGGAGAGATTATCTTGACTGCTACCAAAGGTTTGGAAGGAATCGTAGCTACCACGTCTTCCATTAGCTCCATCATTGACGGTGTGCTTACGTACCGCGGCATCAATATCGACGACCTCGCGGAGAACGCTACGTTCGAAGAAGTTGTCTATTTGTTATGGTACGGCAAGCTGCCAAATCGCTCCGAGCTTGCGGGATTGATTAAGGATCTGAGCGACAACGCTTCCGTTCCTGCCGAAGTACTCAACCAAATTAAGCTGTACCCTCAAAATGTGAATACGATGGCGGCTCTTCGTACCGCCGTTTCCAGCCTTGCTTTGTACGATGCCGAAGCAGGCGATATGACTCCGGAATCCAATCTGCGCAAGGCTATCAAATTACAAGCACAGCTTCCTACCCTCGTGGCTGCGTTCGACCGCATCCGCAAAGGTCTGGAGCCTATCGCTCCAAAAGCCGGCGCAAGCCTTGCAGAGAACTTCCTGTTTATGCTCACGGGCAAAGACCCTGAGAAAATTGCCATCCAAGCGCTGGACAAAGCTCTCGTGCTCCATGCTGACCACGAGTTGAACGCTTCGACGTTCGCTGCCCGCGTCACAGTAGCTACGCTGTCTGACATCTATTCCGGCGTAACTTCCGCGATCGGTGCGCTCAAGGGCCCTTTGCATGGCGGAGCGAACGAAGCCGTGATGGCGATGCTGGAAGAGATCGGCACAGCCGATAACGTAACCAGCTATATCCATGACAAGCTGGAGAACAAAGTGAAGATCATGGGCTTCGGTCACCGTGTTTATAAAAACGGCGATCCGCGCGCCAAGCATCTCCAAAAGATGTCGCAGGAGCTCGGCAAGCTGACAGGCAACATGAACTGGTACGACATGTCGATCCAAATCGAAGAAATCGTAACCGGACAAAAAGGTCTGAAGCCTAACGTTGACTTCTACTCGGCATCCGTGTATACATCCCTGGAAATCCCGCGCGATCTGTTTACGCCGATCTTCGCGATCAGCCGCACATCCGGATGGACAGCCCACATTCTCGAGCAATACGAGAACAATCGTCTGATCCGCCCGCGCGCTGAATATACAGGGCCTTCCCACCAGGCTTACGTGCCTATCGACAACCGCTAATCATGCCGTCGATGATGGAGCTTACATTCGTTACCCGCACGGGCTGTCTGCGGCAGTCCGCCTGACCCTTACGGGATAGGGAGGACTGCGGCGGCTCCCGTATGTCTTATAGAGGTATATTCATTCTTGAGTCAGCACGTGCTGACTCTACTTTTACGAGGAGGATTTTATAAACATGGCACAATTCGAGCAATATGCACTGCCTACTGAAGGCGAGCGCATCACGATCACTAACGGACAACTGAACGTACCTAACCAACCGATCATCCCGTTCATCGAGGGCGACGGCACGGGTCCTGACATCTGGGCAGCTTCCAAGCGCGTACTGGATGCAGCTGTTGAGAAAGCCTACAATGGCGAGAAAAAAATCGCTTGGTACGAAGTTTATGCCGGCGAAAAAGCTTTCAATAAATACAACAACTGGCTGCCGGCTGACACGCTGACGGCGATCCGCGAGTACATCGTAGCGATCAAAGGACCACTGACTACGCCAATCGGCGGCGGTATCCGCTCCCTGAACGTTGCGCTTCGTCAAGAGCTGGACCTGTATGTGTGCTCCCGTCCTGTTCGCTACTTCGACGGCGTACCTTCCCCGGTTAAGCGTCCTGAATTGGTCGACATGGTCATCTTCCGTGAGAACACAGAAGACATCTATGCTGGCATCGAGTGGGCTGAAGGCTCCGCAGAAGTGAAGAAAGTACTGGAGTTCCTGCAAAACGAAATGGGCGTTAAGAAAATCCGTTTCCCTGAAACTTCCGGTATCGGGGTTAAGCCTGTGTCCCGTGAAGGTTCCCAGCGTCTGGTTCGCGCGGCTATCAACTATGCGATCCAGCACAACCGTAAGAGCGTGACGATCGTTCACAAAGGCAACATCATGAAATTTACCGAAGGTGCATTCAAGAACTGGGGCTACGAGCTGGCTGAGCAAGAATTCGGCGAGCAAACCTTCACTTGGGCACAATACGATAGAATCAAAGAAGAGCAAGGCACGGACGCTGCTAACAAGGCTCAAAAAGACGCTGAAGCTGCTGGCAAAATCATCGTAAAAGATGCGATCGCCGACATCGCTTTGCAACAAGTATTGACGCGTCCAACGGACTTCGACGTAATCGCTACGCTGAACCTGAACGGGGACTACCTGTCCGACGCTCTGGCTGCTCAAGTCGGCGGTATCGGTATCGCACCAGGGGCGAACATCAACTATGTAACTGGCCACGCGATCTTCGAAGCTACGCACGGTACCGCTCCTAAGTATGCAGGTCTTGACGTGGTTAACCCAGGATCGGTTATCCTGTCCGGCGTTATGCTGCTTGAGCACCTGGGCTGGCAAGAAGCGGCTGACCTGATCTACAAAGGTCTGGAAACGTCGATCAACAACAAGACCGTTACTTACGACTTCGCACGCCTGATGGAAGGCGCGACTGAAGTGAAGTGCTCTGAGTTTGCGAACGAGATCATTAAAAATTTCTAATTGATAGACACATGTGATGGGAGCGCCATTTGCCCGGTGACTGAGCCTAACGGCCAGTCGTCCAGGCAGAGGGTGTCTTACAGCGTGCATAGCGGGGAGGCGGTCCGGAGTAACTTATCCGGGAGCCTCCCCGTAAAAGCTTTGTACGCAAGGGTTTGAGGCAGCGGAAATGGTAAAGCCTAAAGGAAGAAGACGACTAAACGTTCCGAGGAGGATTTTCTAATGGCTATCCAACGCAGGAAAATTACGGTTGTAGGCGCAGGCTTCACAGGTGCAACGACTGCTTTAATGCTGGCGCAAAAAGAACTGGGCGACGTCGTATTGCTCGACATCCCGCAGCTCGAAAACCCGACCAAAGGTAAAGCGCTCGACATGCTGGAGGCTTCCCCCGTTCAAGGCTTTGATTCAAACATCACGGGTACGTCTGATTACGACGACTCTGCGAACTCCGACATCGTGATCATCACAGCCGGTATCGCGCGCAAGCCGGGCATGAGCCGCGATGACCTGGTTAACACGAATGCAGGCATCGTGAAATCCGTCTGTGAAAACATCAAGAGAACGAGCCCGCAGTCTATCGTCATCATTCTCTCCAACCCGGTGGATGCGATGACCTATGTCGCTTTTCAAACGCTAGGCTTCCCGAAAAACCGCGTAATTGGCCAATCCGGCGTGCTGGATACGGCTCGTTACTGTACATTCATCGCCCAAGAGCTGAACGTATCCGTTGAGGATGTCCGCGGCTTCGTGCTCGGAGGCCATGGCGACGACATGGTTCCGCTCGTTCGCTATTCCAATGTTGGCGGTATCCCGATTGAGAAGCTGATTCCGGCCGAGCGCATCGAGGCGATCGTGAAGCGGACACGCACGGGTGGCGGGGAGATTGTCAACCTGCTGGGCAACGGCTCCGCTTACTATGCTCCGGCAGCTTCGCTCGTGCAAATGACCGAAGCGATCCTGAAGGATAAGAAACGGATCATCCCATCCATCGCACTGCTGCAAGGCGAATATGGCTACGATAACCTGTTTATGGGCGTGCCTACGCTGCTGGGCGGAGATGGCATCGAGAAGATTTTCGAGCTGGAGCTGCTTCCCGAAGAGAAAGCGGCGCTCGACAAATCCGCAGAATCCGTCCGTAACGTGATCAAGGTCGTAACGGCGTAACGGTGTAATTCCCTTTTCCATCGAGCCTTCTGTTGCAGCACGCTGCGGCAGAAGGCTTTTGTCTGTGACAAATTGTACATGTTCACACAATATTTACAGGTTCGGTTTGATAGAGGCAAGCGCTTCCGGTATACTGAGGGTGAACGTATTCGAGGTAGAGAGGTGGCTTCATTGTGTGGGGAGTATTGTTGTATTTGCATGTACTTAGCGCCATTTTGATGGGGATTTACCTGGTCCTGCCATTTCTGGTCGGACGTGTGGACAAGCTTCAATCTGGTGCCTCCAAGGTCGGCTTTCTGAGCGTGCTGTTTACGACCAATCGGGTGGGCCAATTTGCGCTGATTCTGGCGTTCCTGACCGGCGGTTATATGGTCGGCAAGGGCAGCTATACGGTCGTATGGATGATCTTGGCCGTTGTGTTGTTCCTGGCCCTGGCTGCCCTGACCGGCATTATGGGTAAGCGTATGCGTCTGGCTGTAGGTGAGCCTTCAGGGAATTCCGTAGCGGCTCAGCTTGGCTCGATCAAGACTTTGGCTCTGATCAATGGTATTGTGTTTTTCCTGATCATTACGTTGATGAAATTTCCTACGTTATTCGGCTAATAGGCCTCAAGGATCACCCCGGCACAAAGACGGGTCCATGACTAAGAGCCAGACGGAAGCAGCTTCCGTACTGGCTCTTAGTCATAAGCAAAGGCGATTAACGCAGAGAGGGTCCTCTACAGCTCATCAACCGTTTTCTCGAAGCTCGGGGCCATATGCTCTAGGAAATAGCCCAGCTCAGGCATATCCAATGCCGTGATCGATTCCTCGATCTGCTTCTTGGCCGTAGCAAATTCGCGGTTGCCAGCGGACAGCTCGGTCACACACTTGAGATACGCATCAAGCAGATCGGCCGCCTTGACATAATGCTTGTATGCGGCATTCTCTTCATTTTTCTTGACATCGACCAGAGGATCGTAGATTTGACGCAGAGGCTCGGGAATCATATCCAGCAGGCGCTCGGCGGCAAGCTGCTCGATCTCGCGGAAGTTGGATAAAATCTTCGGATTATGATGCTTGACCGGAGTCGGAATATCGCCGGTGAACACCTCTGTAGCATCATGGAACAGCGCCATGCTGACGATGCGGTCCGTCGGCACATTGCGCTCGAACACGGTGTTGGCGATGGTGCACAGAGCATGGGTCAGCATCGCGACATGGAAGGAATGCTCGGCGACATTTTCTCTCATCACGTTGCGCATCAGGCTCCAGCGCTCAATGTAGCGCAGTCTGTACATATAAGCGAAAAAATGGCTGTTCAAAGATCATCATCCTTACTGGTTACTAGCGAAACAAGGCCGCAGAACGAATTATACACGATTCGGGTGACCAATGCGCCAGAGAAATTGTAAAACCTCCGTGACAATTTGTGGACAGCTGGCTAAACCCCGACTTCCGCTTACGAAAAGTGTGCCGCTGTCTGGGGCGGTATGGTATGATAGAATCGTATGACTTGCTTACAGTTCAGTGACCGAAAGGAGTCTTCATTCATTATGCAGCAGTTCCAAGAGAGTATCTATAACCTGATCGTTGAGACATCCACCAACCTGCCCGCCGATGTGCGAGAGGCGATTCAGGATGCCCGTGCGAAGGAGGATGCCGGTACGCGCTCTGCGCTGTCGCTCTCCACGATCGCCGATAATATCCGCATGGCGGAATGCAATGTATCGCCGATCTGTCAAGATACCGGAATGCCGACGTTCATCGTGCATACACCGGTAGGCGCGAATCAGATCGAGATGAAGAAAGCAATTATCGCAGCAGTTGCACAAGCGACCAAGGACAGCAAGCTGCGGACGAATTCCGTCGACAGTCTGACTGGCGCGAACAGCGGGGACAATATCGGACCCGGCACGCCGGTGATCCATTTCGAGCAGTGGGAGCGTCCTGAGATCGAAGCAAGCCTGATCCTGAAGGGCGGCGGCTGTGAGAACAAGAACATTCAGTACAGCTTGCCTACAGAGCTGGAAGGCCTCGGAAAAGCCGGCCGCGATCTGGACGGCATCCGCAAATGCATCATGCATGCGGTGTATCAGGCGCAGGGCCAAGGCTGTAGCGCGGGTTTCATCGGCGTAGGGATCGGAGGCGACCGGACCACCGGTTACGAGCTCGCCAAGCATCAGCTGTTCCGTACTGTTGACGATGTAAACCCGAACGAAGAGCTTCGCAAGCTGGAAGATTACGTCATGGAGAATGCCAACAAGCTGGGGATCGGCACGATGGGCTTCGGCGGACAGGTTTCGCTGCTCGGCTGTAAAGTAGGCGTGATGAATCGTCTGCCAGCCAGCTTCTACGTCTCCGTGGCTTATAACTGCTGGGCATTCCGTCGTCAAGGCGTGCTGATCGATGCGGGTACAGGCGAGATTACGGAATGGGTGTACCGCAGAGGCAATGAGCTGCCGATGCAGAAGGACGAGCCGGCCGAGGCTGCTGTGACTGAGGGAGCGGAGCGCCGCGAGATCGTGCTGCAGATGCCGGTATCCGAGGAGCAGATCCGAACGCTGCGCGTAGGTGATGTGGTGATCATCAACGGACCGATGTATACAGGCCGCGATGCGCTGCACAAGTATCTGATGGATCATGATTCGCCGGTGGATCTGAACGGCGCTGCGATCTATCACTGCGGTCCGGTCATGGCCAAGGACAGCGAGGGCGGCTGGGTCGTGAAGGCTGCAGGCCCGACGACAAGTATCCGCGAGGAGCCTTACCAGGGCGATATCATCAAGAAATTCGGCATTCGCGCTGTTATCGGCAAGGGCGGTATGGGAGCCAAGACGCTCAAGGCGCTGCAGGAGCATGGCGGCGTTTATCTGAATGCCATCGGCGGGGCCGCGCAATATTATGCGGAATGCTTCAAGAAGGTGGAAGGTGTCGATTTCTTGGAATTCGGTATTCCAGAAGCGATGTGGCACTTGCAAACCGAAGGCTTCGCAGCAATCGTCACGATGGACTCGCATGGCAACAGCCTCCATGCTGATGTCGAAAGCGACTCTCGCGCGAAGCTCGAGCAGTTCAAAGAACCGGTTTTTGCGTAACGGACGGCGGCGACCCCTATGAGAGAGAAAGGGAACCGTTTGAACCGGCTGCTTGAGCAATATTTATTCATCTTGACCCCGGTATCGCTGATACTCGGGTTTCTTTTGTCTGGAGCTATGAAGTCCTGGACTCACGCTATACCTTGGCTGTTCGCTTATCTGACCTTCGTCATGGCCACCGGCTGCAGCCTCCAGCAAATCCGCGATGCGCTGCGGATGCCTGGGGCTATGCTGCTGACGTTCGCACTCACGCATGTGGTGGCACCGCTGATCGCGTACGGGATCGGGGCCTGGATCTTCGGGGCGGAGTCGCCATATGTCGTAGGCTTCGTGCTGTTCGCGGTCATTCCGCTCGGCGTATCGTCTGTCATCTGGGTATCACTGTCTCAAGGGCATGTGCCATTCACGCTGGCTATGATCGTGATCGATACGGCGCTCAGTCCATTTGTCATCCCGATCGCGCTAGAGTCGATGTTCGGTGCCTCTATCGAATTGGATCATGCAGGTATGCTGACAGATCTCTTCCTGATCATGGTTGCGCCGACGATACTGGGCGTCTTGGTCAATGAACTATCCCGTTACCGCTTCAAGGCATGGTCCGCTCCGGTATGCGGCCCCTCCTCCAAGGTCGCGCTCTGCACGGTGATCATGATCAATGCCGCCGCCATCGCGCCCTATGTCGTGGAGCTGAAGAACGATATGATCGTCGTCGTGCCGCTTGTCGTGCTGCTGGTCATTCTATGTTACCTGGTCGGCTTCGCGGGCTCCCTGTGGACTCGCAGGCCGGACCTGATGATCGCTATCACGTTCAGCTCCGGTATGCGCAACATCTCGCTCGGGCTTGTGCTCGCGCTTGCCTATTTCAGTCCGCTGACGGCCGTACCGGTAGTGCTGGCGATATTAATCCAGCAGCCGTTCGCTACGCTGAATCATGTGTTCATGAAGGCATTCATGCGGACGGACCTTTACAAAAAAATAACTGGTGTTCCTCACGCCGAACAGGTACGATATTGAGTAAAAATGGTTTCTTGCGGGACAAGCTAAGCAGGTTAACTGGCATGGAGGGACCCATTCACGATGAATATGTTTCGCGCAAGACTGACTTTAATTTTTATGGCCCTGATAGGCGCATCGGTATTGGCTGTAGGCATTTTCATGGCCAACGTGCTCCGCAATTCGTACATGGACTCGCTCAAGGTCAACATGGAACGCGAGCTGAGGGTTATCATGACGACGGTCAATATGCAGCAATCTGGCTCCGATCAGGAGAAGACGGCCTTCTATACGAAGCAGGCTGAGCTGCTGAAGAAATCGGCGGATGCCCGTGTAACCTTCCTCCGTGCGGACGGGAAGGTGCTGGGCGACTCGGACCGTCCTGCGTCCGAGCTGGAATCCCATGCAGGCCGGGAGGAGATTGTCCAGGCTGGCCGCGAAGGTATCGGCTATGCCACTCGTTATAGCGAATCGGTCGGACGGAATCTGATGTATGTCGCGCTGCCCGTTCAACAGGGTGGTGACAATGTCGGATATATCCGCCTGTCGATGTCACTCACCGAAATTGAAAACTCGATCCGTAACGTATGGCTCGTACTGCTGGGCGGACTGGCCGCCGTGTTTGTGCTGGCCGGACTCATCAGCTACCGGATTGCGTTCAACGTAACCCGTCCGATCGAGCTGATTACGAGCGTAGCCCAGCAGATTACCGATATGAACTACAAGTACCGGGTAACCGTGAATAAGAAGGACGAGATCGGTCAGCTCGGTACAGCCATCAATCGGATGGCCGACAGCCTGCAGCTCCAGATGGAGCGTATTCTGGAGGATGAGAGCCGACTGAAGAGCGTCCTGGAGAATATGATCAGCGGTGTCGTGATGATCGACCGGGAAGGCCAGATTGTGCTGCTGAACCGGTCCGCCGAGGATATTCTTGGCTTCTCGTCCCAGGAGCTGCTAGGCAAGCGGTTTGACCAGGCGAAGCAGCAGTATGAGTTCACACAGCTCATCCAGGAGTGCATCGAGTCGAGGGAGCATATCCGGGATGAAGTCGTATTCTACTTTCCATCCGAGCGTATTCTGGAGATTAACCTGAATCCGATCTCCCAATCCGGTCAGGACTGGTCAGGCCTGTTGATCGTGCTGCATGACATCACGGCCATCAGACGCCTGGAGCGGATGCGCAGCGAGTTCGTCGCCAACGTATCTCATGAGCTGAAGACCCCGATCGCGGCGGTCAAAGGGTTCGCGGAGACGCTGCTGGCCGGCGCACTGAACGATAAGGATACGGCCAGATCGTTCCTTCAGATTATTTTCGACGAGAGTGAGCGGCTCAACCGGCTGATCGGCGACCTTCTGGAGCTGTCCAAGATTGAATCCAAGCGAATTCCGCTGCAATTCTCGCCGATTCATCTCCAGCCGTTCGTCACCAATTGCCTGAACGTGCTGAATGCTCAAGCCACGAGCAAGGACATCAAGCTCAGCATGGATGTCCCGTCGGATCTCTTTATCGAGGCGGACGAAGACCGGCTCCGGCAAATTCTGATCAATCTGCTGTCCAACGGGATTAGCTATACGCCGGAAGGCGGCCAGGTCAGTATCAGCGTGCGGCATGTTCCAAGCGCGGATGGTCTCGCTGAGGCGGATCAAGTCCGGTTCACGATCAGCGACACGGGCATCGGCATTCCGAAGAAGGATATCCCGCGTATTTTCGAGCGGTTCTACCGGGTGGATAAGGCCCGTTCCCGGGTTTCCGGAGGCACAGGTCTAGGACTGTCGATCGTCAAGCATCTGACTGATCTGCACAAAGGGACTATTCGTGTACAAAGCGAAGTTGGCGTAGGTTCCACCTTCCGCATCGATATGCCGTTGATTCATTAAGGAGGCCGGCTTCTATTTACAGTTTGTCAATAATTACACGCTATGTTAAGCTTGAGATAAAGATTAGGGAGTCGGGGGATACTCATGCCGCATAAGATACTAGTGATTGAGGACGAGCCTACTTTAGCGCGCTTGCTTTCTTATAACCTGTCCCAGGAAGGGTATGAGACCAAGGTCGTGGATCACGGAAGCGACGGGTTGCAGGTAGCGCTTCAGCAGCAGTTCGATCTGATCGTCCTGGATATCATGCTTCCCGGAATGAATGGATTCGAGGTATTGTCCAAGCTGAGGCAGAAGGGAAACCGCACGCCGGTTATCATTCTGACTGCTCGCAATGCTGAGGAAGAGGTCGTCCAGGGGTTGAAGTACGGGGCCGACGACTACATCACGAAGCCGTTTGGCGTGGCGGAGCTGCTGGCTCGCGTCTCGGCGGTGCTGCGTCGGACGGTCTCGGATGAAGCCTTGCAGGAGAAGGCGCCTAGCGGAGAGAAGGTCATTACCGCAGGCGAGCTCCATATTTATCCGGAGAAGTACGAAGTCGTGCTCGGAGGAGAGTCGATTCCGCTCCGGCCCAAGGAATTCGAGGTGCTGTTGTACCTGGTGCAGCGGCCTGGTGTCGTGATTACCCGGGATGATCTGATGAATATCGTCTGGGGCTTCGACTATATCGGAGGCCAGCGCACCGTAGACGTACATGTCAGCTCTCTGCGCAAGAAGCTGGAGATGAATCAGCAGTCCGTGCAGATCGAATCGATCCGCGGCGTTGGCTACAAGCTGGTGACAACGCCGGTCAAGAAGGCCTGATAGGATGGATGTCTGGTCTGGAAGGAAAGAGCCCTTTTTCGTTGAAAAGGGGCTCTTTACGTTCTGTTTCTGCTGGTAGGTTTGTCTAGTTATCCGGATGAGGGGACGAGCCAAGTATTCTCGTAAAGAGGATTAATAACATGCAAGCGCAAGTTGTGTTGCTTATCCATGCAGAAGCAGGTTTGTACAGGTTCATTTGGACTAAAATGGGTAATAATGGTTGCGTTTTCAACATGTTTTGTTATAATGAAGACAAATTGTAAGGGTTCTCAACTTAAAATGAAATCGATTTTCTTTTTTTGGTTTAACACAATTTTATTGAGCTTGAGGAATGTGGTGATTCGCTCCACATGTTACGGAGCTTATCATAGATGAAGTTTTTGAAATCGATTTCATTTCATGGAATGGAGGTGGCCGCACACAACTTCATGGATTCCGCAGAAGCTGGTGTCTTTGGAAGGCAGGCTGAACTCTCATTTTGAAGGAGGAATGATGATGATCAAAAAAGTAACTACGTTTGTGCTGTCCTTTGTGTTCTTAGTTGGAGCCTTACTGTCAAGCAACCTGCAGCCCAAAGCTGAGGCTGCGTTTGGCCCCTCCGATTTCCTGAAAACAAGCGGCAAGGTGATTAAGAATAACTCCGGGTCGGGAAATATCGTGAACTTGCGCGGGCCCAACCTGGGCGGCTGGCTGCTGCAGGAGCAATGGATGTCGGCTATGAATACTCCTGACCAGTATACGTTGACGAAGACGCTATGGAGTCGCTTCGGGACGGACGTCAATCATGAGCTGCAGCAATACTATCAGGACCGTTGGATTCAGGCCAGCGATCTGGATAATATCAAGAGCATGGGACTGAATACGGTACGCGTGCCGATCTACTGGGAAGACTTCATGAATCCTGACGGCACGATGAAGCCGGATTCGATCTCCTTCCGCAAGCTGGACTGGATCGTGGCCGAAGGCTCGCAAAGAAATCTGTATGTGATTATCGACTTCCACGGTGTTCAAGGCGGAGCTTGCCCATGGCATTCATGCGGTATCGAAAACTCCAATCAGCTGTGGACCAACTCCACCTATCAGGATCGCACCGTCCAGATCTGGGAGCGTATCGCCACCCACTACAACGGGAACCCGACCATCGCGGCTTACGATTTGTTGAATGAACCATTGCTCACTAGCGGTGCTGGGGAGAATGCCGCTCAGATCCAGCAGAAATTCAATTACTTCAACCGGCTGTACAATGCGGTTCGTGCGAAGGACCCTAATCATATCCTCATAATGGCGGCGTTTTTTGATTTCGAGCAAGCGCTTCCGCCTTCGACTTACGGCTGGACGAACGTTGTGTATGAGACGCATAACTACAACTTTGCCCAGTTCGACGATTGGAATGTAACCAACAACATGATGAATACATGGCTGGCCAAGATTGCCCAGTATCAGACGGCATGGAATGTTCCGGTATATTCCGGGGAGTTCGCATTCGGACAACTGGATCTGTGGGAGAAGTGGCTGTCCGGGCTGAATGCGCTGAATGTTTCGTGGTCCAACTGGTCATACAAAGTAAGAGGCGGAGGAAACTGGGGGTATTATAACAATAACAACAATGCGCTGCCGGACATCTACAATGACAGTGCAGCTACGATCAAGTCCAAGTGGGATCAATTCGTAACTTCCAAGTTCCAGACCAATACCGGACTTATCAATGTGATCAAGAAGTATTCCTCGCAGCCGCCGGCTAATAATCCGGTAACCAGCACTTCGAGTATTCAAGCGTCGGCCAACAACCGGTATGTGAGTGCCGAGAACACTGGAAACAGCCCGCTGGTAGCGAACCGTACCACGGTCGGCGGCTGGGAGAAGTTCACAGTCGTGAATAACACAGATGGCACGATTTCGCTGCTCTCCTCGGCCAATAACAAATATGTAACGGCTGTTATTGATGAGCAGTCCCAGCTCCTGGCCCGCGGAACGAGCATCCAGCAATGGGAAAAGTTCCGTCTCATCGACCGCGGCAACGGTAAGGTCGCTTTACAATCCGTAGCCAACAGTAAGTATGTGAGTGCAGACGGAAACAAGGGCTATATACTCTATGCGGATAGAGATGCTGTGTCCCTCTGGGAAGAGTTCGCGATCACGAGCGCTCCATAAACGGAGCCATATCCAAGGTCTGGGCTATCCTGACTGCCATCGATGATGGCAGTCAGGATAGCCCTTTCTTCACCTATCTATGACAGAATCGGATGCAAACAAAGCCAAATCCGGCATATCTTTTTTCTGCCACGGTTGTCTATACTAAACGTAAAGCGCTGTGTGATCAGGCGGTGCATCTATTATCGGTTTCAAGCGAAGGAGGAGCCAGGATGTCTAAAGTGTTCAGAATCGGAATTATCGGCTGCGGGGGGATTGCGAACGGCAAGCATATGCCAGCGTTGAAGAATCAGCCGAATGCCCAGATGGTCGCCTTTTGCGACATTGAAGAGGATCGCGCGCGCGATGCGGCTGCCAAGTTTGGGGCTGAGGGAGCGCAGGTATATACGGATTACCGGGAGCTGCTGAATGACGCCAGTCTTGATGTTGTTCATATCTGCACGCCTAACGACTCCCATGCGGAGATTACGATCGCTTCCCTCGAGGCGGACAAGCATGTCATGTGCGAAAAGCCGATGGCCAAGACGGCAGCCGATGCAAGACGAATGGTCGAAGCGGCCAAGCGGACAGGCAAGAAGCTGACGATTGGTTACCAGAATCGCTTCCGTCCAGATAGCCAATATTTGAAGCGCATTTGTGAGGACGGAGACCTGGGAGAAGTTTACTATGCCAAGGCGCATGCTATTCGCCGCCGCGCCGTACCGACCTGGGGCGTATTCCTGGACGAAGAGAAGCAAGGCGGAGGTCCGCTGATCGATATCGGGACGCACGCCCTCGACCTGACTCTGTGGATGATGGACAATTACAAGCCCAAAGCCGTACTCGGTACTGCCTTCCACAAGCTGTCTCAGCGTGAGAATGCCGCTAATGCCTGGGGACCTTGGGATCCGAAGCAATTCACTGTCGAGGATTCGGCATTCGGCATGATCACGATGGAGAACGGTGCGACGATCGTACTGGAGTCGAGCTGGGCGATCAACCTGCTGCAGACAGGAGAGGCCAAGACGACACTGTGCGGAACCGAGGGCGGAGCCGATATGTGGGACGGACTGCGCATTAACGGAGAGAAGCACAGCCGCCTGTTCTCGAACGAAATTCAGCTGGATGCCAAGGGTGTGGACTTCTATGACGGCTCCAAGGAAAGTCCGGCTGATCTGGAAGCCAAGCTGTGGCTGCAAGCGATCGAGAACGATACCGATCCGGTCGTGACGCCAGAGCAGGCTTGCGTCGTATCGGAAATCCTCGAAGCCATCTATGAATCTTCCCGCACCGGTAAGGCTGTCTATTTGAACGAAGCATAAGACGTGCGATATAGAGAACCCCTGCCTCAGGCGAGCTTAGCCGCCGAAGGCAGGGGTTCTTTGTCATACAGAAGTTTAGACTCGCTTACACAAGCTGCAGCTTCTTCTCATCTTCTTTTTCTTTATCCTTCTCAGACGTCTTAGAATCTGCGCCGTTCTCCTCGGTGTGCGTCTGCTCGGTTTGTACCGCCGACGGGTCCGCTGCTGCTGCCGGATCTTTCACCTTGGTCTTCTCGTTGACAGGATGAGCGGCGGTTTGCTGTTCTTGCTCTGCTTGGCTCATCGGGGAGGCCGTACGTTCAGGTTCCGGTTTACCCGCTGCAGGCGAGGAAGGGGGCAGCGCCGCTTCCGACTCATCCGTTAGCTCCGTAATCTTGAATTGATTAATCTCGGCGAAGAGCTGCTGAGCAAGCTGCAGAATATCGTCGGATTCCGTGGCAATTTGATGAATAGCGCTGTCCTGCTGCTGGGAGGATGCGCTGACCTCCTGTACGCCGGCAGCCGTTTCTTCGGCAATGGCCGCTACGTGCTGGATCGTTTCTACAATTTTATTATTTTTCCCTTCCATGGATGCCATGCTTTCGTGAATCAAGCTGATCTGATCCGAGAGCTCGTCCATGGAATGTCTGATCTCGCTATAGGCCGCCTGATTTTCGTTCATCTTGCCGTTCTGGAGATCCAGCGATTCCTTCGCTTCCGTGAGATTGTGCTCCAGCCCCTTGATCTGCTTCTGCAGCGACCCCACGATGAGAATGATCTGCTTCGAAGAATCTCGGGTCTGACTGGATAACTGCCTTACCTCCTCGGCAATGACGGAAAAGCCTTTGCCATGGACCCCTGCGCGTGCCGCTTCGATAGCTGCATTCAAGGCAAGCACATTCGTTTGATTCGAAATCTCGGAGATGCTGGCCACGATGCTTCCGATCTGTGAGGAGCTATGGTTCAAGGTACTCATGGCCTCGAACACCTGCTGCAGCACGCCCTCGGAGTGCTGAGCAGCTTGTCTCAGCTCATCCATCGATTTGGAGCCGGTATGTGTATTAAAGGCCACGATCCGGTTCTTCTGCTGCATCGTTTCTGTCGCTGCGGAAATCCCGCGAACTTGCTCAGAAAGCTCCCCGATGATGGTGGTGCTTAGCTCCATGTAGCTGGCTTGCTGACTGGCACCGACGGCGATTTCCTGAATGGATTTTAGTATTTCTTTATTGGAGCTAGCCGTTGAGCCTGAGAATGATTTGAACGAGCTCGAGTGCGAGGATAGGGAGGACGCAATCGATTGCGTGCTGGTCAGCATCGCTTGAACCTGTTCCGTCATCCGGTCGAAATCCCGGCTTAGCGCCCCGAGTTCGTCATTCCCCTGATGGTTCACACGGACCCGCAGATCTCCAGAAGCTACCAGTTGGACGGCCGACTGAAGACGGCGGATTGGAGGGATCAGCGCTCGGATCAGCGTAGCGGCGATAGCCAAACTGATCAAGACAATAGCGACGATTGCCGCGATCATGATGTAAACGGTGCTATTCAGCTTGTTCTGTGTGTTCTCCACAGCCACGGCAGCATCCCCAGAGTAAGAATTATAGAAGTTATCCACATATATAAAGATTTCGTGCATCAAAGCCTGAGATTCCGTGTAGAGGTACTCCATATTTTTCTCGATATCGGTTTTGGAAAGGTTCGGGTCCTTGATGACTTTGGCGGCCACGTCAAAGGTATTGGTATATTCGCCGGTCAACAGAATGAGCTTGCTTCGCCAGAAGGTTTTCTCGTCGGTATCGGCCGTCTCTCCCACGCGTTTGACCATCTGCTCGAAGGTTGCTCGCTTCTCATTATACTTAGGAATAAAATCTGTATTCTTGGAGATCTCTAGGCCGGAAGCAATGATATTCAGCTCCTGGACCATCTCCTTGAGTTCCAGTGCCATCAGCTTGAGATCTACTTTATCGTTTTGGGTGTCTAGCTCTGCCTGAATCTGGTTCACTTGGTACAGATTGAACGAGGCGACCGCTATAAAGAACAGCAGCATACCAGACAGTCCGCACAGCAGCTTTTGTCGTATCGACATACGATTCAACAGCTTCATGGTTTTTCCCCTCCAAATTTAGGATCTATCTATGTCTTCTAATATAGGGCTAAAGTATTAATGGAAAAGCTTTCTTTTGTTAGCCTTTTGTAAAAATAAAACGAAAAATAAAATTTACATGCAGTTTACGTTTCGTAGGTTTTCGCTTAACAAACGCTTGGTATGCTTAAGGAGTTGAGAGAATGATATAACATAAAAGGGAGGACATGCTGAACATGTTCAATCGGTTATCGAAAAAAGGATTTACATTTGCAATGGTACTTGTACTTTTAACAGGGGTATTGTCCGCGTGTGGAACGAAAGCAGAACCGACTCCAGCAGCGAATGGATCGACCAATGCCAGCCAGCCTAAAGCAGAAGCACCTAAGAGCAACACGCCTGCTGAAACGCCTAAGACCGAAGAAATTACAGGCACAGTAACAGCTTCCGGATCCAGCGCCCTGCTTCCTCTGGTTAAAGCAGCAGCAGACGAATTCATGAAGAAAAACCCTAAAGTAACGATTAACCCTACAGCTGGCGGTTCTGGCACGGGCTTGAAGAACGTAGCCGGCGGCACGTCCGACATCGGGAACTCTGACGTTGCAGCTGGCCCTGAATATAAAGATGCAGGTCTGGTTGACCACATCGTAGCTATCGCACCTTTCGCGATTATCGTGAACAAGGAAGTTAGCGTAGACAACCTGACGAAGCAGCAAGCGACAGATATCTTCATGGGTAAAATTACAAACTGGAAAGATGTCGGCGGCAAAGATCAAAAGATCATCGTCGTTCATCGTCCAGACAGCTCCGGCTCGAAAACGCTGGTTAAGCAAATCGTATTGGACGGCAAAGAATTCACGAAAGACGGCGTAACGCAAGAGTCCAGCGGCGCTGTAGCTACAACGGTTGGTCAAACAGCCGGTTCGATCGGTTACGTGGACACACCTTACCTGAACGATACGATCAAAGCTGTTAAATTCGACGGCGTTGCGTTCAGCAAAGAAACAATCAAAGAAGGCAAATACCCGCTGTACGGTATCGAGCATATGTACACGAAGGGCGAAGCTAAGGGTGCGGCTAAAGCATTCCTCGATTACATCATGAGCCCTGAGTTCCAAGATAAGAAGGTTGAAGAGCTTAAGTTCCTGCCAGCCAACTTGCTGAAGAAGTAAGACCTCCTAGAATCCGCTGCGTCCAGCCGGCGGAATAACATCAAAGTGGCATGTGGATGAGTTTAATCATTCACATGCCTTTTTGCCGTGGATATGACGAGACCAGAATCCCCAGATAAAAAAATATAAATTTTACATTAGCTTAACATTTCTTTGGTTCTGTCATTACATTTGTCGCTTAGGATAGGAGTTAAGAGACAATCAGTAGCAGGGAGGTTCGGGCTTGAATACTATAGCCGAGAAATTCACAGACACGAACAAAACGGAAAAGGAAAGGAACCCGAAGAATAATCGGTGGACAGGCTACCAAAATCAGTTGGACCGCTTGATGAGATTTGTATTCGTCGCAAGCGCCGTTACGGTAACGCTGATTATCTTCTCCATCATTGCCTTTGTCGGCGTGCAAGGTGTCAAAACATTTGCAGACATTACGCCGTTTCATTTCTTCTTCGGGCTGGATTGGACGCCCAGCCAAAATCAATTCGGCGCCTTTTCCTTTATTTTTAGCACCTTGTTGCTAACCGGATTATCTGTCATCTTCGCCGTACCTCTTGCGCTGTCAGGAGCGGTATTCATGGCGAAAATCGCCCCTAAATGGGTGCGGGAAATCATGCGTCCTGCTACGGACCTGTTCGTCGGTATTCCTTCCGTTGTATACGGCTTAATCGGTCTGACGGTCATCGTTCCCTGGCTGGCGCAATTTAACGAGGGCTTCGGCTACGGAATCTTGCCTGCGGCCATCATCTTGGCGGTTATGATCCTGCCGACGATTCTGGCCATCTCGGAGGATGCGATCCGCGCGCTCCCGGGCAGACTGGAAGAAGCTTCCTTGGCGCTGGGTGCCACCCGCTGGCAGACGATATGGCGGGTTCTGATCCCGGCTTGCAGACCGGGAATTATTACGGGCATTATTCTCGGCATGGGTCGCGCGATCGGTGAGACGATGGCGGTATTCATGGTCATCGGTAACTCTCCGCAGATGCCGAAGTCACTGCTTGATTCGGCAACGGTACTGACTACGGCGATCGTTAAGGATATGGGGAATACTCATTTCGGAAGCACCTGGAACAATGCGCTGTTCTTGATGGCCTTGCTGCTGCTGTTAATTTCCCTCTCCCTCATCATCGTCATTCGATTTGTTGCAAAAAGGAGTGAACTGAAATGACCAGCAGAACGACGGACCGGGCAGCGACTTATTTTTTCTGGGGAACAGGCTTCCTCATCATGATCATTCTGTTCTGGTTTCTATACCGCATTCTAGGCGATGGCCTACATATGCTAAGCTGGAATTTCATTACCGGCAAGCCTTCGGAGATTCAGGCCGGGGGCGGCGTAGGGCCGATGGTGTTCAACTCCTTCTATATCCTGTTCTTATCCTTACTGTTCTCGCTCCCTATCGGACTCGGAGCAGGTGTATACTTATCGATCTATGCCAAGCAAAACAAATTCACCGATATAGTTCGCATCTCGGTTGAAGCTTTATCCTCTGTTCCTTCGATCGTATTCGGTTTGTTCGGCTTCCTGCTGTTCGTGAACTGGATGGGCTTGAAATTCTCGATTCTGGGCGGTGCCGCGACGCTAGCGCTGTTGAATCTTCCTGTCCTCGTCCGTGTGACGGAGGAATCGATCCGTGCAGTGCCCGAATCGTACTGGGAGGCTTCCCTGGCTCTCGGTTCGACCCGTTGGCAGGCGATTGCCCGCGTGTTGCTTCCCGCGGCACTGCCAAGTCTGATCACAGGTATAACACTTGTAGCGGGTAGAGCGCTCGGCGAATCGGCGATTTTGATCTATACCGCGGGACTGTCGGTATCCCGGTTCTTCCCGGACTTGAACCCGCTCAGCATGGGTGAGACGCTGGCCGTGCATCTCTGGTATGTCCAATCCGAAGCCATCGTGCCGGATGCCAAGGATATCGCCAAAGGCAGCGCCGCGCTGCTGCTTATCATCGTCTTGATTTTCAACCTGCTGATCGGCATTCCAAGCCGCATGTTGTCCAAAAAATTATCGGGAGGCAAATAACCTATGGCAGTTCAAGCACCGGTCGAGACAAAAATCAAAGTAGAACAGCTTAATTTGTATTACGGGGAGAATCATGCCCTTCATAATATCGGGCTGACTATTGAGGATAACTCAATAGTCGCCTTGATCGGTCCATCCGGCTGCGGGAAGTCGACCTTCCTCCGCACCTTGAACCGGATGAACGATCTGATCGACAATGTGCGGATTACCGGCAATATTTTCGTTGACGGTCAGAACATCTACGGCCAAGATTCCGATGTGGTCTCCCTGCGCAAGAAGGTAGGCATGGTGTTCCAGCGTCCGAATCCGTTCCCGATGAGCATCTACGAAAACATCGCGTACGGCCCTAAGATCCACGGCATCAAGAAAAAATCCGTACTTGACGAAATCGTCGAAAAAAGCTTGGTTCAAGCGGCTTTGTGGGATGAGGTTAAAGACCGTCTGAACAAATCAGCCCTGGGCTTGTCCGGTGGACAGCAGCAGCGTCTGTGCATCGCCCGTCTGCTGGCCGTAGAACCCGATGTTCTGCTGATGGATGAGCCGACATCCGCGCTGGATCCGATCTCCACGCTCAAGGTGGAGGAGCTCACCCAAGTATTGAAGGAAAAGTACACCATCATCATCGTCACGCACAACATGCAGCAGGCTGCCCGTATTTCGGATAACACGTCGTTCTTTTTAAATGGAATACTGGTCGAGTCGGACAAAACGGATAAAATCTTCACCAATCCGACGGATCAGCGCACAGAAGATTACATTACCGGTCGTTTCGGTTAATTCAGGGAGGCAGCAGATGGATAATAGAATTAACTATCACCAGACGATTCAGAAATTGCAGGAGGACCTGCTCGTCCTTGCCAAGCTGACGGAGGAAGCGATTCAGCAGGCAGTCGGTGCGCTGGTGCACCACAATGAGCAGACGGCGAAGCAGATCATTGAGAAGGACGATGTGATCGACCAGCTCACACTGGAGCTTGAGGAGGATGGGCTTCGTCTGATCGCGTTGCAGCAGCCGATGGCCGGCGATCTCCGTATCATCAGCATGGCGATCAAGATGGCTACGGATCTGGAGAGAATCGCGGATCATGCAGTGGACATCGCCAAGATCTGCCTGCGCATCGGGTCGCAGGAGCATGTGAAGCCACTGGTGGATATTCCGAAAATGGCGGAGCTGACGATCGAGATGCTCCGTGAAAGTCTGATCGCCTATACGGAGAAGGATGTACATCGTGCTTCCTCGCTGGCGGAGAAGGACGATCAGGTCGATAGGCTCTATAGTGAAATCGTCAACGAGCTGCATCTGCTGATGGGCTCGGAGCTGGTAAGGAACCGTCAAATCACGCAGCTGATTTTGGCTGCGCATTTCCTGGAGCGTGTGGCGGATCATACGACGAATATCGGCGAAGGCGTTATTTACATGGTAACCGGCAAGCGTAAGGATCTGAATATCTGATATGTCCGTATAGAAGCACACAGCTCCGTTGACGAGTTGTGTGTTTTTATGTTTCGCTTACGTTTACAGAAAATTTACAATCGGGAGTGGTAAGATTTAACACGGAGATAAAAGTCCTATGCTATAGTAAAAAAGTAGCTAAGACTAGATTGCCAGGAGTAGGGATCATATGGCCACAGAGCGCGGCAACACCGGGACGCCACAGCATCGTCAGGCGCTCCGTGAAGAATTGCTTGATATACTGCGCATGAAAAACATACATACCGTATACCAGCCGATCGTCTCGCTTAGCGACGGAGTCGTCCGAGGGTATGAGGCTTTGACCCGCGGACCGAGCGGGAGCGGGCTAGAAGGGCCGTTGTCCTTATTCGGACTCGCTGCAGCCGAGCAGCTGCTGTACCCCCTGGACCGACTGGCGCGGGAGAGTGCCATAAGCCATGCGGTGCTGACGCATCCGAAGCAGCTGCTTTTTTTGAATTTGTCTGCGGAGATTTTGAACGATCCGTCGTTCGTCCCCGGACAGACGCTGGAGCTGCTCAAGCGAAAAGGGCTGTCCCCGGCTAATGTGGTGCTGGAAATTACGGAGCGCAGCTCAATCGATGATTTTGACGCCGCCCGGCGGGTGCTGGAGCATTACCGCAAGCAGGGCTACCGAATCGCCATCGACGACGCGGGGGCCGGGTACTCGTCGCTTCAGGCGATCGCCGAGCTGCAACCGGACTTCCTGAAGGCGGACCGCTCCCTGATCAGCAACATTCACCAGTCCAAGACCAAAGAAAGCATCATCGAGACGCTGCTGACCTTTGCGGAGAAGCTTGGCATCTCGCTGGTGGCCGAAGGCATCGAGAAGCCGGAGGAGCTGCTGAAGCTGGCGGGAATGGGGGTGCATTACGGACAGGGCTACTTGCTCGGCAGACCGCAGGCGCAAGCCGCCCAGGTGGAGCGTGAGCTGGTCAGCCGCATGCTCGAGCATGGCAAGCGGCGGGATGCGATCAGCTATGTGATCAATATCGGAGACCTGTCCACTCCGTGCCAGTGCTTCGATGTAAAGACGCCAATCTCGGTGGTCGCCGATCATTTCAATAAGATAGAAACGGCCCTGGGCGCCGTTATTACGACAGGAAATGTGCCCGTCGGGCTCATCATGAGAGAACGGTTGTTTCAGCAGCTCGCCGGACAATACGGCTACTCGCTGTTCTGGAACCGTCCGATTGAGCAGCTGATGGATGACAGCCCGCTGATCGCGGACCAGCATTCCACAGTGGAGACCGTATCGCGGCTTGCCACGTCACGGGATATCCGCAATCTGTACGATCTGGTCATCGTGACCGCGCAAGGCCAGATGCATGGGACGGTATCGATTCGGGCGATGCTGGAGTGTATTACGAATGCGAAGATGGAAAACGCAAGGGTAGCCAACGCGCTAACCGGCCTGCCGGGAAATCTGCAGATCAACCGGGAGCTGAACCGGCGGCTTGCGGAAGGACGAAACTTCTCGGTGGTTTATGCGGACCTGGACTATTTCAAGTGGTTCAATGACCGCTTTGGCTTCCACAGAGGAGACCAACTGATCCAGTACACGGCAGAATGTCTGGGACGCTCGGTTCGCTTGCTGGGCACGGAGTCGGATTTTGTCGGGCATATCGGCGGCGATGATTTTATTGTGTTAACGTCCAGCAGTGAGCCCGAGAAGCTGTGCGCCGAGCTTCTTCGCCATTTCGACAGCGGTGTGAGTGCTTTCTATGAGACGGAAGACTGGACCTATGTAGAGGACCGTGACGGCAACCGGGTAGAGAGCGAGGGCCTGACACTGTCTCTCTCGCTGGTGATCTGCGAAACGGGACGCAATGTGACGACCGAGCAGATCTCGCAGGCGGCCGCTCAACTCAAAAAGAAATCCAAGGCACACCGAGGCAGCATTTACTACTGCGACTTCATCGGTATGCCTGAATCCTGATTGCTGCTTACGGGGCGGTGTCTCAAGAAAAAGGAGGCAGCAGCTCAAGCATCTGATCAATGCGATTAAGCAAGTACACCTTGCGTTTGCCCAGCCGCTGCTGGGCTATTTTTTTGTCATCCCGGACGTGCTCGCGTCCGTTCTCATGCAGCCAGATGGCGTCCATCCCGACCTTCACGGCGCCGCACACATCATGCTTCCAGGAGTTGCCGACCATGACGGCCTGGCGCGGAGCCAGCTTCAGGGCGTTCAGCGCCGTTTTGAAAAGCACCGGGGACGGCTTCTTGTCCGCAGGCTTCGTCGCCGTATAGACGCGTTCCTGCGGGAAGAAGGATTGAAGCCGGAAGCGCTCCAGCAGCAGCAGCACCTCGGCCCGTGGGCTATTGCTGATGATTGCCAGCGTGCAGCGGGGAGCCAGCAAGGAGAGCGTTTCGTGGGTTCGCGGCGGCATGGTCTTGGCGGCTACCTGGAGCCGCAGCACTTCATGCATGAAGTCGCGGGTCATCGCGCCACCTACCGGCAGCCTGCGCTCGAGGAAGGCTTCCTGCAGACACTGCTGCTGCAGCTCGTCAAGCTGCTTGAAGGTAGCCCTCGCCTTCTTGCGCTGATGCCAGCGGCTGATATAGGCCTGCCACAGCTGCTCGCTCTCATCCGGTTCCTCGGCGCTCCATCTTGCGGCATACTGGCTCCATACCTGCCGGAAGCACCCCTCGAAGCTGAGC
Source organism: Paenibacillus filicis (assembly GCF_038070315.1). NCBI lineage: Bacteria > Bacillati > Bacillota > Bacilli > Caryophanales > Paenibacillaceae > Paenibacillus > Paenibacillus filicis. The sequence goes on along the minus strand of NZ_JBBPCC010000001.1, from coordinate 529,896 downwards.
CCCTGCAGCACCAGCGTCTGATTCACATCGAAGAAAACCACTTGCTTGCCGCTTAGCGGCATCGTTTCATTCACGGTCATCCCTCCGATTTTCCGGCATCTCCCATTCTATCTGCGACATGCCCGGAAAAGATCGAGTCCATTCATTTTATGCGGCGGCAGGGCGGGTCACCCCTCCTTCCTGCTTGTTTTTGCCATGTTTTTTTCTAAGGTGCTCCTATGCTATCATGGAGGTAGCAGGAAAGTATGTACGAATGGGGTGTCTTTGTTGTCCAAATCCAAGCTTATCGTCATCGACGGAAACGGGATCGCTTACCGCGCGTTTTTCGCGCTGCCGCTGCTCAGCAATTCGAAGGGACTTCATACGAATGCCTTATATGGTTTTACGACTATGCTTTTGAAGCTGATGGAGGATTATAAGCCGACTCACTTCCTGGTTGCCTTCGACGCGGGCAAGCAGACGTTCCGTCATCAGGGCTATGCGGAGTATAAAGGAACCCGGGATAAAACGCCTCCGGAGCTGTCCGAGCAATTTCCGGTGCTACGTGAGCTGTTGACCTCCTTCGGCATCCGCCAGTATGAGCTGGAAGGCTTCGAGGCTGATGACATTATCGGGACGGTTACCAAGCTGGTAGATGCCGGCGACGAGTACGAGGCCCTTGTCGTGACCGGTGACAAGGACATGCTCCAGCTCGCTTCGGAGAAAGTCAATATCGCCTTGACGCGCAAGGGGATCAGTGAGATCGAGCTGTTCGACCCGGCGCATATCGATAAGCAATACGGGCTCCAGCCTCATCAGATCGTCGATCTGAAGGGTCTGATGGGCGATGCCAGCGATAATATTCCAGGCATTCCCGGCGTGGGAGAGAAAACGGCGCTTAAGCTGCTCCATGAATACGGCTCGGTGGAGAAGGTGCTGGAGCATGCCGCCGAGATCAAAGGGAAGATGGGCGAGAAGGTAGCGGCGCATGCTGACGACGCGCGAATGAGCAAGGAGCTGGCAACCATCCACCGCGAGGTGCCGTTGGACTTCCCGTTGTCGGAGCTGGTCTACGGTGGCTACGACAAGGGTCAGCTCGCCGATGCATTCCGCAAGCTGGAGTTCAAGTCGCTGCTGGAGCGGCTGGATCTGTATGGGGTCGGCAGCGGAGAATCCGGGGAAACGGAGGGCGGGACGGCCGCAGAGGCCGTACAAGTGGAAAGCCTATGGACGGCGGATGCCGCCGGGCTGTCCAAGCTGATTCAGGCGCTGCCTGCGGTTACCGCTTTGCACGTCGAAGCGATCGGGGACAACCCGCACACGTCCGAATTGCTCGGCATCGCCTTCTATGCGGCGGCAGATTCGTCCCAATCGTCCGATGAGGACTCTGTGTTAAATGAAGGTAAGGTCTATTACGTTCCCTATGAGGCTTTGGCGTCTTCTGACGCGGCTCCTGTGCGGGAGTGGCTGGCTAGCAAGGACAAGTCCATCCATGTGTATGATGTGCATCGTGCCATCATCGCGCTGTATTGGAGAGAGATCGAGCTGCACGGGGTAGCCTTCGATGCGCTGCTGGCCGGGTATCTGCTCGATCCGACGGAGTCTGCGCTGACACTGAGCGGCTTGACCTCACGCTACGGTCTGCCTGCTCTGCAGGCGGACGAGGACGTATTCGGCAAGGGAGCGAAGTTCAAGCTGCCTGAGCGAGACGCACTGTGCGCATTCATGGGCCGGAAGGCCGCAGCTGTGCACCGGCTGACTCCGAAGCTCGAGGAGGCGCTGGAGACCAGCTCCATGCATCAGCTGTTCTACGAGCTGGAGCTTCCGCTCGCGGTCGTCCTGGCCTCGATGGAGCGCAAGGGGATCCAGGTGGACAAGGAAGAGCTGCAGGCTTACGGTGCGGAGCTCGGGAAGCGGATCGAAGAGATCATCCAGAACGTATACGCTGCTGTCGGGATGGAATTCAACGTCAACTCGCCCAAGCAGCTCGGGGAGATTTTGTTCGATAAGCTGCAGCTGCCGGTCGTGAAGAAGACGAAGACGGGCTACTCGACCGATGCTGAGGTGCTGGAGAAGCTGGAGCCGTACCATCCGATGATCGGGCATATTCTGCTTTACCGGACGCTGGCGAAGCTGCAGTCCACCTATGTAGAGGGTCTGCTGAAGGAGGTACGCCCAGGCACCGGCAAGGTGCATACGTACTACCGGCAGACGATCGCCGCAACAGGGCGGCTCAGCAGCCAGTTCCCCAATCTGCAGAACATCCCGATCCGGCTGGAGGAGGGCCGCAAGATCCGCAAGGTATTCGTGCCGTCTCAGCCTGGCTGGCGGATCGTAACGGCGGACTACTCGCAGATCGAGCTGCGCGTACTCGCCCATATCTCGCAGGACGAGAAGCTGATCGAGGCGTTCCGGGATAATATGGACATTCATACCAAGACGGCGATGGACGTATTCGGGGTGTCCGAGGACGCTGTTGATTCCAATATGCGGCGCCAGGCCAAGGCCGTTAACTTCGGGATCGTGTACGGAATCAGCGACTATGGCTTGTCGCAGAATCTGCATATTACCCGGAAGGATGCGGCGAGGTTTATCGAGCAGTATTTCGCCGTCTTCCAGGGCGTCCGTCAGTATATGGACGATATCGTCAAGAGCGCCCGTCTGGACGGCTATGTGACGACGCTGCTGAACCGCCGCCGGTATTTGCCGGAGATTACGGCCTCTAACTTCAACCTGCGCTCGTTCGCCGAGCGGACGGCCATGAATACGCCGATCCAGGGAACGGCGGCAGATATTATCAAGCTCGCTATGGTACAGCTGGACAAGCGGATGCTGGAGGAAGGCGTCCGCAGCCGGATGCTGCTGCAGGTGCATGATGAATTGGTATTCGAGGTGCCTGAGGAAGAGGTTGACCTGATGAAGGCGATGATAGCCGAGGTGATGGAGTCGGCGCTGAAGCTTGACGTGCCGCTCAAGGTGGACGTCGACGACGGCGTTAACTGGTACGAAGCTAAGTAGGACAGGGGCAAGCGGGACGGGCCGTAAGGCTCGTTTCCTTGCGTTCATATAGAAAGGAAGGATTCCTAGTGCCTGAATTGCCAGAGGTAGAAACCGTCCGCCGCACGCTGGAGCAGCTGGTGGCGGGCAAGAAGATCGAGAGCGTCAAGGTGACGCTTCCGCGGATTATTCAGCGGCCAGATGACACGGAGATGTTCGCTGCGCTGCTGGCGGGGGAAACGGTCCGCTCCGTAGAACGGAGGGGGAAATTCCTCCGGTTAATGCTTGATCACTATACGCTGGTCTCTCATCTGCGGATGGAGGGCCGTTACGGCGTCTATCCGTCCGGTGAGCCGGTGGAGGCGCACACGCATGTTATTTTCTATTTTACAGACGGTACCGAGCTGCGTTACAAGGACGTGCGCCAGTTCGGCACGATGCATATTTTCGATAAAGACCAGGATCTGCTGGAGAAGCCGCTCGTGAAGCTCGGTCTGGAGCCTCTGGACGAGAACTTTACGCTGGAGGTATTTCGCAGCAAGCTGGACAAGCGCAAGACCAAGATTAAGCCGCTGCTGCTCAATCAGGAATACATCGTGGGCCTCGGGAATATTTATGTGGATGAGTCCTTGTATCTGGCTGGCGTTCATCCCGAACGGGAGGCTAATACGCTGTCTGCCGCAGAATGGGCCAAGCTGCACGAAGCGGTCGTGACGACGCTGCAGGGCGCCGTAGCCGTTGGAGGCTCGTCGATCAAATCCTATGTCAACGGGCAAGGTGAATCCGGCATGTTCCAGCATCAGCTCCGCATGTACGGACGCAAGGGAGAGGCCTGCGACCGGTGTGGAGGAGCGATTGAGAAGACAGTTGTAGCCGGACGCGGGACGCACTTCTGTCCGAACTGCCAGAAGCCGAAGAAGCAACGGATTATTCGTAAATAATGCACCAGCCGCCCAGAACTCCCATATAGTAAGCCATGAGCCGCCCAGCCCGGTGCCCGCCATGCAAAATGTAGCGATCAGGCTGTGCGCAAACATGAACGGAAGCGCGTTGGTCTGTCTGGAGTAGCGGTCGCACGCGTTTCTTGTTGCTGGGAGGGAAGGGCACATGCTGCCGGTTTTTTCATTGTTGCTGCTCGCGTTGGCGGTTAGTTTGGATGGATTTGGCGTAGGAGTAACCTACGGACTGCGCAAGATCAGGATTCCGTTAATTTCGATTGCGATTATTTCTTGCTGCTCGGGGTTCATCATATTTATCTCCATGCAGATCGGCGTATGGATGAGCGGGTGGGTACACCCGGATCTGGCCAAGAACATCGGCGCGCTGATTCTGGTTGGGATCGGGTTATGGGCCTTGTACCAGCTCTATGCGCAGCGTAAGGAAGATTCCGTTACGGACGAACCGCAGGTTACCATCTCTTCACTGCCTGATCCTGGGGCTGCCGTTCTAGCGTCCCCCAGTACCAAGGAGATTATCTATATCGAGCTGAAGCGATTCGGGCTTGTTATTCAAATTCTGCGGAAGCCTTCCATCGCGGACATGGACCGTTCCGGCACGATCTCCGCGTATGAGGCGACACTGCTCGGCCTGGCCCTATCTCTGGACGCGTTCGGCGCGGGCATAGGGGCCGCCTTGCTAGGCTTCACGCCTTGGCTGACGGCAGCTGTCATCGCAGCGGCCAGCGGTATTTTCCTCGGACTTGGCCTGCGCATAGGCCTGAGATTCGCCGGTGTCTGGTGGATGCGCCGGATATCCGTGGTTCCCGGATTTCTTCTTATTATTATGGGTATTATGAAACTGTTCTAATCTATGACGAATGAAGTAGGGGAGTCAGGTTTATGAATATTGGATTAACCGGAGGAATCGCCTGCGGCAAAAGCACGGTAGCGGCGATGCTGGTCCGCCGCGGAGCATTGCTCGTGGATGCGGATCGTATCGCTCGGGAAGTCGTAGAGCCGCATACGCCCGTTCTCGCCCAGGTGATCGAGCGCTTCGGCGCTGATCTGCTGCTGCCGGACGGCTCGCTCAATCGCAAGAAGCTGGGGGAGCGGGTATTCGGCGACGAGTCCGCCCGGCGCGATCTGGAGGGGCTGCTGCATCCTCCGATCCGCGCGACGATGCGGGAGAGGATGCGAAGCTATCAAGAGGAGCATCCAGACAAACTGGTCGTCGTAGATATTCCGCTTCTGTACGAATCCGGCCTGCAGGCGATGGTGGAGCAGGTGCTGGTCGTCTATGTGCCGCGGGAGGTACAGCTCTCCAGATTGATCGCCAGAGACGGCATGACGCTGGAGCAGGCAGAGAAGCGCCTGAATGCCCAGATGCCGATTGAAGAGAAGAAGCGGCTCGCCGACATCTTGATTGACAACACAGGCTCGCTGGAGGAGACGGAAAGACAGCTGGACCAGTTTTGGATAGAAAGGGGACTTTCATGAGGTTTTGGCGCAAGAAACGGGTATTTGCCGTTCTCCTGGTGACCTTTCTTGTTTTCTTATTCCTAAGCAGTTCCTTTGTCGGCCGGTATATCTATCCGATCTCCTATCAGCATGAAATCCGGCTATACGCCAAGAAGTATGAGCTTGACCCGTTTCTGGTTGCTGCCGTTATCCGTGTAGAAACAAACTACCAGCCGCATATGGAATCGAAGAAGGGCGCTTATGGCTTGATGCAATTAATGCCGGATACCTCATCATGGATTATCGAGAAGGCGGCCTTTGATGATACATACCGTAATCAGCTTGATCAGCCTGCTGTTAGCATTGAGCTCGGAGCCTGGTATTTGAACTGGATGAGCAAGCAATTCGGCGGGAATATGTACGCGATGATCGCCGGATACAACGCTGGGCATGGGAAGGTCAGCCGCTGGCTGCAGGAGAAGCGGTGGGATGGTACCTTGTCTAATGCGCAGCAAATCCCTTATGGAGAGACACGCCATTACCTTCAGCGTGTGACGTATTATTACCATAAATATCATAAGCTATATGGAGAAGAATGGAAGTAAATGGAGAAAGAAGCGCTGGACAAGCCGCCCTTACAGGAGGAATATCCGGCACTTCTTCTCGTTTTCAGCAAAACGTGGTATTATTTGTATTGACCGGCAAGCGATTGCTCGGCGATTTGTACCAAGCGGCGTGTGATGTGACCACCGATCGCACCAGTATCACGAGTAGCTACGTTACCGTAGTAACCGTCTTGGGGAATTGCGATCCCCAATTCTTGGGCTACCTCGTACTTCAGTTGATCCAACGCTGCGCTAGCTTGTGGCACGACCAGTGCGTTGCTGCTGCGGGATTGACCTGCACCCATGTCTGTTCACCTCCTTGTCGGTTGGTAATCCTATTATGCTCGTTTCGCTTGGCATCATGTGAGGGAGTCTTTGGAAAAAGGAAAGGAAGAATTACTACATGAAATGCCCCTTCTGCGATTATTCCGGAACGAAAGTGCTTGACTCGCGTTCCGCCAATGAAGACAAGTCCATACGCCGCCGCCGTGAGTGTGAGAAATGCTCGAAACGCTTTACGACGTTCGAAATGGTTGAAGAAACGCCCCTTATCGTCATCAAGAAGGATGGAAGCCGTGAGGAATTCAGCCGGGAGAAAATGCTGCGCGGTCTGATTCGCGCCTGCGAGAAGCGCCCCGTTCCGCTGGAGCGTCTGGAAATGATTGTATCCGAGGTGGAGAAGCAGGTCCGCACTACGGCCCAGGCCGAAGTGGATAGCCGCGCCATCGGAGAGATTGTGATGACCGAGCTGTACCCAGTCGATGAAGTGGCCTACATTCGCTTTGCATCGGTATACCGGCAGTTCAAGGACATCAATATGTTCATGAAGGAGCTTAGCGGGCTGTTATCCAAGCACCAAGTCGGCGGTGATGGCGGGAAAAATTAATTTTCCGCCAACCGTTGACAAGCCCGCAGCACCATGGTATTATCATTCTTGTCGCTAAACAAGGGCAAGAAAATGAAGGAATTAAATATCATGGGGCCTTAGCTCAGCTGGGAGAGCGCATCGCTGGCAGCGATGAGGTCAGGGGTTCGATCCCCCTAGGCTCCATACAAAAAACGTCATCACTTATAGTGGTGACGTTTTTTTGTATGGATTGCCTGGGGGGGAGATGAACCCCTATAGGTTCGCCCGCGCGGACGAAAGAAGTGAATAGGCTTCGAAGTAATACTTCTAATGTAGGAGCACGCCGTCTGAATCTACCGCTAAAAGTCCTTGTCGAATACGCTTCGTCAGCATAAATGAGGATTCTAATAAAGGTTGCGTTTTTTATTGGTCTAAAGGGGGAGCACCTTACAAATTCACCCGCTCAAGATACATACATGTTACTAAAACCACTACCGCTGCTCCACTTGCTTAATTACACTCCCTGGACCAGCGAATACAGATCCGCCATTTTGAACCGTCTTCCGTATAAGTTGAATTAAACTGTCCTTGTCCATCTGGATATCGTTCAACCATGCTAAGGTATCTGCAGTTTCGGGTTCATGCTTCACTCCCCAGGTTGATAACTCCCACAGGACCGGTAATAAATCCAACCCGGACTCCGTTAATGCGTACAGGTCTTTTCTCTTGTCACTGGGATGGGGGCTCTTGGTAATCAAGCCCAGTGTCTCAAGACGAGACAATCGATTCGTTAGTATATTTCTAGCAATCCCTTCATCCGAGGCAAGGAATTCCCCGAACGTTTTCTTTCCTGCAAATATGATATCCCTGATGATAAGCAATGACCATGAGTCGCCTAACAGATCAAGAGAAAATGAGATCGGACAATCCGATCTTCTATGTGGTTTGAAATTTTGCATAGGGCCTCCCTTGACTTCCTAGATTGATTATAATTATAATTAAGTCAGTTTCAAAATGCAACTGAAATGGAGGGGATGGAATTGAAATTTTTGTTGGTTTATAGAGGCGGTGTCGTTCCAGAAGATCATCTTGATCGTAACATTAATGAACTATGGGGATGGCTCGACAATTTAAAGGAAAAAGGGTATGAGAAGGTACGTTTCGCGGGAAGCGGCCGTAAAAGCATTTCGAAGGATTTGATTGCTGATTACTCCGGAGACATATTCGGCGTTTCCATTATCGAAGCTGGTTCTTTGGAGGAAGTGGTCTCATTAACTTCAGATTGGCCGGAGTTACAATACGGGGGCAGGATTGAGATCGTAGAAGCGATAGGTGATTAGCATGTCCGATACGTATATATTTAATTTGTTTGCAGATGTTAGAAAACAAATATTGAGTGTAATAACAAGACTGTCAAAGGGTCAAATGGAACACGTTCCTAAAGGCTTCAACAACAATCTACATTGGCAGGTCGGTCATGTGTTAACGATAGCGGATGATTTAATATTTGAGTTTTCGGGAGTTGGGGCAAGGATTCCACAGCACTATAGAACTTATTTTGCTTCAGGAACAAGTCCCTCAAGCTGGCCGGGGCAACCGCCAGGGATTGAAATACTTCTTAGGGATTTGGAAAATCAGATGGTGGAAATATGCAATAAGTATGACGGTCTGCTGGAGCAACCTGTAGCATATGAGAACAACTTTCTTCAAGCAAGTGTAATCGGTGAACTTTTTTATGTTCTACTTGCCCATGAAAGTACACATCTAGGAATGCTTATTGCGATGGACAAGGTTTTGCAGAATGAATAAATGGATAACGACTGAGAGGTAAGGGGTCGCCCGCGTGGACGTACTGAACTTCTTATTCGACTGATTGCGTAGAAAGACGCTAGTAACTTTCATGACGTCTATAGCATTCCAACTCCAGTATGATGTGGAGTGACTCCATGTGGGCGTTCGTTCTTATTCGGCGTTTTGTGCGGGATTCGATCATGAACGATTTCAAATCGCTCACAGGCCTCTGCAACATGTATCGAATTAGGTTTGTTAGATAGACTTGATCTTCATACCGCGCCAACATTGCTTGAGAAAGGTACACGATTATTTGATCATATTAGTCAGGGAAGTGTGACGCTCGAATCAAATGAAGGAATCGAGAGTTATCCATGTTAAATATGATGCGATTAAATGAATGGATTGAGTATCCTGTTAAACCTATTTTTATAGGTGAAGAAAAAGGGGAACTAAGGAGGTAGTTACATGGTAGATACAAATAATAACAAAAGAATTGATACTGCTTCAAGAGTCATTAGGGCGTCAGCACAAGTAATTTATCAAGCAATGTTGAATCCAGAAGCGCTCGCTTTATGGCTTCCACCGGAAGGAATGTCTGGTCAAATCGATACATTTGATGCAAGGGAAGGGGGTGTTTATAAAATGACGCTTATCTACGAAGGAGATGAAGAGATACAGGGAAAAACCTCAGAAAATAGAGATGTCACTGAAGGCGAATTTTTGGAGCTAATTCCAGATGAACGAATTGTTAAAACCGTTCAATTTCATTCAGAGGACACACGATTCTCTGGTGAGATGATCCAAAAATGGCTGTTAGAAGCCCATTCAGAAGGAACAAAAGTGACTGTCATTTGTGAGGATGTTCCTGAAGGGATACGAAAAGAAGATCATGACGTTGGTTTACGATCCACGTTGGCGAACCTTGCAGTATTTACGGAGTGATAAGAGACTTTTTCTGTGAAAAGAAAGAAACACCTATGGTGGGTCTCGTCTTAGAAGTTGAAGAATAGCAGAAAAATGGCAATAGAATGCCCGTTTTTTTCGCAAGAGCAACAAGTGCTTTTTTCTTGCCACGACGGGAGGCTAGAGACCAGAACTTAGCTGATAAGCGCGTGTTACGGGTTTTAGAAGCAGCCCAAGCCGCCTCGCATAAAGCTGTTTTGATGTGAGGATTCCCTTTTACTGTGCGGGTACTTTTTTTGACCTGCGCTTTCGTGATTGCCTGGTGATACTCCCGCCCAAGAAGTCAGGTGAGCTGCCGTAGGCAATTGATTCATGTTATGGCCCATCTCAGCGAGTATACTGGCGGCGGTTATTCGTTTCACACCAGGCATGGTTTGCATGAGCTCCATCTCTTCCTTGTAGCTGACTAGATACTCCTCGATCCGCTCATCCAATTGACGAATCGACTCTTCGTAAAAGGCGATTTCATTCCACAGAAACCGGATCATAAACATTTGATGCTCATCCAGTGTCCCAAACAAGGAATCTGCCAATTCAGGCACTTTTTTCTTTACATTGCCTTTGACGCGGCCCTCAATATCGCTAGGATCGATAAATCCTTGCTCCATTAACCTTTTGAGCAAATTGCGCCCTGAAACGCCAAAAACATCGCTAATGACCGTTCCAAGTTTAATGTTGGCGCATTCCAGTACCTTTTGAAGCCGGTTTTTCTTTGCAGTTAGTCCACCCACTTGCTTCTTGCGAAGACGGGTGAGTTCGCGCAGGTCTGTCTGAGGGACAAAGCTGGGCTCAATTAAGCCATGCCTGAGAAGTTTTGCAATCCACTCAGCATCCGATACGTCGGTCTTGCGTCCAGGTACGTTTTTTATGCGCTGGGCAGGATTTGCCCATACAAAGCAACCCCTTGTATTTTTTATCAACCGTTGAGGTGAATTATTTTCAACAGTTTCTGATCAACCTGGTCATTGGGTATGAGGCGGTTTCCTTGATGACAGGGATCACCTTATGGGTCAGTGTATCCGTCACCTAGGTATATACCGGCTACGCTGTACTGACTTAGGCAAGCGGCTGAGAGTTTTTCGCAAGTTGCTTCAGTCGAACGAGATTCTTCCCTCTTTTGATCGAAATGTATTTGAAAGCATCATGGACAAAGTAATTGTTGGAGACCCATCCGATCCGTATCAACTGCCCTTCGTCTATAAGACAGGTTTTCATAAATAGCGTTCAAAGCAGAAGCAAAATGCACAAACAGATTCAAAAAAGTCCTTAAAAAATGAAAGGAGTGGATTGTGTTCCTATTCCCCGGACGACGCTGGGATGTATTTTTTTGTAAATTTGATTACGTGATTATTTTGGTCGATTTTCTTCATTGCCCCTGTTTCCTTATTAAGATAACACATTATCAATATTAGCACTTGATACACGAAATAGGAGTACTGGATCGTATACACTTAGTTGGACAATAAAAATAAGGGCTTGCCTATCATCCTAAGGAGCGGATCTCTACAATGCCAAAACAACAACGACGTACTTTTACAGCACAATTCAAAAAACAAATGGTGGGACTATATGAAAGCGGTAAATCCAGAGCAGCAATTGTGGAGGGATATGACCTTACCGCCTCCGCTTTAGACCGCTGGATCAAACAAGCCACGACTACAGGATCCTTCAAGGAGAAGGACAATCACTCGTCAGAGGAAAATGAGTTGCTTGCTTTACGAAGAGAAAACCAACGTTTGAAAATGGAGGTGGATATTTTAAAGCAAGCCGCGCTGATCATGGGACGAAAGTAGCTATCATCCAGAACAATCGTGATAAATACTCGGTATCAGCAATGTGTGACGTCGTGCAAATCGGAAGAAGCACGTTTTACTATCAAGCGAAAGAACAAACGAACGAAGAAGATGTAACCGAAGCGATTGTGGACATTTTCCATAAGAATCGAAAAGTTTACGGTACACGCAAGATAAAAGTCAAGCTCCAGGAACGTGGTTTCGTCGTCTCCAGGCGTCGAATGGGTAGGATCATGAAAGAGCATGGGCTTGTTTCCACGTACACCGTGTCCCAATATAACCCGCTTAAGGGCGCATGCAATGAAGCGTCTACAGCCCATACACTGAATCGCGAATTCGATCAAACGGAGGCTAGACGATTCGTTGTCAGTGATCTGACGTATGTGAAAGTTCAGAACCAGTGGCATTACATTTGTGTACTTATCGATCTGTTCAATCGAGAGATCATCGGCCATAGCGTAGGTCCTCATAAGGATGCTGCGTTGGTTTCTCGTGCCTTTGCAACGGTTCAAGGTGATTGATCTCAGATTCAATGGTTCCATACCGATCGTGGCAGCGAGTTTAAAAATCAAACGATGGATGCGCTTTTGGAGACATTTGAAATTGGCCGATCCCTGAGCATGAAAGGCTGCCCCTACGACAATGCTGTTGCGGAAGCGACCTACAAGATTATGAAAACGGAGTTCGTGAACCAGATGAACTTCCAGAGTCTTCGTTACCTGGAGCTGGAACTATACGATTATGTTAACTGGTTTAACAAGCATCGGATTCATGGGACACTTGAATACATGACGCCTATTCAGTATCGCCATGCAGCCCTTAAAAAAGCTGTCTGATTTACTGTTGACAATCCAGGTTTAGCATTTCAGCAAAATGCTTTTTAGTAAACCTCAACTAAGATAGGTTTTGAAACAACTGTATAGGGGATATATTTGTTTTCGATTATTCCCTTTAATCTTAATTCACTTTTAGCCTGAAGAATGTATTCTCCAGTGCCAGATAGAGATATTGATCTCTGTTCGTCTGGCGGCAATTCTGTACCCGGCTCATATATCTCCGAAGGGTTAATGGTTTTTTCAACAGCGATTGAGAGGATTGTATCAGGATTGATCTTTACGACATTCCCTTTTAAATCATAGACATAAATAAATGCCATTACAGCAGCATGCTCAATAGTAATTTTTTCATCGGTTAGATTTTGCAACGATGTCTTTATTGGAACCCTTTCATTACTTTTTAATTTTGCGACAGGAATTTCAAATTTCAAATCAAATAGTTCTCCTTCTAAATTAGGAATTTCCTTTTGAATGTTAGGAGTATCTGAACATCCGCACATCAATATAACTAAGATAGAAATAACAAGATACATTTTTTTGTTTGAGAACACTAAACCACTACCTCTCAATTTGATATCTATAGTTCTAGTAATTATAACATAATATATTATAATTTGCATTTTTATACATTTTGTGCTAGAATGCGTTTGTACAAAATTTACCATAAAAGGTATGAATAAAAAACTACGAATACCAACTTTAGCTCTATCTTTTGCTTTGCTTTCCTCTTCAGTCATTTCATTTCCTGGTTTGGACCCTATTGCCAGCGCAGCACCTATTGCTAAAAAGGTTGATAAAAATACGCTTAGGGAGAATGCTCAAAAATTCCGTGAAAAATACGGAATGGATACATCTACTGCTCATATTGAGAAGGCAATAGAACCAGGTGTTTTATCCGACGAATTGGAAGTTGTTATGGGAACCCCACTAACAAAAGATGAACGAAAATTATATGACAAAAGAATGGAACAAAGCCAGCAGGCAAGTGACCTTCAAGAATATTCACGAAAGTCGAATAAAGGCACATATGCTGGAACTTACTTTGACTCAAAAAATGGATCTACCCACATTCAATTAGCAAAGAAAAACGACGTGGAAAATGTTAAAAGTATGATTAAATCAAATGCTAAGTTGCCAGAGAACGTAGTTTTCGAAGAAGTTTCCTTTTCTGAAGACGAGTTGTTATCCGCTTTTAAAATAATTGAAGACGTGATGAGTCAATATAAAATTAGGTCAGTCGGTATTAACGTATATCATAATAAGGTTGAAGTTGAGACAATGGATTATTCAGACAAAAATATTGCACAGATCAAGAGTTTAGTTCCAATCTCTGAGATGTTAGAAGTTAAAGCTGCGCAAGGATCTGTAAGGTTAGATGATGATGAAACTGCCTATCCCACGCAAGTATCGGGAGAGAAAATAGTAAATAATGATGGTATCGCTTGTACAGCTGGCTTTTTTGGATATACATCACAAGGCGATAAACTTCTCATTACTGCGGGGCATTGTGGGGGTATTGGTTCAACTCAAGCTGTTAAGCAACCTACAGCAACAATTGGTAATTGGCTATGGAGAAACTGGAATCAAAACGGTGGCCCCGCACTTACAGCTGATGTTGGTGTAATTAAAATAAATACATCTAATATAGCTGCTGCTGTACCTTATCCGAATGGAAATGGTAGCAACCTGACTCCATTTAATGGAGCAGCAGGCGCTCCTACCATAGGACAAACAATTTATGTTAGAGGAGCAAAAACAGGAGCTTTGACACAAGGGGTAGTTGTAAGTGTTTTGAAAACTGTTGATTTTGGTGGAGGAGAAGTGTGTGGAGGTAACTGGAATATTTCCAATTTAATACAACATATGGCAGCACAACAACAAGGAGATAGTGGTGGTCCTGTTTTGCTTAATTATCAATGGACACCTGCAAAGAACGGATATACCTTCCAACCAGTAGGAATGGTGACCGGTCAGACAACCGGTGGTAACAAATATGCCTCCTATTTACCAGAGATCATAGGTGTTTTGAGTAATGCTGGAATTAACTATAGCGGATTATATTTAGGGCCATAATTATACTAGGAACAAGGAAGCATATATGTGTCAGGCCAACCACTTTGCTGGTTGGCCTTTCAATCTGATTGGCACATTCTAGTTTCACTTGATATTGTAAATTAGCAAAAGCAGCACTTTCTTCGGAAATAGTTTATAATCAGAGAAAAATAATGCCCGAAGCAGGCCTGCCGTAATATAGTCATCGAGTTCATCAACGGTAGTGGTGGGAAGGGGTCTGTCAATAATTTTGTGTAAACTCATTTATAGCAAATCTCCCCCGAGGGGGAGAAGGCTCTCACGGCAGATGCGAGCCAATCCGTTCAGGAAAGAAAACGGAGAGCTATAACAGCATTTGGCCCCAGTTTTGGACGAGGCCTGTCCATTTACGCGTGATGTGCATCGTGACGAGGTAGAGCATTTTGAGCAGCGCTTCATCGCTGGGGAAAATGCTCTTTACTTTGGTTACTTTTCGAAGCTGACGGTGGTAGCAGAGACGTAGCGCTTGGAGATGCGAATCTGGTGGATGATGCACTTTTGGATTTCGGTCTTTGGATAGCAAGCGGTAATGGACTGCGAGAAGCCCGTCAGGTTGTCGACGCAGGTGATGAGAATATCTTGTACGCCGCGGTTCTTGAGGTCGTTCAGCACACTAAGTCAAAACTTAGCAGACTCGTTCTCGCCGATCCACATGCCCAGTACATCCTTGCTACCGTCCATATCGATACCGATTACCATATAGGCCGCCTTGTTCACAATGGCACCGTCCTGCTTGACCTTGAAGTGAATGGCATCCAGAAATACGACCGCATAAACGCCTTGCAGCGGGCAGCTAAAGCCTGAAGACAAGGCTTTGCGTGACCTTCAGAAGCGTATCCGCGACCTGGAAGAGGAGGCGTTCAGGTCTCTCAGAAAACCGTTGCTCGCATCATGAGAGAGCTCGGGTTGAAATCCCGTACAGTAAAGAAATATAAGACGACTACAAACTCTAAACACAACTTCCCTGTAGCCGATAATGTTTTAAATCAGCAGTTCACTGCGAAGAGGCCCAACGAAGTGTGGATGGCTGATATCACGTACATTCCGACAGACGAGGGCTGGTTATATCTTGCCGGGGTTGAGGATTTGTGCACTCGAAAGATCGTTGGTTTCCATATGCATGAACGAATGACCAAGTCGCTCGTATTAGAAGCACTAGATCGAGCTTATCGGCTCCAACGCCCGAAGAAGGCTTTTTTGCACCATTCCGATCGGGGAAGCCAATATGCCTCCAACGACTACCAGGGACGACTGAAGGCCTACAATATGGCAGGAAGCATGAGTCGTAAAGGGAACTGTTACGACAATGGTGTGCCACGAAGGTTAGCCTAAACGAAGGCGTAACCATGCTTAACCAGAGATGAGGGTCGGCCCCTCGAAGTAGTCATGTAGGTGAAGACTTCAAACCACCGTAAGCTGCAATGGACAAAAGCCATGGTGGTGAGCGTTACGGAAAAGGCGGAGCTAGACTCCGTCAGGTACGTGCCAATGGAGACGAACACCAGTGAACCGTCGATTACGTGTCGAAATAGCAGGGATGCCATCAAAACCAGGTTTGCGTTGTTGACCTGGGATGAGTCCGGAAGAAACCTACTTACTGACCGGATGGTGGCCGGCATAGAGACGGCGTGAACGTGGCACAGGCTTTGGTTAGGAACGTGGGAACTTGTATTTCGATGCCAAGAGAAACCTCCAAGCGAAAGAATCGCAAGGACAAAAGTATCGATGCGGAATACAGGGACGGAATAACCCGTAGTAGCGAGGAAGCTTCGTAATGGGAGTGGAGCGAAGGGGTTGTATTATCCTGTCTTTGAACAGAGGTCAACCGCGAGGGAGGAACCTATGGACAAAACAAAGCCCTATAACATCTCCAAGCAAGTCGTAGTGGAAGCATTCCGCCGCGTGAAAGAAAACGGAGGCGCACCTGGAGTTGACCAAATCAGTTTGGAAAAGTTTGAAGCCAATCTGAAGAATAACCTCTACATCATATGGAATCGAATGTCATCAGGTAGTTACTTTCCGCCACCGGTTCAAGCGGTAGAGATACCGAAGAAAAGTGGAGGAACTCGTTTGCTTGGCGTGCCAACTGTGGCAGATCGCGTGGCGCAAATGGTAGCTAAAATCTACTTTGAACCTTGCGTCGAGCCGTACTTTCATCGGGACTCTTATGGATATAGACCGGGAAAATCTGCGATGGATGCGTTGGCAGTGACGAGGCAACGCTGCTGGAAATACGACTGGGTACTTGAATTTGACATCAAAGGTCTGTTTGACAACATTGATCACGAATTACTGATGAAAGCCGTGCGTAAGCATACGGAAAATCCATGGCTCATTCTCTGTATCCAAAGGTGGCTGGAAGCTCCCATACAAATGCCGAATAAAGAATTGGTGGCGAGAACAAGAGGCACGCCTCAGGGCGGAGTCATCAGTCCTGTGCTGGCTAATCTGTTTCTTCACTACACCTTCGACAAATGGATGGAGAAAGTACATCCAGACAAGCCGTTTGCGCGATATGCAGATGATGCAGTTGCCCACTGTCACAACAAGAAGGCAGCAGAGCAACTTAAGAGCGAACTTGAGACAAGGTTGAGGGAGTGTGGTTTGGAGCTACACCCGGTAAAGACACGCATTGTGTATTGTAAAGATGACAATCGTAGGTTACAACACGAAGAAATTGCGTTTGATTTTCTGGGATATACGTTTCGGCCGCGCAGAGCCAAGAATCGAGAAGGAAAATATTTTATCAGCTTCATTCCGGGAGCAAGCAATTTGGCCAAGAAAGCTATGCGGCAAACGATCCGAACGTGGCGAATTCAGTTGAAGTCAGCAAAGAGTTTGGAAGACCTGTCCAGGATGTTCAATCCCGTTCTAAGAGGTTGGGTCAATTATTATGGACGCTACTACAAAGCGGAAATGCATTCGGTATATCGACGCATGAATCGAGCGTTACTGGAATGGACGATGAGAAAGTATAAAAGGTTCAGACAGAGGCGCAAACGAGCCTGGGATTGGCTCATTCAGATTGCAAAGCGAGAACCAACACTCTTCGTTCAATGGGAGAAAAATTATTTAAGTTGGGCTGGATAATGGGAGCCGGATGAGCTGAGAGGTTCAAGTCCGGTTCTGCGAGAGCCTGGAGGTGCAACTCCTCTGGGCTACTCACCCTTGCATAGAATCCTTTCACAGCATCTTGAAGAAAGAACTCATCTATCTAGAGAAATTCAAAACGCGTAAAGAAGCCAAAGAGAGAATCCTTGAATACATTACCTGCTTTTATAATGGGAAAAGGATCCATTCATCTATAGGGTACCTCACGCCGAATGAATACGAACGTATGATCCACAGTGCGGCGTGATTTTCTCGATTCTATGTGTCCAATCTATTGACAGAGGTGCAGGGGTTCGATCCCCCTAGGCTCCATACAAAAAGAAACGTCATCACATATAGTGATGGCGTTTTTTGTATAGGTTGCCTTTGGGGAGACTTTATGCTCTCTTCAATCCTAGCCCTGCATGGTTGACCCCTGTCTTTTTTGTTATACTAGAACAAAATAGACGGAGGGCGGATCGCTTCGTGCCACGAAATGCTAAACGAGATCAGATGGTGAAGGAAGAGCGCAGGAGACAAATATTGCAGGCAGCCACCAGCGTTTTTTATCACAAAGGACTGGCGGCTGTCAAGATGAGCGATGTCGCCACAGAAGCGGGATTGAGTTACGGCCATGTGTACAATCATTTTTCTTCCAAGCAGGAGCTTCTGGCCTCGATCGTCCTAGAAGGTCAGGAAGCGTACCGACGCTTTTTGCTCCAGGCTATCGAAAGTCCTGGTGATGCCGTTTCTAAACTCCAAAGGATCATTGACCAATTATTCATACATAGTAATACGGCGAAGACGTACTGGATTGTGCTGCAAGCACAAGCTTCAGATATACTTCCAGAGGATGTGAAGGGTGAGATCAAGGCCCGCATGCTGCACAATCTGGATCTGTTCTCACGCATTATTATTCAAGGTCAAGAAGAGGGGCGCTTTGCAGCGGGGGATGCGAAAGAAATCACAACCATTGTCATCACGCTGCTGCATAACAGTGGTTTATGGGAAATTCGGGGGCTGGAGTCGCCTAAACAGCCGATTTTGACTTATATTTTGAAATTAGTTAGCCTTTAAAACGCGAAACGAGCCCGGAACTGGAGGCTCGTTTTTTTGATTGATGCAAATTTAATAAAACCAATAATTCAGATGTGAATAAATAAAATAACGGTTGACATAAACCACATGGGCAAGTATGATAAGTTCAAGTTACAAAATGATTTTAAAATCACTTTGTTAAAGTGGGCAATAAAGCGGAGAATTCAACCGGTCAACCGGAGATTTGATGAGAGCACGTTCTGTGCTTGGATCGGATCTCCTTTTTTGCGTCACTTTGAAAACCAAAGGAGGAACTTGAAATGAGCAACGTTACAAGAGAAAGCAGCCAGCTTCAGTTATCGCCCGTAACTGGAAAAATAGGTGCGGAGGTAAGTGGTATTCAATTATCCGGAAATCTGGATGCAAGTGTAGTGGAGGAAATTCACCGAGCACTACTGACATACAAGGTGCTGTTCTTTCGTGGACAGCATTTGGACGATGCGGGTCAGGAAGCCTTTGCGGCGCAGCTCGGCAAGCCGTTCGCTCACCCAACCGTACCAACGAAGCCAGGCTCCGGCTATATTCTGGAGCTAGATTCACATCATGGCGGACGTGCAACACAGTGGCATACAGATGTTACCTTTCTGGATGCCTACCCGAAAGCATCGATTTTACGTGGGGTAGTCATTCCTGACGCAGGTGGAGATACGGTTTGGTCGAACACGGTCGCAGCCTATGAGAGTCTGACTCCTGAGCTAAAGGATTTGGCTGATCGTCTGTGGAGTCTGCATTCCAATGCGTTCGATTATGCGGCAGCTTCGCGGGCTAATGTTTCGGCAGAGGAAGAGGCGCAGTACCGCAAGGTGTTTAGCTCTACGGTATATGAAACGGAGCATCCGGTTGTTCGGGTTCATCCCGAAACAGGTGAAAAGTCGCTGCTGTTAGGCAGCTTTGTGAAGCGGATTCTTGGCGTATCGGCATCGGAATCCATCAAGCTGTACGAGATTTTTCAAGAGCATGTGACTCGTCTGGAGAATACGGTTCGCTGGCGCTGGCAGGAAGGCGATATCGTTATATGGGATAACCGTGCAACGCAGCATATAGCCATTAATGATTATGGCGATGCTCATCGTGTAGTCAGGAGAGTAACGCTGGAGGGGGATGTGCCCGTAGCGATAGACGGCTCGCATAGCCGTACGCGCTATAAGGCAGTTAATGAATAGTAAACCAGACTAGAGACAGGAGTGGTTGGGTAATGGCCAAACGAAAGGTTCAGTTTGTATCTTTACTCGCTTTGCTTATAGTCGCGGGTATTCTTATTGGGGTGTTCGCTGTTTGGAAGCCGTATCAAGCCAAAGCGGAGAAGCCCTCGGTTATCAATGTGGCTATCAATGGCAGTCTTAGTCCATTGAATATCGTTAAAGACAAAGGCTGGCTGGAGGAGGAGCTGAAGAAGTACAAGGTGACGGTTGCCTGGAGCGAATTTCCAAGCGGTCCTCCGCTGCTTGAAGCGCTTGCTGCTAAACGTGTAGATCTCTCCTTTCTGGGTGATGGAGCAGCGCTGTCAGGTCAGTCCTCCGGACTTCCTTTTGTAAATGTTGGTCTGATTAGCGACGGCAAAGGCTTAAATTCACTGCTGGTTCACGAGAATAGCAAGATTCAAACGATTGCTGATCTTAAGGGAAAAACGATTGCCGTAGCCAAAGGGACAACCTCGCATGTGTTTTTGTTAAAGGTTCTGGTCAAGAATGGTTTGACAGAGAAGGATGTGAGCCTGGTCAATTTACAGCTGCAAGAGGGGCTGCCGGCCTTTACCTCTGGAAAAGTTGATGCCTGGGTCACGATTGAACCGTACCCGACACAGCTGGTACTGCAAAAAGAGGCACGTGTTCTGGCTGGTGCTGAGCAGGGGATTTTGGCGCCTGCTACTGTCATTGCGCGAACGGAATTTGCCAAAAATCATCCGGAGCTTGTGGAAGTCTATCTATCCGTCTTTAAAAGAGCAGCAGACTATGCCAACGCCAATAGGGAAGAGGTTGCTCAGCTGTTCTCTGAGCTGAAGAAGGTTCCTGGCCCCGTGATTAGCGAGGTTTTAAAGAAACAGAATTACACGATTGGACCCGTCAATGAAGAGGCCATAGAAGCGCAGCAGGCATCGGCAGACTTGCTGTTTGAAAATAATTTTATTAAAAAGAAAATTACATTTACGGATTATGTAGATAACGCCATCATCAAAAAAATAAAGTAAAGGAAGATACATATGAGCACACAAACCGTGGATACTACTCGTCATTTTGATCTGGAGGTTCGCAAACTTTTCCATGGCGCGCGTAAGCTTGAGCGCACATCCGAGGCTCCGCAAGGCATTCCGTTTACGCTTTTTCAAGTCAAGCGGCTTAGCAATGTGATCGGAGCTGAGATTGAGGGTGTGGATCTGAGCCAGCCGTTAAGCACCGAATTAAAGGAAGAGCTTCATCGCGCACTGCTGGCGTACAAGGTCATCTTCTTTCGTAATCAAGAGATTACGAGCCAGCAGCAGAAGGCTTTCGCCAGCAACTGGGGGGAACTTGAAACACATCCATTCGCCATGCGTGGTGATATTGCCGAAGTCGTACGTCTGGCGAAGGATGACAAGGTAGCGGGCCGGGAAAATGTTTGGCATACCGATGTGTCATGGCGTCTGGAGCCATCACTGGGAGCGGTGCTTAGGCTAACAGAGGTGCCGGGGCTTGGCGGCGATACATCATGGGTGGATATGGAAGCGGCCTATACGAATTTGCCGGACGAAGTTAAAAACCAAATAGACGGCTTAAGCGCGATTCATGATTTCACCCCGTCCTTTGGCAGAGCGCTTGATCCAGAAACGCTGGCTCAGCGCCAGCTGGATTTTCCGGCTGCAGAGCACCCGATTGTTCGAACTCACCCGGAGACGGGCCGGAAAGCCTTGTTTGTCAATCCGGTGTTTACAACGCGTGTTGTTGGACTAGATCCGGACGAGGGAGAGCAGCTTCTGCAACATTTGTTCCGACAAGCCGAGGTTCCGGAATACCAGGTGAGATTCCGCTGGGAGCCGAATACCATTGCTTTCTGGGATAATCGAAATACGCAGCACTATGCGGTTTCGGATTATTTCCCGGATCGGAGGGTAGCTGAACGCATTTCGATTATTGGTGATCGTCCATTTTGAGTCTAAATTTTGTTGAAGGTGTAAACCGGTAGGAAGGAGGGCGCGATGTGACAGTATCTGTGCTGGACATACGTCAATTAAACAAATCATTTGGAGAAGGCGATGAGACGAAGCATGTGCTCGACGGCATCGACCTCCAGGTGCAGGAAGGCGAGATCGTTTCGATTATCGGACCAAGCGGCTGCGGAAAGAGCACGCTGCTCAAAATTGTCGCTGGGCTGGATGCGGATGTAGATGGCGAGGTACTTTTGGACGGACTTCGGGTTACGAAGCCGTCCGTAGAGAAGGGATTTATCTTTCAGGAGCATCGGCTGTTCCCGTGGCTGACCGTGGAGCGGAATATTGCTGCTGATCTGAATCTGCGAGACCCTGCCATCCGATTGCAGGTTAATCGGCTAATCGAGCTGGTCAAGCTCGGAGGATTCGAGAAGGCCTATCCTAAGCAGCTGTCTGGCGGTATGTCACAGCGGGTAGCCATAGCCAGAGCGCTGCTTCGCAATCCGAAGGTGCTGCTGCTGGATGAACCGTTTGGGGCGCTGGATGCTTTTACCCGCAGCCATTTGCAGGAAGCGCTGCTCGACATTTGGCGAGAGAATCGGACGACTATGCTGTTTGTGACGCATGATATCGATGAAGCGGTATTTATATCCCATCGTGTAGTGGTGCTGGACCCTCGGCCTGGACGCATTAAGACAATCGTTCCTATTGATCTCCCGTTTCCGCGCAAAAGAACGAACCGGACGTTTCAGGAATTGCGGGCTTATGTACTTCAGGCGTTGGAGAAGAGCGGATCGGATAAGGAAGATTATGAAATATGACCAGGTATGGTAAATGGGTAAGGAGAGATGCATCATGTCTGCGCCGATAACTACCGGTGATCTCGTAAGGACGCGAGAGAGTTCAGAGAAGAAGCGGCAAAACGAGCGGGTCCAGAAGTCAGGCGGTCAGTCCGTGAAATGGAGGCATTCAAGGAAGGTCATATTGGGCAGTTTAATCCCTGTCGTTGTGCTGGCAATCTGGCAGCTGGGCAGTGTGAACCTTTGGATTGATCCGATGATGTTTCCTGCGCCGTCGAAAATTGTAGCAACCTTCCTTGAACTAATCCGCTCAGGAGAGCTCTGGTATCATCTGCAGATTAGTATACTGCGTGCGTTGGTTGGCTTTCTGATTGGCGGAGGTCTGGGACTGGGCTTTGGTTTGTTTGTGGGCATGTCCAAACATGCTGAGGATGTTCTTGATCCTACTGTACAGATGCTACGCACCATACCGTTGCTGGCGATAACCCCGTTATTTATATTATGGTTTGGTTTTGGAGAATTGTCCAAAATTCTACTAATCGCGATGGGCGCCTTCTTTCCGTTATATGTGAACTCCTTTCTTGGCGTTCGCAACGTGGATTCCAGGCTGTTTGATGTGGCGCGAGTATTGGAGTTTAGCCAATTGAACCAGATGGTGCGGCTGGTACTGCCGGCGGCTATGCCGAATGTGCTGCTTGGGCTGCGTCTGTCCATCAGTGTAGCGTGGCTGGTGCTTGTCGTTGCCGAGCTGATGGGCTCGGATCAGGGAGTCGGCTACTTAATTCAGGATGCACGCTCCTTTATGCGGACAGAGGTTGTCTTTATTGGTATCTTTTTATTTGCCGCGGTAGGCAAGCTGACCGATTCTCTGGTGCGTATACTGGAAAAGCGCTTGTTAAGCTGGCAGGATAGCTATAAAGGATGAACATGTATAGAACAGGGCGGGATGATATGTCCCTCCGCTGGCAGCGATGAGGTTAGGGGTTCGATCCCCCTTGGCTCCATAACTAAAGAACCCTTTAAACACAAGGATTGCCGAGTGTTTTAAGGGTTTTTGCTATGTTTGAATATGTAGGGTATGGGGATATGCAATTTTTTGCTGCCCCATAGTGACCAGAGACGCGTATATACGTCACAGGCATTCTTGTCATGTTGTTTTGCCCATTTTCGGTGGAAGCTGGTGGTGAAGATCGCGGAAGTTCGTAGGGCTTGTACCGGAATGCTTCATGAAAACTTTGGAAAAATACGACAAATCCTCAAAGCCTACGGATAAAGCTATCGTTCCGACGGATTGACGGGTATGGATCAACATTCGAGTGGCCTGCTCCATCCGGTATTGGTTCAAAAACTCATAGGGCGCAACCCCGATAAGCTCGCGGAATCGTTTGGAAAAATAGGAACGTTCCAGTCCCACGTGATTCGCCATCATAGAAACGGTCAACTTTCGTGCATAATTGGAGTGGATAAGACGGATCGCTTCCTGCATATATTCCTCGGTGCCTCGTTTGGGTAACGAGCGTCCTGCTTCTGCAGATGGTCGGGTTTCCTTCAGCATACAGGCGAACAATTGAAATAAATAACTAATGCCAAGCGCCTCGGCGTCGTAAGTATTTACTGCCGTACATGCAAAAAGCCGTTCGAATAATTCAGTGATTTGCTCCTTGTCCCGGAAGGTATGAAAGGGAGAACTGGGCGAAATCCCGGCAAGCGTCAAATATTCGAGAGCCATCTGACTGTCAAAACCTGCCCACATGTAACGCCATGGGTCTGCCTCATCCGCTTGATAGGTAGCGGGAACGTTAGGGAAAAACACAAAACAATCGCCGGAGGCTAACTCGTATTCGGTGCCATGGACCCAGTATTGTCCTTTACCTGCAACGATATAATGGAGCAAAATATGGTCTCGCATCGCCGGTCCATAACGGTGCCCCGGAGGACAGTCGTGATAACCGCAGTAGAATAGATTGATGGGGCTTCCTGGCAGTCCGGTAATAAAATGCTCCTCAAAATCCAAGCCCTTCACTCGAATCCCGCCTCCCCCAAAAGATCTAATTCGACATAATCTTATCGCTACATAGCCGTAGGGTCAATATTTTTTTAATAAACAAGACACAAATCTACCGATAAAACACGCATTTCCCACTCCCCCTTCAGGCAGTTATAATCCTACAATAGAAACATCACTTTCAACTAAAGGGGCAAACGAAGTCTATGAACCAATCAGCTGCTCAAGATCGATGGCACTTGACAAATAGTGGAATAGAGTGGGAAGTTTGTGCGGATACACGGCTTCCCCATGAAGATACGGTGGAAATGAGCGGCTTGCGTGTATCTGCCATTATTCGCTATGGTGTAAACCAATCAGGCGAACTATCGATTCACCGCCAAGTTGTATGGCCCATGCTGCGGACGATTCCAAACGATACGCACGCCAGCCTCATCCATGACTATCCTTCCGCTGCAATGCCGCAGTTTATAGTAAACGGGAGTAAAGTTGAAGAGCGTCCGCAGCGAATTGCCTTTGACGGGATTCTCACCATCGATAGCCAGACCAAAGAGGGAATATCTATCCGTCGGAAGCTGTTTCCAGCTATCGAAGCCCCTGCTTTGCATGAAACGATCTTACTCTTGAATGAAACAAATTCATCTATATTAATTGAAGTGGAGTCGCCAAGTTATTCGGCTCGCAGCAGGGGAATCTACGGGATCTATTCGATGGAGACCCTATCGGATACCGCCGGTAAGATTACACTTATGCCAGGCGAAAGCAAGGAAATCGGGGTATCCTTCGTCGGCCGTATTTGGAGTGAGCAGCTCTTGCCGCTTTTCCCCCTTGCGGAAGAAGCGCGTAGGCGGGAGCGAATAAACGGATTACAAAATCGGCTTCAGCTTGTTACACCAGATCAGGTGCTGAACCAGATGTTTGATTTCGCCAAGTTGCGGGCTGCGGAAAGCATCTTTAGTACGAAGTCCGGACTTTTGCACGGTCCGGGAGGTGGAAGCTATTATGCAGCGGTTTGGACGAACGATCAGATCGAATATGCCGCCCCGTTCTTTTCTTTTCTAGGAGACGAGACAGCTATTGAAGCTACGAAAAATGCGTTGCGTCTCTACATGCCTTTTATGGGACCTGATCGAACTCCGATTCCTTCCTCCATTATCGCGGAGGGTTTTGATATTTGGGAGGGAGCTGGCGACCGCGGAGACGCGGCGATGTACGCCTATGGAGCTTCGCTATTCGCACTGGCTTGCGGGGATCGGGATCTGGCTATTGAGCTATGGCCAGCAATTGTATGGTGCTTGGACTATTGCCTCTCCAAAGTGACGCCGGATGGCGTCATCGCTTCAGACTCCGATGAGCTGGAGGGACGCTTTCCTGCAGGAGCCGCTAATTTATCCACTTCATCGCTTGCTTACGGTGGTTTCCGTTATGCAGCCATGCTTGCCGAAGAGCTTGAGAAGCCCGAGGAAGCGAGCATGTTCGCTGAAGCGGCCAATCGATTGCGAACAGCCATTGAAGATTATTTTGGCGCAGAAGTCGAGGGGTTTGAAACCTACCGTTATTACGACGGTAACGATATTCTCCGTTCTTGGATTTGTCTGCCACTTACTATGGGAATATCGGAACGAAAAGACGGAACGGTCGCGGCATTGGTATCGCCGCGTTTATGGACGGTCGACGGGCTGTCGACGCAAGCCGGAGACACGGTGTTTTGGGATCGATCTTCGCTCTATGGTTTCCTTGCACTATTTATTGCCGGTCAAACGGAACAAACGCTGGATCTATTATCGGCATATTCGCGGCGGCGTCTGTTAGGGGAACATGTCCCTTATGCAGTAGAAGCGTATCCAGAAGGGAATCAGCGCCATCTCTCGGCTGAAAGCGCGTTGTACGGGCGGGTCATCACGGAAGGTTTGTTCGGATTAATCCCAACCGGCCTTGCTTCTTGTACATGCACTCCCCGCATACCTGCAGGTTGGCCTAGCATGTCATTGAGGAATGTTCATGCCTTTGGTCATTGCTTCGATCTGGAAGTACAGCGTGGATTCGGGACGGAAATCAGTGTGATCGTACGCGAGTCGGGTCGAGAATCTGTGCATCTCGGACAGGATGGGGAGACTTTCATCATCAAATTCGAAGGACATGCTTGATTTCAAATGAGTATAGACATTCAGAACGAACCAAACTACGCCACGCTATTGAAGCGTGGTTTTTTTATGGTTGATCCGAGAAGTCAGGCTAACGGATTTAGGAATATCAAATGACACTCCATACTTAATATACATTTATGTTGATTAAGTTTTAAGGGTGATTTACAATAAGTGAAATTAGTAAGGCCTATTAGGGGTGATTACGTTGGAAACCGATTTCTATAAGAAATGGGCCTGCCAAAAATTTATCGAATCCTCACAAAGTAATGTGTGGGACGGACACTGGGCATGTGCGGTATTAGCCTTGACGAATCTCTTGGAGGAGAAGCTTGTACCTGATTCGATGCAGGCGCTAATGAAGAAAAATCTTGACAAAACGTTGGAAGAACACGCAAATGATCAGAAGTATCGGATAAAAAAAGAATATGTAGGTATCACTGACTCAATGATAGAGCTGCTTTCCCAAAATCAACGTTCTTGCCATGCACTCGGTCATGATGTTATTTACACTTTCTATTTGATACATATGCTGTCTCGTTCCAATATACCTGCAACTGCTGAATTGTTTGATGCCATGAAAAAGATAGTTAAAGATTTCTCAGCATCAGGTCCTGGTTATGTTACTGTGCATGGAAAGAATATGGTCATTGATCCTGACGCCATACCGGATGCAGGTATAAAACTTCACCTGAATTCGGAGACTGTACTCGACTTTCTTCATAACTTCCAGAGGCCGCTGCATCAGGAGCAAAGGGATATGCAATTGGGGCATATCCTTACGCATGGCCACGCTATAGTAGAATTGAAACAAATTTCGAGCAACTATGTTCTGGACAACCTTGATTCATCGTTTAACAAGAGAATTAATATCTTGACTTATGCGAACAAGCTTGAAGAAAAAGTGATTGGATCCGATATTGCGCTTTCGGATATAGCGTTAAATCCGTGGGAATCTGCTTACTGGGAACAAGCATTGGTTGACAGCAGGCATGGTCATTATTATAAATATGCGTATAGTTATTTGAAGCTTAGCCGGATGGCCGGCCACACGCTTCCCAATTTTCGATCGTTCCGTCGTGTCTTATAAACTGTTCTGTTTATCCAAGCTGCTTTTTCACTAATACAGATATTATTAATTTATCAAATTCAGCGTATTGATTCGAGGATGCGGACAGCTTCCTCACCGCTAATCATTTAAAACACCTGTCAAAACTGGGCAATCAGAGTCCAGTCTTGACAGGTGTTTTGGTATTCTTTATTTGCTCGGGACAAACCTGAGTCGAGTTGACAGGCGTTTTAGCTATTCAAAGGTTTAGTTTCAACCCATGCAACCTTGAGATCTCTTTTTTTGAAAAACCACTCCTGATTAATTTTGGTGAATTCGTCGTAATACCTTATAGTGGCTACCATTAATTTCTTATCATCACCATCGATTGTTAGATGATGAGCAAAACAATAGGTTGTCCCCGTTGCAGTATCTCCAGATAGGACGATCTTACTTTGGCCGTTAAAATGCACGGTGGAGGTATAAATATTTAAGTTATCAAAAATAGGCGCTAATTCCTTCCTGCTGTTCACGATTTGGGAGGGTTCAGCCTGGCGTTCATCCATATATACTCTAAAGAGAGTATCTTCAGTAAACAGTGCCATTTGACCTTCAGCATCTCTCGTATCTGCACAAAATGCATAGGCATCAATCAGATCGCGTATAGCATCACGGTCAGCGATTTCATCTAAGGATAGTTTATTCACAGTTGCCATGTTTTCCTCACCTTTTTCTTCATTATTGTGTGTATCCATATGGGTTGCTTCACTTCTAACCTCATAATAACCGAGCCAAGTTAGTAAAGCTTTGTCGTGCAGCTCATTTTTTTTGTCCATTCGGCTCATTCGAATCTTCTTGGTATACTGTCCCCTGGCGCATGAAAAATAAACCTTCATTGGCATGAAGGTTGTGGTTCATTTTGCATGTTAGGTTCGAAAGGGGCAGGTTCTTGCCGAGGATGGCGCATACGTGCTGGAGAGGATTTAATGATTGTTTCTCATAATCATAGCGGTAATTGGCTTAGAGACTAGAGTCGTTATTTGATTACACATATACTCCGCAGAATATTTAAAGTCGCCGCGTATCCAATATTTGATGACGCCCTCTATCGCATGGGATTGAAAGCTGATCATAATTTCATAATCGGTATTTAGAGTAGCATGTGCATGCTCAACTTGGATGTCTTTCGTGAAAAGATCCCAGTGCATTTGCTCTAAGCGCTCATATACAGTTGGCGAGGTATCCACCATGTCCAGAGCCGTAAAAAGGCGCTTATGAAGCTCTATATGCTTACATAACAATATAGTTGAAGGGACGACAGAGCTTAAGTCAACTCGATTTACATGTTTATATGGAGAGGTTAGAGCTTGTTTAATCCCTTCAATAGCATCATGAAATAAAGCTTCTAGCAGCTCCGTTTTATCCTTGAAATGTGTGTAAAAGGTTCCTCGATTCAAATCTGCTCTTCCAGATATTTCGCTAACTGTGATTTTATCAGATGTTCCATTTTCTATGATAAGGTCAACTAAGGCTTGCTTGAGCAGGCTAATCGACTGTAATTGATGCTTTTGGCGTCGTGTGACACTCAACGATATCACCTCATTTTGTTAAAAATAAAGCTTATATTCATCATATTCATTCATTTTGTTGAAACATCAACACATTGGAGGTCTGTGTTTATTGATATAGCCAAGTATTGAACTTATGATATGGATGTGTAAGCGCTCTTATCCACAATGTGCGAAGGAAGGTTTTAACATGAAAATTAGATCAGCTGTTGTCAATGAAATGAACGCCCCCTATGCACTGGAAGATCTCACGATTAGTGAAATGCGTGAAGATGAAATATTAGTTAAAATGGTTGCCTCTGGTATGTGTCACTCTGATGATTTCGTACGTACCAAGCAAACGATGTATAAATTCCCTATTATTCTTGGACATGAAGGTTCAGGTATCGTAGAAAAAGTAGGTTCTGCTGTGCACGGCTTCGAGCCTGGCGATCATGTTGTTCTTTCATTCGAATATTGCGGACATTGTGACAGTTGTCTAACAGGTGTTCCAGCGTCATGTGATGACTGGGGAACATTAAATGAAAGAGGTCGTCGTGCGGATGAAACGTATTACTTCCATCGTGAGGACGGATCTCCTGTTTCCAACTATTTTAGTCAATCTTCATTTAGCACTTATACACTAGCACGCGAGCGTAATCTTACAAAGGTAACGAAAGAGGTAGACCTGCGTTTAGTTGGACCGCTAGGCTGTGGATTTATGACAGGTAGCGGTACTGTACTTAATGGCTTGAAGCCTGCACCGGGCTCAAGCATCGCTGTATTTGGAACGGGTGCAGTGGGTCTTGCTGCTATGATGGCCGCGAAAATTTCTGGATGTACGAAAATTATCGGAATCGATATTCATGATCATCGTTTGGAAACAGCAAAAGAACTGGGTGCAACGCATGTTATTAATAGTAAGACGGCTGATGTGCATGAAGAAATCAAAAAGCTTACCCATGGCAAAGGCGTGAATTATACCGTGGATACCACGGGTGTTCCACCCGTTATTCGTACAGCGATTGAAGTATTAGCCAAGGGCGGTGTTGCTGCACCTGTCGGTGGGACCACCAAGCCTATCGAGCTTAATACGTTTATGGATCTGGCTGCACAAAACAAAGCCATTCAAGGCGTTTTGATGGGTAACAGTATTCCGCAGCTGTCCATTCCACAGCTCATTGAGTTTTTTGAAGCAGGTAACTTTGCCTTCGATAAGTTAGTTAGTTTCTACAAATTCGAGGACATTAACCAAGCGGCAGCTGATTCTTTATCAGGCAAAGTGG
The DNA here is from genome assembly GCF_038070315.1 of Paenibacillus filicis. NCBI lineage: Bacteria > Bacillati > Bacillota > Bacilli > Caryophanales > Paenibacillaceae > Paenibacillus > Paenibacillus filicis. The sequence goes on along the minus strand of NZ_JBBPCC010000001.1, from coordinate 499,453 downwards.
TGAAGCCTGTATTAATTATGGATGAGGACTATGTTCCGGGTCAATAAGGGGTTCACAGTAGAACTGTGAGCTATAACATAAAAGCTCCGTGTATGATGGACTGGTTGTACAGTAACCGGCGCCATCATACTCGGAGCTTTTTATTACTTTAGAGGTCAGCGTTTAGTATTAGAATTTCACCCGACGTTCAAACGACGGCTCACGCTTTTTCTTGACTGAACGATCCAGTACAGGTAGTATAGGACAGAAAGGAGGCTTCTACAGGATGAAAATCGTGTTGGATGACATCACGGCGCTTACCCTGTCCGTGCTTAATCGATAAAGAGAAGCACTTTTGTGGTTCGTTTATTTGCCCTTATTGGATCGATCAGTCAAATTACGTTCAAATCAGACCATTCGGTCTGTAAAAAAAGAGGTTTTCGCTGCATGCAAATCGGTTTAAAAGATTGGCGCTAAGGTATTTGCTAGGCTTTGAGAGCGGTAGCGTGATTTTGAACCAACAGATTGATTAGATTTTGAAGCGGCGGGGACACATGCTTGTTTTTATGAAGGAGCAGCTGAGTAAAGAAAGGCTCGATCAACCCTTCATGGACGGGGATTCCGCAGATCAGGTTTTTCTCCAGATGCTCGACGGCCGCGATTCGGGGGACGAAGGCGATCCCTATGCCGTAGACGACGCATTGTTTAATGCCCTCCATGCTGCCCATTTCGGAAACGACTTGATAGGAGATCTTATTTTCCTCCATCGTTCGTTCAAGCGCAGCACGATAGGTACAACCTTTCTCTGTCAGGATGAAGGAATTGTTGTTCAGATCCTGAACCGTCGCTCGTTTCTTGCCGCTCAACGCGTGTTCCTTCGGACTAATAATGATAAGTTCCTCTTGGCGAATCGTCGTGATGTTGAGTTCCGGGTCCGATAGCTGACTCTCCAGCACGATTCCCAGATCAATCTCATCGGACTTCACTTGCCGAATGATCTCAGAATTGGAAGCGGGAAAAAACTTAACGTTGGCGTTGGGGTAGATATCGCGAAATGTCTGAAAAATGGGCGGCAAATAAAAAGCAGCCAGCGTCTCCGTCGTACCGATCGCGATATTGATTTCTTTCTGTTTGGAGATATGATCGATCGCGTTTAAATAAGCTTCAACCATTTGGTCTGCATAGTTTAATAGCTTCGTCCCCTCGTCCGTCAGCTTCAACTTGTTCCCGGTTCGAAGGAAAAGCTTCGTCCCGAAGTGAGTTTCCAGCTTTTGCATTTGAACGCTGATCGTCGGCTGCGCGTAGCCCAGCCGCTCTCCGGCTTTCGTCAAGCTTTGGCAGCGAGCCACTTCGCGAAAAGTAAAGAAATATTGGATATCCATGGGGTCCACTCCTAGAAGTAAGCTTCTGAAGAAGCCAAACTTGTCTTATCATTTAATTATACATTAAAATGAGCGGAAAACTATGTTATTTATTTCATCCCGAAGGCTGAGCTATGCCGAACCTATCGATATTATGAAGTTTAATGACAGCTATTATGAAGTATCGATAATGGCTATATTTCTTCTATGCTACAATATCAATTAACCCCAGCGGAATAATTGAATATTAGAAACTCAAGGAGAGAATAAAATGATCAGAAAATCGTTCCTACTGCTCATGCTCGCGGTCATAGCGATTATTAGCGCATGCGGATCAAAATCGGAAGCGTTGAAGGAAAAAACAAGTCCTGCTTCCTCGACAAATGGGGGGGCTGGTGTGGCAGCCCCGGCGGAGAACAAGACGATTAAGCTGCTCGTATCGGCAGTCAACCGCAATGACGAATTGGCACCGATTCTGAAGAAGGAATTGGAGAAGCAGGGTTACGAGCTGAAGTACGAAATTCCTACGGATGGCATTATCGCCAATAAGGAAGTATTGGAAGGAACGTACGACGTCAACATCGGCATGCACACGGCGTTCTTAAAGTCCTACAACGAAGCGAACAAAACCAACTTGGTTGAGGCGTTCAAAACGACCTTTTCCCCGAATGGCGTTTATTCCAAGAAATACAAATCCTTAGAGCAACTACCAGAAGGAGCGACAATCAGCATTCCGAACGATGGGACGAACGGGGGAAGAGCGCTGGTCATCCTTCAGAATGCCGGACTGGTGAAGCTGAAGGAGGGGATCCAGTCAACAAAGCTGAAACCGTCGGATATCATCGAGAACCCTCGTAAATTCAAAATTAAAGAAGTCGACAATTCGGTGCTCGTCCGGGCGCTGGACGACGTGGATGCTGGATTCCTCTATCAAAGCTTGCGAATCCAGGCAGGGTTCAAGTTCAGCGACGCGCTCGCTGTCGAATCCTCCGAGGCGAAGGACTTTTACATTATTGCCGCAACCCGGCCGGAACTAGCGGGGTCGCCGAAGCTTAAAGCTTTACAGGAGGCTTACTATTCTCAAGCCGTCAAAGACTTCTATTTGTCCAAGTTTGATAAGGGAAGCATCTACTTCGCTTGGTGAGAACCGAACGGAGTCTTCGGCAATGATTTCACCCGCAAGCTCGACAAGCGGCTGTAAGGCTGTAGTGAAGCATATGAACAGGAGGTTGCATCCATTGACAAACCAAAGGAAGCTCAAATTCGGACTCGCTTTGACCACGGGCAGCAATCATCGCGAAGTATGGAGACATCCGCGATCTCCGCGCCATTTTGCCCTCGATCTCGATTATTATAAGCAGGCGGCCGCCAAAGCGGAGGCCGGCAAGGTCGATTTCATCTTCGTGGCGGACGGTTTGTATATCGACGCCAAATCGAATCCGGATCTATTAAGAAGATTCGAGCCGCTCACTTTGTTGACTGCCATTGCGGGAGCAACATCCAGAATCGGTCTGGTTGCGACAGCCTCTACCACTTATAGCGAGCCTTATAATGTAGCAAGGCAGTTCGCATCCCTCGACCATATTAGCGGGGGGAGAGCCGGATGGAATATCGTTACCACAGCGGAGCAGGGCACCGCGGCGAACTTCGGACGCGAATCTCATATGGAGCACGATCTTCGATATCGGCTTGCGGAAGAGTTTCTCGAGGTTGCGAAGGGACTGTGGGATTCATGGGAGGATGACGCCTTCGCCTTGGACAAGCAGTCCGGGCGCTATTTCCACCCGGATAAGCTTCACGCCCTGAACCATCAAGGAGAGTTCTTCTCCGTTCAAGGGCCGCTTAACATCAGCCGTTCAAGACAAGGCCGTCCAGTGCTCGTCCAGGCCGGTTCATCGGAAGCGGGACTTGCATTCGCCGCCAAGACGGCCGACGTTATTTTCACCCAACACCACAGCATCCGAGATGCGAAGGAATTCTATAAGCATGTCAAAGGATTGGCTGTCTCCTACGGCCGTTCACCCGATGATATTCTGATTCTTCCAGGAACGACCGTGATAGCCGGGGAAACGGAAGAAGCCGCAGAGCAGGCGTATCGAGAGGTCAGCGAGCTTATTCAGATCGATGAGGCGCTCAAGGGACTTCAACGTTTGTTCGATCATGCAGACTTGAGCAGATACCCGCTGGACGAACCGTTTGTCGCCATTGAAGAATTGACGGTGGACGGCTATAGAAGCACGGCGGATAAATGGCGTAAAGTGGTCAGAGAAGAGAATTTGACTCTGAGGCAGTTGGCCCAAAGAGCGGCTACTCCGCGGGAACGGATGTTTATCGGAACGCCTCAGCGAATAGCGGACAGTATGCAGGAATGGTTCGAGAACGAGGCGGCGGATGGGTTTATCATTGCTCCGGGACCGATCGTTCCGGATGGCATTGAGCAATTCGTCGATTTGGTACTGCCGATTTTGCGGCAGCGCGGCCTCGTCCGGGAGGAGTATGAGGCCGATACGCTTCATGGCCACCTTGGCTTGCCAATTCCCGCTAACCGCTATGCTGCATCGTACATTTCCAAATAGAACGACAAGAGGGGGCTTCTCATGGGACGCAGAAAATTGGTATTCGGAGCCGCTCTAAGCGGAGGAGGAGAGAATACGGCGGTATGGAGGCATCCGCGTGACCTGCCCGATGCGGCCATCAATCTTGACTATTACAAGAATGCCGCACGTAAGGCTGAATCCGGCAAGCTCGACTTCGTATTTGTCGGCGACTCACTCTATATCAACGCCCAGTCTCATCCGCATCTGCTCAATCGGCTTGAGCCATTAACGTTGCTAACTGCGCTGGCGGGCGTAACATCCCGCATCGGGCTTGTGGCCACGCTCTCAACGACGTACACCGAGCCCTACAACGCGGCACGGCTTTTCGCTTCGCTCGACTTGATCAGCGATGGAAGGGCGGGGTGGAATATGGTTACCTCCGCGTTAGAGGGATCGGCACTTAACTTTAGCAAAAGCACCTTGCCTGATCATGATGAACGGTATTTGATGGCGGAGGAATTCGTTCAAGTCGTAAAAGGCTTGTGGAATTCCTGGGAGGATGACGCGTTTGTAGTCGACAAGGAGAAAGGAATCTATTTCGATCCGTCCAAGCTCCATGTCCTGAACCATCAAGGCAACTATTACTCGGTTCAAGGTCCGCTGAATATTACCTCGTCCAAGCAGGGACACCCGGTTCTTGTCCAAGCCGGTTCGTCGGAAGCGGGCAAAGCGTTCTCCTCGCGAACGGCGGATATCGTCTTTACGCATCAACATGGTCTGGAAGAAGCCAAGCGGTACTACAGGGAGGTTAAGGACAAGGCTGCCGCTTTCGGAAGAAGCCGAGACGAGCTCTTCATCCTTCCCGGTATTGGCATCATCATCGGGGATACGCCGGCGGAGGCTGAACGGAAATACGAGGAAATCGCCGGACTTGTCAATATCAAGGACGCGCTAACGGATCTGGCGAAGTATTTCAACGGGATCGACCTTTATCGATATCCACTGGACGAACCGTTCCCCACAGAGTTGGTGGATGCGGGAAGCAACGGCTATCGCAGCGCGGTTGACCGGATGGTTGGCTTGGCTAAGGAGGAGAGCCTTACCTTGCGGCAGCTCGCTTTGCGGCTCGCAACTCCAAGAAACGGGAGCCTGCTGGTTGGAACGCCCGATCACATTGCTGATACGATTCAAGAATGGTTTGAACAAGAAGCGGCCGACGGATTTATCATTAGCCCGGGTCCCATCATCCCGGAAGGAATTAACGACTTTGTCGACAAAGTGATTCCTCTGCTCCAGGAACGAGGATTATATCGAACCGAGTATGAGACGGATACCCTCCGCGGGCATTTGGGGCTTTGAGTGCCTCGCAGTGATTTAATCAAGGCTTAGTCATTCAATAGGGATTTTATCAGAATGATATACTTGAGCGGCAATCAAGGATATCATTCTTTTCTTTGTCTGAAAGTCATGGGGCCTTTACGGAATAGCTAAATTGCAGGTGCGCCAACATTTAATTGCACCAAGGACAATCCAAAACAACGCGCAGGTTCATGCCGGCGCGTTGTTCTTTTACCCCATAACCGATCCGGTTTACCCGAACCACCATAATAGAGAAGAGGCCGTTGCAACGAGACCGCTAACCCAAGTATCCTTCACCGACCATCTCAGCTTATACCACGAGGTTCGCTCCGCCTGCCGGTCGTAGCCCCGGGATTCGATGGCGGATACGAGCTCATCTCCCATCTTGATCACGATAATCAGCAACGGAACGAACAGGAATGAGATTTGCCGAGGCGTCCATTTGCGCATACCGATCGTGTCCTGGCCTCGGGAAGCGAGCGCCTTGCGCAGCTGGCCGACCTTCTCGAGAATCCAGGGAACAAACTGGATCGTGATCGAGACGGCCATCGATAAGTCTCGAGTCGGGAGCTGGATCCGCCTGAGCGGCCGGATGCCCCATTCGAACCCTTCCCGCAGGGGTACCCCCGATGTCGTCTCGGTAAACGCCAGACCCAGAGCGATAATGAATAAAAAACCAAACACCCCGATGCCGCCCTTGATGGCTCCGCTATAGGAGAGGCCGAACGGTCCGATCGAAACATCGCCGGAGCCGATCGAGACGGCGGCAAACAGCCATAGGAAGATAAACAGAAGGAAAAAAGGAGACAGAAATTTCCATGTCTTTCTCCAAGAGATGTCGGCGGCCTTCAGGATGACGGCGGTCACCAGCAGCGAAGCGAGTGTTCCCCACAGACTGCTAGTATGCAGGATAGCGAGCGAAAGAATCACCATGCCCAGCCACTTGGCCCGCGGGTCGAGCCTCTTGAGCAGCGAGCCTGACGTTTCGAGCGCTTCCCAAGGGGAGGGCGCGTCACCTCCGCTTCCGGATGAAGCCTGTCCAGACTCGGCGTTTGGCGCGGTGTCCGGATGCTCATCGAGCGATTTCCTCCGGATGGACAGCTTATGCGCGCTTAAGGCGGACAGCAGCTCGTCCATGCTGACAGGCACGTCTACCGGTACGCCTTGGCTCCGCAGCCGGTAGGCGATACGGGTGGCTGCCGGAACCTCCAGTCCAGCCGACTCCAGGATATGCGGACTGGAGACGAGCTCTCGTGCCGGCCCGTTGTAATGGGTGCGTCCCTGCAGCATCACCATGACTTGATCCGCCAATGGAAAAAAGGTTTCCAGGTCATGCGTGCTGATCACAATCGTCAATCCTTGAGACCGCAGTTGGACGAGCACGTCCAGCAAGTCCTTTGTGGAAGAGGGGTCTAGTCCAGCTGTCGGTTCGTCTAGGATCAGCATGTCCGGCTCGAGGGCCAGGGCGCCCGCTATGACTACCCGTCTTTTTTCGCCGCCGCTAAGCAGAAACGGGGAACGGTCCAGGATGGCAGCCGGATCGAAGCCGACCTTGGCCAGTGCCTGCGAGGTCCTGTCCAGCCGTTCCTGGCGGGGAATCCCCTTCAGCTCCAAGCCGTATTCGATATCCTGTCGCACGGATCCGGCAAAGAGCTGGGTCTCCGGCGCTTGAAAGACGATGGCAATCCGCTGCCGAGGATTCGCTTCCGAATACACGATCGTGCCCGAAGAAGGCTTCTCGAGGCCCGAGAGCAGGTGGAGCAAGGTCGATTTGCCGCTGCCGGTCTTCCCGCACAGAACGGTAAGCTTGCCTGAGGGAAGCTGCGCGTCGATATCCCGCAAGGCGTGATCCTTCTCATACAGGAAGCTGACGTTAGATAGTTCTATTCGCATACCAGATCCTCCAAATCCTCTTCGCAGAGCGGCAGCTGGTCGACCGGCGTGCCTTGATGCTTGAGTAAATGCCCGATCTGAACGACCGGAGGCAGCTCCCACCTTAGACGGGCAGGCAGCTCGGAATGATAAAACAAGGTGCGCGCATCGCCTTCGTAGACGATCGTCCCTTTTTCAAAAACGGCAATGCGCCCTTCACCGGGCAACTCCTCCAGCCGCTGCGTGATCCAAACGACGGTCATGCCTTTGCGCCAGAGGGAGCGGGCGATGCCGTATATTTCCTGCCGTCCCACAGGGTCCAGCATGGAAGTCGCCTCGTCAAAGATGAGGCAATCCGGTTCAAGAGCGAGGCAGCTAGCGATCGCGAGCCTTTGCCTCTGACCGCCGGACAGGGAGGAGACGTCCGCATGAAACTTATGCTGCAGGCCTACTTTGCGCAGCACCTCCTCAATCCGGCTTCTCATGTCCTCGCTGGAATAGCCTCGATTTTCCAAGCCGAACGCCACATCCTCGATCGGGGTCGAGCCGACCATCTGCGCATCCGGATTTTGAAAGACGAGCTGTACCTTCTGCTTGACGAGCTCCCGGTTTTTGGAGTCTGCCAGATCTAGGCCTGCTACCTGCACGGTGCCTTTCGTCGGAACAAGCAATCCGTTGAGCATCCGGCTAAGCGTCGATTTCCCCGAGCCGTTGGCTCCTGTGACCGAAATCCATTCGCCTTGCTTCACCGTCAGATTAATATTTTGCAGTGCATGGATAAGCTTCTCGCCGTCGCGGTGGGCATAACTGACGGACTCGATTTGAATCATTGGACAAAACCCTCTTTGCTGATTGTCATCGTGATGCTAGGGCTAAACACTCTCATGGGCGGTCTTCTCCGGGAGGCCGATGATCCGTTCTGTCGAATAAACCTTCCATACGGACGTGACGACAGCCGAGCTGACCAGAGCTTTGGCGAAGTCTCCAGGCAGAAACGGCCACATCCCGCCGGTAAGCGCCTTGGACAAGGAATCGATTCCCGTTTTATACGCCAGCCAGCCTACTCCGCTCGGGTAGAGGAAGAGGGACCCGAAAACGAAGGTGATCACCAGCAGCTTGACGAACGTATATTGATCCTTCTTGATCCGCTGCGCGAAAAATCCGATCAGGAACGTAGCGAACGGCCACGCCCAGATGAACCCGGCGGAGGGACCGATCAGCAAAGAAATGCCGCCTCTGCCGCCCAGGACTGGGAAGCCGGCCGCTACGAGCAGAAGCACGAGAAGGACCGACAGTGTGCCGTAACGCGCCCCGAGGATCGCACCCGTCAGCATGATCGCTAGGGTGGTTAAGGTAATCGGTACGGGAGAGATGGGCAGGACGATTTTCAAGTAACTGATCGCGATGATCACAGCTGCGAACAAGGCGCTAAAGATGAGGCCGCGAGTTGAGATGCTTTTCATAGAGAGTCTCCTTCGTATGCAGAGTTATACACGTTGTTTGATCTTCGTCACGCTGTGCCGGCCGTCCACGCTGACCGGAACATCTCCGGCCACGGTAACCCTGCGCACGACGCGATGCTGGTCGCCATAATCGTTGATGGCGTAATGCTGCGTCGCACGGTTGTCCCATATTGCGACGTCACCGACCGCCCAGCGCCAGCGCACCGTATTTTCAAGGCGTATGACGTGTCCTTGCAGGACGGAGAGCAGGTGGGCGGAATTCGTGGTGGATAGGCCGACTAGCCTTTTCACAAAATGACCGAGCACGAGCGAACGTTCCCCAGTCTCCGGATGAACCCGCACGACCGGATGCTCGGTTTCGTACACGGTGGAGGCTAGCACCTGCCGGTTGCGCTCCGCCGCTTCTTCCGTGAAGTGAACGCGCTGCGCCGCATAATCGAAGTCATTGGTATGCACAGCCCACAGCCGTTCCGCCAGCTCGCGAAGCTCGGGCGACAGGTCCTCGTAGGCCGCTACTGTATTCGCCCAAGCCGTATCCCCGCCGACAGCCGGAATGACGACAGCTCTCAGAATGGAGGCTTGCGGATACGCATCCACGAACGTGACGTCCGTATGCCAGGAGTCCACGCGGCCTCCGCCGTGCGAAGTATCCAAATCCATGATATAGTTGGTGCCCGTCTTGGCCGGAACGGTAGGATGGGCCACTGGATCGCCTAATAGCTGGGCGAACTGCTCCTGGCCGGTATCGTCAAGATGCTGCTGCCCGCGGAAAAAAATCACCTTATGCCGAAGCAGGGCCTGGCGAATCTCATGAACGGTAGCTGCGTCCAGATCGCCGGATAACTGGACTCCTCTGATCTCGGCGCCGATCCGCCCGGTAACCGGGATAATCTCTAAGCTTGTCGATGTGCTGCTTGGCTGTGTGGTACTCAATGTCTGCATCCTCCTAGGTCTGTTCGCTTGTCGTACCATGACAAAAGGCCAGAATAATCGCAAGAATATGCGGCAATTCTGGCCTCCAGTTGTCTGGTCAGCGAGATGATGGTGGAACGGGTATGATTAAACCCACTATTCCACTGAGTTTAGATCACATGATAAGCGATAAAGAAATCAGCTGTCAATAACCGAAATGCAAGGAAGTTTGAAAATGGTGACTACCCATTCATTCCATCAGTTGGTTCTGAAAATAACGGTTGAACTCTCATAGACATGTTGTTATAATACTTAGTAAACTTATAGGAATTATATGAATTGTTAACCAAAAATCGCGCTGACTAGTTAACTAGAAGCTCCGTTGGTTTGCAGCTATGGCCTGTTCATAGGTGCAAAATACGGGCTTTTTTTGCTTTTTGCCCGGATTTTGCAAAATCAGGAATGAGAGGAAAGATCACAGCATGAAGAAACACATCCATATGAACGCTTTTGAAATGAATACGGTAGGTCACTTATCTCACGGGCTGTGGCGTCATCCGGAGAACAACCGCCACCGTTATAAGGATCTCCGCTATTGGACCGAGCTGGCGCAGCTTCTCGAGCAAGGAAAATTCGACGCTTTGTTTCTGGCCGACGTGGTCGGCGTTTATGACATTTATAAAGGCAGCAAGGATCCGGCCGTCCGGGAAGCGGTGCAGCTGCCGATCAACGATCCGCTGCTGCTGGTCCCGGCGATGGCGGTCGTCACGGAACACTTGGGCTTTGCGGTGACGTTCTCAACAACGTACGAGCCGCCGTTCGCCCATGCGAGAAGAATGTCTACCCTGGATCACTTGACGAATGGAAGAGTCGGCTGGAATGTCGTGACCTCTCATCTGCCTAGTGCCGCGAAGAATTTCGGCCTCGATCATATGGTCAAGCACGACAAGCGGTATGAGATCGCGAACGAGTATTTGGAGGTATGCTACAAGCTGTGGGAGGGCAGCTGGGATGATGACGCCGTCGTGCGCGACGTAGAGCGCGGCATTTATACGGACCCCAATAAGGTTCATTATATTCACCACGAAGGCGAGCATTTCAAGGTTCCGGGGCCTCATCTGAGCGAACCGTCGCTGCAGCGCACACCTGTTATTTATCAGGCGGGCAGCTCCGATCGAGGCCGCGCATTCGCAGCTAAGCACGCGGAGTGCGTATTTCTGGAGGCTCCCAGCCTAGAGCTGTTGAAGCGGCATGCCCAGGATATTCGGGAGAAAGCGGCGCAATACGGCAGACAGCCGGATCATATCAAAATGTTCACGGGCCTCTCCGTTATCGTCGGCCGCACGCGCGAGGAAGCGCAGCGCAAATATGACGAGTACGCGAAGCTGCTCAGTGTGGAAGGGGTGCTTGCGCATTACGGAGGCGGCAGCGGGTACGACTTGTCGGCCTATCGGAAGGACGAGTACTTGGAATATGCCGAATCGGATCATATCCAGACGGATGCTGCCCGCTATACGAAACATAGCCCGACGAGAAAAACAGTAGGGCAGATCGTGGAATCGATGGGCTCCTTGTCGGCGCGCGGTTTGCTGGCGATCGGAACGCCCGAAGAGGTGGCGGACCAATTGGAAAGTTGGGTCGAGCAGTCCGGGATCGACGGCTTTAATCTCAGGCAGTTCGTATCGCCCGGCACGTTTCGGGATTTCGTGGAGCTGGTCGTGCCGGAGCTGCAGAAGCGAGGGATCTACCGGGAGCACTACGAGCCGGGGACATTCCGCGAGCGGTTGTTCGGGCAAGGGGTCCGCAAGCTGCCGGACGGGCATCCGGGCACGCAGTTTCGCCAGCTTGCCGCTCGCATCTGAAGTATATCGCCTAATCCATGTCCTGCAGAATGACCCACAAACTAGAGACGGGGAGACAAAGAGATGAGTGTGACAACGGAAAGAAAAGAAGCCGCTTATTATATAGACCTTGCCGCCCGCTTGGCGGAGCAATTTGCCAAGGATGCGGTCGAACGGGATAAAGCCGGGGGAACCCCTACGGCCCAATTGAACCTGCTGCGGGAGAGCGGCCTCTTGAGTGCATTTATCCCGGTGCAATATGGAGGAGGGGGGCAGCCGTGGTCGGTCATTCTGCGTATCGTCCGGGAGTTGTCCCGGGCTGACGCTTCGATCGGCCATTTATACGGGTACCACTGCCTTCCTCTGACCAGGCTGTACATGGTCGGCAGCGAGGAGCAGAAGCGGTATTATTTTACCGAATCGGTCCGAAATCAGTGGTTTTGGGGCAACTCCGGCAATGTGATGGATCGGCGGCTGCTCGGCAAGCGGGACGGAAACCGCTATATTGTGAACGGTGTGAAGGGCTTTTCTTCCGGCTCGCCGGGCTCCGATTATTTGTCGGTCTTATGGTGGGACGAGGAAACGCTCGAGCCGATCGGTGGCTTTATCCCGACGAACCGCAAAGGCGTGGTCGTCTGCGAGGATTGGGACGGGATGGGGCAGCGTCAGACGGGAAGCGGAACGGTTCGCTACGAGCATGTGATCGTGGATGAGCATGAAATTCTTCATTCGACGAACGAGAAAGAAACGGGATTCACGTATATCATCGCCCTGCTGTCGTTCAATATTCTGACGAATGTATTTATTGGCAGCGCGCGAGGGGCTATCACGGAAGCGGCCAAATACACATTGGCCCATTCACGTCCCTGGATCGCGTCAGGGGTGGAGAAGGCGGCGGACGATCCCTCGATTCACCGCCAGTACGGCGAGCTGTGGATCCAGGTGGAAGGAGCCGAGGCACTGGCAGACCTGGCTTTGGACAAGTTCGACCGGATCTGGGAGAAGCAGGAGGCTACGACACCGGAGGAACGGGGCGAAGCGTCCATCTTGTTCCAGTCGGCCAATGTGCTGGCCGGCAATGTGGCACTGGAGGTGACCAGCCGCATGTTCGAGGTGATGGGGGCGAGGTCGGCCACGGCAGCCCAAGGCTTCGATCGTTTCTGGCGCAATGTTCGTACGCATACGCTGCATAATCCGGCGGAGTATAAGCTCCGCCAGGTTGGGAAATGGGTGCTGACCGGGGAGTATCCGACGCCCGGGTACTATTCCTGACGGGGTCTGACCGTGGCAGGAAGAAGCCGTGTAAACCTAGGAGCAGCGCATACAGAACGTCATCCAGATGGCACATAAGGAACGGAGAGTGGGAATATGACGAAACATCCGATAGAGTTCGGTTGGCATCTTCCGACATCGGGAGATGGGAAATACGCCGGTGTTAAGCCGGAGCGGGAAGGGACGCTGGATTATTTAACCGAAGTGGCTCAAGCGGCGGAGACGGCGGGCTTCGAATTTGTCTTGATTCCGACCGGTGGCCCTTGCACCGACGCTTGGATCGCCGGAGCGGCGATTGCCGCCCGGACAAGCACGCTGAAGCCGCTTGTGGCGATGCGACCGGGACTGATCGCGCCTGTGCTGGCCGCTCGCATGGGGGCTTCACTCGATTATTTATCCGGCGGCAGGGCGCTCATCAATATCGTGACCGGTGGCAATCCGGACGACCTGAAGGCGACCGGAGACCCTCTGTACGATGACCATGACGGGCGCTATGCAAGAACGCTGGAGTTCGTCGATATCGTCAAGAAGGTATGGACCGGCGGCGACGAGGCCGGGGTACAAGCCAAAGGCCGGTATTATGAGATCGAGGGCGGACGGAGCCAACCGGCGCCTATCCAGCGGCCGCATCCGCCGATCTACTTCGGCGGCAGCTCCGCTTCTGCACGGCGTGTTGCCGCGCAGATCGCCGATGTGTATTTGATGTGGGCCGAGCCCGTGGACATGATCAAGGAGCAAATCGCCGGGATGGAGGCACAGCTGGGTCAGCTCGAAGAGCAAACCGGTGTCCGCCGCACGCTGCGCTACGGACTTCGGGCGCAGCTCGTAGTGCGGCCGACCGAAGAGGAAGCATGGCGGGCTGCATGGGACATTATCAGCCTGGCGGAAGGGAATACGCAAGCCAAGGAATCTTCCCTGGCGACTCAGAGCCGGCTGGATGCTCGCAATCAGCAGCGGCAGACGGACTTATGGCGGCAGTCGGAAGCCGATGACTACGTGATCGGGCCCAATCTGTGGGCGGGCATATCCCGATACCGGACCGGGGGATCGGTGGCGATCGTCGGCACACCGGAGCAGGTAGCGGACCGGATCGCCGAGTATGTGGAGGTGGGGATTTCGAGCTTTATTTTCTCCGGGTACCCGCATCTTGAGGAAGCACAGATCGCCGGCCGGCTGCTGATGCCGCTGCTGAAGGCGAAGACGGCGGAACGTCAGATAGGAGCGTTGTAGGATGACAACAAGAGGAGACCGATTTATATCCAGCTTGCAGGATGGAAGAAAGGTATGGCTGGACGGCCGTCAGGTAGAGTCTGTGGCCGACCATCCGGCCTTTCGGGGAACGCTGCAAACGATCAAGCGGCTGTTCGATATGGTAGACGATCCTGCCGTCCGGGACGAGGTCGGCTACAAGGCGGAGGGCCGAACCGATTATTGGCATAGCTCTTTTCTGGTGCCGTACAGCCGGGATGATCTGGATCGGCGCAATCGCGCGTTCACGGCTTGGGCCAAAGGCACGCACGGTGTGATGAGCCGTCTGTCGGATTATGCCCGGACCTATATTACGTCCTGGTATGGGGCCAGGAAGGAGCTGGGCCAGCTTCATCCGCACCTCGAGCATAAAATTACTTCCTATTATAAAGAGGCACGGGAGAATGACCTGTTTCTCACCACCGCAGCCGCCGATCCGCAGATCGATCGTTCGCGGGGGCTGGATGACGGAAGAAATGCCGACCGTTACCTTCATGTCGTCCGGGAGACAAGCGAGGGCATCGTGGTGCGCGGCGCCAAGATGATCGCAACGGGAGCTCCTTATACGCACGATTTCATCATTAATTCCGTGCAGCCCGTCGAGTCGCACCGGCAGCATGCTCTGCTTATGATCGTACCGGCCAATTCGCCGGGTCTCCATATCATCTGTCGGGAGTCGTTCGCGGAGCTGAGCGATCAGGAGCATCCGCTGAGCAGCCGGTATGAGGAGATGGACGCGGTGCTGGTGTTTGACGATGTGCTCGTTCCTTGGGAAAGGGTGCTGCTGTACGGGGACCCCGCGGCCATCATCAAAGTTCGTGATTTCCATACGACGCGCTCCTTGGCGTTTCACCACGCAGGGGTCCGGCTGCTGGCCAAGCTCGAATTCGTAACCGGCGTCGCCTTTGCCGTAGCGGAATCGATCGGAGCCGAGTCCTTCCTACACGTCAAGCAGAAGCTGGGTGAGCTGCTCATCCAGGTCCATACCGTCAGGGGGCTGCTGGTCGCCTCCGAGGCGGAAGCCAAGCCGGACGCTTCCGGCATCCTGGTGCCGGCGTATTCGTATATTGAGACGGCCAAAAATATCGGCTCTACCTTCTACCCGCGCGCCATCGAAATCCTCCAACAGGTCGGAGGAGGAGGATTCATGCAGCCGCCGTCCGGGTTCGCCAACTTTGAAGGTCCGTTCGCGAGCCTGGTCGAGCGGTATTTCGAAGGAGCGAACGTCGGCGCCGCCAAGAAGGTGCAGCTGTTCAAGCTGGCCTGGGATCTGGTCGGCAGCCAGCTCGGCTCCCGGCATGAGCTGTACGAAAGATTCTATGCCGGCGATCCGATCCGCGGATATGCGAATCAGTACATCGGCGAGCCTAAGGCCTATTATACGGACCCCGTGTGGAAGCTGCTGGCGGAGACGGAACCGGCTTTGTTGCGCAAGTAATCCGGGCAAAGCTTTGCCGCTCCAAGCTCCTTGGCCGTAAGGTACGGTCAGGCTAGAAGCGGCTAAGCTTGTTTCACTCTGCCCTATAAGTATGGCAGGTGACGGACGCGTATGCAGCGGTACAAGTTTCAGCACAGGGCAAAACGGCAGAGATGTCGTTTTTTTATTTTACCTTTTTGAATGGGGCTAGAGTGGCGATTCCCGCCAAGATCACGTCTTAATCAGACGGAGATCGAGCAACAACTGAAGCATGAACTGACCTTAAATAAAGTTCAAGCTCATGTTGGAGCGGGAAGAGAAGCTGAACGATCGGCATACGATTGAGAAGGAAAGGATGTACCGCGCCACTCGTCATCTGTCCACACACAGTTTGTTTGGGAGTGTATCGCTGCAGTTCCATAATCAATAGCTGTTTTGTAATACCAAATCTTATCATCTATTTTCTTTAAATAATTGTCCAGTTCAGCCATTTTCTCCATCACCACTTTTTTATGTGTTTCAAATACTTCAAGACGCTGATTTAGGGTGACGTCCCCCTCCATGCCCCAATCCACATACTGCCTGATTTTTTTCACGGGCATCCCGCTTTTTTTCAAACAGGTTATGACGGCAAGCCACTCCAAATCACTCTCTTTAAAATCTCGGTTGCCCGCCTTATTACGATCAACAAAGGGCAGTAAGCCTTGCTTGTCATAAAAGCGTAGTGTATGTGCAGTTATTCCCGTCATCTCGGCTACCTGACTAATTGTGTATCCCAATGTGTTAGCCCCTTTTTATGAAAATATGATTATTGTATAGCTTAGAGTGTGCTCTAAGTCAACGCGATATTCAAACAGCCCTGATCCACTGCCTGCTATGTGATCGTTAGAATTCGCAGGTTTCGGCTATTCAACCAGGAAGTTATTCGTAAGTTGCTTGACTTAGACTATACTCTAAACTTTAGAATTTTTTTTGTATCAACAGCTTGAATCTAAAGGAGAGAGATAGATGAATAAAAATAGCGTTTGGATGATCACCGGATGTTCCACTGGATTCGGCAGAGAACTTGCCAAAGCAACAATTGAAGCCGGTTATAACGTTGTGGTGACAGCAAGAAGTCTTAACTCCATTATGGATCTTGTCAGCGGGCACACGGATAACGTTCTGGCTATGGAGCTTGATGTGACAAAACCCGATCAAATTAAAAAAACAGTAAGTGCCACTATGGAGAATTTCGGCCGGATTGACGTACTTGTCAATAACGCTGGGGTCGGGTATTTTAGCTCCATTGAGGAAGCGGTTGAAGAAGAAACCCGGAAGATGTTCGAAATCAACTTCTGGGGTCTTATGCACATGACGAATGCTGTCCTGCCTTCTATGAGAAGGCAACGCTCAGGGCATGTTATCAATATATCCTCCATTGGAGGGTTAGCTTCATTTCCTGGAGTGGGTTACTATAATGGGTCCAAATATGCGGTTGAAGGCATATCGGAAAGCCTGGCCCAAGAGGTGGCACCCTTTAACATTCGTGTAACTTTGATTGAGCCAAGCAATTTCCGTACGGATTGGTCGGGCCGCTCAGCCGTTAAAACAAAATCAGCTATCAAGGAATATGAGGATCTCATCGCTCCATTTATAAATGGAGAAAACCATGGAAAAGAGCCGGGAGATCCCCAAAAAGCTGCGGAAGCCATAATTAGCATGGCTGAGTCTAAAGAGCCGCCGCTTCGATTGTTGCTTGGATCGGATGCTTACCATCTGGTGGTGAACAAATATACAGAGTCACTGAAAAACTTCGAAACATGGAAGGGAGTATCCGTGAACGCAGATTTCCAAGATTGAAGGTAAGGCAGCTGCACTCGTCCATGTAGGGGGGATGGCATGTAGATAAATCTTTCTGTGAGGATCAGCGGCAAATAGCCTTGGCCGATTAACAGCCAAGGCTATTTGCATCGCGGCCGAAGTCACTCCCGATCCGTCAATGGGGCGCGTTCTCGTACAAATTCGCAGGCAATGCCTGCACGAATGGCGACCAATCGCCTGTCGTGTACAGATGAAGCCGGTGCATGGCACGCGTACACGCGGTATAAAGAAGCTTGCGTTCGTTGTCCCGGCCGTACGCTTCGGACGAAGCATCGTAGACCAAGACTGCATCGAACTCCACACCCTTGGCGAGGTACACAGGAACGACCATCACTCTTTTCTCAAAGCCCAGCGTCTCCTTCGTAATGAGCTGTAGAGCTTCGTCTCCTTGAATCCGCAAAGACTCATAGGCCTCACGGCTTTCGGCAGCGGTCTTCGTAATGACGGCGATCGAGTTGAAGCCCTCGGCTCTGAGCGCCTCGATGTCTGCCCGAATTTGCGCAGCACGCTTCTCTCTGCCGTGCAGTCTCGTCAGGAGAGGCTTGTGGCCTCTTCGTTCAAACGGTGCAATTTCTCCCCCGTCTGGAAGCATCGATATCGTAAATTCAACAATCTCCTGAGTTGAACGATAGCTGCGTAGCAGGCGGACAAGGCTTGTTTCCGACTCGCCAAAAAGGCGGACTAGCGGTGAATCGGCTGCATCCAAGCTTGTAGCCTGCGTGAAGATCGCCTGCCCCAAATCACCGAGCACCGTCATCCGGGCACGGGGGAACAGCTTCTTCAGATATTCATATTGAAACGACGAATAGTCCTGGCCCTCATCAACGAAAACATACCGGATTTCCGTGTTCGTCCGGACGCCTTCGATCAATTCTTTCACATACAGATATGGAGTAGCATCCTCGTAGAATAGCTCGTTGCGGCGCAGCGCCTCCTTGGTTTGCCTGCATATTTCAGCCCACAGCGGAGGAAGGACGGACTCATCTGTTTTCTCTCGATAAGCGGCTTCGTTGACAAACAATTGGCCATAGATGCCTTTGACATCTACAAACGAGAATTTCTTCACACTTTTTCTTAGCGGTGTAAAGCTTTCCTTCACGATCCTTCGCCGGAGCAGATCTTCCTCTCTCTGGGCGAAGTCAAAGTCGCCTTCATCTCCCCGGAGCTTGTTGTTCAGTTTCTCGCGAACTACGGCGTAATGCTCCGCTAGATCTAATAATTCCTTCTCTTTATGCAGCTTGCCGAAGATTTCCTCATACTGCTCGGTGTCGAGATAATTCATCTCTTCCTGTACCCAAGGCGCTTCCCGTTCCAGGCGTTCCAGCGAGGCCAGCTCTTTCAGCAGCCATTCCTGCAAGAGAGCGATACGATTGAATAAAGGCAGTGAAGGGTCATAGCCATAAAATTTCGCTTTCATTCGTTCCGCCGTAATCAGATCACGGTCCCGAAACCGAATAGGGTTGAATCGCATGCCCTCCCGTCCCAGCCACAGTCCATAATTCTGCAGAGCTTGCAGGAAAGCATCGGAAGCTTTATATTCGATCCCCTGAAGACGAGCGTCATATCCCGGCGTTCCTTGTGCGGTCAGTACGTATTCGATCTGATCAAAAGGATCCTCGGGCTTTAACGAGGAACCTAACCAGTAGTCGAGATATTCTTGAAAAGTTGTCTGCTGCATATTTTCTTCACCGAGCTCCGGTAGGACGGTGGAGATATAGCTAGAAAACATCGGATTCGGTGAGAACAGAACGATCTGATCCGCGTGGATCGTTTGGCGGTGTTTGTACAGCAAGTACGCCACCCGCTGCAAGGCCACAGAAGTCTTACCGCTGCCGGCAGCCCCCTGTACGATAAGCATCTGGCTTTTATCATCGCGGATGATGGCGTTTTGTTCCTTCTGAATGGTTGCCACGATACTCTTCATTTGCGAGTCCGCACCTTTGCCGAGCACTTGCTGGAGGATTTCGTCTCCGATCGTTTCGCTCGCGTCAAACATATTGCGGATTTGCCCGTCTTGAATCTGAAACTGGCGTTTGAACTCCATCGTTCCTTCAATGCGTCCGGCTGGCGTGACATAAGATGCCAGGCCGGGGGAGCAGTCGTAGTACAGGCTCGCAATTGGCGTACGCCAGTCATAGATCAGAAAGCTCAATCCGTCTTCATCGATGAAGGAAGATACGCCGATATAGATCGGCTCGCTGAGGTCCAGGCCATCCTCATGAAAGTCGATGCGTCCGAAATAAGGAGAGGGGAGCAGACGGTTCAAGCTTTTCCATTGCTGTGTCAACAACTTGTGGCCGCGCTCCCGTTCGGCTAGTACCGCGGACTGCTGGTTAATTGTGTAGAAGGTCTCCTCGAAATCTTCTTGCGTACTGGTGTTGATCGTAACTTCTTCCCAAAACCGCCTTCGAATGTCCGTAGCCTGATCGCGCAGACCGGCAACCTCCGGCTCCAGTTCGGCGATTCTCGCTTGCAGTTTGTTCCTGACCCGTCTCAGCCGTTCCTGTTCCTGCTGCCAATCGTTAGCTGCCATCTCTCCTGAACACACTCCTTTTTCCGTTTTTTTGGATAAAAAAGTGCATTGACAAATCAAGGTTCCAGATGTAGAATTAAAGTAGGGATAAATTCGGATACACTGTAATATTTAAATTTGTCAATGGTGCTATAGATTATATCATAGCAATTTTTTGCGTTCAATATATATTTTTTATATCCGACAGATCTGTGGGTGGACCCGGATTGTGGACTATTTAAATAAAGGACCGCTCATATAAGCCGCTAGGAGATGACCCTTGAATTCATTAGGGGTCATCTTTTTTTGTTTTGGAGCGCCATGGAGAGCGAACAGCGGGGTTCTTCCGCGCACAAGCAAATGCAGATCGTTGAACCATCCGTACTTTTTTCGTACAATAGGTGAACGATGAGAATTGTTATCAATGGAGTGGAGGCGGGACACAGGTGATTACAGAAAACTTGCGGCGCGATGATGCTTACGCTCTATCGATCGGGGAGCTTCGCTTCGGTTTGACTCGAGTGGAGAAAATAAACGACTTGGAAGAAGGGGCGTCGTGGTTGTCTCCGGCCGATCCGAATACATATTTGCTTGTTTCGACCAAAAGGGACAATGTACAATTCGCGATAAACGGCCAGATGCTAAGCTTGAACAGAGGAGCTTTCTTATTCGGTTTGCCGGGACAACAGGTCGAGTATTTGGGCGGCCGACAGGATGAGGCGGAAGTCGGCTACGCGCTTCTATTCGAGAAGTACGGAAACCAGCTCGAACAGGATGAACTTGTGCGCATCCTGTCAACCGATAACGCAAACGGCCCTGTATCGAACGACTGCCCCACTTTCGTCCTTGATTTGTGCGATTCGGTTTATCGTCATTGGCACGCGCCTTCCAGTCTGGAGCGGTTGCGCGGTCAGGCGGCGTTTTATGAATTGATGTACAATCTTCTCTCGGAGTTGGTTTCGTCTAAGGAACAAGGCATTCATTCCGCTCTGGATATGATCCGAGCCTACCTGGACGCGAACTTCGAGGAGAACATTTCGATCGAAAGTCTGGCGGAGCGCATAGGTGTGAGTTCGCGACACTTCCGCAGGTCGTTCAAGGAGCGATATGGGGTCAGCGCTACCGATTATGTAACCGAACTGCGCATGTCCCGCGCGAAGCGGTTGATGGAAGCTTCGGTGCAGCCCATCGGAGAGATCGCCCGTCATGTAGGCTACCATGACGAGAGCCATTTCCGGCGTATGTTCAAACAGCAGATGGGGTTTTCTCCGTCAATTTATTTGAAGAACCGGCAATTGAAAGTAGCCGCCTGCAGCTTTCCGAATATTGGCCAGCTGCTACCGCTTAATGTCATTCCGTTTGCGGCGCCAATTGATCACGATTGGACCGATTATTACCGCAGGAAGTTTCATACAGACGTTCAATTTCCGCTTCGCCACAACAACGAAATTAATCGCAAAATGCTTCAGGCGGCAAGGCCGGATCGCATCATCGCCATCGACGCTTACGGATCGGCCGAGTTTCAGCAGGGACTCGGGGAAATTGCACCGGTACTGGTCATTCCGTGGCGAACCCGGAATTGGCGGGAACATCTGCTGCTGACCGCTTCGTTTCTGGATAAAACGGAAGAAGCGGTTAACTGGCTGGCTGCCTATGACGAGAAGGTGGACCGAGTGTGCGAGCTTATGGGACGTATAAGCCGCTGGGAAGAGATGGATATTCTCCTGATCGATCGGCACGATTGTTATCGATTCAGTGGTTCGACCGATCCTGTATCGTGGAGCAGGCGTCGTCTGCCATTCGCTCCCGCGCGTCACAATGCGGCAATTGATCCGGCGTTCGTGAAGCTGACGACGATGGAATCCGACTTTTCCGACGCAGGGAGAATCATGGTGATGTTGTCGGAGGATCGCCAGTCGCGGCTTACTTGGAGTGCTTTGCAGCAGTCGCCCAGCTGGAAGAAGCGGAAGGCGGTCCGGCACAGCCGCATTCATACGGTGTTGGCCGGCCCATGGTTCGAATATACGGCTTACAATCATGGTGCTATACTGGATCAGGTTTTGCGAGCAATCAAGGCGTTCTCATGAGTGGGAATGTCCGTTTTTGCACTGAATTTGGTCCGATCGTTTTCTAGGCGGCAGATTAATCCGGCGGTATAATACCAATTGAGGATAATAATCGTTATCAATGAAAGTGATGCAAAGGAGAAATGGATTGTGATGAAGCTTTTTCGTCCAAGTGTGTTTTATAGGATCATCATCTTGATAATGATCATACAGATGACAGAAAGGCTCAGGATTTCCCCAATCCTGGGCCCTTCTGTCGTACGCAAGATATGTTCGAGATTAAAGAGCCGGTGTCGAGCGGTTGGCGAGAGCGCGTCTGACGGCAGGCGCTACCTCCGTCGCCAGCAGCTCGATGGACTGGGCGACGAGCGGGTAAGGAAGGCCGCCGATGTCGAGCTGCAGGCAATAGCGATTGTGGCCAAGCAATTCGTGCTGGTACAAGATTTTTTCTACGATCTGAGATGGCGTGCCGACAGCAAGACCTTGATCAGCTGCGGTCATCCGGTCGAAGTCAGCGCGAGGCAGCCGATCGGCGACGGGGCGCTTCTGAATATGTTGGAAGTAATGGGTATGGTGCGGGTAGTAATTGTCGAGCGCTTGCTTCTCCGTCTTGGCGATATGCCCATGGCTGGAGACGCCGATTTGCAGCTTGGAAGGATCGTGTCCGGCTGCGCGTCCAGCCTCCCGGTACAGATCGGCCAGCGGCTTCAGCCGATTCGGATCGCCGCTAAGCAGACCGAACGAAATACCCGTCCCAAGTGTGCCTGCCCGCACGGCGCTCTCCGGCGTACGGCCGACGCTGATCCAGATGGGCAGCCCTTCTGGCCGGATCGGGCGCGGAGCAACGTCCGCCTGATGCAGAGAAGGCCGGAAACGGCCATTCCACGTAATGCTTTCCTCGGCATTCAGCTGCAGCAGCAGCCTGATTTTCTCATCGAATAAGCTATCGTACTCTTCGAGGCTGTAACCGAACAAGTCGTACGTATCCGCAAACACGAGCGCCCCGCGCCCGGCTGCAATCTCTGCCCGCCCGTTCGACAGCAAGTCCAGTGTCGAGAATTCCTCGAACAGCCGCACCGGATCAACCGTATTTAGCACCGTCGTAGCGCTCGTCAGCTTGATTCGTTTCGTCTGGCCTGCGATCGCGCCGAGCACGACGCTCGGAGCGGATATCGAAAAGCTATGCGTATGATGTTCCCCCACTCCAAAAAAATCAAGTCCAGCCTCGTCCGCCAACACCGCTGCAGCGGTGACTTCATCCAAGCGGCGTTTCGCGATGTCGGTTTTCCGAATCCCCGGAACTGGCGTCACGTCTCCAAATGTGTAAATCCCAAATTCAAAACTCATATGTGCAACCTCCCGGATCATGCGACTTCTGAAATGAATCGCTAAGATCTACGATACCAACGAAGGCGGCAACGGCTCCAATACGAAATCCGCTATGTCGCTTATAAGTCTGACCTTATGAATGACATAGCGAACTACGTATTGGTTTCCCGACGGGGTCATTCGCTATACTCGGATAGAAAACCGATAATACAGATCGGCATAAAAGGTTAAGGGGGCAGCTATGGCATTATATCTTCATGAACCGCTGCGAATCGGTAACGTTCAGCTTCGCAATCGGCTGGCGCTTGCGCCGATGCAGCAATACCAAGGGGATGCGGATGGTCACGCGACGGACTATCATCCGCGTCATTATGGAGAACGCTCCAGCGCCGTAGGTCTCGTCATCGTAGAATCGACTTCGGTAGCGCCGGACGGCCGCTTGTTCGTGAACGACATCGGCGCTTTCCGCGATTCGCACACGGAGCCGCTCGGGCGAATCGTAGACGCCATTCATGCTGGAGGCGCGCACGCGTTCATTCAATTGGCCCACGGCGGGCGCAAAGCGCTGCCCGTACCAGGACATGAACTGCTTGCGCCCAGCGCGATTCCGTTCGGCGAAGGATACCCTACGCCGAAGGCGATGACGGAAGACGATATCGCAGACACCGTGCAGCACTTCCGCGACGCCGCAGTTCGAAGTGTCGAAGCAGGGTTCGACGGCATCGAGCTTCATATGGCTCACGGCTATTTATTCCACCAGTTTCTGTCCCCGCTGACCAATCGGAGGACTGACGCATACGGCGGATCGCCTGACAATCGTTCGCGATTCGCACAGCGGGTGCTGCAAGCGATTCGGGAAGCTGTCGGGCCTACGTATCCGCTGCAAATCCGCATTTCGTCCACCGATCATGCGGACGGCGGCATTACCGCAGCCGACACAGCGGATGCACTGCGCCGATTTGCCCCATACTTGGATGCGGTTCACGTCACGACCGGCGGACTGACGCCGGATCGTCCGAGCGACCTTGATCCAGGGTATCAGCTCCCGTACGCGGCGTATCTCAAAGCCGGAACGTCTCTGCCGGTCCTTGCAGCGGGAGGCATTCATACCCGAACGTTGGCTGAACGGGCGATTCGGGACGGATTGGCCGATATCATCGCCATCGGGCGTCCATTGCAGGCAGA
This sequence comes from Paenibacillus filicis, assembly GCF_038070315.1. Classification (NCBI taxonomy): domain Bacteria; kingdom Bacillati; phylum Bacillota; class Bacilli; order Caryophanales; family Paenibacillaceae; genus Paenibacillus; species Paenibacillus filicis. The sequence goes on along the minus strand of NZ_JBBPCC010000001.1, from coordinate 475,237 downwards.
TCCCGTATTCGCGCACCGGCTGCTGGAGCCGAATCCGGCATCAGTCTTAAGAACCTAGCTCCATCTGAATGAACGAACTTAGCGGACAAACAAAAGGAGATGCTCACATGAAACGATGGACAAGAAAATCGATGGCGCTTACGCTCTCGGCGCTGCTGCTCACAGGGCTTCTGACCGCATGCGGCAAAAACGAAACGAAGCAGGCTGCAGCCGCTCCTGAGAAAGTCATTCGAATCGGGACCAATGCTTCCTTCTATCCTTATACCTTCAAGGACACGACCGGGTCCGATAAGCTCGATGGATACGAGATCGACATCTGGAATGAGCTGGCGCGTGAACTCGGCTATCGGGTCGAATGGAAAATTATCGATTTCGCAAGCTTGTTCGGCGCACTGGAAGCTGGTCAGATCGATACGATCGCCAACTCGATCGCGACGACGGAAGAGCGCAAGTCGAAGTATGATTTTGCCGAGCCCTATGTATATTCCGGGGCAAGACTCGTTGTGAAGAAGGGGAATGACAAGGTCAAGTCGCTAGCCGATCTGAAAGGGAAGAAGATCGGTGTGCTGACCGGCAGCCCGACATTCGTCAAGTATATTAAGGAAGCCGATCCGGAGGGCAAGATCGAGATTGTGAACTACGAGACCGCCGAAGGCGGGTTCACCGATGTCGCGGTGGGACGGATCGAAGCGACGTTCACGACGACGGCGGCCGGTCTTGCGTACATTAAGAAGACAGGGCAGCCGCTGCAGATTGCGGGCGATTCGTTCACCGTTATTCCTGCTGCGAGCGTATTCGTGCGAAATGAGGCCAACAAGGAGCGTATCAAGGAAGTAAACAAAGGGCTTGAGAAACTGGTGAAGAGCGGCAAGCTGGCCGAGCTGTCGAAAAAATGGTTTGGCGAAGATCTGAGCAAGCCGGGCTCATGAAGCCAGCTTGCGATTAGCGGAGGGGAAACACCGTCATGCTGTTCGACTTCGAATACTTTATTGCCGCGGTGCCCCGGCTTCTGCGCACGATTCATCTGACGATCGAACTGTCTGTTCTCTCTATGGTACTTAGCGTCGCGCTCGGTCTCGTGCTGGAGTCGATGATTCGTTCACGCTCTGCCGCTATTTCCGGCGCGGCCCGCTTTTACGTGTTGTTTTTCCGGTCTACGCCGCTGCTGGTCCAATTGTTTTTGCTGTATTACGGGTTGCCGCAGCTCTTGCCGGGACTGGCTGTCATCACGGCGTTTCAGGCGACCGTGATCGGTCTCAGCCTGAACAACGCGTCATATCTGGCCGAAATATTCCGGGCAGCTATTAATTCGGTAGACCGGGGTCAGATCGAAGCAGCGTTGTCGGTCGGCATGAGCCGGGGACAAGGATTACGGCGCATTCTGCTGCCACAGGCGTTTCGAACGGCTCTCCCTGCCATGGGCAATACGTACACCGTTATTATTAAGGAAACATCGCTTGCCTTCACACTCGGTCTGACCGAGATGATGGGAGAGGCTAAGCTGATGGCGGCGGACACGCTGCGGTTTCTCGAATGCTTCTTAGCCGTCAGTCTATTATATTTCGTGGTGGCTTTCGTGTTCGGCAAGCTGCAGAGGCTGGTGGAAAACAGGCTCAATCGCCCTTATGCGACAGAGACGTAGGGGGCGGCTCGCCGCTTCTAAAGCTTGGTGAACCTCCGCCTAAGCGGTGAAATGCGTAATGAGGCGCTGGCGGAAGCTTTCTGCAGCAGGGGAAAGAGGCTGGCTGCCGACCCAGGTCAAGCCGATCCGCCGGATCGGCTCCGGGTCATAGACGTCGAGTGCGCGCGGCGAGTTCAACTGCGCATCGGACAGCAGCGTGCCGGGAATGAGCGCAACGCCGATCCCAGCATCGACAAGCTCGGCCAGACGCGTCGGATCGGCGATCTCAAGCGATAAGTGAGGAGCGAAGCCGGCTCGCCCGCAGAAGTCGTCCGACGCTTCGCGAAGTCCCGATCCTTCCTGCAGTCCGATGAAAGCTTCGGACGCAGCTTCCCGCAAAGCGACTTTCCGTTGGTTGGCCAGGCGATGGCCGTGCGGTACGTAGAGGACTAGCCGCTCCTCGTAGAGCGGTACGGTAATCAGACCTTCCTTTTCCACGAGCGGAGAACTGATAAATAAATCGAGCTCACCGCGCTGCAGCGCCGGTACCATCGTGCGGTTGCAGCCGTAATGGAGACTGAATGAAGTGTGAGGATGATCCGCCATGTAGGCGCCGAGCAAGCCAGGGACGCTCTCAAGATGAATGGCGCCAAAGGAGACGGAAGCGCGGTCGACGCCGGCCAGCTGCGCAGCTTCGCGCTTTCCTGCCTCCAGTTCGGCGAATAGACGGTCTACGCGGACGAGAAATGCCTTACCGGAGTCATTGAGCCGAATGACCCGCCCATTGCGCGCGAACAAGGGAAACCCCAGCTCATCCTCGAGTCTCGCCAAAGATTGACTAAGCGACGGTTGCGAGACGTGAAGCTCATTCGCAGCTTTCGTCATATGCTCCAGCTGCGCCAGTCTTTGAAAGTAACGTAATTGTAGAAAATCCAAGTTTTTTCATCTCCTTAATGAGTATTATCGCAAACAAATGATGGTTTGGAAACTGCCTTTTGCTTAAATCAGGGCTGGTTGTTTGGCAAGCTCGCTGCGACTGCCGCGGTAGCCGCAGTGATAAGCTTAGAAGCTCCTCCTCCTAAGCCATACATAGTCAAAAGCCATCACTTGAAGTGATGGCTTTTGACTATGTATGAAAGCCTCGACCTGATCTCGGCGAGAAGCAGCATGTTCTCTTCCTCGCTAATGGCATCCGCACATAGCTTGCGTGCTGCAACGGGCAGGATCCAGTCATCCACTTGATCAAGAGAATCGCCTGATAGGCGCCGGTACTCGTCGCAAAACACTTCAATGATATGCGCTCTCAGGGTATCGAAGCGGGCAACCGCTTGGCTCGGAGCGTGAGGAGGCAAGATGGCATACTGGATCATGATGATATATTCGGCCAAGTCAGCCTCAGGGTTGCCGGTCGAAGCGTTCATCCAATCGATGAGAACCGCCTGATCCCCGCGAATCATGATGTTGCCCGGATTAGGGTCCCCATGGCAGACCTGCTTCTTGATGGGTAACCGGTTCAGGTGCTGGATGATCTGTTCTTTCTCGGATGTGGTTAAGTAGCCCGTCGAGCGAATGGAGGATGTCATCATGTCTCTTTGAGAAGGAAGAGGGAGGTTGCCCATGCGGTGCGTTTCGTGCAATAGCCTTGCAGTAATTTTTATCGTTTCATGTGGATCATCATTTGAATTGATTTCGGAGGGAGATTGCATCAGGTAACGGAAAAAATGCTGCAGCAATGATTCCCCATGGATTCTTTCCATGACAATGGAGGGACGGCCACCGACTTCCAGCAGCTCATAGGGACGGGGGGCGGGCAAGCCGTTCTCCCAGGCGAGCAGGTTATTCGAGAATTCTCTTTTTACCGCTTCAGCGATCGTGTTGTCCTTCGCTACCTTCACGATTTGTTGATTTCCGCCCCATTCGAATACTTCCGAGCAGCCTCCCTCGCCGACTTTCTTTCCAATCATTCGCATCATGAGGGTCTCCCTTCGTAGGATATGAGTGCCTCATACATATTCCTAACCATGTTCACAGCGTCATGGAAATCCATCCTTAGCGTGCCTGAATGGATCATGGTGCCAACCCCAATGAGATAGATCGAGATGTTAATAAAAATATTCCTTTGCTTTTTCTCGTCGATAGCTTGAAACCGCTTGCTATGAAGCATGGGTTTCATACTTAACGTTTCCCCGGCAAACACCTCCTGACTTAAGTCAATGCTTTTATACCCCGATAAATACACGAACTGGAACATGTGCCGCTCATGTTTGGCAAAATGCAAAAAACCGATTGCCATATTCAGCGCTGGCGAGTTCTGGCTGTCCTGATAGCTGAAGATTTGATCCCGCATAAGTTCTAAAGCCATCTCATATACCCGATCTTTAACTTCATCCATATTCTCTTGCTAAATAGGCTTGCGGGTTTATATGCAGATTATGAACGCAAGCACAAACAACCGCCTTAGGCCTTAACCTCCTGGACCACTGATCTGCGATTAGGCCCGCAATATAAGGACCGATCATGGACGGAAGAACATAGGCTGTACCGAATGCACCGAGAATTTTGGCCCGTAATTTATCGGGGTAACTCAAGGAAATAGCTGTATACACGCAAATCATCTTAGCACCTGCACCTAGGCCTTGCATGGCCCGCGCCATAATCATAGTATACATATCGCTTGCTGTCGCGGCAGCGATCAGCCTGGCGATAAACAATAGGAGTGCGAAGGTGAACGGTGTTACAGGCCCTTTTCGATCAATGATGCGACCGACGACCAAGGTGCCAATAATCTGCGCCAGCAGGGGTGGTTTTTCCATGTGCTCCCAGCTTGATGTTGAATGTGAATGAAGTCTGAATAAATCAAAGACATTTTGCACAATCTTTGTACATTGACAGGATCACATTCACCTTAAGGGGGGGCTATTATGAAGTCATTTATTGTAGCAGCAGCGGCGCTATTGCTCGTGACAGGCTGTTCAAGTAAAAACCTGACGGCCAAGCAAGTAACGCCCGAGCAATCCAAAGTTGAAACTCATAACGGTTATTCGAACCGGGCGTCAACGATCAAACAACAGGCTTCATCCATTTCTACCCAGGATGGGGCAAAGTCAGTCACCATTAAAGAAGCACCCGTTGATAATTCCAACTTGATGGATTGGTTGAACCGTACGATACAGGATCCGTCTGCAAATCCGCAAACATCCGTCTATCCGAATCCATCTGCAAATCCACAACCGACCAACAACCCGAATCCGTCTGCAAATCCGCAGCCGTCCGTCAATCCCAATCCGTCTGCCTATCCGCAGCAGCCCAGCAATCCCAATACGCGCGCAAACCCACAGCCGTCCGGAAATCTGCAGCCGTCTGCAGATTCATCCCAATATGCGCAGCAAGTCCTCGATCTGGTGAATCAAGAAAGATCGAAGGCAGGCTTGAATGCCGTAAGCATGAATAGCGAGCTCTCGAAAGTGGCCATGGCCAAAGCGCAGGATATGTACAATAACAATTATTTTGATCACCAGTCCCCGACCTACGGCTCTCCGTTCGATATGATGAAATCGTATGGAATTTCCTACAGCACGGCAGGGGAAAATATCGCCAACGGCCAGTCGAGTCCTACGGAAGTCATGGACCAATGGATGAATAGTCCCGGACATCGCGCCAACATACTGAATACTAGCTACACTCAAATTGGCATAGCCTATTATAATGGCGAGTGGGTTCAAGAGTTTATTGGCTAGTACGATACCTAAAACGGCAGAGATGCCGTTTTTTTGCTATGGATGAAAGCCTGGGATTCCTGCGTTATGATATGATAATGGGGCGTCTTTACGAAGGAAACCTATAGCAAAATCAAAGGGGATACGCATGAACCAGATAACGATTGGCATGTTCGCCCATGTGGATGCGGGCAAGACCACATTGGCCGAACAACTCCTTTATCATACGCAAAGCATCCGGGAGCGGGGAAGGGTGGACCATAAGGATGCTTACCTCGATAGCCATCAGATAGAGCGGGCAAGAGGAATTACCGTGTTTGCAGACCAGGCTGTCATGTCCTATAAAGGGACCACCTATTATTTGATTGATACCCCTGGGCATGTTGATTTCTCGCCGGAAATGGAACGCGCCGTTCAAATCATGGATTATGCGATACTCGTCGTCAGCGCGGTGGAAGGCGTTCAAGGTCACACCGAAACCGTCTGGCAGCTGCTGCAGAAGCACGGCATCCCAACGTTTTTTTTCATTAACAAGACGGATCGGGTTGGCGCGGATGCGGACCGAGTCATCGAGGACATTCAGATGCATTTGACCCCAGATACCTGCTGGATTACCGGAAGCTTCGCAAACGGCCAATTGGGTGAAGCCTTGATAGAAAGCCTAGCGGAACGTGACGAAGAGGTACTGGAGGCATTTCTGGCAGGTACGGAAGATCAGACGTATTGGCTGCGGACGCTGCGGGACATGATACGGGACCATAAGATCTTTCCTTGTGCCAGGGGTTCAGCCTTGCAGGATGTCGGGGTGACTGAATTTCTGGAGCAGCTGCATCTGTTGACGACCTCAGCTTATGATGAGCTGGGACTATTCGGAGGGCGTGTATATAAAATCCGCCATGACCCTAATGGCGTGCGTATGACGTATATCAAAGCTCTAAGTGGAACTTTGAAGGTTCGAGAAGAAGTCTGCTACCTTGACGGTGAGGAACGTATAGGCGAGAAAGTGACCCGGCTGCTTAGGATCAATGGGAGTAAATTGCAGCCGGTGGACCATGTATCGGCAGGCGATCTGTTTGCGGTCATTGGGCTTTCGCTTGCAGAGACTGGACAGGGCGTTGGTATCTACTCGGACAGGCTGGACTATGAGCTGGTGCCGACGCTCACGTCCAAGGTGATATTCGCAGATTCCCTGAACGTGAAGGATGTGTTGAAAGCCTTCAAAACTTTAGATGCAGAGGACCCCTCCTTGAATGTGATCTGGGAGGAAAGTCTGCAGGAAATCCATATTCACGTCATGGGGATTATTCAGCTGGAAGTGCTGCAGCAGCTTGTGAAGGAACGTTTCCAGTTCGACGTCTCCTTTGGCAGCCCTGAAATTTTATATAAAGAAACGATCGCGAGCACGGTCAAAGGATATGGTCACTTCGAGCCGCTGAAACATTATGCCGAGGTACATCTGCTGCTGGAACCTGGGGTGCGGGGCAGCGGAATCGCATTTGAAAATCTGTGTCATGCGAATGATCTAACCATAGGCAACCAAAATCTGATCCGGACGCATCTCTATGAGCGTGACCACCATGGTATATTAACCGGCATGCCGTTGACCGATATCCTAGTCACGCTGCTGAAGGGTGGCGCTCACAATGAGCATACGCATGGCGGCGATTTTCGCGAGGCAACGTTCCGTGCGTTAAGGCAAGGCTTGGAGAAAGCGGAGAACGTGCTGCTTGAGCCTTATTACGAATATAAAATCAAAGTGGAAATTGATTATTTAGGCAAGGTGTTATCGGATATTCAGCAAGCATGCGGCACTTTCGATCCGCCGAGCACCACGGCTACGCGCGCAATCATTACGGGCAAGGTACCCGTGGCTACCTTCATGGATTATAGTACGGAGCTGGCCGCTTTTACGCATGGCAGAGGCATCATTCAATTGGTCTTTGGCGGTTATGATCGTTGTCATAATGAACAAGAGGTGATCGAACGCAAAGCCTACCGCAAGGATGCCGATCCGCTGTATAGCTCGTCATCAATTTTCTGTGCGAAGGGCCACGGGTACACGGTGCCGTGGGATCAGGCGGAAGCGAAGATGCATTTACTCTAACGGAAAAGGAAGCCCCAATATGAAGGTCAATAGCAAGAAAACCCGCGAATCATCGCGGGTTTTTTGAGTTGAATGAACATGCCTGTAATTTTCATATTTACACCACCATTAACATAGGTTACTATTAACATAGGTTCTTGATAACAAAGAGGTGTGAATCATGAATAATACAGGGATATTCAAATCAGAAGACGGGAAAGCTACGGTCTTAAATAGCTATAGCCAATTACTTGCAAGATGTACTGTTCCTTATGAAGAAATTCATGTCAAGACGCGGTATGGAATGACCTATATCATCGCGAGTGGAGATCCATCGTTGCCTCCGCTCATTCTCTTGCATGGGTCCGGTTCCAACTCGTCCATGTGGGTTGGAGATATGGCTAAGTATGCCCAGCATTATCGAGTATTTGCCGTAGATATTCCTGGTGACCCTGGGAAGAGTGAGGAGAAGCAGTATGCATTGAACAGTCCGGCATATACGGAGTGGATGGAGGATGTTCTTCATTCTCTACAGCTTCAACAAGCGTCATTTGTAGGCATTTCGCTAGGAGCTTGGATGATCATTAATTTCGCTGTTAAGCACCTGGCTAAGGTGGAGAAGATGGTGTTGATATCCCCTTCGGGTATTGGTCCGCAGAAAATATCCTTTATATTTAAAGTAATACCGTTGATGCTGCTAGGGGAAAAAGGAAAAGATAAAGTTACCCGGCTGGTGAATGGTAACCAGTCTGTCCCTGAAGAAGCCTTGAAGCATCTCAAACTCATCTCAAGTCATTATAAATTCCGTTCTGGACCCGTACCTGTCTTTACGGATAGTGAACTTAGCGGGTTAACGATGCCGATCCTGTTAATCGCTGGTGAACAAGATGTCATGCTTCATTCCAAAAAATCAGCAGACAGACTTTCCAGATTAGCACCTCATGCCCAGATTAACCTGATTCCTGATCAGGGTCATGTTCTTATCCATCTGACGCACCGTATCTTACCTTTTTTATTACCCGCCTAGGAGGATGATTATGAATATAGTGAAGGTAGAAGCTCATGGGAGTGATATTGCCGTTGTTACCGGAAGTGAGGTTCTCATTGAGGATGTTCAGACAGCCCTGGATCTGATGGCAAGCGTGCAATATGAAACGGGCTGCCATCGGATCGTGCTAAATAAATCTCTGTTGAGCGAAAGCTTTTTTGATTTGAAAACACGCCTTGCTGGCGAAATTCTTCAGAAGTTTATCAATTATCATGTAAAGATTGCTATTATCGGAGATTTCTCGGGGTATGCAAGCAAGAGCCTTCGAGATTTCATCTACGAAAGTAATAACGGAAAAGATGTTTTTTTCCTGCCAACCGAACAGCAAGGGATTGAAAAGTTAAGTAGGTTGAAATAGAAGACGGAGCCGGGAGGACGATAGGTGTCAAACATATGGACTACTCAGGCCGAATATTCGATGGTAACCATTCCCTCGGGCGAAATTGCATTACGAGATGATCGCATAAAGGCAACATGGACGGCGCAGGTGCATGCTTTCATGCTTGCGCCTGTTCCCGTTACGAAGGCCTTATATGACTCCATCATGCACAAGTCAGTGGAACCTCAAGACGAAAGCCAGACTCCGGTTGTGGATGTTTCGTGGCATGATGCTATTCTTTTTTGTAACTTGCTGTCTCGACAGGCAGGGCTAAAGGTATGCTACTCGGTGAGCGAGGACGGCGAGCGTGTCGTCTGTAACGCAGAGGCGGACGGGTATCGTCTTCCTACAGAAGCGGAGTGGCAATATGCGTGTAAGGCCGGAACGACCGGATACCGGTACGGCGAGCTCGATGACATAGCCTGGTATCATGAAAATGCTGAGGGCAGGGTGCAGGAGGTGGGTAGAAAGCAGCCCAATGCTTGGGGCCTTTACGATATGTTAGGGAATGTCTGGGAGTGGTGCTGGGACTTGTACGATGCGAACGTATATGGCTCCTACCGAATTTTCCGCGGCGGCAGCTGGGCGGAAGAGGCCAGGGGCTGCGGAGCGACATGCCGCCGCCGCAGTCACCCGACGTTTCGAATCGATGATCTCGGCTTTCGTCTTGCCAGGTCCCTGACGGATACCAACTAAACCGCTTGGATTATCTGCTGCAATTGCGGATCAATACGGGCTCTGTTCCAGGGCATCCACATATTCTCTGGCCTCTTGGAGGCTGAGTCCGCTCGCGTTTCTGTACTCTTTGATGGCTTGAATTCTTTTTCCTGAAGCAAGCAGTGCGCGTAATCTCTGATCAAGATTTACAGGGGGAGGGGAGCTTATGCGGGTCCTTGGTGAAGCAGGAGGCTCGCTGGGCCTAGGTGATCCTGAACCTTCCGGCTGGCTGCTAAGCCATTGCAGGTCTGACTTGATTTCATGGAGCTGCCGCTGCAGACTGAATACTTTGAGCAGAAGCAGGAGAGACAGGATTAAGGCGCTGATAGCGATGAATTCCACGGTTTCCATCTGAAATCGCTCCTTCCTTCGGATCGTTTATTATAGCTTAACACGAACCAGGGCCACGTTCACCGTGACTCCTGGTTCGTGTTCCTTCTCTACGAGCTTCCCAAACTCCGCTTCCGGTACTCACCGGGGGTAATGCCGGAATAGCGCTTGAACATCCGGATAAAAGAGTTGACGTTCTGGTAGCCTACGTGAACCGCGATGTCCTGGATGCGCAGCTCCACATTCGTGAGCAGCTCCTTGGCGCGGCTGATCCGAAGATCGTTCAAGTAATCGCTAAAGTTAGTGCCGGTCTTCTCTTTGAAATAACTGGACAGGTAGCCTGGCGTAATGTTCAGCTTGTCAGCCACAAGGTCCAGGTTAATATCTTCACAGAGATGCTGATCCAAATATTCCGTTACAAAGCTTGTGATCGGGTCCTTGGTCTTGCTATGGGTTCGTATGGCTGCCAGAGCGGGACGAAGCAGCTCTCTGAACCAGGATTTGTACTGCTCCGACGAGTAAAATTGGCCCAAGCGGTCAAGGCTTGAACGCTTCCTTGTCTCCGCCTGCTTCTGAAGATTCAGCTTCACCAAAGTTTTCTCCACTTCTTCGACGACTCCACGGGCAAAGGTTTGGAAAACCTCCGAGGCGGCATCCTTCTGCACCAGTTGATCCACATGCCGGTCAGTCCACTCCAATACCGACTCCTCGCTCCCGGTCAGGAGGCGGGTATGCAGTTCCTCCTTCTGCGTCATCTTCCAGCTAAAAGCTTTCCATGAGATCATGCGAGGCTCCACGATAATTTGTGTCTCCCCGACAAGCCTCTTTTCCTTCAGTAGAAGCGACAACTGCTCGTAGGCATCGGTGAATGGCATTTCCTCTGTATATAACGGGCTGACGGCGATGGTCAGATAGAGATAATCGTCGGCAAGGAGCAGCTGCTTAAGTGTGCCCAGGGTGCCAAGAATTTCGTCTCTGGAGCTTGGATTGAAAATCAGCGACATCAGCTGATTTTGTTCGATCTGTAGCGTCACAATCTGATCGTCAGCTGTGTTGAATATGCTATGAATCAGCTTCCGCAGCAATTGAATTTCTTGGTCATAGTTGAGGGAAGGATCTTTGAAATTGATTTCGTAAAGGACGGCCGCGTAAGGCTGATCCAACTGTACGGCATCCTCCAGCTCTGTCAGGTACAGGCTCATCGGAATATTCTTCACCTTATTGGTATAGGCATACTGGCGCACTAGTGTATTTTTCTTATCCAAATCCAGCCGAATTCGCTCATTCGTCTTCATCATGCTGCTCATCCGGTCGCTAATAATCGCAAACTCCTTGATATTGCTCGTGGGCAGCGCTTCAGCCTGCTTGCGCTCAAGCGTTTCGATCATCAGCCGCAGAGGGCGGTTAAGCCGCAGGCTGAGCACCACCGAAGTCACGACGCTGATCAGGATAGCCGCCACAAGCAGGGTAACGAGCCAAATATTCAATTTCAGCATCTCGGAGGTAATGGTTGCGATCGGTGCAGCGCGGACATAGGTGAGCCCGGTGTCAGCCCCTTTTTCATAGAAATAAAAAAAGTCGCCGTTGAGCTCATGATGCTTGCCCTCCTGGTAAGAAGCCGGAAGCTGGGCCTCTGCCGAATCGTGGGAGGCGAACAGGGTTCTTCCTTCTTGATCCATGATATAGAACGGGGTATTGCCGGCACCGGCATAGGCAGCAAACAGTTTCTGCGGATTCATCATGATAATAAAGTAAACGTTCTCATAAGGAGCTGCTTTGATCACCAGGGGCATCTGCGATCCGATTGAACGCACGGAGTTCATCGACTTCTCGGTAAAGACGGCGGTTGGCAAAATTTTCAGAGAGTAGTTGTCAGTGGACATGCCTTTCCAGAAATCAAACGGATAAGCTTCGCTGGAATAATACTTGGTGAACATGTCTTCGGCGCTGCTGGTGCCTTCCTTCTCCACCACATAACCATCGTCCTTGAAGTACAGAATGAAATTGTCAAAATGCAGAAAAGGGTTTGTGTACAGGGTCGTCAGGTCCGTTTTCACTTCATTGATTTTGTCATAACGCCGGTTTTCCTTGACATGGCTCAAGATGCTGATGTTGGGAATCCACTTATCGGTTCGGGTGAGTGAGAGGATCATATTCTGGGTCAAGCGGAAATGATTCTCGTAGTTTTCTACCGTCTGCTTGATGCCCAGCTCATTGTACCGAATGATTTCGTTGTAGAGTTTGTTCCGTAAGTATATATACGAAAACAGATTAAAGGCAGCGAGCAGCAGAATCACACTGAGGAAGCTCAGCATCAGCTTGACGAACAAGCTACTGGAAGCAAGCTTGAACCGCGATGTTCTATTCATGAAAAACCTCCAGAAGGGTTTTAACAATTTTATCATAAAGTGCGGGCCTGGTATGAACAATATTCATTTTTGATGATTCATACACATCTTTCACGTTATTGGATGATCAGGTGATTAGCCGTATAACTTGAGGATATATTTGTGCAGTCATTGCCCGCTATAATGCAGACACAAGGTTCTTCCTTGGCGGCAGATGTTCTGACACCTACTATGCATAGAGGAGATATGTGTATGGCTCAAGCAAGTGAAATGAAAGATACGCTCAGAAAGGGGGTTCTGGTACCTGAGCTGGTGCAGCCAAGACGGTTTCAACGGATGTGGCATAAAAACAAGTACTTGTGGCTTTTGTTCCTCCCCTGCCTTCTCTATTATCTGGTATTCCGTTATGCGCCGATGTTCGGGCTCGTCATCACCTTCAAGAACTATAATTTGTTCAAGGGCATCTGGGCCAGCGACTGGGTAGGCTTCAAGTATTACCGAATGTTTCTGGAAAATCCGGATTTCCTGCTGCTGATGAAAAACACCTTCGTCTTGGGCGTGTGTAATCTGGCGTTCGGCTTTCCAGCCCCGATCCTATTGGCGCTTTTACTGAATGAAGTGAAAGTGGTCGTGTTCAAGAGGTTTGTCCAAACCGTGAGCTATCTGCCTCATTTCATATCCAATGTTATTGTGGCCAGCATGGTCATTATGTTCTTGTCGCCGACGGGAGGCACGATCAATCGCATGATTGAGGCACTCGGGTTCGAGCCTATCAACTTCATGATGCATCCGGAGCTGTTCCGGGGCATCTATGTACTCTCTGAGATTTGGCAGCATATCGGATGGGAGACGATTATTTATTTGGCAGCGCTGACTGCCGTGGACCCGCAGCTGTATGAAGCGGCGAGTATGGACGGGGCAGGCCGAATGCGCAAGCTCTGGCATGTCACGCTGCCGGGTATCTCATTCGCTATCGTCATTACGCTCATATTGAATATAGGCTCGGTGCTGGAGATCGGCTTCGAGAAGGTATTCCTCCTGCAGAACCCGGCCATCTACGAGACGGCAGATATTATAAGCACCTATGTGTACCGGATCGGGATCGTGCAGGGCAACTTCAGCTACGGCGCGTCGATCGACCTGTTCATGGGCATCATCAGCCTGATCTTCATCTGCAGTGCCAACTATATCAGCCGACGGGTAAGCGAGACCAGCCTATGGTAGAAGAGAGGGATCGGTTATGAATCGGCAATCCTTAACGATGTTCAACGTTCTAAGTTCCATGGTACTGCTTTTCGTCGTCGTCGTTACGCTGTATCCGTTTCTTCATATGCTCGCCGTATCGCTTAGCAGCGACATCTACATTATGAAGAATGAGGTTACGATTTGGCCCAAAGGTCTGAATGTCAACATGTATAAACTGGTTCTGGGCGATCCGAAGATGTGGGTTGCCTTCAAGAATACGCTCGTCTACACGGTTCTCGGAACCGTCATCGCCTTGATCGTGACGTCCATGGGCGCCTATGCGCTTTCCCGCAAAGATATGGCGTTCCATAAGCCCTTGACGATGCTGATTGTCTTCACGATGTTTTTTGGCGGCGGGATGATTCCTACTTTCCTCGTTGTCCGCTCCCTGGGCTTGGTGGATACGATCTGGGGCATGGTGCTTCCGGGAGCCGTCAGCACCTGGAATCTGATTCTGATGCGGACGTTCTTCTCCGGTATTCCGAAGGAGCTGGAGGAATCGGGACGGATGGACGGACTGAACGATATCGGGATCTTCTTGCGCATTATCGTTCCGCTGTCCAAGGCATCCTTTGCGACCATCGCCCTCTTCTATGCGGTGGGGTTATGGAATAATTTTATGTTCCCGCTCTTGTACTTGCGTTCCCCGGATCTGTTCCCTCTGCAGGTGCTCCTGCGGAATCTGGTACTTGCCGGCAGCGTCAGCTCAGGAGAGGTAACCCAAATAGGAGGTGATAACCAGATTGTTGAAGAATCGTTGAAGTATGCCACGATTATGGTGTCTACGCTTCCGATCCTGATCGTGTATCCGTTCGTCCAGAAATATTTTGTCAAGGGGTCCATGATTGGAGCGGTAAAAGGTTAAAGCCTCTGAGGCTCCAAGCCGCTAGTCGTCAGATCGCATCTACTTAACAAGAGGGAGTTGCTGGTATGAGAACAACAGTTATGAAACCAGTTGTTGCCGCCATGATGGCGGTAACGCTGCTGGCAGGTTGTCAACAAAGCGAATCGGACCCTGCCGGATCATCGGGTTCTAGCAATGGAGTGGCCCATGAAGGGAAAGGCGAAGCATCCGCACTTCCGAGCCGAACGTTCACGGCCCTGCTGGATAACAACCCGACCTTCCCTTATACGGAGAATTGGCCGGTGTGGAAGTGGCTGAAGGAGAAAACAGGCGTTACGCTGAAAGTACAGACGCCGTCCGGCAAGCTGGACGAATCGCTTAATATGATCGTTGCTTCCAAGTCGATGCCCGATCTGATGCACATGTCCAACCGCAGGCAAGCCAACAGGTTCGGTCAAGACGGCGCGCTTGTAGATATCTTGCCGTATATCCAAGACATGCCAAATTTGAAGAAATGGATGGAGCGATATCCGGAGGAAGCTAAGGCTGCTTTATCGGCCGACGGGAAAATGTATATGTTCCCGAACCAGGGCTTCGGAGAAACGAATCGGATGATCTGGCTGTACCGGGAAGACGTATTCACGAAGGAAGGGCTGAAGGCTCCCAAGACCTATGAGGAGCTGCACGAGGTGCTGAAAGCGCTGAAAGCCAAATACCCGGGCAGCTATCCGCTCGCCATTCGCTACGGTCAAATTCCGGATGAAATGAACGCCCATATGACCGTGAATTTCGAGACCGGAGAAGGGGCGTATTATGACACGGATAAGAAGGAATGGCGTTACGGACCCATCGAAGACAATTACAAGGCTATGGTTGGCATGTGGAAAACCTTCTATGATGAAGGGTTGATCCCCCCTGACTTCCTGTCCAGTCAAACCAAGCAATGGCAGGATATGGTCTCCACAGGCAAGGCGTTCGTAACGTTCGATTACATTAGCCGCGTCGATTTCTTTAACAACGCGATGCAGAAGGAAAATCCGGCATTTCATATGCAGTTCATGGCTCCTCCTGCTGGCATAGCAGGTGGCAAACAGCAAAATCCATATTTCCACTACCTGGAGAGTGGCTTAACGGTGGGATCGACTTCCAAGCATATTAAGGAGGTCATGAAATTTATGGACTTCTTCTATTCGGAGGAAGGACGCTTGCTGACCAGCTGGGGCGTAGAGGGCGAAACCTTCGTGAAGGAAGGCGATACGATTAAATTCAAGCCCGAGTTCACAGATGTAACCGACATGCGCAAGAAGACGGGATTGCAGACAAGCGGCACGTACACATGGATCGACTACAACGCTCACTTGTCGTTGTTCTCCAAGGATCTGCAAAATGCGTACAAGGAAGCAGCCAAGTATGACCCGCCTGCGATGCAGCCGCGCCCTGCCTTTACGGAAAGCGAAAATGAAGTCATCTCGCTTACGGGTCAAGCGATACAAAAGCATCGTGACGAGAACTTCGCCAAGTTCATTACCGGCTCCAGAAGCTTGAAAGAGTGGGATCAATATGTGGGAGAGATGAAAAATCTCGGCGTTGACAAGCTGCTGAATACGTACAAGGGAGCTTATGCCCGGATCATTAAGTAAGGCTAAGATTGAACCCGCAGAGAGGATGGAAGGCAGGTATGACTAACGAGTGTCAGCCGGTTATGACGCATGTAGCGGATAAGCTGCGGGTCAACGTGTATGAAGACCGCAGAGCCATGGGAGCGGCTGCAGCAGCACAGGTTGGAGCGAGGCTGAGAGAGCTATTGGCATCGAAGGGGCAGGTGCGGATGGTATTCGCCGCGGCTCCATCGCAGGATGAGCTATACCAAGGGCTCGTGCAAGAAAGAGGGATAGATTGGTCCCGCATCACCGCTTTTCATATGGATGAGTATATCGGACTGTCCGAGTCGGCTCCCCAGCGCTTCGGCAACTACTTGAACGATCGCCTGTTCAGCCTGGTGCAGCCCGGAAGAGTGGAGCTTCTGGACAGCACGGGCAGCATCGAAGAGGAATGTGCGCGTTATTCGGCTATGCTTCGGGAAGGACCGATCGATATCGTCTGTCTTGGTATTGGGGAGAACGGACATATCGCCTTCAACGATCCTCCGGTAGCGGATTTCGAGGACCCCCGTCTCGTTAAGGCAGTTGAGCTGGATAGGGCATGCCGGCAGCAGCAGGTGAATGACGGCTGTTTCCCTGAGCTCGAGGCAGTGCCTACCCATGCGATCACGTTGACTATTCCGGCCCTGATGTCCGGGGAACAGCTGTATGGTATCGTTCCTGGCGTCAAAAAACGGCATGCTGTACAGCAGACGGTCCATGGTCCCATTACGACGGCCTGCCCGGCTTCCATCTTGCGTACGCATCCGAGAGCGACGATGTACTTGGATACCGATTCATTTGGTCAGCTCGGGTAACGGTCAGGATGAGAGGGGGACGGCTGTATGGTTAAGGAAACCAAGTTTGTTCTGGAAGGATTGCATTATCGAACAGGAGAGCCTATCTTCGTGCATATCGAGAACGGGCGGATCCTCGATATCTTCGCTGCCGCCCATTCGAACCAAGCCGGGAGCCTATCATGGCTTGCTCCCGGTCTGATCGATCTGCAGGTGAACGGCTGTTTCGGTCTAGATATGAACACGCTTCCGCTTAGGCCGGATACGGTGCTGCGGATGACCAGAGCATTGCTCCGGGAGGGAGTGACGACCTATTGTCCGACGGTCATCACGAACAGCCCGGAGGCGATCGAGCAAGCTGTGGGCGCCATTGCTGGAGCAGCCCGCAGCTATCCGGCCATTGCGGCCTGCATAGTCGGGATTCATCTGGAAGGTCCGTTTATTTCTCCGGAGGACGGTCCTCGGGGTGCTCATCCGCTTGAGCATGTCGGTCCGCCGGACTGGTCCGCCTTCTGCAGATGGCAAGACGCAGCGGAAGGGAGGATTCGCATGGTGACGGTGTCTCCCGAATGGCCGGGAGCGCTGTCCTTCATCTCGCGCTGCGCGGAGAGCGGCGTCATTGTCTCCATCGGGCATACGGGAGCAACCGCTGAGCAGATTCGGGAAGCGGTATCGGCCGGTGCCGTGATGTCCACCCATCTGGGTAACGGAACGCATCTGACGCTTCCCCGGCATCCGAACTACCTGTGGGAGCAGCTGGCTGCCGATGAGCTGTACGGCTGCATGATCGCAGATGGCTTCCACCTCCCGCCCGCTGTACTGAAGGTTATCCTGCGGATGAAGGGCGAACGGGCAATTGTCGTCAGTGATTCGGTATCCTTCAGCGGAATGCCGCCAGGCCGTTACCACCCTCATATCGGAGGGGATGTGGTGCTGACCGAGGAAGGAAGGCTGCATCTGGCCGATCATCCGAAGCTGCTGGCAGGCTCTGCTAGGCTGCTGAAGGAGCAAGTCGCTTATCTTGCGGACCAAGGGCTGGCGTCACTGGAGGATGCCTGGGACTGTGCGTCCCTGCATCCAGCAGCGATGCTCGGATTGCCTCAGGAGCAAGGTCTTAAGGTGGGCGCTCCAGCGGATCTTGTACAAGTTGACCGGGTCGCAGGGCGCCTGCGGATTTTGAACTGCTGCAAGGCCGGCATTTTACAGGAAATGAGCGGCGAATATGATTGAGAACGACGATGACACAAGGGTGGCAGACCGAGGAGGATTACATATGATCGCTTTCATACCGCAAGTCAAGCAGCTAAGCTTTTTACCCGGAGACAGCTTTCACCTCCCCCAAGAGCCAAGAGTCACGCTGATGATGGAGAGGGCCGACCCCCGGCTGGAGCTGCACTGCCGCCGCCTATTCCCTGGGCTAGTGTTCAGCGAGAAGCTTGGTGGCGAGGGTTATGCTATTCGCATAGACTCGGTGGATCGCGACCAGGAGGACAGCGCTGCTCGACAGGACCATGCGGGGATCATGGAGGAGACTGCTCGTCTTCTCAGCGGCAAGCGCGAAGGTTATCATCTTCAAGCGGATGGCACCGGGATCATCATCCAGGCGCTGGATTCGGCAGGTCTGTTCTACGGGCTGCAGACGCTGCTGCAGCTGGTAGAGCTGTATGAAGCGATTCCGGCCGTCGAGATCGTCGATTGGCCGGATACGGCTCTACGCTGCATGAATTACGATTTGCGCCAAACTTATTCCAAGCCTGAGCTGCTGCATGCCTACTTGGCGGATGCCGCCCGCTACAAAATCAATTCGGTACTGATCGAATACGAGGACAAGTTCCCCTTTGAGGCTTATCCGGATTTGGCTCATCCTAAGCATGCGATCGAAGCGGAGCAGCTGGAGCAATTGAAGCAGACGGCATTCCTGTATTTCATCGAAATCATTCCTTTGCAGCAGAGCTTCGGTCATCTGGAATATGTGCTGCGACATGAGAACTATAAGCATCTGAGGGAAACCGAGAAGTCGACGGGCGAGCTATGTCCGTCCAAGCCAGAGTCGTTTGAGCTGATCAAGGGATTGCTGGGCGAGATCATGGATCGCCATCCCGATTCCCGCTACATTCATCTCGGCTGTGACGAGGTGTACAGTCTCTGCGAATGTCCGGATTGCCAGGAGCGTTTCGAGGGAGTCAGGGAGAGGGCCTTTATCTCTTTCCTTAATCTCCTGATTGACCATGCAGCCAGCCGGGGCAAGACGCCGATCTTCTGGCACGACATGCTGGATAAGTGTCCCTTAGAGGAACTCCAGCATCTCGATAAACGCAGTGTAGCCATGATCTGGATCTACAACGGGCGAAATATCGATGCGGAAGTATCGGCGCTCACAGCCAAGTTTCGTGAGCTGGGCATCCGAGTGATGGGGGCTCCTGCTGTCCGAAGCTTCGACGGGGCGGAGCATCAGAATTATCCGGTCATTGCGAACCGGGTGGATAACCTGCTCCAATGGAACAAGACAGCGGATAAGCTCGGCATCGACTGCAGCGTGGCGACGAATTGGACGGGGCCGTTCAGCCTGGGGGTTCCATACGGCGTGTTCGAGACAACCTGGTATCCGATGCTGCTCCATGCCGACCTGTGCTGGAACCGCGGCAGCGATACGGACACGTTTATTGACCGGTTCCTGCATCAATTCCATGGCATTAGCCCGGAGGTCGGTCACGGCAAGCTAGGTCATTATCGTATCGAGGACTATTACGATATCATCTGGAAGCTGATGGACGAGGTTCGCAAGAACCGAGAATATGCTGAGCTAATTGAAATCATGCATAGCTTCGAGGAGGCGACGGACCGGTCGCGGACGATCCATAAATATGTGTATCGCTGGGAGCTCTATCCTGGGGATCAAGCCGAATGGCGTTCCCTGCTGAACAACTATCAGAGAAACCGTCGCGGCCGGGAGGCTGTGCGCCCCCGGATGCAGACCGTGCTGGAGCGGTTCCAGCCGGCGGATATGGCTGAGCATTTTGTGAGGTCGCGGTTTTACTTGCATGACTATCTGGAGAGGACGATGTATCAGGAGATGGGTCTGAATCTTGATGAATAGCTTGCAGCTGCTAGGGATACCAAGCTTAACCAGGCATGGTTGTAACAACCTGTTAGAAAGCCATAAAGATGACCGCAGTCACTTATGACTGCGGTCATCTTTATGGCGTGATAGGTCGTGCCCGATGGATCGAATGATCCCGTGAATCGTTAACCAGAGCTCACCTGCTTGGTACGGTACATCGAGGTTCTGAGCGCAATCGTTACGAAGGATAGCACCATAAATAAGATACCGCTCCACACGACGTGCTCAGTTCCCATGCCTGAGACAAAAAGTCCTCCAACGGAGGTGCCTATCGTGACACCCAGATTGCCGAAGGCGACAAACAAGCCGTTGGCGAAATCAGGCGCTTCTGAAGCGGCTGATGTAATCCAGTATTGAGAGATATTGAGTCCAAGCGTGAAAAGAACGCCCCACAAGAGGATAAGAACGGCCATCGGCATGGTGAACGCACCCATGAGATAAACCAGCAAATAGATGACTCCTAATCCAAAAGGGAACAAGAGCGCCGTTCTAGCCGCATGCTGACTCAGCCATTTACCGGCAAACAAATTACCGATAATGCCCGCTCCACCGAATAAGACCAGCATCAGGCTGATGAGGCCTCCAGACATGCGGGTGACTTTATCCAAGTACTCGGCAAAGAAGCTGAAGACGGCATACATGCCTGACAAGACGAATGCGGCCGTTATCATACTTAACCAAAGGACGGGTTTTTTCAGTACGCTTAGCTGCGTACCGTAAGATACTCTTTCCATAACAGGCATAGACGGAACGAATAGGAGAATCGCGATAAACGCTAAGGCATTAACTACAGCGAAGAACAGCATGGCCATTTCAATGGTCGAGACATCTGCGATAAATGACGTGATCGGGATGCCTATGACCATCCCTGCCGTAACGCCCATGAAGACCCGAGCTATCGCTTTGGGAGCCTGGTCTTTACTGACAAAGCTGGTGGCCGAAGTAAAGGCTACCGAGAAATAAACGGGATGAAAAAAGGCCGGGACAATTCTAGCTATGAGGGCTATGGTAAAATTAGAAGCAAAAATGGCAATCACATTGGTGATCACGAACAGCCCTACGACACAGAGCATAATCGCCTTGCGATTGACTCCGGAGAATAGCAAGGGCAGAATGGGTCCGGCAATCGCAACGGCCAGCGCGAAAAGACTAACAAGCAGGCCTGCTTGGGATACGGAAATCCCATATTTCACGGCGATTTGCGGCAATATGCCTATAATGCCCATCTCGGTATTAATGATGCCGAAGATACCGAAGGCGAGGATGAAAACCATGAGTGATTTGGATCTTGGCATGTCGAGGCATCTCCTTTTCTCTTCAAACAATTAGACAGTTGTAAAAGTATCATATTGATGAAGAATTCGTCAAGCCATAAAAAAAGAGGAGCCGAATGGCTCCTCGAACAAAGCGATATGATACGATTAGGATGTAGGCCGATTATATAATGTCTGAGAGCTGATCCAGATAGGCGCGCAGCACCTCTTCTTGAAGGACATAGCTCATAAACTTGCCTTCGCGTATCCCTCGAATAAGGCCTGCCGTTTCCAGTTCCTTGAGATGGTGAGAGATCGTAGGTGCACTTACATCGTGGGTTTCTTGCAGGACGCTGCAAGCTAACGGATCTTTCGAAGCACCGATTTCTTTGAGCATTTGGAAGCGCCGGGGCTCAGCCAGTGCGCGTGAAATTCTTGAGAACTGTTGGTCTGATAAGGTAGTCACAGCGCATGTCTCCTTTCCTGCGACTTGCGGTACCGCGGTACATGTTCGTATTATTTAATCATAACATAGTCGGCAAGCGGGAAGAAAGCCGGAAATATGGACGAGTATAGGAGGGATTCTTTCTATGTACGAGCTGAAAACCAAAGAAACCGATCATAGTGTCATCGAGTTTATCGAGCAGATCGAGAATTCGGGCAAGCGCGCGGATGCTTACAGGCTGTTAGATATGTTTACGGAAACGACAGGCTATCCGGCCAAAATGTGGGGACCTAGCATTATCGGATTTGGCTCCTACCATTACAAATACGAGTCCGGTCACGAGGGAGATGCGCCGCTGGTGGGTTTTTCCCCGAGAAAAGCGAAGATCAGTCTGTACTTTGCCACTGGAGATACGAAGCGGGAGGAGCTGCTGGAGAATTTCGGCAAACACACCTCAGGTAAAGGCTGTGTCTATATCAATAAAGTAGCCGATATTCACGTGGATGTCTTGCAGGCGTTAATCCGTCAATCGGTCAAGTTCCTGAGAGAGACCTATCCGCAGGATTGAATTTATAAAGTGGGTATGATAAGATGACTGTAACTTAATGACAGGAGTTGAAGAGAATAATGTAGGATTTCTTGCTGATGATGTAAAAGAATAAAACGGGTCAAAGCGAAAAATCTCGCTTGTTTTATTTTTTTATGGGCAAGAAAGTTACTTATTCTTTTCAACTCAAACGGAATAGGCATGTCCTGCCCTTTTTTGGGCTGGATTTGCCGTATTTATTTGAGCTACAAGAAGGTAACTTTCTTGTAGCTCTTTTTGTTTTTTCAACCAGGAGGGATGGATTCTATGTCAACAATCAAAGTAACCAACCTGACGTTTGCCTACGACGGCAGCTACGATAACATTTTCGAAAACGTCAATTTCCAGATCGATACCGATTGGAAGCTAGGCTTTACGGGAAGAAACGGCAGAGGCAAGACCACGTTTCTCAAGCTGCTGCTTGGTGAGTATGAATACAGCGGCACGATTTCCGCCAAGGTCGGCTTCGAATATTTTCCTTTCCAAGTGGAGCACAAGGAAAATCTAACGCTGGATATCATCGAGGAGATGGTTCCGGACTATCAGCTCTGGGAATTGATGCGCGAGCTGTCGCTGCTCCAGGTTTCGGAGGATGTTTTATACCGGCCGTTCGAATCCTTGTCCAATGGCGAGCAGACGAAGGTGCTGCTGGCGGCTTTGTTTCTCAAAGAAAATAGCTTTCTGCTCATCGATGAGCCTACGAATCATCTGGATTTGCATGCCAGGCGAATTGTCAGTCATTACTTGAAAAGCAAAAGCGGGTTTATTCTGGTGTCTCACGACCGGTCCTTCCTGGATCACTGCGTGGATCATGTCCTGTCCATCAACAAGACCGGCATCGAGATTCAACAAGGCAATTTCTCTGACTGGTGGGAAAACAAGCAGAGACAGGATCACTTCGAGCTGGCCGAGAACGAGAAGCTGAAGAAGGACATCAAACGGTTGTCGGATGCAGCGCAGCGCACGAGCAACTGGTCCCACGAAGTGGAGAAGACGAAGAACGGCACCAGAAATTCCGGCTCCAAGGTGGATAAAGGGTATATTGGCCATAAGGCAGCCAAAATGATGAAACGCTCTAAATCCATCGAGCAAAGACAGCAATCGGCGATTGAAGACAGGTCCAAGCTTCTTCATAATATCGAAACCTCGGAAGCCTTGAAGATTTCGCAGCTAGCTTTTCATAAACATCAACTGGTCGAGCTTGACCATGTCTCGATTGATTACGGGGAGAAGGAAGTTTGCCGCGATATCAGCTTTACGATTGAGCAGGGGGATCGAATTGCGCTTTCGGGTAAGAACGGCTCCGGCAAATCAAGTATCATCAAGCTCATCTGCGGTCAGAACATCCCCTATACGGGTACCTTCCGGAAGGGAAGTCAGCTGAAGATATCCTATGTTTCGCAGGATACTTCACAGTTACAGGGGAATTTAACGGACTACGCCAAGGAGCATGGGATTGATGAAAGTCTGTTCAAATCGATCCTAAGAAAACTCGATTTCTCCAGAATTCAATTCGAGAAGGACATTTCGGCTTATAGCGGCGGGCAGAAGAAAAAGGTACTGATTGCCAGAAGTCTATGTGAGAACGTACATTTGCATATATGGGATGAACCGTTGAATTTTATCGATATCATGTCCCGGATGCAGATCGAAGAGCTACTGCTTGAATACTCGCCCACGATTCTGTTTGTGGAGCATGACCGTGAGTTTTGCCAGAACATTGCAACCAAGGTTATTGAGCTCTAACTCATAACTTGAAGGAGGATGACGTGATGGAAGAAGTTGTCGATGATCAGGTGAGCCTGTCACTCCAGCAGATCGCTGACATGGTTCACCAAAAAATGAAGCAGGTGCCGGAGATGTATCCTTCTATATACAGAGACACCTAGCGAAGCTGTCTCATGGCTTTGTGTGATCCCTCCTATAGTTTGGATCAAGTAAAACGCAAAAGCTCCGGTAAATGGGTGTTTTTACGTTTTTCTCCGTGCTAGAGGGAGTATTCATGAAATCAAAATCGAAGTATGAAAAGATTCAGCAAATCTTATTGAGCCTGAAGCAGCCGGGTTATAGATATGCTCAAATCACAAACGCGGTGTTTAAGCACAAGATCGGTGAATTTGAACAGATGACGATGCTGCCTGCACGATTACGTGACGAATTGAGCCGTGAGCTTGGGCCTCAACTATCCAGCGTTACCCCGGTCGTAGAGCAGACATCAGAGCAAGTCAGCAAGATTTTGTTTGCGTTAGCAGATGGCGAGCGTATAGAGGCGGTGAGGTTAAGCTACAAAGGCGGGTGGGAGTCATACTGCATATCGTCTCAGTGCGGCTGCGGATTTGGCTGCCGATTTTGTGCGACCGGCACCATCGGCTTGAAGAGAAATCTGTCGGCCGATGAAATAACGGACCAGTTGCTGCATTTTCACTTGAGCGGCCATGCCCTGGACAGTGTTTCTTTCATGGGGATGGGAGAGGCACTTGCTAATCCTCACCTATTCGATGCGCTGGACATCCTGACGGACCCGCAGCTATTTGGCTTAGGCCACCGAAGAATTACGGTGTCTACCATAGGCATTCTGCCGGGCATACACAGATTGACGAAGGACTTCCCCCAAGTGAACCTAACCTTCTCGCTGCACTCGCCCTTCGATGTCCAACGTAGCGAGTTAATGCCTATTAATGACCACTTCCCGCTGCAGGAAGTGATGAGAGCACTGGACTCACATATCCAGCAAACAGGGAGAAAGGTGTACATCGCTTATATCCTGCTCAGGGGGATCAACGATACGGCCGGGCATGCGGAAGCTGTTGCTCATTTATTGCGTGGGAGAGGATCGTGGGAGCATCTCTACCATGTGAACTTAATCCCTTATAATTGGACCGAAGCGACGCCCCGAAGCTACAGACAATCTGATCGTCATCATGTCCGGATGTTCGTTCAACTGCTAAAGTCCAAGGGAATCCAGGTTACGGTCAGAACTCAATTCGGCTCCGAGATCGATGCAGCTTGCGGTCAGCTCTATGGCTCGGATGCATCACCCGACAACGCCTAGTTTATCCGATGGGACGGCTGGGCTTGACGCCAATTATTTAATGAACCATGATAGGCGGCAGTTTGGGTGGGATTCATTGGGGGCTGTCTCTAAACAAAGAGGCAGCCTCTTTGCATGTCTAGGAAGCGAAGTTATGTACATTAGTGTGAGAGGACGGAGCTTGTATCCCCGTCCTGCTCGATTGCTGGACTAGCAAGCCATACAGGTTCCGGTTATGTATGGCATATTAGCGTACTATTTCAGCTTGGCTTGCAGCAGCTCGACCAGCTGTTCGCTCGGATTTTTGCCGCCGGTGAATCCACCGCCGTTGCCGCCGCCGCGTTGGCCACGGTCTTGGCCGCCCTTGTCCTGCTGTCCGCTGGCGCCGTTACCGGCATTGGCATCGGTAGAATGAGGCTTGGCTGCATTCGCATCGCCTTGAGCCTGCCCTTGCTGGCGCTGGCCGCCTGGTCTCGGGCCGCCGCTGTTGCCGTCTTGCTTCAGTTTGTCCATTTGCTCTTTCATTTTGGCCGCGCTGTCGTCCAAGTATTTTTTCTGATCTGCCGTCAGCTTCTCGGTTAGCTTCGCGTGGGCGTCGCTGGTCAGCTCACCCTTAGTGATGCTATCCTGGACCACGGCCAGCATCGGCTGGGCTTCTTCCTTTGTGATGGCGAGTCCATCCGTTTTATCCATTCGGATAAGCGACTGGAAGGTTGTCATCATTTCCCGCTGCTGCTCATTCATCTGAGGCCTGTCCGGTTTGTTCTGTCCGGCGGAATCCGCTTGTGCGGCAGCTCCTTGGGTTGCTCCGTTTGACTTGGGGGTATCCTGAGTGGCCGCCTGTGTGCCACAGCCGCTCAACAAGAGAGTGAGCAGGACGCCGGCTGCTCCGATTTTTGTGTAATTCATCTTCCATCCTCCTGAATTCCTTCTACCCTTTCTTTTCATCGTATGGTACAAAGGGCAACAACAGTGTAAGGCGGTAAACTTAAGATGGCCTGAATCTAAGCTTAAAGGTTCCCTAATTGTTACGAGGCCTACCCATCTAGTGAACCTCTCGCCAGGTTATGACAATATAGAGGTGAATGGCCATTTGGAAAGGAGTAGCTACTTGGATATTGAAGAGTTAGACGAGCTCATCAAGCTGCATGGCCGAGCGATCTACGGATTTTGCAGCAAGCTTACGAGAAATAAGGCGGATACGGATGATCTTTATCAGGAAACGTTTCTAACTGCGATGGAAGTGTTGCACAAATTAGACGTGAATCATAATCCGAGGGGATTTCTGATTTCCATCGCGATCCGCTTACGCAACAACAACCGCCGGAAATTCGCCTGGAGGCAGAGAATTGCGCCTACCGCTGAGCTCAATGAGGACGTACACAAGATCTGTAAGTCTGAAGGAGAGGCAACGCCAGAGGAAGTCGTGCTGTCTCGAGAGCTTCGCGATGTGATCCAAGCTGCTGCAGACAAGCTGAACGACAAGCTGAAGATTCCGCTCTACATGTATTACACCGCAGAAATGTCCGTCGATGAGATCGCGTCCACCTTGAACATTCCGTCAGGTACCGTTAAAAGCAGACTTCATCAAGCGCGAAAGTCCATGAAACAAATATTGGAGGTGGAGTCCTATGAATGATTCCGAGAAATGGGATCGGGCGCTCACGCAAGCTCTATCGGCAGAGGAGCCTGAGGAAGCCTTGAACCACAGCATTCTCCAGCGGTATAAGGAGGGAAATCCATTGAAGCGAGTTTCCAGAAGGAGAAAGAAAATATCTGCAGGCTTGCTGGTTGCCCTATGCACGCTAGTCATGTCGATAACAGCCTTCGCGGCTGCGCAGCTATTTACTTCCAAGCAGGTGGCCGAGCACTTGGGAGAGAAGGCACTGGCCCAAGCGTTCGCAAGCAGCGAAGCCATCGAAATCAATCAATCCGTCGCATCAGGCGATTACCGCATCACCTTGCACGGGATCGTCTCGGGAGCGGGACTTCGCGATTGGGACGGGGGAGCACACGACATTCATCCTGAGAAAACCTATGCCGTCGTATCGATCGCCAGACAGGATGGAAGCTTCATGCCCCTTACGAGTGATCCTGAGTACGGGAAGGAGCCTTTCTTCGTCTCACCTCTGATTAGAGGCCAGAAGCCGTGGCAGGTAAACATCATGACGATGCATGGCGGTTACAGCGAGATGGTCGTGGACGGCATCATGTACAGGCTGATTGAATGCGACGGCATGGAAATGTTCGCCGACAGAGGGGTGTACCTGGCTGTCAGCAGCGGCGGCAGCTTCTTTGATCGGGAGGCATTTGCTTATGATGAACATACAGGGGACATTACCCTGAGGCCGGATTACAAGGGAGGAGTGGCGCTTCTCTTCGACCTTCCCTTGGACATGACAAAGGCCGACCATGCGAAGGCCGAAGCGTATCTGCAGCAGCTGCTGAAGGAGCCCTCGACGGAAAAAAATGCGGCTCTGGCTGCCTCTGCTGAAGATCCTGAACAGCAATTGAGGAACGAAATGGAAGAGCTGCGGAATAAAATTTCGTCCGGCACGGTCATCCCGGATTCCGTCAAAGAAGTAACCAAAGTTGGTCAAGGCAGATTTGAGTATGCGTATAACGATTGGAAGGTTAATCTCACGATCAGCGAGTTGTTTTCGGAGGGACAGACTGGTTTTTCGGATGCCGTTCACTTTAGCGGGAACGGTCGCCGCTACTGGGCGCTTCAATTCTCCAGGGATACTGAGGGGGTGATTACCGGCAGAATTGTCGAGCTGCCGGCAGAATAATCGAAAATCAAGCGGAGAAAACACGAACCGGCAAAAGCGATACCGCTTTTGCCGGTTTTTTCAGGCCGGAGTCAGATTACGCGTTAGAGCCTTCCTTTTTCAGTTGAAGAGGGGCGATCTCCCAGGTTTCATGAAGAAAACTGACGATTTTGTCCACTGATTTTTGTACAAGCGCCTCGCCTTTGTCGCGTGTCGCCCGGGAGGGATAGCCAATGACACCGGACTGGGTCTTGCTCGAAAGCCGGTCATACTTGATGATTTCCGGGAAGAGATCTGCATGGTCGGGTACTTCATCCTTCACCTGAGACTCATCGACCAGGTGAGGGTATAGATGTAGCAACACGGAGGTCCCTGCCTCGCCTGCATGCCCATGCGTCCAAGGTCCGGGCTCCAGGATCTGATCTTCCTGCGATTTGACCAATCGCCAGCCATCGATCTGAGCGAACCGGAGGTCGCTGACATTTCGATAAGGGTTAACCACCTGATTAATCAAGGGGACATTGCCGGCATGTCCGTTAATAAACAGAACTTGGGTAAAGCCCCACTTCACAAGACTGTCGAGCACAT
Source organism: Paenibacillus filicis (assembly GCF_038070315.1). Taxonomy (NCBI): domain Bacteria; kingdom Bacillati; phylum Bacillota; class Bacilli; order Caryophanales; family Paenibacillaceae; genus Paenibacillus; species Paenibacillus filicis. Next base: position 446,674 of record NZ_JBBPCC010000001.1, on the reverse strand, counting down.
CTCCCAGATAAGCCTTGAAGCTTTCCGGCCGTATGGTGATCGTGCCCGGAAACTCACTGAGCACGGTGGAATCGCCGGCCTCCAGCGTCGGTCCTACGATGCCCCCGACACGTTCAGCCACCAGCTCGGCCAATTTTTCGGCCAGCAGCGTATCTGAACCGAGAGGCAGATGAGGGCCGTAAACTTCAATAGCGCCGGTCGGGATAATGACCAGGTCCGTATGTTTCTTATGCTCGACGAACGTCGTCCAGCTCATTTCTTTTAACCGTCTGGTTGTGGCCATGATTTCACTCCTCCTTGGGGTAGTGGACTGGTTGTTCTAAGGGTATAGATGGCAAGCGATATACCGGCCATCGACTTCCTTGAGCGCCGGTTGCTCGGTTCGGCAGATGCTCATACAGGCCTGGCACCGTGGATGAAACGCGCAGCCGGAAGGCGGGTCGGCCGGATTGGGCACATCTCCCTGCAGCACGATGCGCTCTTTTCGCAGGAGCGGATTCGGCTGAGGCGCAGCCGACAGGAGAGCCTGTGTGTAGGGATGCTTCGGAGCATCGAACAAATCCCGCTTAGCTCCCAGCTCTACAATCCGCCCGAGGTACATGACTCCGACACGGGTGCTGATATGCTTGACGACACTCAGGTCATGCGCGATAAACAAATACGTTAATTGAAATTGCTCCTGCAAATCCTGCATCAGGTTAATGATCTGGGACTGGATAGAAACATCCAATGCCGAAACCGGTTCGTCGGCTACAATGAGCTTGGGATTAAGCGCCAAAGCCCGGGCAATCCCAATACGCTGGCGCTGCCCTCCGCTGAACTCATGCCCGTACCGGTTCGCATAATGTCCACTCAGTCCCACAACCTCCAGCAATTCTTCCACACGCCTTGTCTTGGCCTTCCGTTGGAGAACCCGGTGGATGTCCAGCGGTTCGGAGACCAACTGCCCGACTGTAAAACGAGGGTCCAGGGAAGCAAAGGGATCCTGGAATACCATCTGCATGTCTTTGCGGATTTGCCGCAGCTCGCCAAAGGGCAGACCGACGAGATTGCGACCTTCGTAAAGCACCTCGCCCTCGGTCGGCTTCAGCAGCTGGAGCATCGTCCTTCCTGTGGTCGATTTGCCGCAGCCGCTTTCACCGACCAAGCCGAGCGTTTCGCCTGGGTAAATGGAGAAGTTCAATCCGTCCACCGCTTTGACATAGCCTGTTGTTCGGTTGAGAATCCCTTTTCGGATCGGAAAATATTTTTTTAAATTTCTAACCTCAAGTAAGGGCTGCTTCATGGTTATCCTCCTTGCCGGGGACCGTAAGCCAGCATCTGACGCTATGGTCCGGTGCGAGGGGCTCAAGCTCAGGCATCGTGGTCCTGCATAGATCCGTCGCATACTCGCAGCGAGGGGCGAAGCTGCAGCCTTGCTTCAGGCTGCCCGGGGCCGGTACGCTTCCCTTGATCGAGTATAACCGCCGTTCATCCGTCTCGAGTGTCGGCATAGACCGGATTAATCCTTGCGTGTACGGGTGCCTGGCACTCGCAAACAAGGTCTGGACGTCGCAGGCTTCGACCACTTTCCCGCCATACATCACGACTACGCGATCACACATCTCGGCGACAACGCCCAGATCATGCGTAATCAGTAGAATAGAAGTTCCGTGGCTTTCCCTGATGGTTCTCATCAAATCCAAGATTTGCGCTTGAATCGTCACATCCAGCGCGGTTGTCGGTTCGTCCGCGATCAGCAGCTTGGGATTGCAGGCCATAGCCATGGCGATCATTACCCTCTGCCGCATCCCGCCGGACAAGCGGTGGGGGTACTCATCCACGATTTGTTCCGCGCGCGGGATACCGACCAGCTTCAGCATGTCAACGGCTCGTTCTCGGGCACGGGACCTGCTGTATTTCATATGAATCCTGACCGCCTCGCCGATTTGCTCCCCGATCGTAAATACCGGATTCAGCGAACTCATCGGCTCCTGGAAAATCATCGCCATCTCGTTGCCCCGGATTTCACGCATCTGCTTGTCGGACAAAGACAAGATATCCTTATCGTCAAAGGTAATCTTGCCCTCAACGATTTTTCCGGATGTCAGCCTCATCGCCGTCAGGGAGGTCACGCTTTTGCCTGATCCGGACTCCCCGACGATGCCTACGGTTTCTCCCTCATGAATAACCAAATCGATCCCATCCACGGCGGGAACGGTGCCATGCTCGGTGTAAAAGTACGTTTTGACGCCTTCCAGTTCAAGCAGCTTACGTGCCAAAAGCACTTCCTCCTCGTTAGAGCTTCATTTTCGGATCAAGCGCATCCCGCAGACCATCGCCAAGCAGATTGAACCCCAGGACAACGTACATAATCGCTAATCCGGGGATCAGGCTGATATGAGGCGCAGATCGCAGAAATTCCCTTCCCGTGTTGAGCATCATGCCCCATTCGGGAGTGGGGGGCTGAGCGCCCATGCCGAGAAAGCTTAGACCCGATGCCGAGAGGATCGCAGTGGCGATGCGCAAGGAGGACAGCACAATCATCGGAGCCAGGCTGTTCGGCAGCACATGATTGAAAATAATGCGCATATGGCCGGAGCCCATGGATTTGGCTGCCTCGATAAACTCCTTTTGATTCAGCGATAGGACGGAGCTGCGGCAGATGCGGGCAAAGGAAGGCACGGAGAAAATACCGATGGCGATCATCAAATTCGTCATGCCGGGTCCTAATACGCTCACAATGGCGAGCGCCAGCAAAAAACCTGGGAATGCCATGAGAATATCCATAATCCGCATGATAATCATGTCCGCCGCACCGCCGAAATAGCCGGAAATCGTACCGAGTGCCATGCCCAGGATCAGAGAGACCAGCATGCCGACAATACCGATCATGAGCGAGATCTGCGCGCCGTACATCATACGCGACAGGATATCACGTCCGTATTCGTCCGTGCCTAATAGATAGTGGAACGAAGGCGGCTTCAAGAGCATGTCCATGTTTTGCTCCAACGGATCGTAAGGGGCGATCCACTTGGCGAATACCGCGACCAGGATGAATACGGACACCATCCAGAAGCCGACCATCGCTTTTTTATTTTGGCGCAGCCGGCCTGCTGCCTTCATCCATCCCGGGCGTCCCGATAGGAGAGGCCTATCCTCGGAACGGGGAGCGGAGGGGGCTGCGATCTGAGGCTCTTGCATGAGCTACGCCCCTTTCCGTTCATAGCGGATGGTAGGATCTACAGCCGCATAGCATAAATCAACGATCAAGTTAATCACGACAAAGATCGAAGCTACAAACAGAACGCTACCTTGTACGGCCGAGTAATCCCGAAATTGAATAGATTGAATGATGTACCGGCCCAGTCCATTCATGGAGAATACCGTCTCGGTTAAGACAGCCCCTCCGAGCAAGCTTCCGAATTCAAGCCCGATCACGGTAATGATCGGGACAAGCGCATTTTTAAGCACATGCTTGTAAATCACGAGCCGTTCCTTGACTCCCTTGGCTCGTGCGGTCCGGATATAATCCTGATGGATCACCTCGAGCATACTGGATCGGGTAAGCCGGGCCAGCACGGCGGAGGACGAGACACCGAGCACGAGAGACGGGAGAATAAAATGCTTAAATTGGCTGCTGCCGCCGGATGGAAGAATCGGGAAATAATACGAGAAAACAAGAATAAGAATAATACCCAGCCAAAACACGGGCATCGATATACCGATTAGCGAGAACAGCATGGCTGCGTGGTCCCTGCCTCCGTTGGGTTTAGTGACCGCCACGATACCGGCCAATAATCCGATGATGATGGTCACTATAGTGGACATCACCGTCAGTTGGATCGTACTGGGGAATCTCGTCATAATTTCTTGAAGCACAGGTCGTTCCGTTTTTAACGAAATCCCCAAATCTCCCCGAAGCAGGTGGGACAGATAGTTCCAATATTGCTCATACAGGGGCATATCAAGCCCCAGCCGTTCTCTGACGATGTCAACCTCACCCGGACTTGCATCCATCCCGGCGATCAGATGGGCAGGGTCGCCGGGGATCAGATGAATCAGGGTAAAGCAAAAGATAGAAACCCCCAGCAAGGTTGGAATGATCTGCAGGATCCGTTTTCCTATGTAACTATACAAGCTGCGCCACCTCCTTGGTCCCGAATCCCGCCAGCTCCGTGCTTACTGAACCTTCACATTGCGCAAATCCCAGAAGAGCGTCGGAAGGAAGGTAATGCCTTGGACTTTCTTGGATAATCCGACATATGCCAAATCTTCATGCAGAGGAATCCACGGAGCGTCTTCCTTGACGATTTTTTGCACAGTGGCGTATAGTTTTTGCCGTTCTTCTTTGTTGACCTGTTCTCCGCTTTCCTTCAGCAGTTTGTCTACCTCCGGATTCGTGTAGTGAGCATAATTGGAAGTACTGGTCGAGAAGAAGCTGTCCCGAAGCAAAGTATCCGCATCCCCTGTTGTGGAGGAGGCTCCCCTTACGAATAAATCATAATTTTTAGGATCTTTGAGAGCTTCGAGATAAGCGCCTAATTCAAGCACCTTCAGTTCGGCCTTGAAGCCTATCTTTTGCAGACTGTTCTGAACAAATTCTGCGGCAGGCCGGTCTTGAACGGTGTTGCCTGCCAAAATAATGCGCAGCGGCGTGCCTGGCTTCACACCGGCCTCCTGCAGCCATTGATTGGCTTGCTCCGGACTAAACGTATATTGGCCCACGTTGCTATAGCCGAATGTATGTTGAGCGATGAAGGAAGTTGCCGGCTTGACGCGTCCCTCATACAGCTTATTGATCAACGTATCCCGATCGATCGCTGCATTTAACGCCTTGCGAACCTTGACATCGTTAAACGGAGCATTGGTCGTGTTAATTCCGATATACAATACACGATTGGTCAGTCTGGAATGGACCGTCAGCGAGCTGTTTTTTTCCAGTCTTGCGACCTCAGAATTCGGAACCTTCTCGATGACATCGGCTTCTCCGGATTCTAGCATAATGACGCGCGCCGAATTCTCGGGAACCGTCCGGAACGTAACCGAGCTTACCTGCTGCTTATCCCCCCAATAATGCGGGTTCGGTTCAAGCACGAGCTCATTCCCTGGCGTCCATGCTTTCAATTGGAAAGGACCGGTGCCTACCGGGTTTTTGGAGATTCCCGCTTCATTTTCTTTAATGGATTTGGGACTCAGGATGCCGCTGGGGGACACGGCAAGATTATTTAACAAAGCGGCTTGCGGAGCCTTCAGATGAAAGACGACTTCCGATTCGCCATTGGTCGTTATGCTGTCGATGAACTGTCCTACGAGCGTATATTGGGACAGTTTTTTGCTTTTATCCGCAACGCGCTCAAAGCTGGTCTTGACGGCTTCGGCATTCAGCGGTGTACCATCCTGAAACTTCACTCCTTTGCGCAGCTGGAACGTCCATTCCTTGCCGTCCTTGGAATGGGTCCAGCTTTCCGCTAATTGGGGAACGATGTCCAGCTTGTCGTTAAACGTAACGAGCCGGTCAAAGATTTGATACGTCACCAGAGAGGAAATGGAATCCGAAGCATTCTGCGGATCCAGGCTTGTTGCATCTCCGGTCAAAGCAATGGTCAGAGGCTTGGCCTTCACGGCCTCTGCCGCTTTCCCTGAAGCGGGAGACGACGAAGGAGTGGATGCGGCATTTGGAGAGCTGCAGGCGGATAAAAGCAAGGACATGGCGAGCGCGATCTGGCCGGCCATGCTCCATCGAAGTTTTCTATTCATATGAAATCCTCCCTTGTCTATGTACAACACAGTAGCGTGATTAGGTTTACTTCAATCTGGTTATAGGTCGTAGCCCAATTCCTTCCTGCGGATAGCTTCTTTGGCCTGTTTGTCCAGCGCCACGCTCCCGATGTCATGGGCATCTCTTGGGTTAATGACGAATATCCCATCATCATCGCCCACGATCAAATCACCGGGATGAATGCTTACCCCGCCGATGCTAACCGTCGTGTTCACTTCCCCCTCCAGCTGCAGAGAACGGGTCGTTAATGCGCTGATTCCCTTCGCAAATACCGGAAATCCGACCTTCTCAATGGCGCGAACATCCGTTACGCAGCCCGAAATCACAGCGCCGGCAACCTGCTTGCTTATCGCTGCGTAGGTGATAAACTCACCCCAGCAAGCCCGATCTTCATCCCCGGACATATCCACGACGATCACATCATGAGGCTGGGCAAGCTCTAAAGCATGACGTATAGCCGTCGAATCGATATGAGGAATGCGTACCGTCAGAGCATTACCTAGGATGCGGAGGGGTCTTGCCAACGGCTGCAGCCCTTTGACAAATCCGAAGTCAGTCAGATGTCCGATCGTGGACGGGCTAATCTCGCGGTACAAGTCCAGCAATGGCTGTGTGACGCCTTCTACTCTCGGTTGAACGTTAAACATGAGTCTCGCTCCCAACCTTCGCATGGTATAGTTCGGGTCTCAAGTGCACGTGGGACGGAAGCTTCGTCCGAACTTCCTGCACCCGGTCCAGGTCGATGCGGTAAGGAATCAAGGACTCCGTTTCATCCCCTTGCGCCACAGCCACGCCCATCGGGTCTACAATAAGACTTTGTCCAATATAGAAATCATTGACCTGGTTGCACGCGACGACGAAAGCGGTGTTCTCCAGCGCTCGGGTGGTCACCAGATGGAGCCAATGCTTTTCTTTGAGCGGACCCCGGACCCAGCCAGATGGCACGATGATTACATCGGCTCCATGTACCGCTTGGTAGCGGGATATCTCCGGAAATCGCAGCTCATAGCAGACCAGCAGCCCGATCGTGCCGAATGGTGTCTTAACTGGGTGGAACAATGAATCTCCAGGCTTAATACTGACAGATTCCTTGGCCCCGAATGCATCGTATAGATGCGTCTTCCGATATGTGCTCACAATCTCTCCGGCCGCATCCACAATGACTACAGAATTATAAACTCGGTCATCCTGTGGATCCTCGGAGGGCTCTCTCATCCCGAAAATCGTCCAAACGCCGTATTTCCTGGACAACTCCCTCATGCCCGTTACAAAAAGGCCGTCCAGTTTCTCCGCGTCCTGCAGCTTGACCTCTCGTGGCGTCCCTACGGCAAAATAGCTCATAAAAACCTCGGGAAAAACGACAATATCCGCGTGATGGACCCCCACAGCTTCACTTAGTGCTTGTTCCGCCTTGTTCAGGTTAACCTGCTTGTCGTCCGTCGACCCTAGCTGGGCCATAACTAGTTGAAATGACATGATGCTTCCTCCCTATTTAATCCCTCTACGAATAAATATAATTAATTCTATGCGAAATATAGGGATTAATGTCGTAATAGTAACACTGCCGCTTTGAAATAGTCAATAAACGGTAAAATAGATAAATTCAATCAATTGATAGAAAACTTTAATTTAAAGCATTTCTTATTCAGCAGCAGGTTTGACTGGGTTTCCTGGTGTAAGCTCGATCCAAGCAGTACAAAAATACTAATTATACAGGTAGTTAAATTTATGGTAAATTATGTTGCCTTCTTTCTGGGAATATAATATACTTTATCTCGAACTTGGAAAGCGGCAATTTGTCATTTTTTGCCGAAATATAGTTCTCTTGCAAACTAAATAGTCAGGCAAACCTATTGAAAGATAGGGACGCAAAGCTATAGGGACTTCATCCCCCAGGATAAGTCAGCCAGTTGCATGGTCGTAATTGGTGAAGTGTGGGCATTCCGTCCCATGTTCACCTTTTTTTATTATTCGGGTAGACCGTGACTAATAGAGAGGAGAGAGAGCCATGACAGAGAGAAGTCTTGCGACTGTACAGCAGTTATTCCCAAGTGAGGATGGCAACCCGCAGGGGCGCCACATGCTTCTGGAGCTGATCGAACAAATTATCAAAGGGGTGGATGAACTCAAAAATCCCGACGGAGTTAATTTGAAAGGAGATAAATCACGAGCCGGAAACTTCTACAATGATCTCATTCGAAGCAGCTCGATTCCAGCGGATAGCATACCTTTGGAGCAAGTCAATACCGAGCTTTTGAAATTGCTGCATAACCACCCGTATCACACGAAATATTTTTTGACGAATATATTGCCGATGGCGAGCACCCCCGGAATTCTGGGCATGATTGCGGCATTTATGGTAAACGGAAATAATCTATGGGACGTGTACGGGCCTGCCGGAGCTGAAGCGGAAGTGAAAGTCATCAGCATGATGTCCAAGCTCATCGGGTACGATGCACTGAAAAGCGGGGGCTACACGACCTGGGGCGGGCAAGGGGCCGTATTCTCAGGCTTGCGGCTTGCGATAGCTAAAGTTGCTCCCGATGCTTTACGCAAAGGCGTTCCTGATCACTTGTATGCGTTCTGCTCCGACTCGGCCCATTACAGCTTGTTCAAATCGATGGAAGCGTGCGGGATTGGCAGCGACAACCTGATCAAGGTCCGTACGACAACCGATAGCTCCATGGATGTGAACGATTTGCGCCGCAAAATGGAGGAGGTCATCGCACGGGGCGGCATCCCGGTTTACATCGTGGCGACGACAGGAACGACGGATGCGATGGGCATAGACGATGTGGAGCACATCTACGCGGCTTCTGCGGAAGTAGCGCTCAGGTACGGGTTGCGCCGACCGCATATTCATGCGGATTCCGCGCTGGGCGGATTCTTTGCGTTCTTTAACGACTACGATTTTGAAGCCAATCCCCTGGAACTGAAGCCCGATGTGGCACAGGCACTGCATGCCATTGGGAGCAGGATGAGACATTTGCATTATGCGGATTCGCTTTGCTTCGATTTTCAGAAGCTCGGGCAGACTCCATACTTGACAAGCTTATTCCTGGTTAAGGATGCCGCGGACCTTAGGCTCGTCGATTTGCATCCGGATGAAACGCCTTATGTCGGACATCGGGGATATGGAGACTATCATACCGGATACACGCTGGAATGCTCGCGTATGGCCAGCTCCATCAGCATCTACAGCGCTCTGCTGGCGTTCGGCATGCAAGGCTATCAGCGGCTGCTGGCTCAATTGGTCGAGGTGAATCTGGCGTTCCGGGAAGCCCTGATCCGGCAAATTCCTCAGATCGAGATCGCGAATCCCGACAATCCCGGGATCGTTACGCTATTCCGGATTTATCCGGATAGTCGGCCAGGCTTTCAGTCGGAAGTTTCGGGGAGATGCACTCTTCAGGAAATCGATAGAAACAACCGGTTTAACGAGCGGTTGTTTGAAATCCTGGGACGTGGACGCGACCGGATCTTTTTCGGCGATACGAAGAAGCATCTGATGGTGCCGACCGTGGATGGAGGTCCTGTTGCTTTATATGCGACCAAGATTTTCGTCATCTCTCCATATACGGAGACGAGGCATGTTCACGATATTGTTGAGTATTTGAAGGAACACATCGCACAGGTTTATGAAGAATATGCCCAAGCACCTATGACAAGCGGGAGGTAATGAGTTGCTACAGCAAGGTCAGACTACGATAGGGAACAGGTTTCGCGGGCGGATCTCGGTGAAGATAATGAGCAGCATTCTACTATTGGTGCTGCTAATCTGCGCCGTCTTTTCCGTGTCCGAATTTATGATCAGCAAACAGCTGACAGACAAGCTGGAGGATCAATTCGACTTAAGACTCACAACATCGATCCAATCGGTTTCGCAATATTTGACTTCCATTCCAGAGCACGCGTATGAGATTACGGGTAAAAGCCACCCGGCGTATACCAAGATCAAGAAGCAGCTGGAGCAAATCAAGACCGATCATACGCTGGAGAATGTATATATCCTGACAGTAGCCCAAGGCAAAGAGCAGATCCTGATCTTAACCGGCGTGGATGATGATTATGGCTCGGATTATACGTTTTCGCCAGAGATGAAAGCCACGATTCAGGATAACAAACAGATGTTCAGTACGATTTACCAAGATGAATACGGCGTTCATAAATCGATCTTCGTGCCACTCCAAGACGGCAAAGGACAAAATATAGGTCTGGCGGGCATCGATCTTGATGCTTCCATCGTACCGAAAACGAAGCAGGACATGTTCTGGACGACCTTCGTGATCATGGTGATTGTATTGGCCGTGGGCAGCCTGATGGCTTATTTCATCAGCCGCAGTGTGACGAAACCGGTCATCCGCCTGATGAAGGCGACGGAGAAGGTCGCAGCTGGAGATTTGACCGAGCAGGTCTCGATCCGGCGAACGGACGAAATTGGCAAGCTGGCGTACGCTTTTGCCGATATGCGCCAAAATCTGGAGGCGCTGATCCGGCAAATCTCGTCATCGTCTCAGATCATCACGAGTACAAGTGAGCAACTGTACCACTCCTCGGACGAGATGAGCTCAAGCTCCCAACAGGTTGCCGCCTCGATGAACAGTATGAACGAAGGAGTTGCCGAGGTGGTTTCCTCCATTTCTGAGAGCACTTCCTCGATTATCGAGGTGAACGCGGACTTGACAGAGGTCACGACCGAGGTCAGGAAGATGCAGGAGATGGCACACACTGTCGGGACGCAGTCGGCAGACGGACAGCAATTGGTGGAGAAGACGCTGCATCAGATGAACGTCATTCAGCAAGAAATGAAGCAGTCCCAGGAGGCAGCGCTGCAGCTCGGAAGCCGCTCCAAAGAGATCGGGGAAATTATTCATATCATTACAGAGATTGCCCAGCAGACGAACTTGCTCGCGTTGAACGCTTCTATTGAAGCGGCGCGGGTCGGCGAGCAGGGGAAGGGATTTGCCGTAGTGGCGGGCGAAGTCAAGAAGCTGGCCGAGCAGTCGACGAGAGCTACAAGCTCGATCACCGAGCTCATCTCCGGCACACAAAGCGATAGCGAGCTCGTGCTGCAGAGCATCACCGAGGGCTACCAGGCGGTGGAGCAGGGGCAAGTCTGGATCAGTGAAATGTATGAGAATTTCAAGGTTATTTTCAATGGCATTTCCGCTTTCTCCAGCCGGATGGATCATCTGCAGACCGCGCTCGTCAAAGCCGATAGATCGTTCGAAACGATTACCAATTCGATGCAAAAAATTTCGGGCGTCACACAGGAGCAATCGGCCGGGTACGAGGAAGTGGCTGCCGCCATCCAAGAACAAAGCGCGACCATGCAGGAGATCACCACGGCTATACGCAACATGTCCGATATGGCCATTGAGCTGCAGAGCTCCGTTCAGAAGTTTAAGGTTTTGGATTAAGTCATCACCCCTTGAACCAAGAAAAGTCGACCCTTGAACAGGGTCGACTTTTTGCTGAAGTTTTTTATTTAATGGAGGCTTCGTAGATATCCTGCACCGTGCGGGATAGCAGCGCGTCGAATTCTGCGTCGCTTTGCCCGTCGCTGAGGCCCTCGGACAAGGCGCGCGAGAAGCTGGCGATCAAGCCATGGTTGCGAGCGAGCTTGGCGTTGGCTTCCTCTTGGGAATAGCCGCCCGACAAGGCTACAATACGGACGACATGCGGCTCGTCCATCAAGTCGCGGTAGAAATTATCTTCTGTCGGGATCGAGAGCTTGAGCATGACCTTGACGTCAGGGCCGAGAGCGGCCAACTGGGAGAACAGCTCGTCCTTCAGCAACTTCTCCGAAGCAGCCTTATCCGGGCTGTCGATATCGACTTCCGGCTCGATGATCGGCACGAGTCCGAACGCGGCGATCTGCTTGCCGATGGCGAATTGCTGCTCGACGACTTGCCGGATGCCCTCTGGATTAGCTTCCTTGATGACCGAGCGCATCTTCGTCCCGAAGATGTTCCGTTCGACGGCACGCTTCAGCAGGTCCTCCAAGTCCGGAATAGGCTTCAAGAGCTGAACCCCATCCTGCAGTTCGGCTAGTCCCTTGTCTACCTTCAGAAAAGGCACGATGCCCTTCTTCTCCCAAAGGTAATCAGCCGTCAACTGCCCGTCGATGGAACGGTCCATCGTATTTTCAAATAAAATCGCACCCAAAATGTGCTTGGCATCGAACGCGGGGCTCTTGATAATACGCGTCCTCATCTCGTGCACCAGGGTGTACATTTCTTCTTCGTTGGAATAGCGGTCTTCTTGAATGCCATACTGCAGCAGTGCTTTAGGAGTACTTCCGCCGCTTTGGTCCAAGGCTGCGATAAAGCCCTCTCCCGTGCGGATTTGATCCAATTGCTTGGTATTCATATGTGTTTCTCCTTCCCATGAATGGACTGAATGGCATTCTTCTATTATAGCACTTTTATGGGTAAATCCATACACGTTTACAAGACTGCTGCCAGTCCTGGCTAACAGCTCGTCCATTCATACGCTCATCAGCTCATTTAAAAATCAACCGCCGCCCTCAACCGGACGGTTGATTTATTTATGCCTCGGCTGCCGTACCATGAGGAACAGGAGGGATGAGGATGGAAACGATCTTAGAGGTCAACAAGCTGAGTAAGGCTTTTCAAAAGCGTCAGGTTCTGAAAGGAATCGGCTTCGAAGTGAAACGAGGGGAAATTTTGTGCTTTCTTGGTCCGAATGGTGCTGGAAAAAGCACGACGATCCATATCCTGACCGGAGCACTGCCTAGCAGCGAAGGCGAGGTTCTGTACAAGGGCGTCCCTATCAGCAAGCAGCTGCGCAGCTATAAGCGCGAGCTTGGGGTCGTGCCGCAGGATTTGGCTTTGTACGAGGAGCTTTCCGCGGAGCGCAATGTTCTTTTTTTCGCCGGACTGTATGGAATTCGGGGATCTGCGCTGGCCCATGCAGTAGAAGAGGCGATCCAGCTGGCAGGACTCGCTGACCGGAGGCATGACAAGGTGAAGACGTTCTCGGGAGGGATGAAGCGCAGATTGAATATCGCTTGCGCGATCGCGCATAGGCCGGAGCTTGTCATCATGGACGAACCAACGGTAGGCATCGATCCCCAGTCCCGCAACCATATCCTGGAGTGCATTCGAAAGCTGCGGGACAATGGGGTGACGATCTTGTATTCGACGCATTACATGGAGGAAGTGGAGGCCATCGCCTCCCGGATCATCATCATGGATCATGGTCATATCATCGCGGAGGGGACCAAGGAGACGCTCAAGGAAGAAATTCAGGGAGAGAAGCAGTACGGAATTGAGCTCGAACCCGGCAGCCATATCCAGGAAGAGCTGTTTTACCGCGTGGAGGGAGTAAAGTTCGTGGAGATCAAGGAGGACCGGATCGAGGTGGTTTCGCTGAAGGATATCGAAAATCTGGACCGCATCATCTCCCTGTTGACGGACCAGGGTGTGAAGATTCGCAATATCGAGAGCCGGACAGCCAGCCTGGAGACAGTATTTCTCAAGCTGACCGGCCGCAAGCTGCGGGATTAGTCAGAGAGGGTGGAGACACATGAACGCTTGGATGGGAATTGTCAGGATGGATATGAAGAATATGATCCAGAGTCCGGTACTTATCGGGTTTAATACGATTTTCGTGGTGCTTATGATCTTGAGTATGGGGTTCCTCACTAGCGGCGCCTATGCGCAGTCCTTGGACGCTTATCGCTACTATGCGGTCAGTATCCTCGTGTACGCCATGCTGAATGGAGCGATGACGGCGACCAACTGCTTTATGGAACGCGACGTTAAGCGGCCGAATCTGCGCATCATTCATTCCCCGGCAGGCAGCTTCTCGATATATTTTTCGAAGATGATTTCGTCGTTTGTGTTCAATACGATCTGCCATCTGCTGGTGATGAGTGGGCTTGTGTGGCTGCTAGGTCTGCCTATCGACGGTCGGCTTGCCGGGTTGATCCTGCTGTTGATGATCCCCGTAGAATTTGCAGCCTGCGCGCTCGGCATATTGTTCTGCTGCGTGTACCGGTCTGAGGAAGGTGCTAGCACGCTGCTCAGCAGTGTGATCAGTCTCGGGGCTTTTCTCGGCGGAACGTTTTTTTCCTGGGAGGGACTGGGGGGAACGATGGCGTTTCTATCCAAGCTATCGCCCGTCAAGTGGCTGAACGATGCCTTCTTCGCGATGGTGGTGGACGGGGCTAGCGCCCTTTACTGGCCGGTATGGTTAGGTAGTGTAGGATTGTCACTGCTGTCCCTGCTTGGCTGCCGGCTGCTGTTCAGAACGGAGGACTACTTATGATAACGGTGATTCGAAACAATTATGCGCGCCTGCTGACACGTCTTCCCCTGGCTCTGGTGATGACGGCATTGATGCTGGGGATGATTCTGCTGGCGATATATGTGACCGGCGGGCAGCAGGTGAAGGGGCATCTGGCCTGGATAGACCCTTCAGGGGCAGCACCAGTCAGCTCCGCGTACCTCCAGGTGGAAGTGATGTCGCAGCAGCCTCCGTTATCCGCCTTGGTTAAGCACCAGTACGACGCATTCGTCAGCCGGCCGGACTCTGGAGATTTTAAAGTCACTACGCTCAAGAATGACGAGTACCAAGCTATGCTGCTGGAGCTGCTGAGGCATCCGGACCAAGCTCCGCCTGCACAGACGGGAGACCGCGGCATCGGATCGAATATCTTGGGATTTCTGATGATGTTCCTGCTGATGGGATCGTTCATGCATGTATTCACCTTCGCTGACGATAAGGAAAAGGGGCTGATTGCGAGGATCGCCGTCTCACCGGTTACCCTGACCGGCTATCTGACCGCTCAATTCGTGTATGGCTTGTCCATGCTCCTGCCTGTATATCTCACGCTCAGTGTGCTCAAGATCCTTGGGGTGAATATCGGATTTACGCTTGGTCAGTATGCTTTACTTCTAGGGATGATCGGGATATGGGGCATTTCGTTGGCGTTGTTCCTGTACGCCTGTTTCGACAAAGCGGACCATGCCACCATGCTCGGCAACAGTGTGCTGGCGCTTACCTCGATTCTCTCGGGCAGCTTCTATTCCTTCAGCGGGAACAATCCCTTGCTGGAGCGCATCATTTCCGTATTTCCGCAAAGACAGCTGCTGGAGGCTGCGGGTCAGATGGAGCAGCATGCGTATCTAAGCGACTGGACGCCTCTGCTTTACATGGCGCTGGTCACGATACTGCTTATCGCGCTGTCAGCTGCCAAGCTTAAGAGCAGGTACGAGAGAGCCCGATAAAGCGCTTGTCAACCTGGCATCTCCCGCATACAATCAGACTAACTCACTCTATTCCGGGAAGGGTTTTGTAGGAGATGAAAGCTGTCAACGATCCAATCCTGCTGTCGACCAAGCTGAAGATGCCTGCCCCCAGAAAGCGCTATATTGTCAGGCATGAACTGTTCGCCCACCTGCAGCGTGCCTGCGAGATGAAGGTCATCTATGTCATGGGCGCGGCGGGCATGGGGAAAACCTCGCTGCTCTCGTCGTACATCCGGGAGAACGGCCTGACCGAGGCCGCCTGGCTCTCGCTGGATGAAGCGAACGACAACCTGATCTCCTTCTGGCACTACTGGATAGCAGCCGCGAGCCCGTTTCTTGGCGATGATCGGGATGAGATCCTGTCCTTGCTGCGTTCTCACATAGAAGCCTCGTCGATCGAGCGGGTTCTCACTCATGTCATCAATCGTCTTGGCGGGGATCAGCCTTATTACCTCGTCTTGGATGACATCCACTGCATTCAAAACCAGGAGCTGATTGACTCGATCGATTATTTCCTAAGATCGATGCCGGATAACCTGCATCTGGTGATGCTGTCCCGCGAGCAGCCCCGTTTTTACTTTGGGGAGATGGCGGCTTCCGGGCAATTTCTGCTGCTGGATGGCCATCAATTGCGGTTTTCAGCGGAGGAAGGGCTGCGATTTCTAAAGGAAACCTTACAGCTTCAGGCCAGCGAGGAAGCGCTTAGGCAGATGAATGACCTCGCCGAAGGCTGGATCGGCGGGCTTCAGCTTGTGGCAGCCGCAGGCGGGGTCGACCGGGGGCTGCTCCGCGGTGCAGGCAGCGAGATTACGGCGCAGTATCTGACTCGCGAAATTTTCCGGCTGCTGAGCGGGGAGGAGCGCCGATTTCTGACGGTGAGCTGCATCTTGACATACTGGGATCAGGAGTTATGCGCCAGTCTGCTGCCGGAGACCGACTTCCCTGCGATGGTTGGCAAGCTTATCAGCCAAAACCTGTTTATCGTCTGCGTGGATGAAGATAAGGGGATCTACCGGTATCACCCGATTCTGGGAGACTACCTGGTGCAGCAGTTTGCCGCGCTTCCCGGAGACATGCAGGTTCAGCTTCATCAAGCGGCGGCTCGCGTGCTGGCCAGCCGGAGGGAACATGAGGAGGCGCTGCGGCATTTGTGGGCCATCCGGGATTATGACGGTGTGAAGACTCTGTTGCGTACGATGAGCGAGACCGTCGAAACCTGGATGCATATCGACAGATTGCCCTTGCAGGAGCTCGTGTCCGATCGGAATCTAGCGATCCAGTGCCTCATGTTTAACCTTAGCAATCTTCGGCTCTCCCGAACCGAAGAGATCGGCCGCGCGATTCAGGAGAGGTATGGGGACGAAGAAGTGTCGAGGGGTCTGTACTACCTGTATCCGTATATTCATGGGAGCCTGGATAGGCTCCATCCTCAGCCGGTTCCCCTGACCTTGGAACAGATCGAAGGATTAGGCTTAAGTCCTGTCACGGAGGCTTTGCTGCTCATCGTGAGCTCGAACGTCCTGTTGGAGGAAAGGCGATACCGAGAAAGCGAGAAGTTTGCCGGGCGCGCTCTGGAGAGAGGGTGCAGGGGCAACGTCTATATGACTTTTTTCGGACTTTCGTCCAAAGCGCAGCTTATGGAAGAAGCGGGCAGGCTTTATGACAGTCTGGCCGTTTACGCACGGATGGAGGCTCTGCTGAGCTCGTCGCCTTTGACCAAGTCCCTTGGCTACAACTATTACGTGGGGACGCTGGGCGTTTATCACAAGCAGATGGATGAAGAGAACGCAAGAAAAACACTCGATGCCATCCGGTTGATATTGAGTGAGGAGGAGATGCCGCCGCTGGCCGTGCAGGTGGGCTATGACTACCATCAAGCGGAATACGATCTGCTATTCGGCGATGGAGAGCAAGGCGCAGCCATCGTAAGCCGCATGGTAGAGGGGGGATTTGCAGACGATCTGCTGCATCTGGACCGTCTGCTCACGGCCATGTACGCGAGAGGCAGGCTGAGTGCAGAGCTGGCGGAGCGGTTCGTGGAGGCTTTCCGCCTGCAAGGGGAGCAGCGTGCCTCTCTGGCAGCGCTGCAGCTCTTCGCCGGGCTGGCCGGGGACAGGGGCGAGTTCGATGAAGCGCTGCGGCAAACGGAAAGCGTGCTGTCCTTCTCCCGCGCGCATCAAAACCGGCTCCGGCTGGTGGAGGCCAGCCTGCTCAAAATCCGCCTGCTCTCGCTAAGCGGCACGGCTCAGGAAAGGACGGTACACAACAGCCTGCGCGAAGCGATCTACTACGCTTACGAGCATCGTATCCTGCAGCCCTTTTTTCTGGAGCGGTCTGTTTTGACTCCTTGGCTGGAGCCCTATGCCAGGTCCGCTGCCGCCCAGTTGAACGACGGGGAGCGGGGATTTGTACAGCTGGCGCTTAAGCTATGCTCCGGCGAGAACCGAACAGCGGAGAATTCCAGGGAACAGCTAAGCGCCAGAGAGCTGGAGGTACTGGCCGAGCTGGCCAAGGGACTGACCAATCCGGAGATCGCCGAACGGCTCTGCATCAGTCTGGCAACGGTGAAGACGCATGTAATTCATATTTATGGAAAGCTCGAGGTTTCTACCCGGCTTGCCGCGGTCCAGGAAGCCGCTAGAAGAGGGCTCATCCGGCGCTTCCCATGATGCAAGGATCGCTTCCCGCGTGGCAGTTGACACAGCTGGTTTATTTCTCTATACTGACTGTAATCTGGATATGCATACGTTGAAGGAGCCAGTAGCCGCTTAGTCCCTGTCCCAGAAAGCCGGGGGTGTTGGAACCCGGTACACACTAAGTTTGCGCGAAGTACACTCTGGAGTAACCCGGGTAATGCCGGGCGGGATGGCGAACGATAACTCGCCGAGAGTGGCACCTGTGATACGCGCGAGAGGCGCGTTTTCATGCGTGCAATCTGGGTGGTAACGCGGTTTATACAATCGTCCCTATGTCTACGATAGACAAGGGGGCGATTTTTTGTTGTTCCCGCACAATGATAATCAAGGGAGAGGGTTAACAGTGAATATTATCGAGGAATTGGAATGGCGTGACGCCATCAATCAACAAACGGATGCCGAGGGTCTGAAGGAATTAACGGAGCAGAAGGCAGTCTCTCTGTATTGCGGGGTAGACCCGACAGGCGACAGCATGCATATCGGTCACCTGATTCCCTTCATGGTGCTCAAGCGCTTCCAGCTTGCCGGCCATCGTCCGGTTATTCTGATCGGCGGCGCGACCGGTACGATCGGCGACCCAAGCGGACGTCAATCCGAGCGTTCCCTGCAGACGCTGGAGCAGGTTCAGGCGAACGTGGACGCGCTGACCCAGCAGATGAAAAAGCTGTTCGTTACGGAAGGCGACAATCAGATCCGGCTGGTCAACAACTACGACTGGACGCATAAGATCAACGTGATCGACTTCCTGCGCGATTTCGGCAAGAACTTCAGCATCAACTCGATGCTGGCCAAGGATGTCGTCGCGAGCCGGCTGGATAGCGGAATTTCCTTTACGGAGTTCTCCTATCAGATCCTGCAGGCGCTGGATTACCTGCACTTGTACCAGCATGAGGACGTACAGCTGCAGATCGGCGGCTCCGACCAATGGGGCAATATCACGAGTGGCCTCGATCTCATCCGCAAGAAGGAAGGCTCCGAGTCCAAGGCTTTCGGCTTGACGATTCCGCTGATGCTGAAGGCCGACGGCACGAAGTTCGGCAAATCAGCCGGCGGCGCGATCTGGCTGGACCCGAGCAAAACGACGCCATTCGAATTCTATCAGTTCTGGGCCAACACCGACGACCGCGATGTCGTGAAGTATTTGAAATACTTTACGTTCCTTTCCAAAGAGCAAATCGATGAGCTGGCCGAGAAGGTGCAGACGGAGCCTCACAAGCGCGAGGCGCAGAAGACGCTGGCCGAGGAGATGACGAGATTCGTTCACAGCGAGGAACTGCTGGAGCAGGCCAAGCGCATCACCGCAGCCTTGTTCACCGGCGACATCAAGTCGCTGACGGCCGATGAGATCGAGCAGGGCTTCAAGGAGATGCCGACCTTCGAGGCGACACGGGAATCCAAGAATATCATCGATTGGCTGGTCGATCTGGGCATCGAGCCTTCCAAACGCCAGGCGCGCGAGGATATTACAAATGGTGCGATCTCCATGAACGGGGAGCGTGTGAGCGATGTCGCGCTGGAAGTCACGGAAGAGCAGGCGATCGGCGGACGGTTCATCATTATCCGCAAGGGAAAGAAAAACTACAGTCTGGTTAAAATAACCTAGCAGACGGAATATCGAGAAGCCTCCCTATGTATGGCCAAGGGAGGCTTCTCGTGTTTAACGGTCACAGGCAAGGAAACGGAACCAACAGGAAATCGTATGTACCTTGTCGAACCTAGCGGTACAAGATAACACGTATCCAGCCGTTGTCTGGACGGCCAAGAACGGTGGTGTATGATGATGTCCACGCCCATTTTATCGACGAAGCTTTTTATCCCAAGGTCCCGGTCCAAGGTCGTGGCCCGGCCGAGACTAATCGAGCGGTTGAACGAAGGGATAGACCGCAGATTGACGGTCATCGCGGCTTCAGCCGGCTTCGGGAAAACGACGCTGGCAAGCGAGTGGCTTGCCCAATGCCACCGCCCGGCGGCCTGGGTTTCGCTGGATGAAGGGGATAATGATCCCGCACGTTTCCTGACTTACCTTGTGGCAGCCCTGCAGCAGATCGGATCCGTGCGGGATGAAGGAGTATGGGCGCTGCTGCGTTCGCCTCAGCCGCCGCCTATCGAATCGATCCTCACGGCTCTGCTTCATGAAATCTGCGCGGTTCCGGACCCTTTCCTTCTCGTCCTCGATGATTATCATGAGATCAAGGCCGAAGCGATCGATAAGGCTGTGGCATTGCTGCTCGAGCGCATGCCGCCGCAGATGCATCTGGTCATCACGACCCGGGAGAAGCCGCGTCTGCCGGTGGCGCGCATGCGTGTCCGGGACCAGGTGACGGAGGTGGGCGCGGCGGACCTGCGGTTTACCTACCCGGAGGCGGCGGAGTTTTTGGGCAGAGCGATGGGGCTCAGCCTCTTGCCGGCGGACATCGCTCTGCTGGAAGCCCGCACGGAAGGCTGGATTACCGGTCTGCAACTAGCTGCGCTATCCATCAAGGAGCAGCCGGATGCCTCCGGCTTCATTCAATCCTTCGCAGGGAGCGATCGCTTTGTCCTGGATTATTTGATGGAAGAAGTAGTGGGCCGGCAATCTGAAGGCATCCAGTCCTTCCTGCTGCAAACGTCTATCCTCGACCGGCTATGCGGTCCGCTCTGTGAGGCCGTGATGGGCCGGGATTCGGGGGAGCGTCTCGTTGGTTTCGGCATCGGCGCCGGTTCCGGACAAGAAGCCCTGGAGCTTCTCGAGCAAGCCCATCTGTTCATCGTCCCGCTGGATAACGAGCGGCGATGGTACCGGTATCATCATCTCTTCGCTGGCTTGCTGCGGCAGCGGCTGCGCCATAGCCTGGACCTGACCACAGGAGAAGGGGAGCAAGGCGTGGCCGAGCTGCATGCTCGTGCGAGCAAGTGGTACGAAGGCCAGGGACAGGAGCTGGAGGCTTTCCACCATGCAGCTGCGGCCCTTGATATTCCTCGCGCCGCTCGTCTGGTGGAGGGGGCTGGGGTTCCGTTGCATTTCAGAGGAGCGTTAGCCCCGGTATTAAGCTGGCTGGACTCGCTCCCTACGGAGGAGTGGCAGGCAAGGCCAGCGCTGCAGGTGATCTATGCCTCGGGACGGCTGATGCTGGGGCAGACCGCCGGTCTTGAGCAGAGTCTGCAGGCTGCCGAGCTATCCCTGCAAGCAACGGAGAGGGACGACAAGACTCGAGATCTTCTGGGCCATCTTGCAGCTATTCGTGCGACACTGGCTGTCAGCCGGCACCAGGCCGAGATCATCCTGGCGGAGTCGCGTCGCGCCCTGGCCTGCCTGCACCCGGACAACCTGCCTGTCCGGACGGCCATTACCTGGTCCATGGGGTATGCTTATCAGCTTCAGGGAAATCGTGCGGCGGCGGGGCAGGCCTATGCCGAGGCCTTAACGATCAGCCAGCGGATCGGGCATGTCATCATCACGATGATGGCCACGCTGGGCCTTGGTCTTATTCAGGAAGGCGGGCTTCAGCTCCATGCCGCGGCCGAGACTTATCGGCGTGTGCTGAAGCTGGCCGGAGATCCGCCGCTGCCAGCCGCCTGCGAGGCCTATCTGGGCCTGGCCCGCATCAGCTATGCCTGGAATGATCTGCCTGCGGCTGAAGGGTATGCCAGGCTGTCCATTCAACTAGCGGAGCAGCTGGAACAGATCGATAGAGCGGTGGCTGGCGAAGTCTTCATGGCCCGGCTGGAGCTGACTCAGGGAAACGTGAGCGGCGCGGCAGCCCGCATAGCCCAAGCGGACTATGTCACTCGGCAGCAGAATTTTGCAAACCAGTTCCGTCCTATCGCGGATGTCCGAGCTCAGGTGCTGCTTTGTCAGGGCAACCTGGCTGCTGCTGCTCATCTGACGGAGAAGTACGATCTGCCTCTCGCCTCTGCTCGCATCTATCTGGCACAAGCAGATCCGTCTGCGGCGCTTACGGCGGTGGAGCCGGTACTCAGGCAAGCGGAGACTAACGAGTGGAGGGACGAGCGGCTTCAGGCGATGGCTTTGAGGGTGGTCGCGCTGCATGCGCATGGCGAGACGGCAGAGGCTGCACAAGTGCTGAGGGATGTTCTCGCCCAAGCTGATCCCGGCGGCTTGATCCGTATCTTTCTCGACGAAGGGGCTCCGATGTATAGAGCACTCGGCGAAGCGCTGACCAACGGATCGATGCCGGACTATTTGAAGAAGGTACTCGCGGCGTTCGAAGCTGCTGAGCCCAAGGATGAGATAGCATCTGGCGGTCGCCCGCCGCAGCCTGCCCAGCCGAGAACTGGGTCACGGACGGAGTCCATCCTCGACTCGCTGATCGAGCCTTTGAGCGAGCGGGAGCTGGAGGTTCTGAACCTGATTGCTCAAGGGCTCTCGAACCGTGAGATTAGCGAACGGCTTTTCATTGCACTGACCACGGTCAAAGGGCATAACCGGATCATCTTCGACAAGCTGCAGGTCAAACGGCGAACGGAGGCCGTAGCGCGTGCCCGAAATCTGGGTTTACTCTGAGATTTGCAAAACCATACTTTAGTAGCTATAGATCCTCCCGTACAGGTAGCTATACTAAGTGCAAATCGACCTATGGAGGAATCTAGATGAAAGCGATGATATGTACGAATTATGGGTCACCGGACGTCGTGAAGCTTCGTGAGGTCGCGAAGCCCATGCCTAAAGCTAAAGAAGTCTTGATCAAAATTCATGCCACCACCGTTGCTACCGGGGACTGCCGGGTGAGGGCGTTTAATAGCCCGCTCACCTTCTGGATTCCCATGCGTCTTTTCCTCGGTATCCGCAGACCGCGCAACCCCATTCTGGGCGTTGAACTGGCCGGGGAAGTAGAGGACGTAGGCCGGGAAGTCACGAAGTTTAAGAAGGGCGACAAGGTTTATGCGCTTAGCGGGATGCGCTTCGGAGCGCATGCCCAGTATATCTGCATGTCTGAAGAAGGAATCTTGGCGAGGATGCCGTCTAACACAACCTACGAGGAGGCAGCGGCTATTCCTTTTGGCGGAACGACGGCACTCGGTTTTCTTAGGAATGCCCATATCCAGCAGGGACAACAGGTTCTGATCTATGGAGCATCCGGATCGGTGGGAACGGCTGCGGTCCAACTGGCCAAGTACTATGGAGCGGAAGTAACCGGGGTGTGCAGTGGCAAGAATGCAGAGCTGGTGAGATCTTTGGGAGCCGACCATGTGATCGATTATATGAAAGAGGATTTTACGGAAAGCGGAGTACGCTACGATGTCGTCTTCGACGCGCTGGGGAAAATATCGAAATCCATCGGCAAGAAAGCCTTGAAGCCGAGTGGAATCTATTTGACCGTTCAAGGGCAGGGAATCGTCAAGGTGCTTGCGAAGGACATGGTGATCCTCCAAGAACTTGTGGAGGCGGGCAAGCTCCAGGCGGTCATCGACCGGCGATATCCGCTGGAGCAAATTCCCGAAGCCTATTGCTATGTGGAAACCGGGCGAAAAAAGGGGAATGTCGTGATCACGGTGGCGCATGATCACTAAAGAAGCCACGGCCGTCTGCGCAACCATGAGAAGGAATAACACGCTGCAAACATGATTTGCTCCGCTGAGCGCTTATAGGGAAATTCATTCCCAGGCAAACGCTCAGCAGGGCAGTTGGATTTCAATTTTCGTGCCTTGCCACACTTTGGATTGAATCTGGATGACGCCGCCATGCGCCTCCACGATGCTCTTGGCGATACTCATCCCGAGCCCGGAGCCATTCGTCGATTCTTCCGTATTCGTGCCCCGGTAGTAGCGGTTGAACAAATGTTGCAGCGTTTCCTTGTCCATTCCTTTGCCATTATCGATGACTCGGATGTAGGCCTTGTCGTTCATCCTGCCGACGGAGACGGTGACGATCACGCCCTGCGGGTTATGCTTGACGGCATTGGACAGCAAGTTGTCCATCAGCCGCTGCAGCCAGGTTTCATCGGCCTGTACCAGCAGGGGACGCTCCTCCCCAACGTAGTGAAACTGATACTCCGACATCGTCGCGTCGTTGACGTACTTCAGGACGGAGCAGCGCACCAGCTCGACCAAGTCAATCTCTCGAATCTTCATGATGGAATCACCCTGCTTAAGCTGATGAATCAAGGAGAAATCCGAGATCAGCTCCAGCATATAATCCCCCTTCTCCCGAATCGTCGCGCCCATGACGCGCATCTCTTCCTTGCTCCATTGCTCAGGCAAGCTTTCCAGCATATACCCATAGCCTTGAATCGTGGCCAGGGGGGTTCGCAGATCATGTGAGATTCCTGACATCCACTCCGCTTGCGCCTTCTCCAGTCGCTCCCGTTCCTTCTCCGTCTCAGCCAATTGATGGGTCATCTGATAGAAGGATTCGATCACTTCCTTATAGAGCCTGTAGCTGATTCGCATCGCGCCGTTGCGTCGGAATACCTTGCGTATGTCCTTAGCGGTCAGCACCTGGTCGTACTGTCCCCGTCTCATACGTTCGAACCAGCCTGCGAACAGAATCAGCGGCTGACCGTAGCGGTAGCCATGCCAGATGGAGAGCGGCAGAGCCAAGAGCAGGATCAGACCTGCAAACCAGGCAAGTCCACGTGAGGCTGAATCCATCACAGGATGCTTTAGAGGTGCTCCTGCCGCTTGGGCCGTATAAAGGATCCAAGTCATTCCGCTCAGCTTGTCCCGGTGGGTGACAATATTCGTGTCATAGTTGCTCGGCGATTGCTGGATGGCCAGAATATCCAGCGGTCTATACTCCTTCTGAACGTATGCCCCATGGCCGATGTCTTGTACGATATGGCTCTCGGAATCGATCACCTGCAGATAGCTGCCGTTCTCGCGCAGCAGCTGCATCAAGAGGGGAACCGCGTCGCTGCGCACGATTCCCTGCTGTCCGTAAGCATTGAACCAGGCCATGAGCTGGTCCAGGTCAGGATTCTGATAGCCCAGCATATACAGAAGCGGCTCCTGGAAAGAAAAATTCAGCTGAGTGTGTACAGCATACGTGTCAAGCGACCGCGTCTCTTGAATATCGAGCAGTTGGGCGATGGAGTAGGAGGCCGGCAGCTCAGGATGCAGAGCCGTATTGACCGCGTAGATTATTTCTCCTTCGGCACTGACCACCTGCAGCCACATTCTTTTTTCCTCGATGAGCTTGTCCCATTCAGGGGAGATCTTAATCTCCCCATTCTTGTATTGAGCTTCTTGTGCAATCTGCTGCACGACACCCACCGGAAAGTTCCGGCGTATCTCATTATTCGTCATGTTCTGGAAAAAGATGACGCAGGCAACCAGTGTAATGGCCACAATCAGGACGGCGTAGAAAATCAATTGATACGTGAAGTGGAAGGCCATGCGCCGCTGGATCTTCATTGCTCCTGCGGCTCCTTCACCAGCTTGTAGCCAAGTCCGCGTACGGTAAGCAGCAGCTTCGGATTGCCGGGATCGATCTCGATCCGCTCCCGGATGCGCCGGATATGTACCATCACGGTCGAGTCATCGCCTTGCCCGTTGATTCCCCACACCTTGTCGTAGAGCTGTGTTTTGGAAAATACGATGCCCGGATACTTGCAGAAGTGCAGCAGCAGCTGGAACACCTGCGCCGGGCAAGGAACGGGTTGTCCCTCCACAATCAGCTCGCCCTCCGCCTCGTTGACGGTGAAGCGGCCGTATCGGTACACGCCCGGTTCGGGCCGCTTCACCGGACTGACGGCTGGAGCCTCAGGATCCAGTCGGCGTATGCGCGCCTGAATTCTCGCGGCCACCTCCAGCGGATTGAAGGGCTTCGTAATATAATCGTCCCCGCCCATGGCGAAGCCCCTCAGCACGTCAAGATCTGAGGCCTTGGCAGTCAAAAATAATATATGCGGATTCCCGTATTCGCGGAGCTTGGAGCAGAGCTCCAGTCCGCTGCCGTCGGGAAGCATAATGTCGAGCAGAATAATATCAGGGGTTTCATTCTTCGCTAACTCGAGAGCTTCTGCGCAGGTGGAAGCTGCGTACAGCTGATAAAACCCTTCCCTGCGAAGCACCATTTGCAGCATCGTGACAATCGAAGGCTCGTCGTCGACGATGGCGATTTTAATATCGGATAGACTTGTCATCATTTTCACCCATTTCCATCATAGCATGATCACCTTAACAGAACCTAAACGGCTGGGGCCCAAATTAAGCTGATGTTCAACTATCCGTTTAGGTTCTGTTTTAATGGGGGTGGTAGGATAGGAGGTGAGAAAAGGATTCGAGTCACAAAAAGCCCCAGATCTCGACACAATTTTATCATCCCACTGGAAGGAGCTACTATACAGATGAAAAAAATGAGCGCTGTCATTCTTTCCCTATCCTTACTTGCCACGGTATTCCCTTCAGTTCATGCAGCGGATAAAGCCTTATCCGTATGGCTGAACGGCGAGGAAATCCAGTTCAGCCAGTCTGAACCCGTCTTAGAAAATGGGGTGACACTCGTCCCGATGCGCCCGATTCTGGAGAAGCTGGATGTCCAATTGAACTGGGATGAAGCAAGTCGAACCGTTAGCGGCGCCAAAGATGGCCTCTCCTTGTCCCTTCAAATCGGCAGCACGGATGCTATAGCAAACGGCCAAGCCGTCAAGCTGGAAGTAGCGCCAAAACTCATCCAGAATGTCACGTATTTGCCGCTTCGCTTTGTTGCTGAAACGATCGGCTACCAAGTAGCCTGGAACCAATCGCTGCGCAAGGTTAACCTAATCTCCAAGCAGGCGAGGCTGCAAGACGACTTTTATGAAGCTGTCAATGCGAAATGGCTGGAGTCCACGCAATTGCCGGCAGATAAAGTCATAGCGGGCGGCTTTAGCGACCTCGGTGATACCGTACAGAAGCAGCTGTCCAAGGATATGGCCAAAATGGCGGCTGATGGACGCGACAGAACGGATGACGAGATCGGCAACATGATTAAATTCTATAAGCTTGCTGCAGATCGGGAAACACTCAGCAAACAGGGCTATGAAGCGATTAAGCCGGATATCGAAAAAATAAAATCGATAAACAGCTTGGCGGATTTTGCAAAAAATCAAAAAGATCTTTATGATAGAGGCCTCTCTTTGCCCTTTACTTTCGCTATCTTGTCTGACATGAAGGATGCAAATAAAGAGATTCTATATATGAACTCTCCTAAGCCGCCACTTGATAAGAGCTTCTTTACATCAGAGAATCCTCAAGGCCCCGTTCTGTTAGGCGTGTACAAGAACATGCTGGCGGAGCTGCTTACGATGGTAGGAGAAACCAAAGAAGATGCGGATCGTATTGCCGGCGAAGCTGTAGATTTTGAAAAAGAATATGCGCAATTTATCATGAGCGCTGAAGATCAAACTAAAGTTGAGACGTTCTACAATCCAAAAACAATGGAAGAGTTAAAGGGTTATAGTAAAAATATCGACCTTGAACAATTTGTGGTAGATGCTACCGGTAAAAAACCAAAGACGGTTTCATTGATGAAACTGGATTACTTTGAAAATCTGGATAAGTTTATTAACGAAAAGAATTGGGAAAAAATCAAAAGCTGGACGTATGCCACCTTTGTATTAAAATCCGCCTCTATGCTGTCCGATGAGTTTGTAGAAAAATCAACTCAACTGGGCCGGGCGCTAGGTGGTCAAGATAAGATGCCGCCGACGGAAGAGACGGTTTATCATATCGTAAATGCGGCTTTCCAAGATGTTGCCGGAGACTATTATGGCAGAACCTACCTTGGAGAAGAAGCCAAGCAGGATGTTAAGCATATGGTTGAAAACATGATTGGAATTTACAAAAAGAAGCTGCTTAACAATGACTGGCTGTCTGAGAGCACCAAACAAGGAGCCATTAAAAAACTGGATAACATCAACATCCAAATCGGCTATCCAGACAAGCTGAGTGACATGTATGCGTCGTTTAAAGTGGATGAGAATAAGTCTTTATATGAGAATCATACAGTCATCCAGGCTATCCTCAATAAAAACGATCTTGCAAAAATGGATCAACCCATGGACCGGAATGAGTGGACCATATCAGCCAATACGGCGAATGCGACCTATCGACCGCTGGCCAACACCGTTTCGCTTCCTGCCGCAGCTCTTCAAGCGCCATTCTATGATAAAAATCAAAGCGCTAGCTGGAATTATGGCGGCATAGGTGCGATTATTGGGCACGAGCTCTCTCATGCCTTTGATACTAACGGATCCAAATACGATGAGGTTGGAAATAGAGTCGATTGGTGGACAGCGGAAGACTACAAGAAATTCGAAGAAAAAGCTAAGGCTTTTGTTGACCAATACAATAAAGTCGAGTATATGGGCCAAACCATCAATGGACAAAGGACCGTACCCGAAAATATCGCAGATATTGGCGGCATCAAGGTTGCGCTGGAAGCGGCCAAACAATTGCCGGATGCCAATTTGAAAGATTTCTATCAATCCTGGGCAACCGTCTTTAGACAAAAGGTTCGTCCTGAGATTGCGCAATTACTTCTAATCATCGATCCTAATCCGCCGAGTAAGGTGAGAGTCAACACCGTTATTGCCAACACGGATGATTTCTACTCGACCTTTGATGTCAAAGAAGGCGATGCGATGTACATGGCTCCGGAGGACCGAGTTTCGATTTGGTAAAGTCATGCTGCGGGTTAACAACGCGGTTGGAGAACGTTTTGAACAAGAGGCGAAAGACCGGGTATGGAGCTGTGACATAAAAGGAGATGGGGGACTTCCCCCATCTCCTAACGCTTATTTTAGGCTTTGCACGATTTGTTTATACTCCGCGTTCTGTTTCTTGGCAATGTCGAAAATATCATTAGCCAGAATCGAATTAGAGCGATCAGACTCATACCACTTCTTGTACCACTCCTCCACTTGCTTGCCGCCGGACTTGGACCAAGTATCCTGAGTATCCTTCAATGCTTGGTCGATGGAATACTTATCACCGCTAACAATGGCCTTTAACCAAATATCGCCATTTGCTTTGTCTGAATTGGCTTCAATGGTGTTAAGGTCCTTAGGTGAAGATGGCATATGCTCGGAGTGGGTCAGTTCCGGGTAACTTCGGTCGAACGTCAAGTAAGTATCCCGGAACGACTCATATGCTTTCTGGTATTCGTCTTTGCGCGGGTCGCTCTTGTATGCGACAAGCGGTACTTTGCATGCATTGAAGCTGTTTCCGTTATTCTCCAGCATTCTCATATCGACTGTGAGGTCGGAAACTTCTGTCTTCGATTTTTTGGCGTCGATAATTTCCGCACACCCATCGGTTATCTTATAGTGCG
Organism: Paenibacillus filicis; assembly: GCF_038070315.1. Lineage (NCBI taxonomy): Bacteria > Bacillati > Bacillota > Bacilli > Caryophanales > Paenibacillaceae > Paenibacillus > Paenibacillus filicis. The sequence continues at coordinate 417,685 of NZ_JBBPCC010000001.1, read as the reverse complement.
TTCCTTCTATTCCATACTCCAACGCTTTCGTTGTAGGCTCTTTGAGCATGAAATCGATGTACTTCATAACGGCATCCGGGTTTTTCGCTGTCGCGCTGACAGCGGCGGTCATCTGAACCGGATTTTTTAAAGTCGGCACGAAGGAGCCAAACGGGCTCTTCGGGTACGGCAAGAACGCTACCTCGGCTTCGGGCACGTTTTTCTTGAGCGGATCGATGGTCCCGAGCAAGGTATCGTTCACAATATCCGTGGTGAGAATGCCGTAGATACCGGTCTTCCCCGTAATAAAGTCCTGCTTAGACTTAGCTCCGTTGGTGTCTGTGGCAAAATCCTTATCGACCAGTCCTTCATCATACAATCGCTTGACGATGGTGTAATACGCCTTCTGGCGGTCCCAATCGAGCACGAGCTCGTTGTTCTTCACCACCCACTTGGAGGTGGCCCCAAAGATTTGCTTCAAGCTGAAGGAAGAATTGCCGCTTAGCGAGATGCCATACGTATCCTTCTTGCCATTGCCGTCAGGATCCTGTTCCGTAAATGCTTTGATAACCTCGTACAAGTCATCGGTCGTCTTCGGCATGGAGAGACCCAGCTTCTTCAACCAATCTGTCCGGATCAAAACGCCGCGGTTCGGTTCGACCCAGTTGATTCGTCCAAAATAATACAGCTTTCCATCGCTTTTCATGCCTGCTTTTTTTAGAGCAGGATATTCTTGCAGCACCTTCTTATATTCTGTACTGGTTTTGTCGATCAACTGATCAATCGGCATGAACTGTTTCTGCTGCTGAAGCGGATCCTTAACATTCGGGGAGTACTCGAACAGCAAATCCGGCGCGCTTCCGGATGCGTACAGCACATTAATCTTCTCTTCCGGCTTGGTGCGCGGAATCGCCACGAATTTCACGTTGGCCGGTCCGTTCTCATTTACCCATTTGGTCCAACGATTGTTTTCGATCGTTCCCTCATTAGGCGACACATTGCCCCGGTCGTAGATCGATACCGTGATATCCTTCTTCGGTTCTTTCTGAGCTCCGTCTGTTCCAGGCTCTGTACCTGCCCCGGACTTGGAGCTCGAGCAGCCGGCAAGCAGCGTGCCTCCTGCCAGTGTGAACACCATCATCCCAGCCATCCATTGTTTCTCTCTCATCGTGTAGACCCACTCCATTTCATTTTATTGGATTGTATGAGTTCAGCTCAGCCCTTGACGGAACCTAGCATGACGCCTTTTACGAAAAATTTCTGGACAAATGGATAGACCGCCAGCATGGGCAATACGACGACCAGCACACCGGCTGCTTTTAATGACTCAGGCACGACCTGTGCTTGAACCCCCGACGTTACGCCACTGTTAACCAGCTCCTGAAGCAGATTCTGACTCTGGATCATATTCTGCACGAGCACAGTCAAGTTGAAGAGACTCGTATCGTGAATATAGATCAGTACGTTCATGAACATGTTCCAGTAGCCCACGCCGTAGAACAAGGTCAAGGTTGCGATCACCGGCAGGGACAACGGCAATACGATGCGGATCAGGTAAGCGATCTCCGAGCAGCCGTCGATTCTGGCGGCATCGTCAATCTCTTCGGGGATGTTCTCGAAGAAGGTTCTCATGACCAGCATGTTGTACGTACTCACGAGCGCCGGTAGCCAGAGGGCTAGATAAGTATTCATAATGCCGAATGACTTTACGACGAGATACGTTGGAATGAGGCCGCCGGAGAACAGCATCGTAAAAACCATCGCGAGCGTGAAGAAGCGGCGGCCGTAAAAAATACGTCGGGAGATCGGATAAGCGGTCATGATCGTTGCCAGCATACTCAGGATGACGCCGACCACGGTGATGATGACGCTGTTCTGAAAGGCGGATACGATCCTCGTACCTTGAAACAAAGAGGTGAAGGCATCCGTATTCCAGCCGATTGGATAGAAGGTGACGCGTCCTGATTCGATGGCTAATGTATCGCTGAAAGCGACGGCGATCGTGTTGATCAGCGGAAACAAGCAGGTAAGCCCTAGCAGAGCTAAAACGATGTTATTGATGGCGTAGAACCATCTTTCTCCTGTGGATATTCTCATGGTTGTTCCTCCTAGTTTACCAAAGTCCCCGGTCGAACTTGCGGGCTAAGGCGTTGGCGCTGAGCACCAGAATCAGGCCCACGATCGATTCGAACAAGCCCATGGCGGCGGTGAGACTGAACTGTGCTCCTTGCAGGCCGACCCTGTATAGGAAGGTGCTGATGACATCCGCCACATTGGAGACGACTGCATTCTGCAGGACATAGACGTGATCGAAGCCGACCTCCATGATGCGTCCCATCGCGAGGATGAAGAGCAGCACGATCGTCGTGCTGATGCCTGGTAGGGTGATGTGCCGGATTTGCTGAAGCTTGTTGGCCCCGTCCAGACTGGCCGATTCGTACAAGCTCGGATCGATGGAGGTGAGCGCCGCCAAGTAGATAATGGCGCTGAAGCCCATTTCCTTCCAGATTCCCGAGCCTACATAGATGGCTATCCAGGAACCGGGAGTGAATAGGAACGGGAACGGCTTACCCAGCCACTCCTTCAGCAGGTGGTTGATCGTACCGGATTCTGTAGAGAATAAGGTTACGATGAACCCTCCGATGATTACCCAAGAGAAAAAGTGAGGCAAATATACGATGGTCTGAATCGTTTTTTTGTACCATGTTTTCCGAACTTCGTTCAGCAGGATCGCAAGAAGAATCGGGAACGGGAATCCGACCAATACGTTCAGCAGGCTTAGCACGATAGTATTACGGATGACATTCAGCGTCTGAGGCTGTTTGAAGATTGTCTCGAAATTGCTAAAGCCGACCCATGGGCTGCCAAACACGCCGTCAAAGAAGTTGTAATCCTTGAAGGCAATGATGAGGCCGCCCATCGGGATATACTTGAATAGGACATAGTAGAGCAGTCCGGGAATGAAAAGCAGCATCAACGGAATGTTCGCTTTCATTCTTCGGCGGCGTGCGGCTAGTCTTGCGCTGTGCTGCAGTTCGTCGCCAGATGGGGGTGACTTCTGCGTCCCGGCAGGTCTTGTAGTCATCGGGGCGGTTGCCATGACGTTGTTGCTCCTCTCTGTTTCTTCACCTCTTCATTATAAAGTGAGCTAACCGTGGGAAACCTTCGATCTCTACGGATATATCTTGAATTTCTACAGGAAGTATAGCAGGGCACGGGCATTTGGGAATAAGAAAAACTCCCTTTCCGTTCTCCGAAAAGGGAGTTATGTTCAACTGCGATGCAGCTTGCGGTATTCGCTCGGCGAGCGGCCGACCGACTGCTTGAACGCCGTGGCGAAATAGTTCGAATCCGCATACCCGACCGCTTGGGCGATCTCGGTAATCTTCATATCCGTGTTGGCGAGCAGCATCTTGGCCTTGTCGGCACGGAGTTTTGCCAAATAGCCGCTGAAGCTTTCCCCGGTTTGCTTCTTGAACAGATTGCTGAAGTAGTTTGGATTCAGGTGTACGTGAGCGGATACCGCCGTGAGACTGCACTCCTCCATGTAATGCTGCTCCATATATCGGATGGCTCGTTCGGCGAGTCCGCTGGTTCGCTCCTCCAGCCAATGCGCCGCTGCTCGCTCTAGCGTGGCGATTCGCCCCGACACCCATTCGTCGACCGCAACATACGACGGCAGCAGCCGGAGCTCCCCAAGCTCGGATCCGATGTCGCCCACATCCTGCTCCGCGTCGAACTCCTTGCGCAGCACCTCGCGGATCACCATGGACAGACACAGTGCATCCGTCTTCCGCTGAGCAAGTGTAACCGTGGAATTGTCTTCAAAGCTGCGCCGCAAGAAAGCCCCGAGCTCGGTATGTTTGCCAAGCAGCAGGAACGACGTAATTTCCGCGTGAATTGCCCGTACCCTTGCTTCGTCGATCTGTTCGTTCTTGCTATGGGAAGTCTGCCGGAGTGATGAAGCGGCTCCGTGCACTCTGAACAACTTCTCCGCATCCGATGAGGTCTTTACCGTGCCGAGCCGCAACGCGATGAGGGGAAGCCCCAGCAAGCGGAGTACCGTCTCCCGTAGATTCGTGAAGAACACCGCATCACCATCGTCCGGCTCCAGAAAAAACGCCAACCGTCCGTACTCCACCGTCATCCATCGTCCGCTGCCACGGGACACCATTAGCTCTGCTGCGATGTTGCCCACTGCGAACTGCAGCAGGTCCATATCCTCGGCCAGATACAGCTTGTCTTCTGGCTGAAATGTCTCCACGCTCACCAGCCAGAAGTCCTGACCCTGCAGCCATTCCATCGCCTGAGGCGGCTCACCGGCGGGCTGAGGCAGCCTTAGGAGGGCCGAGCGCAGCGCATGATCCTCCCGATCGCGCCGATCTCTTTCCTCACGCTGCCGCTGCTCGACTTTCATTCGCAACTGTCTGTAGGCTAGCTGAAGCACGCGGAATATCTCCTCCTCCGGACACGGCTTGAGCAAAAATTCCTCTACGCCGTATCGCAGCGCCGCTTGAGCGTATTGGAAGTCACGATAGCCGGTCAGGATGATGACCGCTGTCTCGCGGCTGCGCTCCGAGAGGTGCCGGGTCAATTCGAGCCCGTCCATCACCGGCATCCGAATATCGCTAAGCACCAGGTTCGGGTTCAGCTCTTCAAGCTGCTCCAGCGCCTCCTGACCGTTGCTGGCTTCTCCCACCACGCTCCAGCCGAGGTCGTTCGATTCGATCAACTTTGTGAGCCCCTTGCGGATAAGCGGCTCATCATCAACAATCAAGATTCTGCCTATCATCTGCTTTTCCTCCTGGCGGCAAATACATGCGGAATTTTGTACCCGTTCCCGGCTTCGACTCGATGCGCAGCCCGTAGGGCTCCCGATAGAGCAGGTTGAGTCGTCTAATGACGTTTCGGATCCCTATTTGTTTACGCTTTCGATTGTCTGTTGCGGAAGTGACCTCATCCAGATCGGCTTTTTCCCGTGGAGCATAAGCATGGCTAAGCACCGACCTTATTTGCTCCGCATCCATGCCTTTGCCGTTATCGATAATCTCGACAATGATCGCCGGTGCCGCTTGGTCCGTATCGGGGTTCGTCGCCGTCCCCCGGTAAGCGCGGATCACAAGCACCTGAGCGGTGGGCATGTCAGTGAAGGCATGGACGAACACATTTTCAACCAGCGGCTGTAAGATCAAGCGGGGCACCGGAGCAGATTCGATTCCCTCCTCGAGGTGAACAATCGTCTCAAGCTCGTGTCCGAACCTCTGATTTTGAATCGTCAAATAGTTGCGGATTTGAGTAAATTCATGATGCAACGTGGTGTCGGTTTCGGCTGGCTCCAGCGCATAGCGCAGCATGTCGGACAAGGACACGACAAGCTTGGCCGTTTCCCGATCGTCCTTCAGGTAAACCATCCAGTAAATCGTATCGAGTGTATTATGTAAAAAATGGGGGTTTAGCTGAGCCTGCAGGGCGGTAAGCTCCGCTTCCCGCTCGTTGAGCTGACGCTCGTACACTTCCTTAATGAGTGTGTCCAGGTGCTCAGCCATCGAGTTGAAGCTGCGTGCCATGATGCCAAGCTCATCGTCCGTGCGCACCGCCAACCGGGTCTGCAGGTTGCCTTGCTTCATACGAGTCATTCCCTGAACGAGCTCACGGAGAGGGCGCAGCAGCCGGCTGCTGGCCAAGGTGACCAGGACACCGGCAAGAAGCAGGCTGACGAGGCCGATGAGCAGATTCACCTGAAAAATAATGCCGCTTCGTGACTGCAACGAGTCTAGCGAAACCCGGCTAATTAACGTAAAGTCAACGACGCCGGAGCGGCTCTTGGCGTATAAATACGGTTTGCCGTCCACGTCACCAACATTATGGTTCGTCACGTCGCCAGGCGGCGGTGCCGCATCCAGATTGGCCATATCACTGTAGATGGGATGGTCCATTTTATCATAGAGAAACACGTTTGCTTGTGCATCCTTTACCAAGTCGATCAAATATTCGGATATGAGAGTCTGATCGAACAGCATGACCATGATGCCGTACGGATTCTGCTGTACAGTCTTCATTTGCCGGGCCGCAACAAAAAATGTCTGGTATCCCGAATCCAGGTTTTGGTTAGGCAACTGCAGCGGGAACCAGATGAGATTCCCGAATGAGCCCTTAAGGGAGTCCTTGATCTGCAGGAACGCTTCTTTGGTCAGATGTGTGGAGTACGCATTGCTGCTGCCGAAAATAAAGCCATTATCCTTGGTATCGTACAAGTACATGGAGGCCAGCTTCGGCTCGTCGTATTTGACCTGAAAAAGCAGCTTATTAAGCTCATCCTGATCGGACAGCTGGGTGTACGTTTCCCGAAGATCAGTTTGGGCCGAGCGTTCGAGTACCTGTTGAACATATGGGTGGAAGACGATGAAGTTCGAGATCCTGTAGATGTCCCGAATTTGCAAATCAAGTCGAGCCGCCGCTTGCTCGTTGGTCTTGGAGAACTGCTCACTGATTTCCTCGGTGAACAGGTTGAGATGAATTTTGTATGAAATGTAGCCGGAAACGGCAAAGGTGAACAAGATGATAACCGCGAGACTGGCGATCAGCTTGCGTGAGAAGCTTTTACGGGTCAATTGGATCGTGTTCACTCTAGGTTCCTTTCTGGCTTTTTCGCAGATACCGTCCTTCATGGATAGTCCGTATGCTGCAAGACCTATTATTTTTGCCTTTTCAGTATAAAGCCTTTGCCCGGATTGTTTAAGAGAAAAATGATCTCGATACGTTAACGGCAGTGGTCTCCGAGGCGATTGTACCTGGCCGATGCGTGGATGAATAAGAAGTCCGATGCCGTAGCATAATCACTTGAACAGAACGTAAACTGCCGGGAACATAATTAAGCTATTGTTCAGCCATTCGTTTAGGCTCCGTTTCAGTGAGGCTAGTAAGATTAGGAAATGTGGAACCTCCACATTAGGTAGATCAAATAGGTGGCTCCTGTACCATAACCCAACTCTCTTCATAGAACTAACACTATGAGGAATAAAAAGCAATGAAAAGAATGAAAACGCTCGGTCTCATGACTTTAGGTGCAGCTGTTATGATTTCTGCATCGCATGTACGAGCAATAGTGTTGGAGATGTGAAAGATACATGAAAGATGCAACAAAAAACGCCCTATACATCGAAGCCCCTGCACCTGAATCTATGCTATCCAATGATTTTGTAAAAGCATCCATTCAATTGAGCAGAGCGCTGTCTGGTCAAGAGAAAATGACAGCAACTGAAGAAACGGTTTATAATATCGTAAATTCAGGATTCAAGTATGTGGTTGGAAACTATTATGGTGAGACATACTTTGGAAAAGAAGCCAAGCAAGAAGTTACGGGCATGGTTAACAACATGATTGGAATTTACCGAAATAAGCTGCTTATGATGAGTTTGGAAATTTGGTGAAGTGGTGGACGGGAGAAGACTACAAGACATTCGAAGTCAAATGACAACTGTACCTGAAAATATTGCAGACATTAGCGGACTCAAGGTTGCTCTTGAAGCGACAAAACAATTGCCAGATGCAAATCTTACGGAGTTCTACCAATCATGGGCAACCATCTGGAGACAGAAGACTCGTCCTGAACTGGAACAATTGCTGTTAACCATCGATGCACATGCGCCCAATAAAGTTAGGGTCAATGTTGTTGCTGCTAATACCGATGATTTCTACTCAACCTTTGATGTCAAAGAAGGCGATGTATGTACATTGCTCCAGAGAACAGAATTTCGATTTGGCAACATATTCGGAAGCTTGTTAATCAGACAGGGAGTCATGCCAGAATCTCTCCATGGAATGTTGTCTTAACAACTTCATTCGATATGAGAATTTTGGTTTTATGGCTCTTTTCTTGTTGAAGTGACCGATTCAATAACTGGAAGGAGCTTTTATGCCTATGAAAAAAATGAGTGCTCTATTACTGTCCTTATTGTTTATTACTCCTCCATTCTCTTCCGTTCAAGCAGAAGAGAAGCCCTTGTCCGTATGGCTAAACGGCGAACAAATCCAGTTCGGCCAGTCCGAACCGTTCATAGAAAATGGAGCAACGCTCGTCCCGATCCATCCGCTTCTGGAGAAGCTGGGTGTAGAGGTGAGTTGGGATGAAGCAACAGGAACCGTCAGCGGCGCCAAAGAAGCTCACTCCTTCTTCCTTCATATTGGTAACACAAGTGCCATGGCAAACGACCAAGCGGTCAAACTGGAAGCAGCGCCAAAGTTCATCCAGCAAGTCACGTATGTGCCGCTCCGCTTTGTCGCTGAAGCTGTAGGCTATCAAGTGGCTTGGGATCCGTCGCTGCGTCAGGTGACGCTTACCTCTGGGCAGGTTTGGCTATGACTCTCTGTGAGCGGCAAAATCAAAAGAATACTTGCGCCTGACGCAGCGTCAGGTGTTATGCTGGCGCTAGAAAGGAGCTGAGAAGGATGAGTAAGACGTATTATACCATTGGTTCATTCGCCAAACGGACCTCAACGACGGAACGCACGCTGCGCTATTATGATCGCAAGGGACTGCTCAAGCCAAGCGCCTACAATGAGCAGGGGCATCGGATTTATACCGATGAGGATTTATTCCGGCTCCATCAAATCTTGAACTTAAAATATCTAGACTATTCCTTGGACGAGATCGGCAAGTATTTGAAGCAGGACAATCAGGATTATCTGACTTCATTGGACATGCAGTATGAACTGCTTCTGCAGAGGCAGCAGCATATCCAGCACGTGGTGGCTACGATTGAACGCGTAAGAGCGATCGTGAAGGAAAACCATACGATGGACCCCGAGCTCATTATGCTGATGATTCATTCCATTCAACACGAGGGAAAGATGAAGGAATGGATCGCCGAGCGGCTGCCGGAAGCATTCGTACAATCTATATTTAAGAGTGGTCCTAGCTTGGAAAGTGAGCTCATGATAGGGCTTAATGATCTGCTCGTTATGCATAAGCAAGGGCTGGAGCCGGGGCATCCGCTTGTACAGGAGCATGCCCTTACTCTGAAGGGGTTATTCGATCAGTTGATGGGACAACCGTTGGAAGAACTGGCTTTCAGCGAGACGGGAAGAATCATGGGGGAGGAGATGGACCCGCATTTCCCGGGCAGCTTTGAACCGAGCTTTAAGAGCTACTTGTTTGAAGTGCTGGGTCATCTGCTCATTCCCCAACCGTCTGCACAAGCAGAATAAGAACCAACATGAACCATAACAGCATTCGTTTTATTTCGGCTTTATATGATTCCAATAAGAAGGAGCTTATACATTATGAAAAAAATAAGTACTTTATTGCTATCCCTATTCTTAGTCACTGCTGCATTCTCTTCCGTTCAAGCGGCAGAGAAGCCTTCATCCATCAGGCTGAATGGGGAGCAAATCCAGTTCGGAGCCTCAGAACCGATCCTAGAGAATGGGGTGACGCTCGTCCCGATGCGTCCGATTCTGGAGAAGCTGGATATTGAGGTGAATTGGGATGAAGCGACCCAGACCGCCAGAGGCGCCAAAGAAGGCCTATCCTTCTCTCTTCAAATTGGCAGCGCGAATGCCATGGCAAACAACCAAGGCGTCCAACTGGAAGTAGCGCCTAAGCTCATCCGGAATGTCACGTATGTGCCGCTCCGCTTTATCGCTGAAACGGTTGGCTATCAAGTGGGCTGGAATCCGTCGCTGCGTCAGGTGACCCTTACCTCCAAGCAGCAATCCGAAGGAGGCCGCGGGTTTCTGTGGAAGATAGAGAATAAAGGCAATACCGTTTATCTGCTTGGTTCCATCCATGTGGCCGACGAAAGCATGTACCCGCTGCGCCCGGAGATTGAGAATGCGTTCACGGCTGCTGATGATTTAAGCGTAGAGGTCGACTTGTCGACAATAGATCCTGTGGACATACAAAAACAAATTGTGGAACTGGGTATTTACAATGATGGAACCACACTTAAGGATCATATCTCCGTAGAAACGTATACAAAACTAACAGCGTTCTTGAAAACAAAGGGAATGCCGGAACATAGCTTTGATAAATTCAAGCCTTGGCTCGTGAACACACAGCTTAGTAATCTAAATGCTGCAAATGATGGCTTGAAACCGGGAATGGGTATTGATGAGTACTTGATTGAGAAGGCCAATAAAGCCGGTAAGCCTATTATTTCACTGGAAAGTGCGGACTCCAATTACAAGCTGAATAATGGCTTCTCCGATGCTCTGCAGGAAAGGCTGCTGCTTCTAAATCTGGACCCTAATTCTGTCGTTCCCCCTGCTCCGGATGTATCGGCAGAGTATCTGGCTAGAATATGGAAGGAAGGCAATTATGACGCCCTGGCTGAATCCACCCAATCTTCCGGCTGGGATGCCGAATATTATAAAGGCTTGCTGACTAATCGCGACTTAGCCATGGCCGAGAAGATTAAAGCCTATCTGAACAGTGATAAGCAACAAACGCATATGGTCGTCGTTGGATTTTCGCACATGCTGGGCGACTACGGTATCGTTCGAACGCTGGAGAAGGAAGGCTTTAAGGCAGAGAAACAGTAGCACTTCGATCATCAAGTTCGAATCAGCCAAGGAACGGCCGATTTCCGTATTCTCAGCACCCGGAATAGAGCTCTGGTCCGCCGCAGTCATCGTTCTCGGGTTTACTTTAACAGAACCTAAACGGCAAGAGAAAAATTAAGCGGATGTTCATCGATTCGTTTAGGCTCCGTTTCAATGAGGCTGGTAGGATAGGAGTTGAGGATAATACCTCGAGCAACTTGCAAGGGGGTCTTCAAGAAAACTGTCCTTATCCTCTCACTAGAAGGGAGCTTACATGCAGATGAAAAAAATGAGCGCTTTAGTTCTTTCCCTATCGTTGTTGGCTTCGGCTTCTGCGTTCTCTTCTGCTCAAGCAGCTGAGAATCCCTTGTCCATACGGCTCAACGACGATCAAATCCAGTTCGGCCCGACCGAACCGATCCTAGAAAATGGGGTGACACTCGTTCCGATGCGTCCGATCCTGGAAAAGCTGAATGTCCAAGTGAATTGGGATGAAGCGACTCGGACCGTAAGCGGAACCAAAGAGAATCTCTCGTTCACCCTTCAAATTGGCAGCACAAATGCCAGTGCAAACGGCCAAGCCATCAAGCTGGAAGAAGCCCCAAAACTCATCCAGAATGTCACGTATGTGCCGCTCCGCTTTGTCGCTGAAACGGTAGGCTATCAAGTGGGCTGGAACCAATCCCTGCGTCAGGTTTCGCTTACCTCTAAGCAGCAATCTAGTGGAAGCCGCGGCTTTCTGTGGAAGGTAGAGAATAAAGGAAACACGGTATATCTGCTTGGTTCCATCCATCATGTACCTGAAGGCATGTACCCGTTGCGTCCTGAGATTGAGAATGCGTTCCAAGCTGCGGACCACTTGGGCGTAGAGGTCGACGTGTCGACGGTCGCCCCCGAAGAATTACAAAAACAGGTATTGGACTGGGGTGTTTATAAAGACGGAACCAAACTGCAGGATCATATCTCCGTAGAAACGTATCATAAAGTTACAGCAGTCCTGAAAGCAAATGGCATTCCGGAAAACAGCTTCGATATCTTCAAGACGTGGTTCGTCACGCAACAGATCATGAACCTTCAAGTTGCCAAAGAAGGCTACAAACCGGAAAAAGGGATTGACAATTACTTGATTGAGAAGGCCAATGAAGCGAAGAAGCCGGTTGTTTCACTGGAAACCATGGAATCTCAGATGAAAATGAACAACAGCTTCTCCGACGCTCTGCAGGAAAGGCTGCTGCTTCAAAACCTGGATCCGAAATCGGTGACTCCTCCTTCTCCGGATATTGGGATCGATGATCTGAATAAGATGTGGATCGAAGGCGATGAACACGCCTTGACGGAGTTCACCACTAAAGGCTGGGATGCTGAATATTATAAAGGCCTGATAGCTGACCGCAACGTCGAAATGGCCGAGAAGATTAAAGGGTATCTGAATAGTGATAAAAAAGAAACGTATATGGTTGTAGTTGGCATGCTGCACATGCTGGGCGAACAGGGTGTGGTTCCATTACTGGAGAAGGAAGGCTTTAAGGTGGAAGAAGAGTAACACTGAATCTCAAAAAGTGTACCGCTATATAGAGAGAATCATTCGAGGAGGATATATATATGATTATAACCACGACACCAACTATTGAAGGTGCCCCGATTAAGCAGTACTTGGGTATCGCAACTGGCGAAGTCATTATGGGAGTTAACGCTCTCAGGGACTTAAAGGCTTCGATTACCGATCTCGTAGGGGGACGCTCGCGCGCTTATGAAGGCAAGCTTCAGGAGGCGAGAGATAAGGCATTTGCGGAGATGACCCAGAAAGCTTCGGATCTTGGAGCCAATGCCATTGTCGGCATCGATATTGATTATGAGGTCATTCGCGAAGGCATGCTGATGGTTGCCGCCAGCGGAACGGCTGTCATTGTCTAAGGCGTGCAGACTACGGCTACAAGGGCGATTGGCATACGCGTAGAAGTTTAGATATGCGTAAGGCGCCGCAAAGGCAAGAGGCATGTAAACGCCCGGGTTTCCGGGCGTTTTTTTGTTTTTCGCTCTTAAGATAACCTTAAGATTCACGTTAGATTGTGATCAGCTTGGTTTGGTACAATAAGGTAAAAAGCTTGGCTGTTGCGGCAAAAGGGTTAATGCTGCTTAACCCGGCATACTTGAAGGAGGGCTCAAGGATGAGACACAGCATTCTTATTGTGGAGGACGAGCCGGAGATTACGGAGCTGCTGCGTCTGTATCTGGAGAAGGAATATCGGATTTTCGAAGCCCGCAATGCCCAGGAAGCCTTGGACCAGATCAAGACCAAAAAGATCGATTGTGCGATTCTGGATATCATGCTGCCCGGGATGGACGGCTTTCAACTGATCAAGAAAATACGGGAGACTCACCACTTTCCTGTCCTCTTCCTCTCCGCGAGGAACCGCGATCATGACAAAATTCTCGGATTGGGGTTGGGGGCCGACGATTATATAGCCAAGCCCTTCAACCCGCTTGAGATTGCGGCAAGGGTCCAGGCGCTGCTGCGCCGCGTGCATCAATTTGATTCGAAGACCATTCCCAAAGCGAGGCCCGGATCACGATTGGGGAGCTTGACTTAGACCGTGATAGCTGCACGCTATACCGGTCGGGTAAATCCGTATCGCTGACTTCCACCGAATATAAGATTATCGTCATGTTCATGGAAAATCCGGGGCGGGTCTTCACTCGGAAGAAAATGTACGAGCTGATCTGGGGGGACGAGTACGCATATGATGACAATACGATTATGGTGCATATCAGCAATCTGAGGGACAAGATTGAAGGAGATCCAAGGCAACCCGTCTACATCAAAACCATCAGAGGGTTGGGATACAAGCTTGATACGACTGTGGAATCTTAGAAGGAAGCAGCAGCTCCATACTTCGCTGATTTTTGATTTTTTCATCTTTCATCTTCTCTTTGTGCTGCTGCTGCTTCTCTTCATTGTTATTGTCCTCGCTGATTTTACGATATTCAACGATAAGAGCAGGCAGGTGGACAACCAGCTGAAGCTGGAAGCCTGGATGTATACCGATCTGCAGGATAACCGCGCGGATATTCAGCGTCTGACTGATCAGGGAGGGTGGCTGGAACGGCTCGATTCGCAAGGGAATGTCGTCTCCTCCATGGGGGTGAAGCGGGATTCCCAGCTTCATTATACGGATGCGGAGTTGTATGTGCTGCTTGAAAACCGGGCGAATCAGACATACTTTGCTTCGATGACCCCGCTTGAGGACAAGGGAGATATCGGCTACCTCTTGCTCAAAATTCCTCGGGAACGGGTCATGCTGAGCATCAGAGTGAACGATAAAGTGTTCGTGGACCATGTTGCCAAGCGGCTCGGGATTTACTTCCTCCTCTGGCTCGGGACACTGCTGTTCCTGATCTTCCTATACAGCTACTGGATCTCACGCCGGATGAAGAAGCCGCTGCTGGCGTTATCGCAAGGCTTGAAGCGTCTGATGTCTGGCGATTACGGGGCCCGGATATCGATCGAGGCCGAGAAGGAGTTCGGCCAAATCCGCGATACCTTCAACAAGATGGCCGAGGTTATCGAGGAGACGACACTGGAGAAGCAGAAGCTGGAGGAAAGCAAGCAGCGCATGCTTATCGATCTGTCACATGATTTGAATACGCCCATTACGAGTATCCAGGGATATGCACAGGCTTTGTTCGAAGGCCGGGCCGGCGATGAAGCGCAGCAAAAGCGGTATTTGAACTATGTCTACAAAAAATCGAATCAGGTAACCCGGCTGATCCGGAGCATGCTGGAGCTGCTGACGCTGGAGTCGCCGGACTATCATTTCAAGCTGGGACGGCATGAGCTTGGCGAGTATTTACGCGAAGTCGTAGCGGGGGTATATGGAGATATCGAGCAGCGGAATTTCTCGTTGCAGGTTCATATACCCGATGAGGACATCTATGCCGTCTACGATCCCGAGCCGCTGGCACGGGTCATCCTGAATCTGATCTCCAATGCGTTAAAACATAATCCCTCCGGTACGAGACTCCGCATAGAACTAAAGCGTTCGGCAGCACATGCCGTCATCGAAATTGCCGACACAGGGACGGGGATTCCGCCCGAGCTTAGGAAGACGGTGTTCGACCCGTTCGTGACAGGGGACGAATCCCGGTCGGGGGAAGGCAGCACAGGACTCGGCTTGTCCATCGCGCTGAAAATTACCGAGAAGATGGGCGGCACGATCCGTCTAGAGGAGACGGAGCAGGAAGCGACGGTTTTCGTTATCAAGCTTCCGCAGAATCCTTAGAGAATTTTAAGATTGACTTTAGGCTGACATTAGTGTGGACCGGTATACTCTTTTCTGTAAGCACAGCTGCAATCTTTGTCGAATGCAGCTCAATATGCTGAAGAAAGAGAGTGTGTATGATGAAGAAGACGGTTCGTGTACTTCTAGCTTGTTTCTTGTCGCTTAGTTTGACAACCGCTGGTTTTGCCGAAGAAAACATTGTCACGTACACGAAAGCCAGAATGATCGATAATGGAGACTTCTTCCAGGTGCAGGACACACCGATTAAAGTGGATGGTGTTTTATTCATTCCACTGCGCGAAATTTTCGTTCATCTGGGCATAGCCAATGACGACGAGCATATCCAGTGGAATCCGGCGGATACAAGCGTCATATTGACTAAGGGTAAGGATCAAGTGAAGGTCACGGTTGGCAGCAAAAACGCCGTCATCAACGGCCTGCCGGTCGAGCTGGAGGCCGCTCCGCTGCTCCATGGCACACCTGCCAAGACCTATGTGCCGCTGAACCTCTTAAATAACCTGCTATTTGTCACGGAGATGTCGGACAGAGCGGCGGAGTGGGCGGATAAGCTGCAGGTTCTGCAACTGCTCAGTGTTCCTAAGATCACAGGTATCGAAAACTTCGTCGATACGTTTGGCAAGTCTATTCTCGAGCACAACCAGGAAGAGACGGATAAGATCAACCAGACAATCAACGACCGTTTTTTTGGCAAAAACAGTGAATTCCAATTCACCCCGGTGGATGCGAACGGCGTGCCGAGCGAATGGATGTCCAAAGAAGATTCCAACAAAGACAAAGTCGTGCTGTTCCTGCACGGTGGCGGCTATAACCGGGCGACATTGGGCACGTTCCGCGCGATGCCGGTTCCCTTGCTGAAAGTGACGGGCTACAAGGCGCTGCTTGTCGATTATCGCGGGCTGCCAAATAACATTTATCCCGATGGGCTGAACGATGCTGTAACGGCGTATCAGTGGCTGCTGGATCAGGGCTACAAGTCCTCCGACATCGTATTATTCGGAGAGTCTGCCGGAGGAGGATTGGTGCTGGCCACAGCGCTGAAGCTCAAAGAGAAGGGGGAGCCGATGCCAGGGGCGATCATCTCCCTGTCTTCGTTCTCCGATCTGACGATCACGCAGAAGTCTGTGGATCTGGCCAGCGACTTTATGCTGTCCAAGGAATCGATCAAGATGGCGGCCAAGCTCTATGCAGGCAATGAAGATCCCAAGAATCCTCTGGTATCGCCGTTCTATGGAGATTATAGTGGGTTCCCGCCCCTGCTTATTCAAGCCGGAGAGAAGGAAGTATTCCGTGACGATGCCAAGTGGATTGCCGAGAAGGCTGAGAAGGCGGGCGTCGATGTATCTGTGAAAATATTCGAAGGGGTAGGCCATGTGTTTCAGATTCTCGGCGAATTCTCGCCCGAAGGGAAGGCCGCCTATGCGGACATGTCTGAATTCCTGAACAAGCATATGAAGCCATAATGTGATGGATGAAGGGCTAGGGGGATGAGCGGAGGCATGGAGCAGTTGGAACACACGTTGCAGTTGTGGATAAGGAAATATTTTAAGCATCTGCCTAATGCGGCCGTTGCTGTCGGGGTTACCGGGCCGGAAGGCAGGAAGGTATGGACCGTGAATGGGACTGGGATCAGTCAGAGTCCGGGGGAAAACTTCCGCTTCGAGATCGGATCGATAACGAAGGTTTTCGTCGCTTCTCTCCTGGCTGTGCTGGTGGAAGAAGGAAGGCTCAAGCTGACGGACACGGTAGCAGATCACGTGCCCGAAGTAAATAAGCATTCTCCAGCAGCAGGGGTGACGCTGCAGCAGCTTTCCACCCATACCTCCGGTCTGCCCCGGCTCCCGCCTAATCTGAAGGCGACGATGACGGATAAAATGAACCCGTACAGCGATTTCACGGAGCGCGATTTGCTGGAAGCGTTGAACAGTGGGAGAAAGCTCTATGGCAGCTCTTACTCGTATTCCAATTATGGCTTCGGCCTACTGGGTTATATCGTAGCGCGGACAGCGGGGCTGCCATTGGTGGAAGCCATTCGCGAGCGGATTACGGCTCAGCTCGGCATGGCGAAAACAGGCACGGAAGAGAGCTTCCTGCATCCGGTCTACTCCGCTTCGGGCAAGCCTGTCAAGCATTGGGACATGGACGCTTTGGCCGGTGCGGGCGCACTGCGTTCCACGGCTGGTGATTTGCTTCTCTTTCTTGAAGCCAATATGGGCTCCGATCCAGCCGCGGAGCCTTTGACCTCTGCTTTCCGCCTCTGTCATGCGGAGCATCCATCGAGCTTGATAGGTATGAAAATCGGGCTGGGCTGGATGAACCAAACCTTGGAGAACGGCAGGACCATACTCTGGCATAACGGGGCAACCTACGGCTCCCATAGCTTCTTGGCATTCGATCCCGATACACGGACTGGGGTAGCCGTGCTTGTGAATCATGGTGTCTCTCTATGGAGAATGCTGGGGTTCTCCAAGCTTCCGGCCGATCAAATCGGAAGGTCGGTGCTGTTGGATATGGGAACCGAGGCTTTAAGCTAGTCGAGAAGCCACATCTACGGATGTGGTTTTTTCGCGTCATATGGACCGAAGAGCTAAAAAGCCCCAAGGACGTAGGTACAAGGCACGATGGAAGGGGCTGGAAGGATCATATAAAATAGATCTATATGTATAGGAAGGGAGAATGAACGAAGTTTGAAAGAGTCAAATCTCAAGAAATTAGAAACCTTAGCTGAGGAGCATGGGTTCACGCATGCGCTGCCGTATCTAATAGCGAACACCCGGCAAGCTATCTCTTGTGTGAAAGCAGGACCTGCGGATTACGGGACTCCGAGTGCTTCGAGAGTCGGAGGAGATCCCGACCTGCCGCCCGAGGTCGAGTGGCCTTTGACGACGGACGGTGAACCTATGACTTTTTTGGTGCAGTTGAATCTCCGAGAGCTGGCCGGGCAGGACGAAGCGGCGCTGCTTCCGGCACGGGGCATGCTTTCTTTTTTTGTCGGTATCCCCGAACCGGCCTACGATATCGAGCATCGCGTATTATTCATACATGAGGACCGGCTTGCTGCCGCTGTGCGCCGCATAGCTCCTGAGGTGACTGCGCTGGAAGAGGTCTATAACGGATACGGGCTGGAAGCCATGGCGTCGCTGGAGCCTCCTAATTATGCTTATGTCGATGAAGAGCAGATTGAAGCCGAGAACGTGGGCTATGAAGAATACGAGGATTTATGCTTTGCGCTAGGTCACCGTGAGCATGACGAGGTTGCCCGGCTCTTTGGCTACCCGGCGGGCCAGCATGACGACGCGGAATACGAAGCGGCTCTGATGCTGCTGACCGGCACGACCTACAGCTACCATAAAAATGAGGCGCTTCAGCAGATAACCTCTCATTTCGGAGGGGATGAGGAGAAGGCTAAGCAAGAGATTCAGGACACCCTCGTGCTTCTTGAATTGGATTCGGATGACGATGTCGGCTTCTGCTGGTGGGATGCCGGCATGCTGCAATTTTTTATCCGCAGGGAGGATTTGCTGGCAGGGCGGTTTGACCGTACCTACTGCTCGTTGTATTCCAGCTAAACCGTTTTGCCTGCGGCTGGTCGAACAAAAGAATGGGTGAAGGAGACTATACGGACGATGAGCGATGTGCTTGAGGACGAGAATGAATTCGGGTTTGCAGGGGTCTATGCCGTTGAGTTGAAATACAGGCAGAAGCCCAAGCTGGATCGCGAAGCGCTCTACCGGAAGATGGAGCTGTACACAGGTAAAATCGGACATCCGGAGCAATCGGGAGAGGAAGTCCCGGGACTGGCTGTCTGGGAACCTAACGAAGCTGGTGAAGCAGATCAGGAGAACCTGCTTCATTTTTTTCATCTGAACTATATGCTTAGCTATGCGGAGGGCGAGTTGCCGGCCCAGACGAGTCTGATGCCTATGGACAACCGGCCTGCCAGCGACTACGAGACGGCTATCCAGCAATCTTGGCATTGGCAGGAAGCGGCTCAAACCGTTAGCGAGTGCAGCCATTCGCTGCTTCTGGTCGATATGATGGCATCGGGACTGGAGCCGCAAGCCCGATTAAGGCTATTCTCCGGTGCGCTCCGGGCAGTACTGGAGTCCGCGCCTTGCAATGCGATTTATTTCCGGGAGAGCGACAAGCTAGTCGAGCCTGGGACTTATCTGGCTGAGGTGGAAGAGGGCGCCCTGCTGTTCGGAGCGATGAATATCCGTTTCTACAATGTGGAAGGGACGGGAAGCGGCCGGCCGGAAGGGTTGATGGACTCCCTGGGACTTGCTGCGCTGGGTATTCCTGATGTTCAGTGTCACTTCTATGATCTGGAGCCTTCGGAGGTGGCTGGACAATTAACGGATATTGCTTATTATTTGTTTAACCAGGGAGATGTGATCGCTGATGGGGAAACGGTAGGTTTCTCCGAAGAGATGCGTTGGCGCTGCGAGCATCAACTTGCCCTGGCGGCACCCAGGCGGGTCGTGATTGATATGGATCCGGGCGAGCCTTATTATGCCGGCAGACAGGGCTCCTCTACATAACAGGGGAAGTGCATAAGGGTTTGTATGGCCATAAATGACCGTCCTCACTGTGCAGTGGCGGCCATCGTACAACAAAAAGGTCGAGTTTGGGGTTAAGTATAGGCCCGGACTCGACCTCTTTCTGTTAGGCGAAGGAGAAAGGGCCTGCCCCTTCTGCTGCCTACGCGCTGATCAGCGCTTTGGCCTGCTGCTTGCCTGACGAGAGGAGACTATCGCTGAGTACAGGGTCATTCACCGAACGAGCTAGCACCAGCGTTCCGACCAGCGTACTGAGCACTACGCCGCCCTTGTCCTTGTCGATTCCCGCGGTAAGGGAGATAAACTCGATCATCCTCTCCAGCTCGCGGGTGAAAACCTGACGAACCTCATCCGAGGATCGCGATATCTCGGCGGATAGAGCCGGGAGAATACAGCCCAGCTCTGTGATATCACGGTGTTCCTGGCTCAGATAATAATCAATGACCGCATGAATGCCGGGACCTTGCTGCTCTTGGCCAGCGGCCTCCTGGAGCAGCGCAATCGTATCGTTGATCGCATACCGGCACGCTTCAGCCACCAGTTGTTCTTTATTGTCAAAGTGTGAATAGAAACCGCCATGCGTTAGACCGGCGCCTTTCATAATGTTCGGTACACTGATGTCGCGAATTCCATGTGTACGAAAAGCCTGGGCCGCGCTTTCGATAATCTTGCCTCGAACTTTGAGCTTATGACCTTCGGGATAAGGCATCGCCATCACCTCGTTACATAATCCGTCTTTATCAAAATATTATAGTCATCATAATAAGCAGTGTCAATTTCTGCCCCATGTAAAGGTTTTGTTGTTTTGGACGTTTGTCCTTTTGCCGCGCGGCTTCCGTGAATAGAATCAAGATACAAGCTGCTGACGAGCAGCGAAGCTAGTCTGAGAGCAAGACTTGAATAGTGGAGGTGACTTGACTGAAATCAACGCTTGCTCATCCAGTAGTAAATCATGCTTGATCCTGCCATGATAAGGTTATGAATACGAATCGGGGGTTGCTCGGTGGACAGCGCTGCTCTAACTAACCTTATGAACACCCACAACTGGCTGCGAGACATGCTAGAGGGTATGCCGGCGGACTTGTATAAGCACTGGGAAGTACGACAATATCGCTCCGGCGATACGATATGTGAACAGGAAGGCATTCCCGTCTATTTTTATATTTTGCTGGAAGGCATGTTAAAGGTGGAGCATACCGCCGAGGACGGGAGCAAGTTAATTATTGCTTATCTATCGCCTGGTGAATTGATTAGCGATATTGAGCTGGCTCTGGGGCGGCCTTACGTCTGCAAAACGGTCGCCGTTACCAAGTCCAGCGCGCTTGCGCTGAAAGCAGATATGTACCGCAAGTGGGTTGGGAATGACAATCGGTTTCTGCAATTTCTGACCACCCAGCTTGCAGGGAAATTGTATGCAGGCTCCAAAAAATCAATCGATCAAGTCACCATGTCGCTGCGGCACAAAGTGCTTCGTTATGTATACAACATGCTCGAGTCTTACAATTTCAATGAGCATATCGCGCTGATTGCTCCGATCGCCCGTGAAGAGTTGGCCTCTGAGTGGGGTGTTACGCTCCGCAGTGTCAACCGGGTGTTCAAAGAACTGAAAGACAGGCAGATGATCTATGTCAAAAAAAATCAAATCATCTGTAATGAAACCAGCCGTTATCTGATCGAAAAGGAACTTGCGGACATTGAAAACTTACACTAAGGGAGTGTTCACAGCATGGAGCCGGCTCAAGCAATGAAAACAGGGTTAACCCACAAAGGAATCTCAGCTCGCCATATCGTGGCAACCGTCATCAGCGCGCTTATCTTCGGGGCGACGATTTATTTGTCCCGGTTCGTCCCGATCAAGCTCGGAACGATTCAAGTGCTTTATCCCGCGGCGATTTTCGCTCCATTGTTCGGCATTTGGTTCGGAGTTTGGGGTTCGGCTGGACTGGTGATCGGCAATGTGCTGTCCATGATCGTCGTCGGGATGAACCCGGCCGTCTACCCGCTCGCTCTGCTGGCGCAATTCGTCATGGGATTTGTGCCGGGAATTGCTTATCGCAAGGCTGGCTTCGAGACCGGAAAAGACCGCGTGCGGTTTGTCGCTGCCGTCGTGGTCGGTATGGTCATCGCTACGATCTTGGTGGCGTTGAACCTGGTATGGATTCAGAAACTTCCCGCTAACGTCGTCTGGGGAACGGTATGGCCTTGGATGCAGGTGAGCAATACGTTGACGGCTGCCGTATTCAGTCCGCTGCTCTTTGCCTGGATGTCCGATTATATGAACAAATCCGGTCTCTTCTTCAGAAGGTTTCTCGGTTAATCGTAGGGGGAACGGTTGATGAAATTGTACTATCCGTCTAATTCATTGCTTCACTATATGCACGGTTTTTCGAAAATTCTGACATTTGGACTCATTTTCAGTATGCTGCCCTTATTCATGGACCGGGTATCCAGTCTCTTGATCATGCTGCTGATATGCCTTGCTCTATTGATGTACATTCGTCCCCCTCGTCAGCGGTGGCTGCTCCTTATTCCGGGCCTTGTCCTTGCCGCTTCGATGAGTTTGTCTTACTTCTTTGCCGATATGGGCGGAGAGGTATATGTCCGGGTTGACCTGGGGTACTGGATATTCCAGATTTCATCCGGCAATATCCAATCTGCGTTGATTTTGATACTCAGAATGCTGATTTGGTGCATATTGTTCTTTCTGATCCTGTTTACGACGAGTGATGAAGATGTGGTCATCGGGCTGAAAACATTCGGTCTGCCCGAATTCGTCACGCTATCCGCGGCCTTAACGCTGCGTTACTGGAGTATGATGATTTTCGATGTCAAGACCGTGATGGACGCGCAGTATGTCAGAGGCGTTAATTTTCGTTCCGGCAGTCTCTGGACCCGGTCCAAGCAATTCGCCAGCGTGCTGGTGCCTGTGTTATTCGTATTCCTCAAGCGCTTCCGGACGACCAGCTATGCCCTCACCCTGCGAGGTGTCGGCCGCGCCAACAAACGGACCTATTATTACAGTCCTAAGCTGACCGCGCTGGATAAACGAATGATCGGGCTGGGCGCTATCATACTGGTTGCGTGGTTCATTGTCAGATCTATCTACGAATTATAGCGCAAAGAGGCGGGAGATCCATGATTCATTTTCATGATTATAGCTGCCGGTATGCGGCCAAAAACGTGCTTCTTCGGAAGCTTAATCTTCATATTAAGCCAGGTGAGTTTGTATTTGTCACAGGGCCCAGCGGAGGCGGGAAGTCTACGCTCTGTTTCTCCATCAACGGCCTGATTCCGAATGAGCTGCAGGGCTCTGCCTGCGAAGGGAATGTGGTCGTAGACGGCGTGCAGGTGCACGAAACGTATCCGTTCGATCTGATTTCCGTGGTCGGAACGGTGCTCCAGGACCCCGAATGGCAGCTCGTCCGAGGTACGGTGAAGGAAGAGCTGACGTTTGCTCTGGAAAACATGGGGGTATCCGCAGACGAAATCGACCGGCGTCTGGAGGAAGTGGTGGAGAGGGTCCAGATCAAGCCGCTGCTGCTTCGCTCCACGCTGGAGCTATCGGGGGGTCAGAAGCAGAGGGTGGCGATTGCAGCTTGTCTGATGATGAAGCCGAAGGTGATTGTGCTGGACGAGCCTACCGCGGAGCTGGACCCGATCGGCAAAGCGATGGTGCTGGAAACGATCTGCGAGCTGCACCGCAAGTGGGGGTATACCATCGTATTCGTCGATCATAACCTGGACGTGACGATTCCGTACGCGGATCGGGTCATTGTCGTCGCGGACGGGCAGATCATAGCGGATGTGCCGCCGGCCCAGCTCTATGATGTGCCAGATATAGACACATGGGTCCCTATGCCGCAAGTGATCGAGCTGGCCCGGAGAATGGGAGTAAGGGTCACGAATGAAGAGCAAGGCGAGGGAGATCCGCTTACAGTTACAGAGCTGAGCGCAGCTATGGCTGGCAGAGTGGTGCCTAGAGGTTCGTCTGTCGTACCGTTGCCGACAGCGGGTGCTGTGACGCCTCCCGTCATCGAGCTCAGGCGGGTCATGTTCCGCTACCGGAAGAGCGAGGAAGAGCTGACGATCAAGCCGATGGACCTCAAGATCGGCAAGGGCGAGTTCGTCTCCGTGATCGGCAGTAACGGAGCGGGCAAGTCGACCTTGTGCAAGCTGATTACCGGGCTGCTGAAGCCGCATAGCGGAGCGGTGCTGATTCACGGCAAGCCGTCCGGGCACTATCGGGCCGAGGATAGGGTGCGGCATGTCGGCTTTGTTTTTCAGAACCCCGATTACCAGTTTGTCCGCAAAACCGTGTACGACGAGGTGGCTTACGGGCTTCAGATTCAGAAGCTGGACAAGCACGAGATTGACGCCAAGGTCCGGGAAGTGACCGCCCTCTTGCAAATTGACGCCTACTTACAGGAGCACCCTCATTTCTTGAGCAGAGGGGAACGGAGAAGAGTTGCGATCGCCTCGGTCCTAGTGATGGAGCCGGACGTTCTTATTCTGGACGAGCCGACGACCGGGCTTGACTCGGTCCGCTGCCGCGAATTGATGAAGTATCTGAACGACCTGTGGAAGCAGGGCCGCACCATTATTATGCTGACGCATGATATGAGGGTCGTCGCCGACCATATCCCGAGAACCATTCTGCTGTCGGAAGGACAGATCATCTGGGATGAAACGACACGAGATGTATTTATGAAAAGCGAGGATGTCCTCCAGCGCTATCACATCAGCGCTCCGCCGGTCGTTGAGCTGTCCCGGATGCTAGGCTGGCCGGCTCCCGCTCTCACTTCCGACGAGTTTGTTACACGTGCGTTAAGCACAGACAAGTCTGCCTTCTTGGCTGTATCGGGGGAGCGGTAGATGAGGTCTCCGATTGAAATCATGATGCTGGGTGTCGGGAACGGGTTCGTCAAAACGACTTACCAGAATAATGCACTGCTGAGGACCGACGGGAAGCTCTATCTGATCGACTGCGGCACGACAGCCTGGCATAGCCTTCACGAAATTGGGCTAGGCTTTGAGGATATCGAAGCTATCTTCATCACCCATCTCCATTACGACCATTGCGGCGGTCTGGACGAGGCGGCGCTCTATGGCGCTTATGCGGCCAAGCGCAAGATGAAGCTGATCCTCCCTGCTCCTCTTCGCTCTGTTCTGTGGGACAACTGCTTGTCCGGGACTCTGGAGAATGTGGCTGAGGGTAAACGATCGCTGCAGGATTATTTCGAAGTGCAAGGGGTGGAGGAAGGGGTGAGATTCGCTTTCGGTGCCGACCGGGGAACAAGTAACGGGAGCTCCGCTGCCGATCCTTCCGGGCTAAACGCGTTCTGGATGCAGACGCCGCATGTGCCGTCCAAATTCAGCTGCTCCCTCGTCATCGGCGAGCGCTTCTTCTACAGTGCGGATATGCAGGCCAATCCTGAACTGATGGGGCTGCTGCATGACCAGGGTATCGAGACGTTCTATCATGATGCCTGCTTTGCCGGCAATCCGGTTCATGCCGATGTCTTGCAATTATGCCAGTACCCCGCTGAGATCCGCGAGCGCATCTATCTGATGCACTACGGGGAGAAACCAGCCGCCATCGAGGAGAAAGATCTCGGCGGTATGAAGCTGCTCAGGCAGCATGAGTGGAGAAAATGGGACTAATCTGAAGTATTGAATTCGAATGTAAAGGAGCAATCAGAGTGAACCGTTCATTTCCTTTTGTCCGCGCGGCCCTGCCTATATGGTTCGAACCTGTGCTTGAGAAAGTGGAAGCCAAAATGTCCGATGATGCCACCGGGCATGATTTCCTGCATGTCGTTCGGGTGATGGAACTCGCCGGAGCGTTTGCGAGGCAGCTTGGCGAGGACGCAGACGCCGCGATGGCTGCCGGACTTCTGCATGATTATTACCGCAAGGAAGAGAAACAGACGGGACGCTTGCATTACGGTCCCGAAGCGATGGCAGACTTGGACCGGGAGTTTGGTCATCAGCTGGTGCCTCACTTCCAGGCAGCGACCTGGGAACAGGTGCTGGCAGCCATAGCCCGGCATGAAGAAGATAGATTTGACCGTGTCGAAAAGGAACGCCAGCCCCTGCCTCTGCTGCTGCAAATCTTGCAGGACGCAGACCGGATCGAAGCCATCGGAGCCGTTGGTGTCGCCCGAACGTTTATGTTCGGAGGCGCTCACGGCCTGCAGCTCGCAGACGACCGGGATATCTCCCCGGACACACGATTCGATCCGGGCCTTCGTCCGCAAGGCTCGGTACACCGTCACTTCTACGAGAAGCTGCTGCATGTAAAAGACGGCATGCATACCCTTCCTGGCCGAGAGCTAGCTGAGGAGCGGCACCGCTTTATGCTGATGTTCGTGGAGCGGCTGGAGGCTGAGCTGGAAATGGACAAAGGTAGAACTTCATATGCAAGCGCCCTATAACGTTCGATCAGAAACCTCCAGCTGGGAGGTTTCTTTGTTGTTCAAAACCCTCCTAACAATGCGATGCTTGCTCGGACAGTTGACGTTTCAAAATATGATGACTATAATATATTATGATCATCATATTTTGATCGTGCCTATAAACGATCTGAGAGAGGGAGAAATCGAACAATGAAGCTTAGGATGGGGTTATACGCAGGTCTTGCTGTCGTGCTTATCGCAGGAGGTACGCTTCTTGCCGTCAAGGGAAAAGACGCGGTCAGCCAGGCGGAAAGCAGAAAACAAGGCGTGCTTGAGGCGGAGCAAACCGCTGTTATTTATACGGATAAGCCGGGAACCGTCATTAACGTTAACGCAGCGGTAAGCGATGCTGTAAAAAAAGGAGATATTCTGTTTATAGTCAAGTCTGCTGAAGGCAATGAAGTAAATATCCCTGCGACGGCCGACGGTCAAATTAGCCGAATCGCAGTCAAGCCTGGAGATCAGGTCGGCCAAGGGATGCCGGTGGCCATCGTCCGGAAGAACACCTTCTATACGGACGTTTATGTACAGGAAGGCGACATTCATAAGCTCGAAGTGAATCAACAAGTGAAGGTTCATTTCCCATACCTGGACCATCCTGCTGAGGTCACCGGCGTTGTGACCTCGATTGCAGCGGCCCCTCAATTTGCCAGTCTGCGCATGACGAGGGAGAAAGGCCAGGCGGATTTGAGCATGTTTCAGGTCCGAGTATCCGTAGACTCCGCTGCCGGCCTGCTGCCGGGCATGACTGCAGAGGTGAAGCTTGATGAACTCGCTGATTGAGGAATGGAAGTATGTAGCCGGCAGCAAATTTTTGAAGGGCATCTTTCTCGCTCCGCTGATAGCGGCCGTGTTTTTCGGCCTGATGTTCTCGAAAAACCAAATCAATGAGACGCCTGTCGTTGTCATTGACGAGGACCATAGCGCTTATTCGCGGCAGCTGATCTCTAAGATCGATGCGTCTCCATACATGCACGTCACGAACGTCTTTGCCAGCCGGATGGACCCCGAAACCTTACTGGCCAACGAGCAGGCTGTAGCGGTTATCATGATTCCGGATCAACTGGAGCTGCGTCAGCTGCAGGGGGTGTCTTCGAATATCGGAATTTTGATGGACAATACGATGCCCTCCGCATTAACCGGTATCCGGACGGCTATCCAGGAGATCGTCACAACGGAAAATATGACGCTTTCCACGACCCGTCTCGTTCAAAGGGGGATGGACGCTGAAACGTCCAAAGGGATCGTCTCTCCGCTAGCTCTCCAGCAGCGGATGCTGTTTAACCCGACCACTAGCTACGTCAGCTTTATGGTTCTCGGATTTGTGAATATCATCGCACTGATGATCACGACCAGTGCGGCCGGCTCCGTCGCATCTCGGCTCAGACAAGAAGGGAGGCTGTTTGCGAATGGCACGTCGCCCATGCAGTTCTGGGTTCGAAGCGTGCCGTACGCGGTACTGACTACCCTCTCGCTGTTTCTGAGCTATGGGCTATTGAAGCAGGTGGGGGGCATGCGATTTGAAGCGGAGCCGTATGTGTTTATCCTCCCCTTGCTGATCTATTCGTTCGCCTTGTCGCTCGTGGGGATGCTGCTCGGCTACACGGCGAAGGATTCGTCGAAGGTCAGCGCGCGCACAAGCTTGGTCTTGTACCCATCGTTTCTAGCAACGGGGATTCAGCTAACCCCACTCGCCTTCCCGCTATTTTTCCAGGTGACGGCTTGGGCCTTGCCGATGAACTGGCTCAACCGCCTCATTCGCGGTATGGCCTTCCGGAGCGGAGGACTGACCTCCTACGGTCTGGAGCTGGGGGCGCTGCTCATCATTATTGGCGTTTCTTCCCTGCTGATCGGCTTGCTGATGCTTAAGGAAGCACGACAGGTGGATACCTCCCGGGAGCTCCTTGCTGATGGGCAGAGAGTGCCGGCAAGCAGCTAGCTATAATTGAGTGTCCAGGTCACGGAATCGCCGCGTCCATACCCTACGGGTGCGGCGATTTCGCATGCGCTTTGTCCGTGCATGGCGGGTGGGAGTTTCCCGTAAATTCCGGTCTTCCGGCTCTTCGGATGAATGCTGCAAGTTGGGGGATGTGAATTAATCAAATTTGGATTATGATGAAGAAAAAGGAGTTTGCCAATGCCGTTCATTCCTGTGGGTTCATCCTCGGTTCTGCTTTTTGCCATCCTTTGCAGCAGCTCTAATGTAGCTGCGGTTACCCTCGCTCCAATTAACCTCATAACGCAGCCTGATGCGGAAAAACCGGCTATGTCCTTGAACCGTACTGAAGTTCTAGCGCTGCTGGAGGCAGCCAGCCGATTGATGGAGCCATATAACTCCAACCGGTCCTATACGCAAAAGGAGTTGTACGATTATTTCGATTCGCATTTTACGAAGAATTACGTAGATCATATTATTTTGAGCAACCTGAAACAGGAGAATGGACGCTGGCAAGTCGCTTTTCCGGAGTCCGAGCTGGGGTATGGGACGTATTATGACACTTCCTTCGATGATCGTACCCGGGTCGAGCAAACCCGTGAGGGAGTTACCGTCATCCACCGGGTAGAGAACGGCCTGTACCCGGCACATGAGGAACAGATCCAGATCATCTTCACAAGCTCCGGTTGGAAAATAAACGGCTTATGGTGGTATTCTGATTGCGGATGACGAAAAGGAGATTGCCGACCTATTCGAACTGCGCTTCATATTCAATCGCCTGCTCTTCCTGGAAGAGGCAAGGCGATTTTTTTGGCAGAACGGGCTAGATGTGCCACTGGGCAGTCCTTCACTGTTTCCAAGGGAGTAGCTATAGTCCAAGCTGCTGATCGGTCAAGCGAAGAAAAGAGACGACTTGTGCGCCTCTTTATGTCATGCTACGCTTCGTTGCCAGTTGCCCCTTGGTAATGATGCCGATGGGGTCTCATGCCATTGACGGTCGTAAAGCCTTCGAAGTAATGGATGTGTCCGCCTCTTGGCATAGCTATGGCCGGCCCGGTGACCCCTTGAATCACATGCTTGTGATCATTGTTGACGGAAGTAACGGTATAATACTGATGAACATGAGGGACCCCAAAGGGGGCCGGTTCAGTAAGGCCGACATACTGATGGACATGCCCATCGTCATAAGAGGTTACCCCGGAGAAAGGGTGGACGTGATAAACCGGGCGACCGTCCCAAGAAGTAATGTACAGCCCATGGGCATGTTGATCCCCTGTGGTATTTGCATGACGAACGAAACCTTTAACGGGAATTTTTTTCATTGCAGCAGCTCCTTTACCATAGAATCTCAGGCTAAATTATGTAAACGAAAACCCATTCGTTCTAGGTATTCGCTTAATTTTTAGGCAGGTACGGCGGAATGGCTGTCCGCATTATAGCGGTACAAGTTTTTCTGCTTGTCTCGATGTGGGCGTTAGATTATCCCGCTTACATGAAGAGGGTCTTGACTCTCCTCCAAGGTCAGCCCTTACACTACAACCAGAAAGGAGCGATAGCCGATGTTGTATACGGTGAAGGAAGTATCTGAGCTTTCCAAGGTCACCGTCAAAGCGTTGCATCATTACCATAAAATCGGCCTGCTGCTGCCTCACGAGATCACCGAGGCGGGATACCGGCTGTATGGGATTCGGGAACTGGAGCGCCTGCAGGAAATTTTGCTGTACCGAGAGCTGGATTTTCCGCTGGAGCAGATCAAGCGCCTGCTGGCCGGGGAAACGGACCGAACCTTCATACTCGCTAGCCAGATGGAGCTGCTGCAACTTCGCAAGCAAAGGCTGGAGAAGATTCTAGAAACCTTAAGAGCATCCGTGGCAAGTGCGGAGAGAGGAGAAACGATGGACGAGAAGACGATGTTCCAGGGATTCGAGAGCGAGGAAGCTTGGAAAGAGGCGTTAAAGGAGCAGCAGGAATATTTGAAGGAAACGTACGAGGTGGAGTGGCCGGATTCGGCAGCATTGGATATTCAGCGAATGAATGACATGGCCGCGGAAGCGACCCGGTTCATGCAAGCAATGGCTGAGGCGCTGCGCGGAGGAGTCAAGCATACGGACGAAAGCGTCTGCGGCTTGCTTCGCAGCCATATCGATTTTCTGAACCGGCAGGGACATGTGCTATCAGCCGCCGATTTTGCCGCGCAAACGAGCTTCTTCCTGAACGATGACTTTCATCTGCGGATGCTCGAAGAGCAGCAGACGGGACTCGCTTATTATTTATCCGCCGCGGCGGATGCATGGGCTCAGGCTTCAGTTTAGGGGAAGCTACAGTCCACCACCTCCTGCTGGTTCGCTGGAAGGGGGTGTTTTTTTCAAGTAAAGGTTTGCACATAAATTCCATCGCCAACCAACCATTCAGCGATTAAAACGTCTTTGTAATCAGACACATGTTGGGATAAGAGCTGCTTCTTTAACCAGGATTCGTCAAATCCCAAATCTTTGACCTCATCCCACAACACTTTTCCATCTCGAATGAGAGTAACAGGAACATAAACCGGCTTTCCCGGAATGTTGAAATCCTCCAATGTTGTTTTCTGATAGCTGGCCTTTTTAAGTATACTGATCGAGCCGTTCGGCTCCAGATAGCAAAAGGCAACTTCTCGAATAGAAAAGGTTTCGCTCTGCCTAAGCAAACTTTGTAACTGATTGAGGTTCATCCGATTCTTTTTCAATTCTTTCCTATCGATTATCCCGTTTTTTATGAGAGCAGCCGGTTTTCCTTCAACTAAACCTCGAAACCATAATGATTTCTGTCCAATGTACTCGACAATAAGCAGCAAAAGCCCCCATACGCACATGGAAAAGATAATATCCACAATCCCGATTTGAGGATCATAAAGTGCATTCCCTAGGATTTCTCCTATAACAATAGCCGTAATAAAGGTGAAAGGTGTTACTTGGGTGATGATTTTCCTTCCTACGATCTAACTATGATGAATAGCAGGAAAAACCCCACAACAAGTTCACAAGCTAAGTTTATAAATTTCACGAAGCTTATTTCCCCCAGATTTGATTCTTCAAGTTAAGTAGTCATACTATCTATTCCCCAAAAATGATGATCAATACAAGAGTTACATAAGTACCGCATGAGGTTGTGGATTTACAAGATGGAGACCAGCCGTGGTCTGGTAAATCCACAATTCTACGCCTCATGATGTTAAAGGGAGTCGAATAACCGGTCATCTCGTTAAATAATGCGCTAGGGATGAAAAAGTTAGCGGATTTTAGCGAAAGAAATCCAGCTAAGCAGGTTGATCCGTGTCTTTTTACCCTTGTCCTTGACCATACCGTAAAACGCCCCCAAAAATTGCTCCCACTTGCCGCCTATCTCTTTGCTTGTTGCCTGATTTTCTTGAACCGTATGTATGCTTTGATTGATGGCTTGCTCCAGATGCGCCAGAGCTTCCTGAAGATGATGGTCAATGGTTTGATTCTGCATCCGTCAAGTCTCCTGTCTCTTCGAATGAAGGGAGTTCCGCAGCGATATCGCGATCTAGCTTCTTTCTCATCCGTTCGAATTGAGCTTCGGCGACAATATCCTCGACCTCATCGCGAGCCACCTGCAGGACGTATTGAATCCGGTCTGTTAGACCGGCAGCGCCGTGCATCCCGGTTTCTGCAAGCGGCTTTAAGGTATTTTTCACGATCGGCCAAAGCGTCGAGGTTGCAAATGCGAGCGCAGCTCCCACGATGAGCTTTTCCGTGTTTCTTTCCAGCATGATAGAGCAACCTCCAAAAAGTTGAATGAAAAAATCTACTCCGCAGCTAGGCCGCGGAATAGGAGAGAGCTGCCGTGCTCGTTGTTGCGTTTTTCATTTCGAGCAAGGACAGAATCGGCTTGGAGAGCCAAGAAATGGAACCTGCGACGAGCAGGATCGGGCCCCAGTGAGACAGGGAGAGCGGCACGGTATGGAAAAAACGGTTGAGCGATGGCACATACAAGGCACCCAGTAAAGCAAGCCAAGAGATGCTCATAGCGCCGACGAGGAAGCGGTCTTTGCTCCAATCGCCTACGGTTTGCTCGGTGCCTTCCTGCCGCCAAGAGAACGTTTGTATCAGCTGTCCTGCCACCAGCGTCGCGAATGCGATGCTTTGTGCCACCTGTATCGGCTGTCCGTTGACCAAAGCCAGACCGTACAGCGCGAGCGACCCGGCTCCAAGAAGCGCTCCACGGGTGATTACCTTCCGGTAAAGTGTCTTGTCTACAATATCCATCCGTTTTGTCTGCTTCGATTTACTGCCTGGATTGATGGCTAGAATCATGGCCGGCAGCGCGTCGGTCAGCATGTTCATCAGCAAAATTTGAATAGGCACGAGTGGAATCGGCATACCCGCAACAACCGCAACGCTCGTCACGAGTATTTCCGCGAGATTGCCGGTCAGCAAGCAGCCGAGTGCCTTGCGGATATTACCGATAATCGTGCGGCCCTCCTTAACGGCGTCTACAATCGAACCGAAGTGATCTTCCTTCAGCACAATATCAGCCGTCGCTTTGCTGACCTCGGTGCCAGCTCGTCCCATTGCGATCCCAACGTTAGCCTGCTTGATTGCAGGACTGTCATTCACGCCGTCTCCGGTCATGGCAACGATATGCCCTTTTTTGCGTAGTATGCTTACGATACGCAGCTTATGCTCCGGTGTCATCCGGGCGAAGATGGACACCCGTTCTACGGACTGTTCAAGTTCCTCATCGCTCAAGCGGTCAAGTTCGTGACCCGAGAGTACTTGACCCGGCTGGCTGCCGTCCGTAATTCCAATTTGCTCGGCGATAGCGATGGCCGTGATGGGATGATCCCCGGTAATCATGATCGGCTTCACGCCGAGGGCAATCGCCTCTTTTATGCTTTTCCGCACATCTTCCTTCGGCGGATCAAGCATGCCGGCCATGCCGACATAGATCATATCCCGCTCGTCGAGATCCGCTTGCCCGTCATGCTCGTCCGCTTGCATCTCTCGGTAAGCGAAGCCGAGAACACGCAAAGCGTTAGAGGCGAGACTTTCGCTTTGCTCTAGGACGCCTGTGCGAATCTCATCGGTAAGCTTGTGCACCTCCCCGTTCTGCTGGTACCTGCTGCAGCGGTGAAGGATGGATTCTACAGAGCCCTTAGAGAATATGTAACAAGCATGACCAGACGAAGTATCCTTGCACACCACGCTCATTTTTCCAGTACCGGAGTCAAAAGGCATCTCTGCACCGCGATGCCAATGGACCATATTCTCCGGCTTGACCCCGCCTTTAAAGGCCATCGCCAGCAGAGCACCCTCGGTCGGATCTCCTTGCATCGACCAATGCTCCCCTTGCTTGATCAATTTGCTGTTATTGCATAAGCAAGCAATCTGCAGGATGCGCTGCAGCTCCGGCTGCGTTTCGGAGCTTGCGTTCTTCATGCCATCCGGCAAACCGGAGCGGTTGTCTGTAGAGGTCTTAGCCAAGAAAATACCCTCAGGGTCGTATCCGCTGCCGGAAACTTCCCAGGCGTGGCCGATGGCTGCAATTTGCTTGACCGTCATTTCATTTTTCGTCAGCGTACCGGTTTTGTCCGTACAGATGATGGTTGCGCGCCCCAGTGTCTCTAAAGCCGACAGCTTGCGGACGAGCACGTTTTTCTTCGCCATGCGGTAAATGCCCGCACTCAGCGCGATCGTAATGGTAACCGGAAGCCCCTCGGGAATCGCCGAAGCGACCAGCGTGATCGAAGTGCTCACGAGCTGAGAAAACGGAATGCCGCGAAGAAGCCCGGAAGCAAATACAATACCCCCTGCGATGAACGCCCATTTGATAAATGTTTTACTGATGGATGTAACCTTTTCCTGAAGCGGCGTTGTCGTTTTCTCATTGACTTTGAGCAGTGACATCAGGTGGCCGAACTCCGTATTCATGCCGGTTTGGACGACGACACCCAAGGCTTTACCGCGTGAGATATCGGTGCCCATATACAGCATGCAGCTGCGCTCCGGCAGCGGACAATCGCCTTCGGCCTCGGTCTCTTTCTTCATGACAGGAACCGACTCACCGGTTAACGCCGATTCATTGACTTCCAGGTTCCACGCGCGAACCAGGCGAATATCGGCAGGCACACGGTCACCCGGCTCGAGGCATACCATGTCTCCTGGCACAAGATCGATGGCGCTTATGTGCTGTTCCACGCCGTCACGGATGACCTTGCTGACCGGGGGCTGAAACTGATTCAAGCTATCCACGATCCGTTCGGCTTTACGTTCCTGGAACGTGCCGATCGCTGCGTTTGCGAGCAGTACAGTGCCCATGGCTAATCCGTCAAACAGTCCACCCGTAAACAAGGCGAGCACCGAGGTGCCAAGCAGAATCAGCGTCGTAAATTCTTTAAACTGGCCGGCATAGGAGACGATCCAGGGGGTGTGCTGCTTCTCAGCCAGCTGATTGATGCCGTATTGGCCGCGCGATTCGTTCACTTGAGACCTTGTTAAGCCGTGCTGCACGTGAACCTGGAACCGCTCGGTGACGCGCTCCCAGGGCAAGCCGTGCCATGCAACAGCTTCTGCTGTCGCGGCTACCTCGTTTGGAGAAAGGGCGGCAGCATCCGTGGTATGAGCTGTGCCAGCAGGAAATAGTCGCTGCGCCAGCTTTTGCGAACGCGAAAGGAAGACCAGCGAGAGGGCATCACTCGCTAAATTAGCTATCGGGGCACTGAGCACGCCGATGGCGGCAAGCAGCGATCCGAATAAATTCCACCTCTTGGTAACCAGGAGATGCTCGTTTACTGTGCTCTCGATCTTTTTGGCGGACTGTCTGGTGTCCAAGATCGGTTTGAGCTGATCGAACGTGACTCCAGCGACGCCGGCCTCCATTAAATAACGGCTGTACTGGCTGGAAGACTCACTTACGAGGAGCACGCGGTTTCCTTGATGATGAAGCGCTGCGATACGCTCCACCGCTTCGCCGATAGGAGTGGTCAGCCAATCCGTATGCACGCCAAGCCGGACTAGCTCTTCCCGGCTCATGCCAGAGCTGTCCTCTAGTACGGCGACCTGAATACCTTGCTTCCGTGCCTGCGCGAGCAGAGATCTCCGCTCGGGATCGAACTGTTGTCCGCGATAGATCAGACCTTGGCATATCCAGTTCCCGCCGGTTTGCTTTGCTAGATAAAGCACCTCGCAGCCACTGTTCTCAATCCGTTTAGCTTCAAGGTAATACCGTTCGAATGAAACCCCGTTCCGTTTGCAATAAGTAAGATTGCCGATGCAATAAGACGTATTGCTGATCATGCCGCGAATTCCGTTCTCCTCATCAGCGACGCGGAAGGCCGAGCGTATCGTACGGCACGTTAGCTTTGCTTTCCGCAGCACATCCTCCTTCCACGGATGCTCGGATTTCCCCATTAAGCTAGCCGTTAGGCAAATGATCTTATCCGGATCTTCTTCGTGTGACACGTACTCCATTTCCTGGATATTCGCCTGCATAAGCAGAGACGTGTTTTCCAGCAACAGTGTACCGGTTTGGGCCACATGCGCTAATGACGCTACCTTCGGAAAAGTCGGCTGTGCTTCCTTGGAATAAAGCTCCGCCTGCTGCCAAGCCGTCTTCACCGGAATCGTGGCCGGCCGAGGATTCGCAGCAAGCAGCACAGCGATAGCCCTCAGAGGACTGCGGGTTATCAGCCAGGTGGCTGCAGCACCCACCATGCCCCAGCGGCCGGCACGTTCGCTATAGGCTTGAATTTCAGGAGAAAGCGGCAGAGAATCTGCTTCATCAAGTCCGATCTGGCTGCGTCTCCAATTAACATATTGCAGAATGCTTAAGGCCCCTAGTACCACGAGATTCTCCCGGACCAGTGCAAGTCCTAATGCAGCGGTGCCTAGAACAAGGTCGGGATTTAGCTTGCCCCGCTCGCTGAGCTGGGTAAGACCTCTACGTAGAAAAGGGTACCCGGTAACGGCTGCTACCAGCCCTGACATGTAGAAGGGAATTGGGCTTTGCGCTAATGCAGATTTGCCAAAGAACAGCTGTTTAGCTCCAAGCACTAAGAGTCCGCCCATCGCAAGCGTGAGCGGAAGGGGTACACCTGGCAGCAAAGGGGATCGGGGATCGACCGAAACCGGTATCGCTCTCAGCGATTCGGGCACAGCGCTCGAATCCTCGAAGGAATTCACAACCTGCGCAGGTTGATGCAGCGTCGGCATCTCCACAGAGGCGGCGGCCTCGACGTGTGCCCCTGACTCGGCGGCCGCTGGCACGGGCATTTCCTCGCATGTCTGGAAGCTTGTTTCTTCTTGACCTTGCCCGGTGTATTGGCTCTCTAGCAGCTCTAGCTGATGCAGCAGCTCACGGGCGGATGTTTGTTGTTCATCATATATAACGAGTACTCGGCCGGAGATCGCGGAGGCTTGGGCTTTAATGACACCCGTCAGGCTCGCAAAGTCCCGATTTAAAGACAATTCTGTTTGCTTGTTACTCAGCAGACCGGCAAATTCAAGACGAATACGTCCCGGCATAAAGCGGATAAACCTTCTGCGATGAGTGGTAAACGGCATGGAGTAACTCCTCTCAAGAGACAAATACTGCGATTTTAGAGCGTAAAAAATAGTATGCACAGGTTGGAAATGATTATGCAACCATTATTGGTGGAGAATTTACGCATAAACCGCCGCGCTTTGAGGAATAATTTAATCCGCTTCAACTAATCCATTATTTGGGGGATTCTCATGATAAAGTCACGAGTGGGTTTCATATTGGGCGGTGCGGCTTTATGGCTAGCATTGTCGCCGAACGCTAGAAAAACAGTAAGAAACTGGGCTGTCAAGGGAACGGAGACCGTTCTCGATTTAACCGATATGGCGAAGGGCGCAGGGGCCGCGGCTCAAAGCAAAATACAGCACCTAACGAAGCGCGATGATGAAATAGTTTCCAGCGAAACAGAACGATGATTTTAGATCAAATCGGGGCAAAATCTGAAATGACCGCAAACGCGGTAAGCTGTAGTTATTAGAGCATGAAGAATGGAGGATTTTCTATGTTCCAAAACGGCTCCTTATGGGCAGGTCTTCTCTCCGGAGGCATGTCGCAGCTTCAAGATACCAAGAGCTTGCAGCAAGGGCAGATGGGTAAAAAGGAGTATACGGTACAAACGGTAGAGAATGTAACCGGGGCGGTCGGGGTTATGACTGGAGTGGAGTATGGAGCGGTGCTCGGCAGTGCAATGCTGCCCGGCGTAGGTACTGTGGTTGGAGCGGTGCTTGGGGGCGTGCTGGGCGACCGGGTGGGCCGAATGGTAGGCGGGCAGGCCGGCCATATGTTAAGTCAAAACCCGCTAGTAAACAAGGTTGTTGAACCGGCGGTAGAGGCGATTCGTTAACAAGAAAGGCGGGGCCATAGAGGTTCCGCTTTTTTTTTCCCGTTTGAAGAGATCCTATATTGTCTAAACTAATTAGCACTGACAAATAGGAGGTGCTAACATGTCAGAGCATCCAATTCATCATTTGCTGGAAGGCGCATTGCATCAGTTAAAAGGCATTGTCGATGCTGATTCCGTCATCGGAAAACCGATCCAGACGCCAGACGGTACCGTCGTGATCCCCATTTGCCGAACAAATCTTGCATTTGTCACGGGGGGGACTGAATTTTCAAGTACCGCTTCTCCGATGCTGCCATTTGGTGGAGGGGTAGGGGGAGGTGTGTCCTTAATTCCCGTTGCGTTGGTTATTATCGGACCAGCTGGGGTTCAAACGCTATCGCTTGAAGCTCCCAAAGACATATACAGCCGCGTCCTCGAGTTGAGTCCGCAGCTTATCGATAAATTGAAAGATTTGTTGGGCCGATAACCAGGCGGTTATCTCTTAAATACTAAGGAATAGCACTTACGCAGCAAACGCCATGTAATTCCCTTACGAACAGAGACCGTTATCATTGTCTCCGTTGTCTTGTCATCCTCCATAATCTCACCTGCCCTTACTAGTAAAGGTCGGACGGGAGTGTCCGATCTTATAAAATTATTCCCTTTCTGATCTATACCATGCATCAGCCGGTCAGCCGCACGTAACTTATAGAGTCAATCTATTCATCGTGTTAGGCTGCCCCGTAGCAGTTGATCCCGACAAACCGCCTTGTCCCTCGAGCCGTACAGAGGGCAGGGCGGCTTATTTGTGTTTACGTTTGCCGTTCCGGGCCATCCAAGAAACGTACAGGTTTTGCGAATGATGTAGGGTTCTGCCTGCCTGGAAATGCCCTTATGATGAGTTTACATGAGCAAGCAGCATGCACAACGTTCATCGTCATCGATCATCACGAAGGGGTGACTTATGTATACAATCGTTGCTGTACTAGGGGATTATTATCACCAAGCTGAGGTGATCCGGGCGGCATTCCAGGAAGCGGTGAGCTCCGTTTTCGGCGGCGAGGATGCCGTTCAAGTCCGGGAGGTAGACGCTGCGGGGCTGCCGCAGGCGCTGGCCGATCGGCCGGATGCCGTCGTGCTGTTCAAGGAAAACCGGACGGACCCCGAGGGAGATAAACAGGCTGGATGGATGACGGAAGCGGTCGAGGAAGCCATCGAAGCCTATGTCCGCGAGGGCGGAGGCTTGTCCTGGTGCTGTGGCGCAGGGGAATCGAAGAGTCAAGGGAGGCTGGGATAAAATGACCGACACAGTGAAGGTACAACTGGAGGACGCACAGCGGACCGAGAAGGTCAAGCTGGCGCTGCTCAGCATGCAGCGGTATTCCTGGGAGCAGGGCGTGGCCGCGCAGGCGATGCTGGAGTCCGGCGACATGGAGCTCGCGATTCTGTTCGCGCGGGACGCGGTGAACCGGCAGGACGCCGCCGGCAAGCTCGGCGTTATGAATGACGGCTACTCGGTCACCGACTCGGCGGCCAACGGCGAAGCCGTGGCCCGCGCGGCGCAGGCGACCGGTGATCCGCTCTTCGAGCAGGGCGCCGCCCGCATGCTGGATTGGCTCCTGCATCACGCTCCGCGCACGGCGGAGGGTACGCTGCGCCACGTGATCGACAAGCCGCAGGTGTGGATCGACTCGTTCTATATGGCGCCGCCCTTCCTGGCGGTGTCCGGGCATTACGAGGAGGCGGTGAAGCAGATCGACGGCTACCGGCAGCTGCTGTGGGACCCGGAAGCGCGGCTGTTCGGCCATATCTGGGACGACGAGGCGAAGGCCTATGTCCGGCAAGCACACTGGGGCGTCGGCAACGGCTGGGCGGCCGCAGGCATGGTGCGGGTGCTGGAGAGGTTGCCGGAGTCGATGAGCGAGGAACGGGAGCGTATCCTCGGCTACCTGCTCGATGTGCTGGAGGGCTGCCTGGCCCATCTGCGGGAGGACGGCTTGCTCCACGACGTGATCGATGACTCGTCGACCTTCGTCGAGACGAATGCGGCACAGATGCTTAGTTACGCGATCTACCGCGGGGTGACGCTGGGTCTGCTGGACCGCAGGTATATTCGGGCGGCGGAACGTATGCGAACGGCGGCGCATGGGCGCGTCGACGAGCGCGGACTTGTCCAGGGCTCCTGCGCGGCGCCGTTCTTCGACCGGCCGGGCACGGCCCCTGAGAGCCAGGCATTCTTCCTGCTGATGGAGAGTGCGGCGAGCCGCTACCGGGATGCTGTGGGCACGGAAGCAGAAACCGGCGCTTCACAGGAGGAAGGGGGCGCCGCATGAAGACGGATGTCATTTGCCTAGGGGAGCTGCTGATCGACTTCGTCTCGATGGCCAAGGACGTGTCGCTGATCGAAAGCCCCGGTTTCCTCAAGGCGCCGGGCGGAGCGCCGGCCAATGTGGCTGCAGGCGTCGTGAAGCTGGGCGGCACGGCAGGCTTCATCGGCAAGGTCGGCGATGATCCGTTCGGCCTCTATCTGAAGCAGGTGCTGAACCAACTGACGGTAGAGACATCCTGCCTGGCGCTGGACCGCGAGGCGCGGACGACGCTGTCCTTCGTCGCACAGAGGCCGGATGGCGACCGGGAGTGTATGTTCTACCGCCATCCGGGGGCGGATATGCGGCTGGCGGCCGAGGATATCGCCGAGGACTATATCGCTCAAGGTTCGGTCTTTCACTACGGCTCCATCAGCTTGGGCAGCCCGAGCAGCAAGGCCGCGACGCTGCAGGCGATTGCTTACGCACGGAAGCATGGGCTGCTGATCTCGTACGATCCGAATCTGCGGACGGACCTGTGGCCTGATCCGGAGCATGCACGCGAGGAGATCAACGCGGGTTTCGCGCATGCCGATGTGGTCAAGATCAGCGAGGAGGAGTACCGCTTCATCACCGGCTGCACGACGGTCGAAGACTGCGGCCGCTATATCCTGGAGCGCGGACCGGGGCTTGTGATCGTCACGCTGGGCAAGGACGGCTGCTACTATACGAACGGCCGGACCAGCGGCTTTATTGCGGGCTTTCAGGCGGAGGTGGTTGAGACGACCGGAGCGGGAGACGCCTTCGTGGCGGCGGTGCTGCACACCTTCGCGGAGCGCCGAAGAGCCGGGTCGACGGTGCAGGACGAGGAGCTGCCAGCGGTGCTGCGGTTCGCCAATGCCGCAGGAGCGCTCGCTACGACGCGCATCGGCGCGATTCCGTCCCTGCCGACCCAAGATGAGGTGCTGGCGCTGCTGGACAGCGCGGATTGAACGACGCTAGAGACGCTAGCTAGAGAGGAGACTACTGCTATGAAAAGTCTGATCGTCGATCGGGACGGCCAGCTCTCCGTCCGCGACATCGCCAGGCCCTCCTACGGCCCGTATCAGGCGCTCGTGAAGATGGTCAGCTGCGGCATCTGCCGAGGCACGGACCTCAAGCTGATTCACGGCGAGTTCAAGGGCTTCGATACGTATCCGGCGGCGCTAGGCCATGAGGGTGTAGGCCGCGTCGTCGAGACCGGTGCGAACGCACGCCACTTGCAGGCTGGGGATCTCG
The DNA here is from genome assembly GCF_038070315.1 of Paenibacillus filicis. NCBI lineage: Bacteria > Bacillati > Bacillota > Bacilli > Caryophanales > Paenibacillaceae > Paenibacillus > Paenibacillus filicis. Next base: position 376,968 of record NZ_JBBPCC010000001.1, on the reverse strand, counting down.
TGCTGCTGCCGTTTCTGGAGCAGGAAACGGACGGCATTCATTCCGGCTGGGGCGCGTTCTCGGAATACGCGGTGGTCGGCGATATTGAGTCTCTGCTGGAGGACGGCAAGGGGCCGGGAGCGCCGGAATTCTCTGAGGCGTACTACGCCCAGCAGAAGCTGCCGGCGGATATCGACACGACAGCTGCCCCCATGATCGTCACGTTCCGCGAGGTGCTGAGCGCATGCAAGCGCTTCGGATTCAGGCCCAATGCGAGCGTCGTCGTCTTCGGAGCTGGTCCGGTCGGCCTGTCGTTCTTGACCTTCGCCAAGCTGCTTGGGCTAGGGCCGGTCATCGCCTCGGTCACCAGCGAGTCGAAGGCTGCGGAGGCACTGCAGGCCGGTGCGGATGTGGTGATCAACAGCAAGACGCAGGACCTCGCCGCCGAAGTTCGCAGCATCTGTCCCGCAGGCGTCGACTTCACCGTCGATGCGGTCGGCAAGAACGAGATCATCAACCAGAGCATGGAGCTGCTCGCTCCTTATGGGCATATTTGCTGCTACGGCATATCCCCCGAGACGCGGATGGAGCTGGACTGGAGCAAGGCGCCGTACAACTGGCATCTGGACTTCAATCAATGGCCGTCCAAGCAGGAGGAGTCCGAAAGCCACCGCCAGGTGCTGAGCTGGATGGCCGCCGGCGTGCTCAAGGCGGACCAGTTTATCTCCAACGTCTATCCGTTCGAGCAGATACTCGAAGCCTTCGAGCAGGCCGAGCACGGCCGCGGCATGAGGAAGACCATCATTACATTCGACTAATCCAGGCAGTGACTGCCTGATGACCTAGGAGGGGTTCCCCATGAAGACACCGCGATTGTTTACATTATTGCCTGAAGAGTATGTCACGACGCCCGACGGTATGGCGCTTGGACCGGATGGCGATCTGGTGCTGTCCTGCCCGAACTTTGCCGACCAGTCCCGCCCGGGCTGTCTCGTCCGCATTAATAGGGACCGCCAGGTTCGCAAATGGGTGGACGTGCCCGTCCATTCCGTGACCGGCGTCGCATGCCCGATGGGCATCGCGTTCGGACCGGACGGCGATCTGTACATCTGTGACAACCAAGGCTGGTCAGGCTCGCCGGAGGGCAGCTTTGAGGGCCGCATCCTGCGTCTGCGGATCGAGAACGACGAGGTCGTCTCGACAACCGTCGTCGCGGAAGGCATGGAGCATCCGAACGGCATCCGAATCCGCGGCTCGTATATGTATGTCACGCAAAGCGTGCTCACCAAGGTGGAAGACCCGACCGGCTTGCTCCGCAGCTGCGTCTATCGTTTCGGCCTCGACGAAGAGGGGATCCAAATTACTAATACGCTGGACGATCCGCATATGCTGACCTCGATGCTGACGCTCAACGAGAATGACCAATACGGAGCAGACGGAATCGAGTTCGATCCGGAAGGCAACCTGTATGTCGGCAACTTCGGCGACGGTGCGGTTCATAAGATCACCTTCAATGAAGATGGCACAGTGAAAGACAATGTCGTGTGGGCGAAAAACCCGGAGCAACTGCAGACCACGGACGGCATGATCATGGATGAAGCTGGCAACCTGTACATCGCCGACTTTTCGGCCAACGCGATCGCCAAGGTATACCCCGACGGAACGGTTGAGCGCTACGCTCAAAGCCCGGATACGGACGGCTTCCAGGGCGAGCTGGACCAGCCGAGCGAAGCGTTCATCTGGGAAGGCAAGCTGGTTGTCTCTTGCTTCGACCTGGTGACGGGTCCCGGCAAGGTCAATACCAAGCATGAGCTGCCAGCTACGATGTCCGAGCTGGACTTGTAAGGCGGATCGAGGCTCCTATGACGAAAATACTGATTACCCCCAAATCCTTCGCCAACTATAAAGAAGCCGTCTACCCGCTGATCCTGGAGCAGGGGTATGAAATTATCGAGAACACGACCGGGCGGACGCTGACCGAGGCCGAGATCGTGGAGCTGGCCGGCGAGGGTGTCGCCGGCATCATCATCGGCGTCGATCCGCTGCCGGGCTCCGTGCTGGAGCAGTGCCGCGACGTGCGAGCCATCTCCAAGTATGGCATGGGCATGGATAACATCGACCTGGACAAAGCGAAGGAGCTCGGCATCGGTGTGCGGAACGCCGCAGGCTCTAATCATATTTCTGTAGCGGAGCATGCGATCGGCTTGCTGTTCGCGATCGCCCGGCATATTCCGCATAATGTCGCTTCTGTGAAGCAAGGACATTGGGAGCGGGCGATGGGCATCGAGCTGACCGGCAAGATAATCGGCCTCGTCGGTGGCGGCCAGATCGGCCGCGAGGTAGCGATCCGGGCCAAAGGCCTCGGTATGCAGCCGGTCATCTACGATCCCTTCCTGCGGGACGAATCGTTCCTGGAGGCGCATGGTATCCGGCGCGAGCATGACCTGGACCGGCTGCTGGAGCAAGCGGACGTGATCTCGCTGCATGTCCCGTATACGCCGGAGACGAAGCATCTAATCGGCGAACGGACGCTCGGGCTAATGAAGCCATCGGCGATTCTGATCAACACATCCCGCGGCGAGCTGGTGGACGAGGATGCGCTCTACCGCGCGCTGACCGGCGGCGCACTTGCCGGAGCGGCGCAGGACGTGTTCTCCGTCGAGCCTCCAGACGGCGGACATCCGCTGCTTCAACTGGACCGCTTCCTGCTGACGTCGCATACGGGCGCCTTCACCCGGGAGGCGGTGGCTAGGATGGCGACACTATCGACGCACAATCTGCTGGACTTGCTGAACGAGCTTCCGGCACGAACACGGACATCATGAAAGGAGCCTGACCTATGCTGAATCTGCAAAAGGCTGAGCAGCCTACTTTATATTTCATCGGAGTCACCACGACCCAATCCTCGATCATGAAGCTGTTTCCGCTCTGGGCGCAGGCATTGGGCCTTGAGGACGCGGTCATCCGCGGTATCGACATCGGCATCCACGCCGACCCTGCGTTGTACCGGCAGGCTGTCCAGTTCATCAAGGACGATGAGCTGTCGCTCGGCGCACTGGTGACGACGCACAAGATCGACCTGTACAACGCGGCCAAGGATATGTTCGACTATCTCGACCCGTACGCGACGATGTTCGGCGAGCTGAGCTGCATCTCCAAGAGGGACGGCAAGCTCGAGGGCTACGCCAAGGACCCGATCTCCAGCGGACTCGCGCTGGAAGCCTTCGTTCCGGATGGCTACTGGCAGGAGCACGGCGGGGAGTTGTTCGTGATGGGCGCTGGCGGAAGCGCGATCGCCATCTCGGCGTATCTGCTTGATCCGAAGAAAGCAAGCCGCCCGAGCAAGCTGATCGTCACCAACCGCAGCAAGCCGCGTCTGGACGAGATCGAGCGGATCATGAACGAGGTTGCGCCCGATGTGCCGGCCGAGTATCACCTCACACCGCTGGCTGGAGACAACGATAAGGTCATGGCCGGGGTGAAGCCGCTGTCGCTGGTGATCAATGCGACCGGTCTCGGCAAGGATCAGCCGGGCTCACCGATTACGGACGACGGGGCATTCCCGGCCAATAGCCTCGTCTGGGAGCTGAACTACCGGGGAGCGCTCGACTTCCTGCATCAGGCGAACCGTCAGAAGGCGGACCGTAGCCTGTATGTGGAGGATGGCTGGATTTACTTCATCCATGGCTGGACACAGGTCATCCAGGAGGTGTTCCACTTGGACATCGATGCAGCGACCTTCGCCGAGCTGGAGCGGATTGCGGGTACACTGCGGTAGCCGTGGACGACTTACCAGACCAGAGCAGAATGGAGAGGAACTTATGATGAGTCTGCAAGCGGGCACGGTCCCTTTTTCCGCCCATTTCGATTTGCTGAGCGGATTATCTAACGATTACACGCCTACGCGGCGGTATTTTTCCAAAATGACCGGCATGTACGAGAATGCCGAAGCGCTGGCCGAGCTGGTGGCAGCGGGTGATCCGCTGACGTACGAATTTTATGAGCTGACGATGCCGGAGTCGCCTAACGAGCTGCTGTTCGGCACCAGCATTCTGCAGCCGGGCAAGGTCGGACGCGAATATGCGATGACCAAGGGGCATTTTCATACGATTCTCGATACGCCCGAGGTGTACTACTGCCTGAGCGGGGAAGGTTTCATGCTGATGGAGAACCCGGAGGGAGACTGGAAGGCCGAGCGCTTCGCGCCGGGCCAGGCGGTGTATGTGCCGCCGCGCTATGCGCACCGCAGCATCAACACGGGCAGTGTGCCGCTCGTGACGTTCTTCGTGTACCGGGCCGACTCTGGCCATGATTACGGCACGATCGAGAGCAAGGGCTTCCGCAAGCTGATTGTCGAGGAGGACGGCCAGGCCGTTATCGTGGACAATCCGAAGTGGAACGCCCCGGAAGGGAGCTAACGGACTACGATGGAATACACTTACCTAGGAAGAACCGGGATGAAGGTCAGCCGTCTCTGCCTCGGGACGATGAACTTCGGCGTGTCGACGGATGAGAAGGAAGCGTTCCGCATCATGGACGAGGCGCTGGATGCGGGGATCAATTTCTTCGACACGGCTAATATATACGGCTGGGGTGAAAATGCCGGCACCACGGAGCGGCTGATCGGCCGCTGGCTGGCACAGGGAGGCCAGCGGCGCGAGCGCGTGATCCTCGCGACCAAGGCTTACGAGAAGATGTCCGACCCGCTGGACGGCCCCAATGACGAGAAAGGACTGTCGCTGTACAAGATCCGCCGTCACCTGGAGGGCTCGCTCCGCCGGCTTCAGACCGATCATGTCGAGCTGTTCTTCATGCATCATATTGACTGGCGGACGCCATGGGAGGAGCTGTGGGAGGCGCTGGAGGGCGTCGTTCGTCAGGGCAAGGTCGACTACATCGGCTCCAGCAACTTCGCGGGCTGGCATCTGGTGAAGGCGCAAGCTGCGGCCAAGGAGCGCAAGTTCATGGGTCTCGTCGTCGAGCAGCATATCTACAGCCTGCTCAATCGCACGCCGGAGCTGGAGGTGCTCCCGGCCGCCCAGGACCTAGGCCTCGGCGTCGTCGCCTGGAGCCCGCTCGCAGGCGGCGTGCTCGGCGGCAATGCGCTGAACCCGCAGGTGAGCAACCGCACCGCGCAGCAGACGGCGGTGATCGAGCGTCACCGCGCCAGCTTGGAGGCGTTCTCGGCCTTGTGCCGCGAGCTCGGCGAGAAGGAATCCAATGTCGCGCTAGCGTGGGTGCTGGCCAATCCGGCGCTGACCGGTCCGATCATCGGGCCGCGCACGGTGGAGCAGCTGCGCGATGTGCTCCGCGCCGTAGAGATCAAGCTCGACGCCGCGACGCTGCAGCGTCTGGACGAGATCTTCCCGGGACCTGGCGGTCCTGCGCCGGAGTCTTATTCGTGGTAAATCAACAGATGAAGCCCGGTTCCTTCGAGGAATCGGGCTGTCTATCTTTTCTTATTCAAAATCCGCAGGGTTTCGAGTAAGCTTATACATAAAACCACTCGGCTCGACACGCCCATGCGGGAGGTCCTTTTATGTTGGCTAAAATGAAAACCCTTTATCTGGAGCTGCCCCTTCGCGGCAAATTTCAGCTCTGGTTCATGCCCCTGCTTGTGGTAACGGCGGCCAGCATCGGCTATATGTCCTACACGACGGCGTCCAATCAGGTACTGGATAAAATCTCGCAGGCGCAGGACAATATCTCCTCACAGACGGTTGCACATCTGGATTATCTCGCCAAGGATATTTACGATATCTACAGCTACCTGTCGCTGTCTTCCGAGCTGCATGATCTGCTGTCGCCCGATGCGAGCTACAACTCGGCGCAGGTCGTCAACTCGATGATCAACCGGCTGCTCAGCACCCGGCAGTTTTTCCAGTCGCTGCTTATTTTCTCAGATCATTTTCCGACGATCAAGTTCAACAGCCTGAACAACAACGAGATTATCAGCTACGACACCTACAAGCAGAGCGATATTTACAAGTATACGGTAGCGAATGTCATCAAGGGCGCCTGGGGCGTGGAGGCGGGCCCGCTCAAGCTGTTCATCGGGGACCAGCGCAAGAAGGTGTTCTACAGCAAGGTGCTCGTCAATCCTGAGACTCTGGTGCAGGAGGGGCTGATGATCATCGGCATGACGGAGGAGGATTTCCGACGTTCCATCATCCCGGCTCGCGACAATGTAGAGATCGTGGTCATGAATGAAAGCGGAACCATCGTATCGGACTCGAGCGGGAAGTGGAGCGGGCAGTCGTTCACCGACCTGCCATATTACAACCATACCCCGATGGAGCAGGTGGACTGGAAGCAGCACGATGAGCAGTGGCTGATCTCCCACTCCGCGTCGTCGGCGACCGGGTGGCATGTGTTGGTCATTCAGCCCCGGACGCAGGAGTTGCAGCAGCTAGGTCAGATCCGCTGGCTGACCGTTGCCTTCGTCATCATGATCCTGCTCGTCAACGTACCGCTGAGCTGGGTTGTCTCCAAGCTGCTGCTGAATCCCCTCAAGCAGCTGCTCAAGTCGATGCGCGAGCTGCAGGCCGGCGACTTCAGACAGTCGGTTGAGATCGAGCTGCGGGACGAGATCGGCCAGCTCGGCCGGGGCTACAACATCATGGTCGAGCGAATCCGGGAGCTTATCCAAGATGTGTATGAGTCTGAGCTGTCGGAGAAGGAAGCCAGGCTTCGAATGCTGCAATCCCAGATCAATCCTCATTTTCTCTACAATACACTCAATTCGATTGCCTGGATGTCCTATCGGGAGGGCGCGGACAAGACGGCGGATATGATTCAGCGTTTGTCGGTGTTTTTCCGCTTCAATCTAAGCCAAGGTGCGGATATCATCACGATCGAGAAGGAGCTGACGATTGTCGAAAATTACTTGTTCCTCAGCCAAATCCGCTTTGGCGACAAGCTGACGTATGCGATTGAGGTCGAGCCTCATCTCACGCAGATGCGCATTCCCAAGCTGCTCCTGCAGCCGCTGGTGGAGAATGCGGTCGTCCACGGCATCGAGCAGATGGAGGGTCAGGGCTTTATTCATCTCTTTGTCTACGAATCCGAGGGGCAGCTCGTGCTGGAGGTAACGGACAATGGGATGGGCATCCCAGCGGAGAAGCTGGAGCAGATGAGGGCGGCGGTACAGGCGAGACAGCGTGCCGTGGCGCCCGATCAGGCAGATGGCTTTGCCTTATTCAATACACGGGAGCGGCTTCGCAACTATTTCGGTGACGAAGTGGCTATTGAGGTAAACAGTCGCTTGAACTTTGGCACGTCGGTCAAAATCAAAGTGAATATGGATCGGGTGAGTGTGGCGGGAGGAGATGAGCGAGATGCATAAATTATTAATCGTGGAGGATGAACCGGCCTTCCGTGAAGGGATCTTGACGATGATCGACTGGGAGTCGGAGGATATCCGCATCCTGGGTACGGCATCGAACGGCCGCAAGGCACTGGAGTTGATGGAGCTGGAGCAGCCGGATATTCTGCTCACGGACATCCGCATGCCGCAGATGTCGGGGCTGGAGCTGATCGCCGAGGTGTCCGGCCGGGGCTGGGACCTGATCCCCGTCCTGCTGACGGGGCATAGCGAGTTCGAATACGCGCAGCAGGCGGTCAAGCTCGGGGTGCTGGACTATATCCTGAAGCCGTGCAGTCCGAAGCAGGTCCGGGAAGCGATCGCGCGGGCGAAGGTCAAGCTGATCTACACGCGCAGCCAGCATCAGCAGGTCGACCGGCTGGAGCGTCAATGGAATGCTAATGTGCGGGCGATCAAGGAGGACCGGCTGATGAAGTGGCTGCGCGCCGCCAAGCCTCGTACGATGGCCGAATGTCTGGCGGAGATCGGGGAGTACGGCATCAAGCTGACGGACAATCCGGCGCTCGTCATCGTCTTCCGCTTCGACAAGAAGGCACTGAATGCGCTCTCCTACACCGAGTCCGATCTTCCGCTGATCCGTTACGCGGCGGCCAATATTATGGAGGAGAGCATCGGCGACCGGTTCGGCGGCCGGCATGAGCTGCTGACGCTGGAGGATCAATTCGTGCTGATCGCGGGCAGCCCGGATGGGCTGCGGCATACAGACATTCAGGAGCGTCTGGAGCCGATCCAGCGGAATTTGTCCACCTTCCTGAAGGTCAGCATCAGCATAGGAGTCGGCGGAGAGACGCAGCTGACCCACCTGCACCAGTCGTACCGCGATGCGCAGGAGGTGCTGTCCCAGCGCTTCTTCCATGGCGGCAAGGGCGTGTTTCTCGCCGGAGATACGGTGGAGTCTGCGCCTGCGGCCACCCTGACGCCCAAGTTCCAGGAGGACTTCGCCGATTTGGAGCAGCGTATCCGCGAAGCGCTGGCGGCCAGCAACTACTCGGATTTTGTCGTGGAGGTTGAGGAATGGCTGCATACGTTCAAGGAGCAGGATCTGTCGATCCGGCGCATCCATCTGCACTCGTATGCGTTTATCGACTCCTTGATCCGGGAGATTAAGGCGGCGAACGGCGAGCTGGTTAAGGAAGCAGTCAAGCAGTTCGAGGGCTTTGCGGAGCAGGTTCAGCACCAGGAAACGTTCGAGGAGCTGTCCACGCTGCTGACCGTCGTGATCCAGAAGTTTGTGGAGTACCGCCATACGAAGAAGCAGCCGCACAAAACGATCCAGTATGTACTCTGTCTGATCGATGAGAAGTATATGACTAACCTGACGCTCAAGTCGATCGCGGAGGAGGTCTTCATCTCCCAGTCGCATCTGTCGACGCTGTTCCGTCAAGAGATGGGGATTAACTTCCTCGACTATCTGCACCAGTACCGGATCGAAAAGGCGAAGCAGCTGTTCAAGCACGAGGGCAGCAAGGTGTACACGGTGGCGCGGGAGGTCGGGTACTACGATGAGGCGCATTTCGTCCGTTTTTTCAAGAAGTGGACCGGTATGCTGCCTTCCCAGTATAAAAAGCAAATCGGCTTCTAATAAACGTACAGCTTTACCGAAGAATCATAGGTTACCCCCTCATTTGGTGTCCTTTATAATCAAGATATAGCGCTAAGCAAGATATTAGAGGAGGGGTTCTTTTGAAAAAGTTACTTAGCACCGTTACCGCGATTGTGGCTCTTGCAAGCGTTGCCACGGCTTGTGGCGGCGGAACAACAACCAGCCAGCCAGCCGACAAAGGGGCGGCTAAGCCGGATACCAAGGCTACAGCGCCGGCTACGGAGACGAAGACGGACACGAAGACGGACACAGGCCAGAAGGCGGAGATCAAGTTCTTCAGTAACAACCCGGATCGTACGGGCGGCCAAGGTAAAGCGGAGCAAATGCTGATCGATCAGTATATGAAAGAGAACCCCAATGTCAAGATCACCGTGGAAACGCTTTCCCCAGATCCGCAATTCCAGGATAAGCTGAAAATTTACAACGTCTCGGGCGTCCTTCCCGAGGTGACGATGATGTGGGGCGGCGCGCGCTACCTCGGACCGTTCGTCAAAAATAATGCGCTCGTCTCCTTTACGAAGGATGACTTCAAGGGACAAGGCTTTATCGACGCGGCCTTCGACTCCTTCTCCATGAACGGCAAGATTTACGGCATTCCGAAAAATACGGACTTCCTCGTCCTCTACGTAAATAAAAAACTGCTCGCCGATCGCGGCCTCGAGCCGCCGAAGACGGAGTCTGATTTGTTCAAAATTGCTGAGAAGCTGAAGGGCACCGGTGTTGTGCCGATCTCGCTTGACGGGCGTGACGCTTGGCCGCTGGGTCTCTTGTTCGATGCCGTCGTCTCCCGTCAGTCCGGCGGATTCGATCTGTACCACAAGGCGATCGACCGTACCGGTTCGTTCAAGGACCCGGCTGTCGTCACTTCGGCCAAGAAGCTGCAGGATATGGTCAAGAGCGGCGTGTTCGGCGAAGGCTTCCTGAACCTTGACTACGGCGCAGCGCGCAACCTGTTCGGTCAAGGCAAGGCGGCGATGTATCTGATGGGACAATGGGAGATGGGCCTCTCGACCGACGCCAACTTCCCGCAGGACGTCCGCGACAATATGATTGCGATTCCTTATCCGGCTTCCGATGATGGCAAGAGCCCGACGACCGATCTGCTCGCTTGGTTCGGCGGCGGCTACAGCGTATCCAGCAAGTCCAAGAATACCGAGGAAGCGAAGAAATTCGCCATCTGGATGTTCAAGAAGGAGAACTGGGCCAAGACCGTATGGCAGAACGGCATCACGTTCCCGGCTCAATCGTATGACGAGTTTGCGACAGGCAAGGAAACGCAGGTGCAGAAGGATCTGACAAACATCCTCAAATCGGCTAAGAACATCAGCGGCGCGAACTCCCAGGACCGTTTCTCCGCTTCCACGTCCAAAGGATACCTGGATGCGATTACCGAACTGCTGGCACTCAAATCGACGCCTGAGAAATTCGCCGAAGTGATCGATGGCATCGCCGACAAATCGAATAAAGAACTGAATCCTTAAGACATAAGCCTAATCGGACGGACACCCAGGGAGCAAAGCGGGATGGATACGTTTTGCTCCCTTTTTGCAGAGAAAGAGAAATGGAAGTGGTGGATATGAATAAACTTTGGATGGAGAAACGGAATATCGCCGTTCTGATTACCCCGGGCCTGCTGTTCATTCTCGGCATGATCCTGCTGCCTATTCTGGTTGCCCTGTATCTCAGCTTTACCAACTACGACGGCGTGGACTACCAGTTTCAAGGCTGGGACAACTACAAGGAACTGTTTTTCCATGACCCTGTGTTTTGGAGCTCGCTCCGCCATGCGGTGCTTCTCGGATTGGCCTTCGTGCTGCTGCAGCATCCACTGGCGATGTTCATGGCCATCATAACGCCGTATACGGGGAAATTGGAGCGCATCCTGCGTGTGGTGATTTTCATCCCGTCCATTATTTCCACATTCGTCACTTCGCAAATGTGGGTGAGTATCTTATCGGTCCAATACGGGCTGTTGAACCGCATTCTGAGCGGGATCGGCCTCGCCTCCTGGAAGCAGGACTGGCTGGGCAATCCGGAGATCGCGATCTACTCGATTATTTTCGTCGCGATGTGGCAGGGGTTCGGTTATGCGTATCTGCTGTACTACGCTGGGATCAAGGGTATTCCTGCTGAGCTGAGCGAAGCGGCGATCGTCGACGGTGCGAACCGCTGGCAGTTCAACACGCGTGTCGTGCTTCCGCTGATGTCGCCGGTGATCCGTATTAATGTGGTGCTCGCGATTGTGGCCGGGTTCAAGCAGATGGAGACTGTCTTCCTGATGACGGGCGGCGGACCCGCCAATAGCACGCAGTTTCTGGCGACTTACTTGTATTCCAAAGCTTTCCGCGAAGGCTTGTTCGGTTACGGCAGCGCAGTCTCCGTTCTGTTCGTCATCTTCTGTCTGTTAATTACGCTGGTGATGAACCGCTTGCTGAAGAAAGATGTAGGTGAATTCTGATGAAGACAGCGATGAAGCCTTATACCCGCGTCGTTCATGCGATTTTGTTGATTTGTTTACTGGCGGTCGGGCTTGCCCAGATCTTTCCTTTGCTCTGGATGATTAACTTTTCGCTGCTGAAAAGCGGGGATTTCTTCGGCAGTGATATTCTGAAGTGGCCGGCCCCCTTTCAATGGAAAAACTACATCGACGCGTTCACCCTAGGCCACGTGCCGGCTTACCTGCTGAACAGCGCAATCGTCGCTGCGGTCGTTATCGCAGTCACGGTCGTGGTGTCGGTCATGCTCAGCTACGTAATCGCGCGCATCGATTGGAAATGGAATAAATATTTGGCCGGGCTGGTTATGGTTTGCATGATCGTGCCGATATACTCGACGCTGCTGCCGAATTTCTTCATATTCAATAAAATTCAATGGATCGATACGTATTTCGCTATCATATTGCCGAATATCGCGTTTCTGATTCCGATCAGCGTATTTATCTTCATCGGCTTTATGGAGACGACGCCGCGGGCGATCGAGGAAGCGGCCGTCATCGACGGGCTGAATCTGCTTGGGGTCGTGTTCCGGATTATTTTCCCGATCTCGCGGCCTGTCATTGCCTCTGTCGCGGTGCTTGCGTTCCTGAATACGTGGAATGAGTTCATCATGGCGATCACCTATATCCGCTCGGATACGTTCAAGACGCTGCCGTTCTCGCTTATCCAGTTTACCGGGCAGTATGCATCCAACTATGGCGCGCAGTTTGCGGTTATGACGATTATTGCGCTGCCGTCGGTTCTGTTGTATATGTTGTTTACGGAACAGATTACGAGCAGCTTGACGGCTGGTGCGGTCAAGGGCTAGGATCAGTTAGGTGAGAGTGGCCCTATTAAGCGCTCAGGCGAGTGGGGCGGTCAGGGCTGACTTATGACGCTGTCCGGAGTGCAGAGCTTCTGCCGAAGGACGGCTTTTTTTACTTAGGGCTTCTTGAGGCTTCTTGTGGCTTGAGGAGAATAAAGGGAGGACTTCGGTATGTTCATTCAGACGGTTCGGGGAGTGATCGACAGCGGGGAGCTGGGCTTTTGTCACAGCCACGAGCATTTGTTTCTGGAGGCGGGTCATCCATCCTCGCTCAATCCAGCACTCTGCCTGGACGACTACGACAAGACGCTGGCCGAGCTGCGCCTGCTGCGCGGCGTCGGAGGACGGGCGGTTGTGGATGCCCAGCCGCTGGGCTGCGGGCGTATGGAAGCATCGCTGCTCGACGCTTCGGTCGAGACGGGGATGCATCTGATCGCGTCCACCGGCTTTCACAAATTGGACTTTTACAACGAGCATCACTGGATACGCAGGTACGATCAGGAGCGGCTAACGGAGATTTTCATCCACGAGCTGACCATCGGGATGTATGTGGGCACGGATAGAGAGGAGCCCGGGGACTTCATTCCGGCCAGGGCAGGCATCATCAAGACGGCGATGGACGAGCAGCGGATGAACGATCCCGATAAGCGCTGGTTCTACGCTGCTGCGGATGCTGCGCTGCGCACGGGAGCCCCGATCCTGTGTCATATCGAATCCTACGAGCAGGCGGAGGCGCTGGCGAGCTTCTACATGGAGCGCGGCGTGCCGGCCGGGCAGATCATCATCTGCCATCTGGACCGGAGCCTGGACCAGCCGCTCGCCCATCGCAGACTGGCCGAGCAGGGCCTTTACCTCGAGTATGACACGATCGCGCGGTACAAGTACCACGGCGATGAGGAAGAGGCTGCGCTCATCCGGCAGATGATGGACTGGGGGCTGGAGCGCCAGGTGCTGCTCGGACTGGATACGACTCGCCAGCGGATGAAAAGCTACGGCGGTGCAATAGGCTTGGACTTTATCGCGGAGCGATTTATTCCCCTGCTGCGACAGTACGGCGTTACGGAGAAGCAGGTGCACCGGATGATGGTGCTGAATCCGGCAGATGCGTTTGCCATGAGACGTGAGTTGATCCTATAGGCCAAGGTTAGAGAGGCTTCCGGCGAGGGGAGATCTTATTCCCGACCGTTAATCCGGTCCAGATCAGTAAAGCCACGAGAGGCAGCGCCATAGCGATGCCTAGGAGGATCGTTCCGGGAGGGGCCAGACCTGCCTCGTAAAAGCGGTACAAGGCATACGCCCCGTACGGAATTTCGACGAACAGGGCTGTGATGACGCCCGGCGTGTATGACCTAATGGCAACCGTAACCCCCACATGCTTAACCCCGTCGAGCAGCACCACGGCTACGATGCCTAGAAAAAGCGCATGCAATGGGCGGATGCCATCAAAATGAGCGGCCTGCCAAGACGTCACCAGAAGCAGGATGGAGCCCATGAGAAGCACGGCCACCGTAAACTGAAGGGTTACGGACTTGTTCCAGTCCAGCAGTCGGATCTGAGAAGCGAAAGCCGGGTGGTCCCTGTGCTTATGTGCTTGCTGCTCGACGGTTAGTATTTCCTCGGCATCATGGATGAAAAAAGCGACGGGCAGCAGCCAGATTAACGTCTCCAGATGGATAAGCTCATGCATGCTTCGAACATCCCCTCCAATCATAGCTATAACAGACAAGGCTGCCGGTCTCGGCAGCCTTGTCTGTTAATGAGCCTTTAATCGAAGAACTTCTTCTACTGTCAGCCCGGAGTAGTCAGAGATTTCTTCTATGTCTACACCCTTGGCGAGCATTTTCTTGGCTATTTCCACAGCCTTCTGATGGCTGCCTTGTTCTCGGCCTTGTTCCCGGCCCTCTTCGCGCGCACCCTCGATCATCGAAGCCTCGTCATGCAGAGCTTTCTGACGCATCTCGTACATACGGCGGGCTTCCGCATCCTGGCTCAGAAACTCCAGCGTGTTCAATGCCTTACGCAGTACAGGCTCATTCATGGTCAGCACCTCCCAGCTTATAGGGTCGATTCCTTTCAAGAACAACAGCCAGTTCAGCAGCCCTCCGGAACAGCTGCATTTCAATATTGATCAACTCGCCTGCCGCGGTTTTAGCCCGAATGTCGAAGATAGATTGCTTGTCTCGGGGTGAATCCTTGTCGGTATAAGGATTCATTAAAATAATTTCGGCAAGAGGAGGTTTTCCAGCTTCTTTGAACGTATGATTTAAGAAGGCCAGCAGAATGTCCTTGTTTTCTTCGCTTCCGAAATGCGCTTAAGTACAAAATCATTTTTGGGGTCCAGCAGATCGTGCATGGCGCATCAACTCCAGTCATTATCCCTTCTATTGTATCATGTTTATCGTTTGGATGCGCGTAATAAACAAGCGTTGGATCTTAATTCAGAATAAAAAAGGAGGCCCACGATGAGAGAGCGTACAGTGATCATCACCGGAGCTAATTCCGGGATCGGTAAAGCAGCCGCGTTAAAATTCGCAACAGAGGGACATCATGTGATCATGGCCTGCCGCAACCTGGAGATCAGCAGAGTGGCACAGCAAGCGATTATCCGGGCTTCCAATAATCCGAATGTAGACCTGCTGCAGGTGGATATGTCTTCTTTTGCCTCCATCCGAGCTTTCTGCGCCGCTTATGAAGCCAAATATCCGCGACTGGACATCTTGATCCATAATGCCGCCTACCTGAACCATGGAGAAAAGGAATACAAGCTCAGCCCCGAAGGGATCGAGCTGACCTTTGCTACCAATACGTTCGGTCCCTTGCTGATGACCCGGCTGCTTACGGAGAGGCTGGCGGCCTCACAGGACCCAAGAGTATTGCACGCGTGCACGACCAATATCAAGCATTTTTTTGACCCGAAGAGACAAATCGAGTTCGATAACCTGCGCGGGGAATACAGTGGCAGCAGGCCATACAGCACCTATAAAATGTACGGCGACTCCAAGATGGCGCTGCTGATGCTCAGTTTCAAGCTCGCGGACGAGCTCAAAGACCGGGGTATCAACGTGAATGCACTGCAAATTAACCGTGTCCGCTTGTCCAAAGAGACCATTCAAAAAATGAGCCCGGCCTGGAGAATGCTGGCACGGGCTCAAAATCTCATCAACCCTCCATCATCCGGAATGGCTGATACCTACTACTATCTTGTTACCTCCGACGAGCTGAAGCAGGTAACCGGCCAATTGTTCAATCACAAGCGCGAGATGATGCAGGTGGCTGCAACCGAGCAGGGCTTTGCCCAATTGACGAACATCTTAGGCTCCACGGCTTATCCTCGGCACGCCTCGGATATCAGGAACATGCAAAGAATTTGGGACTTAAGCCTGTCACTGATTGAAGGAAGCTGAGCTACTGCCATCTTTATTCCTTCACAGCAGCCTTAGCTCTTTTCCACTCTTCGTGCAAGCTCCAAACCCGGTTCCACAAATCATCCCGCTCCTCCTTGCTATAGGCGACCAGATGCTCTTGAAATACATCCGCAAGCACTTCGCGCCACACCGATTGGGTCGTAATCTCGGTCTTCACCGTATCGCGAAGCTCCCGTCTGCTCCACACGCAGCCTCTAAGCTCATTGCTTCCTGTCGCATGTCTCTGCCGGACCAGGAACAATTGATGCCAAGGAGATTCCAGCGATTGGCTGTAGAAGTCATGCTTTTGTTGGAACTCGTCCAAGGTCGTCAGAACTTCAGGCGCAATATCGACACCCGGGAACGAAGCGAGCGGATCATGCTCCAGCCGCCATCCGTGACGGGCCACACCTGACGGGGTGACTTTATACAAAAAGGAACCCTGATCGTAGCTTCCCATCTCAAGTGGAAGAGGCTCGTAAGGCATGTCGCCCAGTCCTACATCGACGATCCACCGCTGTTCCTGCTGATGCTCATCCGGCAGAGTGACCGTCAAGCTCAGATGGAAGGAATTGATCCGCGGCTCCTGCCCCAGAGGCTGAACACCGGCCCGGTGCCAGGCAACCTGATAGCCAAGTGATCGAAGCAGCTCGCTGAACGCTCCATTTAAGTGAAAGCAATAGCCGCTTCTGCCGCTGCTCAGCAGCTGTACGGACTCGTGAACACCGATCGGTGTATGTCGGCCGGCCACGATATCGATGGTTTGCCAGGAGGCAGACCGGACATGGGCACGGTGCAGCTCGAACAAATAGGACAGAGTGGGAGGCTGAATGTCCGCGATCCCTATTCTCATTAAATAAGCTTTGATTTCTTCTTTGGTCAACATATCATTTCCCCCTTACCTGGGTGTATGACCTGCAGCTGTCTGTTAGACACCTATGGTTACTCTCATAGTAATGGCATCGCAGGTCCGTTACAACTTGAAAAGCATGTATCTGTACCGGTACAGACTGGTGAATGTGAATTCCTATGCTCCAGGAAAAAGGGGGCCGGGGGATGACCGTATATTGAGAACTTGGTTGGAAATAATTTTTGTTAGGGCTGAAAGTTAGGCTAAGTTTCACGCAGCGCCAGAGGCGACATGCCGTAATACTTTTTAAAAACCTTATGGAAATAGGAAGCGTCGTTATAGCCAACAGAGGCTGCAATAGAATGGATCGGAAGCCGGCCCTCCAGGATGGCTTCTTTGGCCGCTTCCATGCGCAGCCGAGTAATGTTATCCATCATGGTTTCGCCGATCTGGGTTTTGTACGCCTTACACAAGTACTCTTTGCTGACGTGAAATTTCGTGGCGAGCATCTCCAGCGAGATCGGTTCTCTATAATGAACGACGATGTATTGCTGAATTTCTTTGAGATCAATTTTTTTCCTGGCTTTGCGAAGCGCCTCCATGTGGGCGATGGCTTGTTCGTACAAGGCTATCAGTTCCCCATGAACCTGTGGGCCGGTCGTTAGTTTAGCCTGCTCCCCCTGCAGGAATGGCAGCTCGGCAAAAACCTCCTTCATGTCGATGTCGGAAAGGGATAGAAATTCCTCCAATTCCTTGAGGAATTCCTGATAGATGCGCCACCATTGATAAGAGTAAGCCTCGATCCTCGTATTCAACTGCTCGAAGCATTCGGCAAATAGTTGACGAATCGCTTCTATATTCCCTACATTGACATAGATACTGATGCTTCTCTTGTGCTGTACGACAATATTCAGGATATCGGATGGAAGCATGATGAGCGAGCTTGCGGCCCGCCCGGCTCGTTCTTTGGTGATGCGGACAAGACAAGCCAGCAGAGCCTGCTTCAAGCTTTCCCTATCCAATGGCTTGAGCAGATATTCGATGGCCCCTGAACGGATCGCTTGCTTCGTATAGATGAAGTCGTCATGTCCGCTCAGCACGATCAGCTTGATTTCCGGATGATACTGTTCCAGGAGCTTCAGCAATTCAACGCCATTCATCTGCGGCATCTGCATATCCGTAATGACAATATCGGGCTTGTGCTTGTCTATGAGTCGAAAGCCGTCCTCGCCGTTTTCTTCCTCGCCGACAACCTGAATGTCCAGCTTCGTATCGTAGACGAACTGCTTGATTAATTCTCTTGTCCAATACTCGTCTTCTATGACGATGAGTGTAAACATCGGGCATGACCTCATTCGTTGTATTGGATGTAAGGGAGCGTGACGATGACGATGGTTCCTTGTCTCTCCGAATTGGCCACAATCATGAGGCCGTAGGGCCTTCCGAAATGAATGCCGATTCGAGCGTTAATGTTCCGCAAGGCCATGTTGTCGGTAGACACAATCACATCACCCGGGTCCTCAAGCAGTCTTTTATTAATTTCCTCTTGTCTTTCCGGGCTTATGCCTATGCCATTGTCTTCGATGATAATCCAGATTTTGTCCGCCTGGCGGGCGACGTCGATTCGGATGATCCATGGCGCTTTCGTATAAGGAAAGCCGTGTTCGAATGCATTCTCCACAATCGGCTGCAAAATAAGAATCGGCAATGAAGCGTTTCTCGCGGTTTTGTCGATGTAAAAGTGCTTCTCCACTTTGTCTCTGAACCGGAAATTCTGGATTTTCAAATAGTTGTCAACGTGCTCCAATTCCTGGGTCAAGGTGACAAAATCATTTCCCGTAGACATGGTGTATCTGAAATTACTGCTGATCGTTTGGATAATCTGATAGATTTCGGGCACGTTTTTGGAGACGGCCATGGCTCCAACACTTTGCAGCGTGTTATGAAGAAAATGCGGATTGATCTGCGCCTGCAGAGCCTTGAACTGTGCGTTTCTTTTTTCGATATAGATGCTGTAACGGGCTCGAATCATCTCCGAATATTTCTGCTCCAGCCATCCGATCTCGTCGTTTCTTGTCGTCTCGATGTATCCGTCATGGTTGGATTCGGCGGTGAAGGAAATAGCGCGCGCCAGCTTCAGGATCGGATTTGTCGCTTTATTGGCCAGCATCACAGAGGCGGCCAGCGAGATGAAGAGCAATCCGATACCCAGGCAGACGCTGAACCAAAACGTGCCGCGATTGCTTTCCAACACGACTCTTGTCGGGATGGCCTTGACAAGCCGCATATTGCCGTTCCCGACAGGTTGTTGGAAGATATAGTGAGTATTTGTTTTGACGAAAGTGTCGGATGTTTCAGAAGACAGGGCGGTCTGAATGCTCTGAAGCTCTAGCGCATCGTAATCAGACTCCGGAAGCGAGTGCACCACGCGGCCTGCCTGGTCCATAATCAAGATCAGGCTTTCTTTCTCGCTTCTCATGGATTGCAGAATGGGGTCAAGCATGCTCCAATTGACGCTGATCGACACGCCGCCCAAGACGGATTTGTCGATAAATTTGAACATCGTACGATACATAAGGAAATGGGGGGATGGCTGTCCCTCCATATGGAAGGTGAGCTTCGTATTTCCCAATCTTCCCCACGGCAGCGGCAAAGAGCCGGACGAATATGAGGTAATCCGACTATCACCGTTAATCATCGAGTAGCTTTTGTTTTCATAGCTGCTGTATAGACTAATTTCATCAAAAAAACTCAAATTGGGCAAATACACCAATTGAAGCTTGTTCAGAATATAGGACTGATTCATGTATTTGGATTGTAAATTGGCTTCAAGATCACCTTCCAAATAACGTGTAATCGTCAGATCCGCCATGACGGAGAACATCAGTTTGTCTAGCATATCCAGCTTCTCATCCACGAACTTTCCCGACCACTCGATATTGGATTGATTCGAGGTACGGATTTCCGCTTCCAAATTTCTCCTCGACTCCGAGATCGCCACGATCGTGACGGCAATGACGGGGATGCAAGTAATCAGCATCATCATGAGCATTAATTTTTTCTTGATGCTGCTTGAGAAATATTCGATGAAGGAGATGCTTGAAGAGATGAGCTTGTTTTTGATGTGATTGGTCATCGGTCTACACCTACCCCCAGTCCAATAAAGCGTGAACTCGCAACGATCCTCCGCTCCTCACTGTACAGTAGACCACAACTAACCGGGTTGCGCAAACTTGCCATACCTTCGTAGATTACCCTTTAACGGCGCCATCTGCTATGCCTTGGATAATGAAACGCTGAAAGAAAAGGTAAATGACGACGACAGGCAGAGAGGTCAGCACTAGAATACTCAGGATATAAGACCACTCCGTCGAATATTGTCCGAAAAATACGCTGGCCGCCAAAATCAGCGTGTAGTTTTTATAATTGGTCAGCATAATCAAAGGAAGCATAAAGTCATTCCAGATCCAAAGAATGTTCAAAATGGCGATCGTGACCGTGATCGGAAGCAGAAGTGGAAAAATAATGCGCGTAAATGTTTTCAACTGGCCGCATCCGTCCATATGGGCGGATTCCTCCAACTCTCTAGGAATGGATTTGACGAAACCATGATAGAGGAAGACCGCAAAGTTGACGCCTAGTCCAATGTAAATCAACGGCAGTCCGTACACGGAGCCTTGAACATGAAATACCTTGGCTACTTGAATCAGGGAAAACATGATCGCATAAAATGGCACGAGCATGGATGAGAAAAACAGGAAAAAGAGCAGTTGACTAAGCTTTCCCGATGTCCGTGAAATTTTATACCCGGCAAGCGAGCCGCAGGCGATAATGCCGACTACAGAAAGAACCGTGATAACGGTCGTGTTGTACAGATTGTTCAACAGATGGATTTCGGTTAGCACATACTTGTAATTATCAAGTAGAAGGCGGGTCGGGAAACTAAGAACGGATTTGAACATCTCACCTTGCGTCTTGAAGGAGTTGATCACGGCCAGCACGATTGGAAACATGAAAAATACCGATACGACCAGCAATACGAGGAGCACAAGGAACGACAAGAGGCGATTGGGTTTCATTAGGCTTCCACCTCTTTCTTTTTGAAAAACGTAACTTGAACAAAGGTGATGACAATGATCATAAAGAACAGAATCATCGCTTTAGCGGTGGCATATCCGAATTGCCGATCTCTTGAAAAGCCCTCTTGGTAGACATTAAGCGCGATGACTTCCGTACTGTAGCCTGGGCCGCCGCCGGTTAAGGCATACACCACCTCGAACACTTTAAACGAGCTGTTGAGTGTCAGGAAGACGCAGATCGTAATAGCCGGCATGACCAAAGGCAGAATGATGTGGTAAAACCGCTGAAGCGTGGAAGCGCCGTCAATCATGGCGGCTTCTTTCAAGTCTTTGGGGACGCCTTGCAGCGCGGCGATGTAGATAATCATCAGGTAGCCTGCGCCTTGCCAGACGGTCACGATCACGGTTGAGAGAAATGCCATGCCGGGCGTGCTGAGCCAGCCTTGGTTGAGAAAGCTGAGAAGCGTATACTCCGCTAGCTTGGGTGCGACTCTGGAGAAGATGAATGCCCACATCAACGTGCTAATGTAAATACTGACCATATTCGGCATGAAAATGAGCGTGCGGAATATGGTCTTGGATTTGGTCAGCGTTTCGATGATTAAGGCGAGGCCCAATCCAATCGCATTTTGCAAAATCACCATCACGACCACATATTTCAGCGTATAGAATAGCGAGTGGATGAACTGCGGATCGGATGTAAAAGCATGGATATAATTGCTGAGGCCGATGAATGTATAATCCTTAAACAATCCGTTCCAATCGGTTAGGCTGTAATAGAAACCGCCGAGCGTCGGATATACCAGAAAAACCGAATAGAACAGCAGCGCTGGCGCGCAAAAAGCCAATAATGTAATCCAAGGTTTAGTTTTGTAGCTCACGATGCTTCACCACCTGTCAGGAATAAAAACGGCAATCGAAAGTCGATCGCCGTTTTTTTCGAATCTTGCGTTTACTTACCGGCGCCTACGGATTTTTTCCACGTTTTGTTAACGGCTTCGACATACTGGTCTCTGGTGATGGACTTGGCGTAATACGCTTGTGCTAGTTTATCCTTGTCCTGATCCGCAGAGACCGGAAGCGTCAAGCCGAGGAAGCCTTGACCGGCATCGACGATTTTTTGCGCTTCTTCGTTCCAAGGGAACGTTTGGAGCTTCTGGTTCTTGGCCACTTGGTTGAATTTCAGGCTTTCGAAGAAAGCCGAAGAGTCTTTGTCGTCAAGAATATAGTTCAGGAAATCGAGCGCAACGTCTTTGTTCTTGCCCTCCGGGTAAGCGGTCAGCGTTGTCGTGATGGCGAGCACAACTTTGGTCGATTGGGGATCGTCGTTGATCGGCAGGGCTCCGAGCCCTAGATTGAATTTGGGATTCACCTTCAGGATGCTCTCGGAATACCAGGGACCGGTGACGAACATGGCGGCTTTGCCGTTCGCGAAGTCGGCAATTCCGTCCTCGGCGCCAAGCTCAAGGGCATTGGCGTTGCCGTTGGCATTGATCAGATCGACGACATCGAACAAGCCGTTATTCTGCAAATCCTTGAAGGAGGCTTTATCCGTTGCCATATCGTTCCACCAGGTCGGCAGCTTCGTATTGACAATGGACTGCATACTAAGGAAGAACGGCCAGCCTGCGACGAAGCTGTCTTTGTACGCGAGGACGAATGGCGTGACCTTGTTGCTTTTCAGCTTTTCGGTCACCGCCTTCAGTTCGGACAGCGTCTTCGGAGGCGTCACGTTGTTCGCCGCGAAGATGTCCTTGTTGTACAAGTAGCTCCAAGAGAAGGTTTCCAACGGCACGCCGTATATTTTACCGTTGATTTTGGAAGCCTCGCGCATGCTGTCCGTCAGCTTGGCGACGAAGGGCTGGTCGGAAAGATCCGCCGTGTAGCCGCCTTTGACGAACTCAGCGCCTTTGGTCGCGAAGTTGTAGGAGAAGATATCGGGAGCGTCTCCGCTGACCAGTCTCGTAGCAAGAAGGTTCTCATCGGAAGGCAGCTCCAAATTGTAGGTGACCTCGATGTTTTTCTCCGCAAGCTGCTTGGCCGCGAATTGCTTCAAATATCCGTCAAACTGTTCCTTGAACCGGCCGGCTAGGGGGAGCATGATAGACAGCTTTACTTTTCTGACCCCGTCTTTCGAGTTTCCGCCCTCGGAGCCGGAACCGCTGGAGCAGGCAGCCAGTACAGTCGGGACAATCGTCAGTACCGTAACGAGCTTTAGGATTTGTTTCACAAAGTTGCCTCCCTTTATTTCACTTTTTGTGAGCGTTTACAGAGCAATTATATAAATGAGGCATACGTTTGTAACTGGACAAAATTAGTTTGTCTGACTGTAATAAATTAATTAGCATTTCCCAGATATTTGTTTGTTAGGGGGAGACTAACGCCATGGCAGTACAAGAAAACAAATGCGGAGTACGAATGTACAAACCGCATGAGGAAAATACAAAACTTGAATCGGATGTTCCATTTTCAGCAGACGGAATGATCGATTAGAATGGCACTGTCGGCAGGAAAGAGAGGATAAGGAGGGGAGTACGGAGGCAAGGGGTGCCGCGTTATTCGATATGAAGGAAGGAAGCGCGCGAATTCTCTTTATACTTAGAAGGGGAGACGCCAGTCCATTTCTTGAATTGCTTACTGAAATGGTGAATATCCGGAAATCCGGCTTTCAGCGCGACCTCGCCGACCGACAAATCGGTAGACGCAAGAAGTGTTTGGGCTTTTTGCAACCGAATTTTGTTCACATAAAGAATCGGGGACATTTTCATTATATTGTTGAAAATGTAATGGAAGCGTGTCGTTGAAACCGCAAGCAAATCAGCCAATTCCTCGCGGGTAATAGGCTTGTCAATGTTCTGATCGATGTAGGCGAGAACGGCGGAAATTTTCGAGAAATGAAAGAAGAATTCGGTGCTTTCCTGTTTAATTTTCGAAACGTCGAGAATGGCTACGAGCAGCTCCAGAGCCAGCGCTTTAGTAAGAATGATGGTCTTGATCGAAATTTTGTCCGTAGAGACGCTTTCCGCAGATTCGGATAGCCGCTTCAATAGTCGGGCGATCGAGTCGCTATCCGGCCCCTTGATGACCGACGGCACATGAAATAGCGACAAAATATCGATGTTGTGCATGAAGGTGTAATGAATATGCGCATAGTGAACCGTTCCAATATCCATCTTGTACTTGTGCTTGACGTAAGGCGGGACGATCAGGGTACTTCCGCTGCCAGCGGTGACCACTTCGCCTGACTCGTATTCACAGTAGCATTCCCCGACGAGCGGGGAGACAATGACCGTATACGGAAGAAGCCTCCACTCCTTGAAGTGGATGGAGGAGACCGTCTGATGGTTGCAATGGGAAAAAAGGTAGTGAGAAGTTGTATGTTCGATCAGTTGTGGGAATGGCTGGGATGTCGTCATTTTTGAATAGGCTCCTATCATAACGGACGATTGTCTTTTTCCAATAGTAGAAGAATTGATGCCAATTATCAAGCCAAGAGACAGGACAAAATGAATCGAGGAGATGGATCGTATGTCTAACCAAGTATTAAAAGTATTGCTTATTTCGGGTAATCAAAATCATGTCTGGCACAATTGGGAGGAAAATACCCCTCTTATTCAAGCAGCGTTGCAGGCCGACCCGAATATTTCCGTAACTGTATCTCTGGATATTGAAGCTTTAGCCGGAAATCTGGACGAATTTGATGTGCTTGCCTTTAACTATTGCAACTGGCATGATCCGTCCGGGCTCAGTGAGCAGGCAAAGGCCAATGTGATCGCTTTCGGCGAACAAGGAAAGGGCATTGTCATTTTGCATTTCGCCAATGGCGCGTTCCACTTCTCCTTGCCGGAAGCCGGGGCTTCCGACTGGCCGGAATATCGCCGCATCGTGCCGCGGGCATGGAACCATCACGGTGAAAGCGCTCACGACGACTATGGCACCTTCCGGGTTCGCATGCTGGACGAGTCTCATCCGATCACGCAAGGCATCGCCAGCTTCGACATTCAGGACGAGCTTTACTTCAATCAGGAAGGTGACGTAGAGATTGTTCCGCTGTATGCGGCGGTGTCGAATATAACGAATCGGGAGGAGCCGCTGGCCTGGACCTCCGCCTACCGTAATTCTCGCGTGTATCAGACGCTGCTCGGCCACGACCGCCATGCGTATGCCGTACCGGAAGTCCAGGAGCTGCTGAGAAGAGCGGTCCGTTGGGTGGCCCATCAACTGTAGAAATCTGAAACGGAGGGATCGCCAGATGGAGAAGCCTAAAATGGAAGCCGCGGTGATGGACCGGCCGTTGTCCATCCGGGTAGAGCAGGTGGACATTCCCGAGCCCCAATGGGATGAAGCACTCATTCGTGTTCATTGCATCGGCATTTGCGGCTCTGATGTTCATTATTACGAGCATGGCAGGATTGGCCGCTATGTGGTGGAGAAGCCGATCGTGCTGGGGCATGAACTGGCGGGAACCGTCGTGAGCGTGGGAGGCGGAGTGACTAACGTTCAGGTAGGCGACCGGGTAGCCGTCGAGCCGGGTGTGACCTGCGGCCGATGCGAGTATTGCAAGTCCGGACGGTACAACCTCTGCCCGGACGTTGTCTTTATGGCTACGCCCCCTGTGGATGGAGCTTGGGCCGAATTTGTCGCAGTAAGAAGCGATTTTCTATACAAGCTCCCTGACGAGATGAGCTTTGAGGAGGGGGCATTGCTCGAGCCTCTTTCGGTTGGGTTTCATGCCATGCGAAGGGCTAACATCAAGCCGGAGCATACCGTGCTTGTGACGGGATTAGGCCCGATCGGGCTGCTGGCGATGGAAGCCGCCAAGCTGTTCGGCGTGAACGAGCTGTACGGGAGCGATGTGGTGGCCTTCCGTCGTGAATTGGCCGAGGAGATGGGGGCCACGGGCGTTGTGGACCCCTCGCAAGGTCCTATGGAGGCTCAGCTTAGCCATCTTCAGGGCTTCATGGGCTTTGACGTCCTGATCGAAACCTCAGGAAATGCCAGGGCAATATCGGATAGTATACGACTCGTGAAGCGTGGAGGGACGATTGTGTTCATCGGTCTGCCCGCAGCGGAGACTATCCCACTGGATGTGGCTCATCTGGTGGACTCGGAATTGGACATTTACGGCGTGTTCCGTTACGCGAATACGTATTCGGCGGCCATTCAGGCCCTGAGCAAGGGCAAGCAGGACATCCGGCGCGTGATTACGCACAAATTCCCTCTCCATGCGATCAAGGATGCGATTGAAACGGCCCGTACTCACAAAGATACGAGCATCAAGATCATGATTTATCCGGACAAACATAACGTGTAGACGGTCACATGCAAGGTCAAGTATGAAATAGACGGAGGAAGATACTTATGAGCAAAATCAAAACCATCTGCATTACGGGAGCGGACCGAGGCTTGGGGTTCGAATTGACCGAAAACTTCCTCAAGCGGGGATATAAGGTGTTCGCAGGGAAATATCTAGCAGAATGGAAGGAGCTTGACAATCTGGCGGAGCAGTATGGTGATCGGATTGTTCCGATTCAGATGGATGTCTCGAGCGATGACAGCATCAAGCGAGTGGGAGAGGTGATCTCGCAGCACACCGATCAACTCGATATGCTGATTAACAATGCCGGAGTTCTTCTGGAAAGGGACGTAACGGTCTATGATGAACTCAATTTCAATCATATGATGAAAGAGCTTGACGTGAATGCTGTGGGGCCGCTGCGGATGACGAAGGCGCTGGTCAAGCTGATCATGAACAGTGACAGCAAGCTGATCATCAACATCTCTTCGGAAGCAGGACAAATTGAGCAGCAGGAGAGGAAAGGCTGGTACGGCTACTGCATGTCCAAGGCTGCGCTTAATATTCAATCGAATATTCTTCATAACCACTTGAAGAAAGAAGGCGGAAGGGTACTGGTGATCTACCCGGGCTGGATGCAAACCTATATGAACGGCGGCGAGCTTGACACGACAGCGGAATTAACCCCCAAACAAGCGGCAGCGTACATTGCAGAGACGATTGTTCGCCTGGGTGCGGAAGCGGTCGGAGACCGGCCGTTATTTGTGGATAACAAAGGGGAGCGGATGGCGTGGTGACCCGAAGCTTGAAGCTGGGCGAGACGCTTGAAGCGGGCGCGTCAAGGCCAAAAACCTACAAAGGGGAAGGGCAGAGGGATGAAAACGGATGTTGTATGTTTGGGCGAATTGCTGATTGATTTCGTCTCCGCCGACGTAGATTGTTCTTTGGCGGAAAGCAGCGGTTTCACGAAGGCCCCCGGAGGAGCGCCGGCAAATGTGGCGGCCGGTCTTGTCAAGCTGGGCAGAAAAGCAAGCTTTATCGGAAAAGTCGGGCGCGATCCTTTCGGGGAGTTTTTGACGAAGGAGCTGAAGGACGCTGGTGTCGAGGTAGGAGGCATGAGCGTGGATGAGGAAGCGCGCACGACGCTCTCCTTCATTGCGAACCGGTCCAGCGGCATACGGGATTGTATCTTCTATCGCAATCCGGGCGCCGATATGCGGCTTGCGCCTTCAGACTTGAACGAAGCGTCTGTGGCCGTGGGGAAGATCTTTCATTTCAGCTCGGTCAGCCTCAGCTTAGAGCCGGTTCGCTCCGCGACGAACCAAGCGCTGGAATGGGCCAAGAAGCATGGCTTGCTCATTTCGTATGATCCTAATTTGCGTCTGGGCTTGTGGGAGGATGAAGCCACGGCCAGGCGTGAAATCCGGGCGGCATTTCGTTTCGCGGACCTTGTGAAAATCAGTGAGGAAGAAATGGAATTTATAACAGGCTTCCGCTCATTGGAAGAGAGCGCTTACGATATTTTGGCGCAAGGTCCGAAGCTCGTTGTCATTACACAGGGCGGGAACGGGTGCTTTTTTACCGACGGGACAACGAGCGGAAGCTTCCCAGGCCATCAGGTGCAAGTGGCGGAGACGACCGGGGCCGGGGATGCCTTTGTCGCCGGATTGCTCGCCAAGCTGACGGAGCATCTGGAGCGTACAGGGGAGATCAAGCTGCGCGTGGACGACGTTGCCGTAGAGGCGATTCGCTTCGCGAATGCGGCTGGGGCGCTCGCGACGACGAAGGTCGGAGCTATTCCCGCCATGCCTTCTGAGGAGGAAGTCTTGCGAATCCTGGAGTCAGCGAACAGATGACCCTTCCTGCGCTGAAATAGCGGAGCTAATCCGGGGGCGCCTGAATTTTGATATTAACCTCATCTGTATGTGAGTTTCATTTCCTAGTCCCCTTGAGATTTCATTCGAGCCGCTCAGCTTCACTGTTTTCCCCGAGATGGGGAAGGACCCGAGTGTTGAAAACAACCCGGATGTCTTTTACAATGGGAGCTAGGAGCATGAATGCCGGAACCAGAAACAGGGGGAGAGAGATGGAAACGTCTAATCATACACATGGGGAGACTGAAGCTTGCTGCTCCGGGGACGAGACGGTGCGGAAAAGTCATCATTCCGAGAAGACCAAGGCGAGTCTGACGGCCCGGTTGAACCGGATCGAAGGGCAGATACGCGGGATCAAGGGATTGATTGAGAAGGATACGTACTGTGACGATGTCTTGAATCAGATCGCTTCGGTGCAGTCCGCCTTGAACGGAGTCGGTAAGCTGCTGCTGGAGCATCACATGAGAAGCTGTGTCGTCGAGCGCATCCAGGAAGGCGATACGGATGTGCTGACCGAACTGATGACGACGATGAATAAGCTGATTAAATAAAACAGTCCTTATACCAAGATGCGCAGCCTGTTACGGGAAATCTACCCGCTAACAGGCTGTTTGAGTTGGGATAACCCAAGCATAATTTATAGGATAGGGGGGTATATTATATGTGTTGGTTATACGCAACCATTCAGGAATGGAGGTATTGAGGATTTGAAGCATATCCTAGTCATGATGTCAGGCGTTCTGATTCTCGGCTTACTGACAGCCTGCGGACAGGCCAAGCAGCCTATTCCTGCTCTCGCTCATGAAAGTCAAAGCCTGAACAGCGGCGGTCAGCCCTCGGCTGCTCATCACGAGCATGGCAAGCACAATGAATCCGGAGGTGAGGCTGTGAAGCAGAAGGTTTCATTCGGCTTCACTTCAGGAACCGCCCATGCTGGAAACAAGGAAAAATTAACGATCCGTATCCAGGATGAGCATGAAGCGCCGGTTTATCAGTTCCGTGTAAACCATGAGAAATTGATGCACCTGATTGTGGTTAGTCGTGATCTGTCGTTCTTCAACCACATCCACCCGGTCTATCGGGGAAAAGGCGTCTTTGACGTCGATCTATCATTCCCGGCAGGTGGAGATTACAAGCTGTTCACTGATTTTGTCCCCGAAGGGGGGAAGCCGGCAGTTTTGAGCGAGTGGGTGAAGGTGGGGGGAGAGGCCAGACCTTCAGCCCCGTTGAAGGCCGATTCCCGTCTGGTGACGGAGACCGAAGGGATAAGGATTGACCTTACCCTCGGCAGCGCCAAGCCGAATCAAGATACGATGCTGACGTTCCGAATTTCGGACGCAAAAACCGGGCGAGGCATCGACAACCTGCAGCCTTATCTGGGCACTGCCGGGCATGTCGTGATCCTATCAGCCGATGCGGAGCAATACCTGCATGTTCATCCGGTGGATGAGAAGGCAACCGGACCGGTGGTGCAATTCTCCACCTCCTTCCCTAGGGCAGGCCTCTATAAGATATGGGGGCAGTTCCAGCATCAGGGGAAGGTGCTCACGGCCCCCTTTACGGTAGAGGTCAAGTGAATAACGGCGGCAAACAAACGGGGTACCGCCAACAAAACGGGTAAAATGTACGCTAAGTGAATATTTAATTATACAAGCCGGAAATCCCGTACGTTAAGGAAGCCGGCTTGTTTTCATATGCACAAAATTGGAAGGGATATATTGACAATCAACTATTACAGGTGTAATATTAAACCTGTAAGTAAAATTACAAACGTAATAGTTCAATGGGAAGGAGAGAAGAAGCATGAGCAACGTTCCGAAAATATCGGAAGCCGAATGGGAAATTATGAAGGTTATATGGAAGCAAAGCCCGTTGACCGCGGAGCAAATCGTACTCCAGCTGCCCGGCGGGATTGAATGGAGCGATCAGACGGTACGTACGTTCATAAACAGGCTTTTGAAAAAACAGGCGATCGGGTTTGAAAAATCGGGAAGAAGCTACTTGTATTTTCCTTTATTATCAGAGAAGGAATGCATTCGGGCCGAAAGTCAATCGTTTCTCAAAAGAGTGTTTAACGGTGCGGCCGATATGATGGTGACGAACTTTTTGGAGGAAACCGACTTGTCGCAGCAAGAGCTCGATAAGCTTCATAAGTTATTGACGGAGAAAAAAGAGAGAAAGATCAAGGAACGAGGATCCGATGAAGATCAGAGCAAGAGGTAATCGCCCATGAATATGGTGAGCGGCATTTTTTTATGGTTTTGTTACGCCACATTGGCCGCAAGCGTCGTCGGGCTGCTGGTTATGGCGATTCAAGCGTTGTTCCGCCGGCAGATGAGCCCGCGAATGCGGCATGCGCTGTGGCTGATTGTGCTGATCCGGCTGCTTCTGCCCGATTTTCCCAACAGCCCTGTAAGCTTGTTTAACGCTTTGCCATTTTCGTCAAGCACAGAAAAGGCGGCTTCAGAAACAAAAAATTTGGAAGGAATTGAACCGCCCACATGGTTATCTCAACAACATCGGGAGAAACAGCCTCCTGTTCAGAATGAGAACATCTTGCCACTGCAGAGCCATGCTCCGCTTCCGGTAGCTCCATTACCTCAAGAAACTGAAACCGCGGCACCGTCTTCCGTAAATAAATACCCGCCAGCCTTACAAATCATTTCGGTTGTATGGTTTGCGGGAGCGGTAGCCATCCTTCTTTACTTGTTGTTTTATATGTGGAAGCTTAGAAGCAAACGCAAGGCGCTCCAGATGGTAACAGATCCTCGTATCCTGTCCGTTATGAACGATTGCAGGAGAAAATTCGGCATTAAACAGCCAATTCCGCTGTATTCGGGATACGAATTGAAAAGCCCATATATTTCTGGAATTATGGCTCCATGGATTTATATTCCCGATGCGCTAGGGAGCCAACTGAACGATGCCCAGCTTTACCATCTTTTCTCGCATGAGCTGGCTCACTACAAAAGAAAAGATATCGCCTGGAATACGATCGGCAGCTTCGTTTTGGCCATTCACTGGATGAATCCTATCATCTGGATATTCATCGCGAAAATGAAAGCAGACAGAGAGCTGGCCTGCGACGCCTATGCCTTGGAGGTTCTTGGAGAAGACGAGGCGATCCCGTACGGGATGACGATTATTGAGTTTTTGAAGCTCTATTCCGCGAACCGCAATCAGCCGAGCTTGCTTTATTTCAGTGGATCGAGCAATCGGAATCTAGTGATAAGGAGAATTGCGATGATCAAATCGTTCAAGAAAGGGACGTATAAGTTTTCGACCATTGCCGTTTTATGCGTCGCCGTCATGAGCGTCATGTCGCTAACGAATGCGGCAGAGCCGGAAGCA
The DNA here is from genome assembly GCF_038070315.1 of Paenibacillus filicis. NCBI lineage: Bacteria > Bacillati > Bacillota > Bacilli > Caryophanales > Paenibacillaceae > Paenibacillus > Paenibacillus filicis. The sequence goes on along the minus strand of NZ_JBBPCC010000001.1, from coordinate 345,848 downwards.
TCCCAAAAAAATGCCAGAGGCGCGGCTGGAACCTTGAAGGAAGGCAATGCTGCTTCATCGTCGTATTTAACCGACGACCGGGAGGATGCGGTGCTGACTGCAGGCATGCTGGAAGTGAAGATTGCAGAAGCTATGCCTCAGGAACCTCGTCGTGAAGAGGTTAAGGATCATGAGGATGAGAAGCCGACCGAAGCTCGCTCGCATGCCGAAAGCGCGGCAGAAGCCGTTAAGGAAGCAAAAGCCGTTCCATCGCCAAGCTTGACCGACAACCCGGGACCACCGGAACCGCATGCAGGAAGTGTAGCGGCAACCGTCAAAGAAGGACAAGGCGCTCCTCCCCCCAGCCAGAAGACAAACGATTTGGAGAAAGCAGTTAAAGACGCCGGCTTCACATTTAAAGTGCCAGATGCCATGCCTGCAGGGTTTCACTTGGAGCAGGTTCATGTGAATACGAAAGAAGTTAATGGAAGCAACCGTACCGAAGCGGCCATACGCTTCGTTCAGCGCGAAGGAGAGACCGTTTCCGGAAATCTGGAGTTTTTCGCCATTCATGGCGGCGACGACTTGAAAACGGTGTACAAACATATTGAGCAATCAGCGAATAAAAGCGGCCAATGGTCGGTAAGCGCAACGCTCCTGCAGATGAAGGAGCACTATGCGATGAAGGTGACTGAAGTCTCGAATCAGAGCGAAAAACGGTACTATATTTGGGAAGATCAAGGAGTCCAGTATCAATTTCAAGTAACGGGCAGCGTAACGGATGAAGAAATCATAACGATCGTTTCCTCTATGAAACAGCCGAATGCAGATATGTATAAACGATATGCAGACGATAAACATTCCGCTTAAGGAATAGAGAATGAATGAGTTGCACATCAAACAAACCCTTCGGGAAAGGATTGTTGTACATGCTAGCTATATTCAAAGTAACGAAAAATAAAGTACGCCGTTTGGTCGCCATTTCTGCGGCTGCACTGATCGCCTTTACCTCAATTGAAGTCTTGTCCGTTACGCCCACCGTAGTGGCAGCACAAGCTTCCGCCTCGGTGTCTCCGCTTCAGTGTTTAATGGAAGTTGAGCAGGATCTTCTTGGCGAGAATGGAAAGTTGTCTCCATTTCATCATTCCATGGACTGTGAGCTGAAACAAGCCGTCAAAAACGGGACGGTGTCCCAGATCAATCAAAGCGTGACTAAAAACGGCGTTAAGATTACCGTGAAGGAAATATTGTTCGATGATGCGCGATTGTCTGTCGGCTATGTGGAGCATCATGGTCAAGAGCCTAGTTCATCAAACCCGGTGATTATGCTGGGTGGCAAGGAGATCGGAGGTTCTATTGGCCACTGGTCCCAGCCGATTGACAAACAAACCACGATGCATAGCATAACCTGGGCCAATGCAGGCCGGTTTCCCGATGAGTTTGAGATGAAGTTCCAGGATTATCGTTCTCTGTACCTAACTTCCCCGAACCGTACGCCGGAGCCGTGGGAACTGACGATTCCTGTCAAGAAATCCGTTTATAAAGAAACCAAGGTGCTTAAGCCGATGATCACCAAGAAGTCGGGCGAATTCACGTACACGCTCAAGGAGATAGCGATGACCCCGAACATGACCGCGGCCAGGTATGAGATTAGCTTTCCGAAGCATTTGAGCAGCGGTTTTTATCAAAATCACATGAGAATCGAAGATCAGAAAGGAACGAAGTACCTGCCGGTTGAAGGCATAGTCAATTTTAAACCTACAGAAACCGGATATTCCATCGAATCTATTGATTCATTCAGCCCCGTCCAGGCGCTTGCCGAATCGATCAAGATTGAATTTACCCGAGAAGAATCGGAATTAAAATTACCATTGTTACACAAGGCGCCAGTTGAGTATAAACCGACAGCCGAGAAGCCCCTTGTATTGAAAAGAACGTGGGGAGTGGCGAAAATTACGGATATCAGCTATAGCAAAGATAAAACCGAGGTTCGTTTTGTAACGGAAGGTCCTCGCCCCTATGATTTGAGTTTATTTATGGAAGACGGGGCTGGACAGAAACTGTATGGGCTAAAAAGACTGGTTGATAGGAAAACCAACGCGTATGTTGCGGACTTTCCTGTGATCGATCCTCAATCGAATATAACGTTCGTAAGCACCTTCTACGAAAGCACCGAGCCGAAGTATGACCCTAAGCTGCAAGTAACGCTCCCTCTCAAGCCTTAATCCATGGGCTGTCCCTCGCGGGGCAGCTTATTTTTGTATGTACGGGGAATTGGTTCCTGGGTGCCGCATACGGCATTAAGCATCGGCGAGCCGCGCGTACGGCATTGCCCCGCTGATTGTGTGATAATTTGGTGACCGATATCGCGGCGCAGCGGAGACTGGAAATACATAAAGGTTAGCGCTTAACCTAAATATTTAGAAAAGGGATTGAAAAATTCGTCTGACGGCAGTATACTCGGGGTATAAGTTCTGAAATTTACATGTTTATCGCTTTTTTATTCGCTTTCATTTCGTTTATGCGAGGTTAAGCGATTACCCTAATCTAGCAAGTTGAATCGGGAGGTTCGAGTATCGATGTCGGTCATACGGTTAACAATGGCGCAAGCGCTGCTGAGGTTTCTGGACAATCAGTATGTGTCCGTCGACGGTGAGGAGATCAAGTTCGTCAAGGGCGTGATGGGGATCTTCGGACACGGCAACGTGACAGGGCTTGGCGAAGCGCTGGAGAATGACAGCGGCGAGCTGGGCTTTATTCAAGGGAAAAATGAGCAGGGAATGGTCCACGCGGCCGCAGCTTTTGCGAAGCAAAGTAACCGCTTCCAAATCTATGCTTGTACCAGCTCCATCGGTCCTGGCGCGCTGAACATGGTTACGGCCGCCGCGACGGCAACGGTGAACCGGATTCCGGTGCTGCTGCTGCCGGGGGACAACTTCGCCTGCCGTCAGCCTGACCCGGTGCTCCAGCAGCTCGAGGTCACGCGGGATTACACGATCTCGGCGACGGATGCCTTCCGTCCGGTCAGCGCATATTGGGACCGCATCGAGAGACCTGAACAGCTGATCAGCGCCGCGCTGAATGCGATTCGGGTGCTGACGGACCCGGCGGAGACCGGGGCGGTTACCTTGGCACTGCCGCAGGATGTGCAGGCTGAGGCTTATGATTACCCGGCTGAATTTTTCGCCAAGCGGGTGCATGTGATTGATCGGCGTCCGCCGTCGAGCGACGCGATCGCCCGTGCGGTCAAGCTGATCCAAGGCAAGAAGCGGCCGCTGATCATTGCGGGCGGCGGCGTGCACTACTCCGGCGCTTACCAAGAGCTGCTGGATTTCGCCGAAGCGTTCGGCATCCCGGTTACCGAGACGCAGGCGGGCAAGAGCGCCTTGTCCTGGAAGCATCCGCTGAACCTCGGAGCGGTTGGCGTCACAGGCACGCTGGCAGCCAATCTGACTGCCAAGGAAGCCGACCTGATCATCGGAATCGGCACGCGTTACTCGGACTTTACGACTTCGTCGAAATCGGCCTTCCCGCATGAAGAGGTGGAGTTCCTGAATATTAACATCAGTGCGTTCGACACCTTCAAGATGAATGCCGTCCGTCTCGACGCCGATGCGAAGGAAGCATTGAAGACGCTCCACCGTGCGCTGTGGGAAGCCGGCTATCAATCGGCATATGACAAGCAGGCCTTGCGTGAGCTGAAGCAAAGCTGGGATGCGGAGACCGATCGCCTGTACAGCCTGCAGAGCGAGCAAGGTTTGGTGCAGACAGCGGTGGTCGGCGAGATCAACAACTTCCTCGGACCACGCGACGTCATCGTCTGCGCGGCGGGCAGCCTGCCGGGCGACCTGCACCGGCTGTGGAGATGTGAGGAGCCGAAGACGTACAACATGGAATACGGCTTTTCGTGCATGGGCTACGAGGTCAGCGGAGCGTTCGGCGCGGCGCTGGCGGACTCGGACCGCGAGGTATACGCAATCGTAGGCGACGGCAGCTACCTGATGCTGCACTCGGAGCTGCTCACCAGCCTTCAAGAGAACCGCAAGATCACGGTGCTGCTGCTGGATAACCACGGCTTCCAGTGCATTCACAACCTGCAGCGCGGCCACGGCAGCAAGGGCTTCGGCAACGAGTTCCGCTTCCGGGACGAAGCGAACGGCCGCTTGAGCGCGGATTATATGCCGATTGACTTCGCGGCACATGCCCGCAGCTTCGGCGCCAAATCTTACAGCGTCACGACGCTGGAAGGCCTCCGTGAAGCGTTGGCACAGGCGAAAGAAGAGACCGTCTCGACGCTGATCGATATCAAGGTGCTGCCAGGCACCGGAACGACCGGATACGAATCCTGGTGGAGAGTCGGCGTGCCTGAGGTCTCGAACAGCGAGCAAGTGCTGGATGCCCACCAGCAGATGAAGAACAACATTCAGGCGGCGAGCCAACTCTAAGAAGGGAACGATCACTGTGAGCTTACCATTTCAACTAGGCATTCATCCGATCAACTGGGTCGGCGAGGATGTGCATGAGCATGGAAACGATACGACCTTTGAGCAGATCATGTCCGATATCTCAAAGCTGGGGCTGAAGGGCACGGAGATGGGGCGCAAGTACCCCAAGGACATCCCGACCTTGAAGCGGGAGCTCGCCGCCCGGGACATTCAGCTGGTATCCCAGTGGAAGTCCGTGTTCTTCACGGAGCCTTCGCGGCTGAATGAAGAGCTGGAGTCTTACCGGCAGCATGTGCTGTTCCTTAAGGAAATGGGTGCAAAGGTTATCAGCACCTGCGAGATTGGCGGTTCCCTGCACTGGGACCCGCGCCGCTCGGATCATGAGACCGTGGTTGCCAGGCTGAACGATCAGGAGTGGAAGGACTTGGCTAACGGCCTGAATCTGGCGGGAGAAATCGCCAGCGAGCACGGCCTGAAGCTGACGTATCACCATCACGGCGGAACGGCCGTCGAGCAGCCGGAGGAAATCGACCGCCTGCTGGAGCTGACGGACCCGAACCTGGTCTCCCTGCTGTACGATACGGGGCATGCCTACTACGGCGGCAGCGACCCGCTGACCCTGCTCCGCAAGCATTACGACCGGATCGCTTATATTCATCTGAAGGATATCCGGCTGCCGATCCTGAACGAAGCGAGAGCGGAAGGCGTCGACTTCGTTACCTGCATCCGCAAGGGCGTGTTCACGGTTCCCGGCGACGGCGTCATCGACTTCGCTCCGATCATCGGCGAGCTCGTGCAGCGCGGCTACAACGGCTGGGCGCTGCTGGAGGGCGAACAGGACCCGGCGGTATCTCCCGCTTACGAATACGCGCGCAAGGCGCTGGACTATATTCATTCCATTGCTAAGAAAGAAGAGGTGTAACCATGGCTTATCTTCCGATTCCCGAAGGCAAAGAGCTGGACTTCGTAGCCATCGGCCGGCTATGTATCGACCTGAATGCCAATGAAATCAACCGTCCGATGGAAGAGACGATGACGTTCACCAAGTACGTCGGAGGCTCCCCGGCCAACATCTGCATCGGCATGTCCCGGCTGGGCATGCGCACCAGCTTCATCGGCAAGGTCGCGGACGATCAGATGGGACGCTTCATTGTAAGCTACCTGGAGAAGAACGGCATCGACACGAGCAATGTCGTCACAGACCGCACGGGCGCGGTGACGGGGCTTGCTTTCACGGAGATTAAGAGTCCGACGGACTGCAGCATCCTGATGTACCGTGACAACGTGGCGGACCTGTTGCTCGAGACGAGCGAGGTGCTCGAAGAGACGGTTGCCAAGGCGAAGGTGCTGCTGATCTCGGGCACCGCGCTGGCAAAGAGCCCTTCCCGCGAGGCGGTGTTCCTGACGCTGGATTATGCCAAGAAGCATGGCGCGACGATCATCTTCGACCTCGACTACCGTCCTTACACCTGGACGTCCAAGGAAGAGACGGCGATCTATTACAATCTGGCCTCTGAGAAATGCGATGTTATCATCGGCACGCGCGAAGAGTTCGACATGATGGAGCAGTTCGAGAAGGGGCAGCGCGACGATCGGACGACCGCGTCCAAGTGGTTCTCGTACCAAGCCAAGATCGTGGTCATCAAGCACGGCAAGGAAGGCTCCATCGCTTATACGCAAGATGGCGAGAGCCATACGGCGAACAGCTTCCCGGCTAAGGTTATCAAAACGTTCGGCGCTGGCGATTCCTACGCGGCAGGCTTCATTTACGGCCTGATGCATGGCTGGACCGTCGAGAAGAGCATGGAGTTCGGCAGCGGCGCCGCCGCTATCGTCGTCTCCAGCCACAGCTGTTCGGATGCGATGCCGACGGCGGAGCAGGTTCAAGACTATATCACCCGCTGCAAGAACGGCGAAATTACAGCTTCTTAATTCGTACATGACTGTTATTGCGTAGCTCACGCGTTCATTATCATATTACTTTTACACAAAACAAGGAGGACTTCTTCTTATGACGACATCCGCTTCTGCATCCTCGGCGCCGCTTTTGAAAAACCTGATTGGCGGCCAGTGGGTCGACACCGTTTCTGCTAAGTACGACCCGGTCTATAACCCGGCTACCGAAGAGGTTTTGGCCCAAGTGCCGATCTCGTCCCAAGAGGACGTGGACCGCGCTGTAGCTGCGGCGACGGAAGCCTTCGCTACCTGGAGCAAGACACCGGTGCCTCGCCGGGCGAGAATTCTGTTCAAGTACCAGCAACTGCTGGTTGATCATTGGGAAGAGCTGGCCGTGCTGATTACCAAGGAGAACGGCAAGAGCTATCATGAAGCACATGGCGAAGTGCTGCGCGGCATCGAGTGCGTCGAGTTCGCCTCCGGCGCGCCATCCCTGATGATGGGCAAGCAGCTTCCGGACATCGCGACCAACGTCGAATCCGGCATGTACCGCTATCCGGTCGGCGTCATCGGCGGCATCACGCCGTTCAACTTCCCGATGATGGTGCCTTGCTGGATGTTCCCGCTCGCGATCGCCTGCGGCAACACCTTCGTGCTCAAGCCGTCCGAGCGGACGCCGCTGCTGGCGAACCGTCTGGCTGAGCTGTTCATCGAAGCTGGACTCCCAGCTGGCGTGCTGAACGTCGTTCACGGTGCGCATGATGTAGTTAACGGACTGCTGAAGCACCCGGGCATCAAGGGCATCTCGTTCGTCGGCTCTCAGCCGGTTGCTGAGTACGTGTACCGGACGGGCACTGCGCATAACAAGCGTGTGCAGGCGCTGGCTGGCGCCAAGAACCACTCCATCGTTATGCCGGATGCGGATCTGGATGGTGCGGTCAACCAAATTACGAATGCCGCTTTCGGCTCCGCCGGCGAGCGCTGCATGGCTTGCGCGGTTGTCGTCGCGGTCGGCGATGTAGCCGATACGCTGGTCGCCAAGCTGGTCGAAGCGGGCAACCAGATTCAGATTGGCAACGGGATGGACGAGGGCGTGTTCCTTGGTCCAGTGATCCGCGAGCAGCACAAGGAAAGAACCTTGAAATATATTGAGATCGGCGAAAACGAAGGCGCGACACTGGTTCGCGACGGACGCAAGGATGCCGCATCCAGCGAGAAGGGCTACTTCGTAGGCCCGACGATCTTCGATAACGTGAAGCACGGCATGAAAATTTGGCAGGATGAAATTTTCGCACCGGTGCTGTCCGTCGTACGCGTCAACACGCTGGCAGAAGCGATCGAGCTGTCCAACCGCTCCGAATTCGCGAATGGCGCTTGCTTGTTCACGCAGGACGGCAGCAATGTTCGTCAGTTCCGCGAGACGATCGACGCAGGGATGCTGGGCATCAACCTGGGCGTACCGGCTCCAATGGCCTTCTTCCCGTTCTCGGGCTGGAAAAATTCGTTCTACGGCGACCTGCATGCCAACGGCAACGACGGCGTCGAATTCTATACACGCAAGAAAATGGTCACGGCTCGCTGGTAAGCCGCTGACGAGGGCGCAGCTTGGCTGCGCTCTCGCTTTAAGGTTCTCTTAGGACTTAATTTCAAGCACCTCAAGCAACCGCAAGGAGGTAAACCATGTCACTGGTTTCCATGACCGAGATGCTCCAGACGGCGGCCAAGCACCGCTATGCCGTTGGACAATTCAACCTGAACAACCTCGAGTTCACCCAGGCGATTCTAAAGGCGGCGCAGGCGGAGCAAGCCCCCGTCATCCTGGGCCTGAGCGAGGCTTATATTCCTTATATGGGCGGGCTGCAGACTGTCACTTCCATCGTGAAGGGACTGATGGAGCACTTCGCCATCACCGTACCGGTCGCGCTGCACCTGGATCATGGCTCCTCGTATGACGTGTGCCGCCGCGCGATCGAGGCGGGGTTCACCTCCGTCATGATCGACGCGTCGCATCATCCGCTGGAGCATAACACGGCGGAGACGAAGCGCGTGGTCGAGCTGGCGCATGCTCACGGCGTCTCCGTCGAAGCAGAGCTCGGCCGCATCGTCGGCCGCGAGGACGACATTAACGTCGACGAGGCGGAGATGATGTATGCGATTCCGGAGGAATGCGTGTATCTGGCCCGCGAGACAGGGATCGATGTGCTCGCTCCGGCGCTCGGCTCGGTGCATGGCCCTTACAAGGGAGAACCGCGCATCGGCTTCAAGCAGATGGAGGAGATTCATCAGCTGACGGGGCTTCCGCTCGTGCTGCACGGCGGCAGCGGCCTCGGTGATGATATCATCCAGCGGGCGATCTCGCTCGGAACGGCTAAGATCAATGTCAACACGGACAATCAGTCCATCTTTACAGCTACGGTTCGCAAGTCGCTTAGCGAGCAGGAACGTGAATACGATCCAAGAAAATATCTGGGGCCAGCACGGGATGCTGTACAGCAGGGCGTACAAAGCAAAATCCGCGAGTTTGGATCATCGGGCAAAGCATAATGGAAGGGTGAAGCATACATGAAGAAAGTACAAATCGGGATTATCGGTGCCGGCCGCATCGGGAGAATTCATGCGGACAATCTGCTTCGCATGCCGGGCGTAGAGGTCAGCATCGTCGCGGACCTGTTCGCGAATGAGGAGCTGCAGGACTGGGCCGACGCGCGCGGCATCGCGCAAGTGACGAAGAATAGTGACGACGTGATCAACAATCCGGAAGTCGACGCGATCTTCATCTGCTCGCTGACGGATTCGCACGTGCCGCTGATTCTGGCCGCGGCTAAGGCTGGCAAGCATATTTTCTGCGAGAAGCCGATCAGCATGGATATTCATCAGACGAAGGCGGCGATGGAAGCGGCCGATGCGGCAGGTGTGAAGCTGCAGGTCGGCTTTAACCGCCGGTTCGATCATAACTTCAAGCGCGTTCGCGATTATCTGGAGCAAGGCCAGCTGGGCGATCCGCATATCATCAAGATCACATCCCGCGACCCGAATCCTCCGCAGGAGCATTACATCGAGAAGTCGGGCGGTCTGTTCATGGACATGGCGATTCATGACTTCGACATGGCCCGTTACCTGAGCGGCAGCGACGTCGTGGAAGTGTTCGCGCGCGGCACCGTGCTCGTTGATCCCGTATTCGGCAAGTATGGCGATGTGGATACGGCTATTACGACGCTGACGTTTGCCAACGGGGCAATCGGCGTGATCGACAACAGCCGCCAAGCCGTGTACGGCTATGACCAACGCGTCGAAGTATTCGGCTCCAAGGGCAGCGTGACGGCTAACAATGATTACCCGAATACAACCGAGATCAGCACGGCAGAAGGCATCTACCGCGACAAGCCGCTGCATTTCTTCCTGGAGCGCTACCAAGAGGCGTACGTGGAAGAGGTCCGCATGTTCGTCGACAGCATCCGTACGGGCTCGAAGCCGCCAGTGGATGGCAATGACGGCTTCCAGGCGGAGCTGATCGCCTTGGCCGCCAAGCTGTCTGTTAAGCTGGGCAAGCCTGTACGCATCGCCGATGCGCTGCAGCTTGCGGGTGAGGTAACGGTATGAGCGAGCTGATCGTTCCTTCCCGTAAGCAGCCGCTGGCTGACGGCAATGTGCTGACGATTACGCCTGAATCTGCAGGCTGGACGTATGTCGGGTTCTCCGTTTACAAGCTGGAGGCCGGACAGACGCTGAAGAAGGCGACGGGGGATAAGGAAGTCTGCCTCGTGCTGCTGACCGGACGAGGACACGTCCGGACGGAGAAGGCCAGCTTCGAGAACATCGGCCAGCGGATGAGTGTCTTTGAGAAAATTCCGCCGTACTCCGTGTATGTGCCGTCGCAGGACAGCTATGAGATCGAAGCGGTCACGACGCTGGAAGTCGCAGTCTGCGAAGCTCCGGGTCAAGGCAGTCTGGAAGCCCGTCTGATCGCGCCGGAACAGGTTGGTGTTGAAATCCGCGGCTCCGGCAACATGGAGCGGCAGATTCACAATATTTTGCCGGAGCAGGAGCCGGCCGACAGTCTGCTGGTCGTCGAGGTGTTCACGCCGAACGGCCACTGGTCGAGCTACCCGCCGCATAAGCATGACCGGGATGCGCTGCCGGAGGAATCCTACCTGGAAGAAACGTACTACTTCCGCGTTGAGCCGGAGCAGGGCTTTGCGCTGCAGCGTGTATACACGGACGACTTGTCGCTCAATGAAGTGCTGGCCGTCAAGAACGAGGAAGCCGTCCTGGTACCGAAGGGGTATCATCCGGTGTCTGCGCCTCCGGGGTATGAGGTGTATTACCTGAATGTCATGGCCGGTCCGACACGTACGTGGAAATTCCACAACGATCCGAACCATGCCTGGCTGATGAAGCCTCCTTCCGCGCGCTAGGCCGGATCGAGAAAGCGGGTTTTCCCGGTTGCAACTCAGCGCCTCCATCCTCATAATGAAGGAATAAGTCTATTTCAACCGCAAATGAGGAATTCCGACATGAAAGCAACCATCTACGATGTCGCCAAGGAAGCGGGCGTCTCGATTGCAACCGTATCAAAGGTACTGAACGGCAAGGGCAAGATCAGCACGGAGACGCGAGAAGCGATCTTCGCGATCATGGAGCGTCTGGATTATCAGCCCAGTCTTATCGCTACTGCGCTGACGGGCAAGCGCACCTTTACCCTCGGCCTGCTCGTGCCGGATATCTCGAACCCGTTCTTCTCCGAGATCGCCCGCGCGATCGAGGATCAGAGCGAGCAGCTCGGCTACAGCGTCATGATCTGCAGCACGGACAACAAGGATGCCAAGGTCGAGAAATACATCTCCCTGCTGCAGCAGAAGAAGGTCGACGGCATCATCATCGCCACGGGGATCGACAACAAGGACATCCTGGAGCAGCTCTTATCCAAGTCGATCCCGGTCGTCCTGCTGGCCCGCGATATGCCGCTAGTCGCCGTGAACACGGTCGTCGTCGACGACTATATCGGCGGCTGCCTAGCGGCCGCCCATCTGCTGGAGCTCGGCCACCGGAGCGTCGCGATGCTCGGGGAGCGGGAGAAGGTACGCAGCAGCCGCGAGCGCGTCCGAGGCTTCCGGCAGACGCTGGAGGAGAGCGGCGTGACCTTCACGCCCGAGCAGCTCAGGCATTGCGACTACAAGGTCGAGGACAGCCGGGTCAAAGCTCTAGAACTGCTGAGCGTAGAGGAGCCGCCGACGGCGATCTTCGCCTGTAATGACATGCTCGCGGTCGGCGCGCTGCAGGCGGCCAAGGAGCTGGGCAAGAAGGTGCCGGAGGAGCTGTCCATCGTCAGCTTCGACAACACGGTTCTGGCGGCGGTGACCAATCCGCCGATGACGACCGTCGCCCAGCCGATGGAGCATATGGGCAAGCTGGTCGTGAACATGATTGTCGACGAGCTGCAGGGCTCCGCGCCCGTGAGGCAGCGGGTCGTGCTGCGACCGGAATTGATTATCCGGGAATCGACGGCAGCCATCGCACCGTAAGGGAATATGGGCAACCTGTTATTGTTCGGCAAGATGGAACAAGGCGGGTTGCTATTTTTTAAGGACTTTTAATAAAGAAGGGGCACAAACATGATTCAAGTAGATCCTCATATTTTACTAAAACTAGGCATCTCGGCTCTGCTCGGGCTGATTATCGGCTTGGAGAGGGAGATCAGGAATAAGCCGCTCGGCCTCAAGACGTCATTGGTCATCTGCCTGAGCAGCTGCCTGCTCACGATCGTATCGATCGAATCGTCGAACAAATACGCGGTAGCGGGCCTCCATGTGATGGACCCGATGCGACTTGCGGCCCAAGTTGTAAGCGGTATCGGCTTCCTCGGGGCCGGGGTTATCCTGCGCAAGCATAATGATGTGATCGTCGGTCTGACGACGGCGGCGATGATCTGGGGAGCGAGCGGACTCGGCATCGCGGTAGGGGCTGGTTTTTTCGTGGAGGCATTCTTCGGTGTCATCCTGATTATGGTGAGTGTCGTGGCTTTGCCTTACTTCATCAAGCTGGTCGGGCCCAAGCCTCTGATCCTGAAGGAACTTCGCGTCAGACTCGTTGTGTCGGGCGAAGGAGAGCTTACGTCGACCATACAATCCATCTTGGCCATGAAATATAAAATCAAGAGCGTCCATATTAAGGAGCTGAATGACCACCAGCAGGAGCTGAACTTCCTCGTCCTCGTCGACCGAAAATACGCGTCCGATGTATTCGTAGAGTTCAAACGGCTGGTACATATTTCGACGGTAGAAGTGGAAACGCTTTAGAGGCGGGCGGCTGCGGATAGGGACTCCGTCTCATGCATTCAGCCGCCATGAGACCTTGGAGGGAAGAATCGGCAGTCGTCGTGACCGCAATCCGCTAACAATTTCTGCAAAAGGAATGTCCTCAAATCAGGACGTATGTGATACAATGAAATCCATTACATTGGTGGGCGGAGGAAGCTATGTCCTCAAGATATTCCTTTTTCATGAAATTGATAACGTTTACAACGCTGATCAGCACGGTTCCGCTGCTCCTCCTCGGGATCTTCGCCTTCTTCCAGTCTACGTCTACGGTCCAGACCAAGGTCAATGAAGCGAATGTCTTTATGCTGCAGCAGTCCCAGAGCCGGGTGGAGCAGATTCTGAAGGTCATCGACCAGCTCGCGGTCCGATTTGCCGAGACGCCACTCGTGAGTAGCAGCGTGGCGAAGCAGCTGGCGATCGAGGACTTCAAGGATATCGATTCGCTAGTCAAGGGTCTTCAAGGCATGCAGACGTATGAGCTGGGCGTTCGTGATGTCGAGCTGCACAGCCTCTGGAACGGCTGGTATATCAAGGAGCGGGGCTTCTTCTTCGGCAAGGATCCGGCGGCGGATGTCGATGTCTCGCAGCTCGGCTACAATACCGGCTGGAAGCCGGAGATGAAGGAAGGCTCTGCCGGTATCCGACTAGTGAGAGTGATCCCGACAACCGGCGCAGAGCCGATGGGCTACTTGTCCGTCCGGATGTCGAACGCAGAGCTGGCCAAGCTGTTAGCCAAGGGCTTCTCCAGCGGAGAAACGATGATTTTGGACGATAAGATGAACATCATCGTTAGCAGCGACGACAAGAGAGTCGGCCAAAGCGTGCTGTCCGAGTCTTGGGTGAAGGATATGCAGCATGCAGATAAGACGAAGGGCTATATGAATGTTACCTCGAAGGACAAGTCCAGCAGTGTGGTCTACAACCAGTCCCGTTACAATAATTGGACCTACGTGTCGTTCATCCCGCTGGAGGAGACCAAGCAGGAATCCGCCTTGATCGGCTGGGTGACGCTGACAGCCTGCGTCCTCCTGCTGCTGCTGGCCGCACTGCTGTCGTATTGGGGTTCCAAGCGCATGTATTTCCCGGTGCGCAGTCTGCTGGAGGTGACGATGCGTCAAGGACAGCCGGCCGGTATCGGCAAGGCCGTGAAGGACGAGTTTCAGTGGATAGGCAGCCATCTAGCGACGCTGCACGAGTCCAAGGAGCAGCTGGAGGATAAGATGAAGATCCAATCCAGCCAGCTCGTCGATTATTTCATGCTGAAGCTGTTTCAAGGCGAGTTGTACCGCCATGAGCTGGAGGAGAAGGCCGGTCAGTTCCATATTACTTCCTGGCACCGTTATGCGGTGCTGGTTATTCAGATCGATACGCTTGCGCAAACGCGTTATGAGACGCAGGAGCAGGATCTGCTGCTGTTCGCGATCAACAATATCGCTGCCGAGCTGATTCCCCCGCCTCGGCGCATTCATGCGATGCCGATCGGCAACTATCAGGTGACGCTCGTGGGCAGCGATGCGGACCATCATGCGGACCTGCTGAGCGAGCTAAGCGCTCTGGCTGAGGCCGTACAGCGGGCTGTCGAAGAGTTCCTGGGGCTGAAAATCAGCGTGGGGGTCAGCCGGCCGTACGAGCAGATCTATGCGACACCGCAAGCCTTTCTGGAGGCCAAGGAAGCTTTGCAATACCGCCTTCGGTTGGGTGAAAAAGCGATTCTGCATCTGGGCGATCTGAAGCCGCGCCAAGCATCCGGGCATTATTACCCGCATCATCTCGCGTCCGAGCTGACACAGGCGGTCGCATTCCTGGACGAAGAGGTGGCGGAAGCTCTGCTGAAGCAGTTTATCCAGGAGGTATTGCAGGTCGAGAACGATCCGAATCTGTACCGGATTGCGTTTGCGATGCTGCTGACTGATCTGACGAAGGCGATCTATGAAATGGGCGGTACGGAAGAACTGTTTGCACAGGATCACCGCAATAAGTATGAACAATTATTCCATCTAAAGACGCCGCAAGAGATCGAGATCTGGTTCCATAAGCAGATGATTCGCCCAATGATGGAGCTGACCCGCAAGCGGCATGAGTCGTCTGGCAAAAGCATTTCCCGCTCGGTCATCGATCTGATCCATGAGAACTATGACAGCGAATTGACGCTGGAGCAATGTGCGCTGCGCTTGAATTATAGCACGCATTATATACGTCGGATGTTCCGCAAGGAGACGGGGATGAATTTCAGTGACTATCTGGCGGGATACAGGCATGATAAGGCCAAGAGCTGGCTGAGCGAGACCAGTATGAAAATTACCGAGATTGCCGAGCGCCTGAGGTACACCAATGCCCAGAATTTTATTCGCCACTTCCGCAAGCTGGAGGGGATGACCCCCGGGCAGTACAGGGAGCAAAAAAACGAATTGAATTGACGATTTGTATGAACCGCCAGGAAGGCTACCCTTCCCCGGCGGTTTTTTCGCGTTCAGGACATGTTTCCAATGATTATGTCCCAGGAGCGCAAATGATTAGGCTGGCCCCGCTATCCCTTGATACGCCTGGGCTCTCACAACTGGAGCGCTGCGGATTATTGAAGGCAATCCGGCCGCCAGATATGCTGACACTATCAAACGGAACCGAGGAGGACAAAGCATGGTGGAACTGAGTTCTGCGACAGCTGGGCGGGCCGCCAAGAGTGTAGCCCGCCGAAGATTGGCGCTTCTACTTAAAAACAGGTGGCTGTATGCGATGGCCATTCCTGGCTTACTTTACTTTCTGGTATTCAAATATTTGCCTATGTGGGGGCTGCTGATTGCCTTTCAGGATTACCAGCCGACCCTGGGGATGCTGCATAGCAAGTGGGTGGGACTCAAGCATTTCGAACGGTTTTTCTTCGATGCTGCCTTTCTCAGGCTATTCACCAATACGATCATCCTGGCTCTCTACAATCTGGTATTCTTTTTCCCGCTGCCGATTGTGATGGCGCTCTTGCTCAATGAGATCCGCAAGGAAGCCTTTAAGCGCACGATTCAAACGATCGTCTACGTCCCGCACTTCGTCTCCTGGGTTGTCGTCGTAGGGATTACGTACATCTTCTTCACGACCGAAGGAGGGATTGTCAACGATCTCCTGGCCGCTGTCGGCCTGCCTAAGATCGATTTCCTGCTTTCCACGGATTGGTTCCGGACGATGATCGTTTCGCAGGTGGTTTGGAAGGAAACAGGCTGGGGGACGATCATCTTCCTGGCTGCCTTGGCCGGCGTCGACCAGCAGCTGTATGAAGCGGCGACGATCGATGGCGCAGGGCGCATGAGACAGCTGTGGCATATTACACTCCCCGCGATCCGCAGTGTCATTGTCATTCTGCTGATCCTGAGGCTTGGCTCGTTCCTGGATACCGGGTTCGAACAGATCTTCCTGATGCTGAACTCCATGAACCGGGAGGTCGGCGATGTCTTTGATACCTATGTGTACGATGTGGGGATTCAGCAGGGACAATTCAGCTACAGCACAGCCGTTGGCTTATTCAAATCCTTGATCGGGCTTGTCCTGGTCGTGAGTGCCAACCGGCTGGCCAAAAAATTCGGCGAAAGCGGCCTGTACTAAGGAGATGACGCGAGATGATGATAGGTAGAAGCTGGGCCAGCCGCCTATTCGACGGCTTCAATTATACATTTCTGACCCTGGTATCGCTGGTTACGATCATTCCGTTTATTTATATCGTGTCAGTTTCGTTCGCGGAGCCGGAGGAAGTGCTGCGGAGGGGCTTCATCTTGTTCCCGACAACCTTCTCATTGGAAGGCTACAAATATATTTTCTCGACAGATACGATGGTTCACAGCTTATTGGTGACCGTAGGTATCACGGTGGTCGGCACGCTCATTAACTTGCTGTTTACCTGCTTGCTGGCTTATCCGCTGTCCCGGCAGGACTTCGGCGGACGTCAGGCGATGATGATGCTGATCGTGTTCACGATGCTGTTTAACGGCGGAATCCTGCCGACCTTCCTCGTGGTCAAATCGCTCGGCATGATCGACAGCTATCTGGCGCTGCTCATCCCGAATGCAATCAGCGCCTTCAACCTGATCGTTGTGGTCAGCTTTTTCCGGCAGCTGCCGGAAGGACTCGAGGAAGCCGCCAAGATTGACGGTTGCAGCGATCTGGGCCTGCTGTTCCGCATCGTGCTGCCGCTGTCGGCGCCGGTGCTGGCGACTTTCTCCCTGTTCTACGCCGTAGGTCACTGGAACACATTCTTCAATGCGATTCTGTACATCAATGATGCCAAGATGTGGCCGATCCAGGTCTGGCTGCGGCAGATTGTTATCCTGTCCCAGGGCGGTATCGGAGATTCGACGTCGTTCGATCAGAACTACATCGCGCCGCCTCCGCAGATTATCAAGATGGCCGTTATCGTCGTGTCTACAGTACCGATTCTGCTGGTATACCCGTTCCTGCAAAAGCATTTTGCCAAAGGGGTTATGCTCGGCTCGGTGAAAGGTTGAAAGAGCTCCCGGCACTTGCTGCCGGGGATGCATTCACATAAAATGATATAGGGGAGGCACAACGAATGAAAAGGTACATGAAGATGAGGAAAACAGGTATGGCGGCTATGGGCTTGGTGATCGGAGCGTCAGCTATGCTGGCGGGCTGCAGCAGCGAGCCGGCAAAGAATACGCCAGCCCCGGCGGCACCTGCTGGCGGCGCCAAAACACCGGAGAAGCAAGAACCTCTCAAGCTGAGTATCATGTCCTTGATGTATGCAGAGCCGCCTAAAGCCGACAGCGACGTACAGAAGAAAATCGAGGCGTACACCAATACAAAGCTGGACATATCCTGGGTTCCCAATTCGACGTACAAGGACAAGGTCAATGTGACGATCGGCTCCGGCGAACTGCCGAAGGTGCTGCTCGTCCAGAACAATAAGGATTCCAACATTCTGAGCGCAATCCGTTCCGGTACGTTCTGGGAAGTTGGACCTTATATCGACCAATACCCGAACCTCTCCAAAATGAATAAGTCTGTCTTCGACAACATCAAGGTGGACGGCAAGATTTACGGCTTGTACCGGGCACGGGACCTGAGCACCTTCGGGATCATCTTCCGCAGCGACTGGCTGAAGAACGTAGGTCTCAGCGCTCCGAAAACGATCGATGAGTTCTACAACGTTCTGAAAGCATTTACACTGAATGATCCGGACAAGAACGGCAAGCAGGACACGGTCGGCTTGACGGAGGAGAAGACGATGGAAGGCTTCACCGCCGTGGCTTCCTATATGGGCGCTCCGAACGACTGGGAGGTCAAGGACGGCAAGCTGAGCCCGGACTTCCTGGCTCCGGAATATTTCGAGGCGATGAAGTTCTACAAGAAGCTGTATGACGAGAAGCTGATCAAGCAGGACTTCCCTGTTCTGAATAACCAGCAGAAGAAGGATGACATCAACACGGGCAAGGCGGGCGCCGTCGTCTCTAATATGATTGATGGTGCGGGCTATCAGGCTAACCTGGCTAAGACCTTCCCGGGTGCGGATGTGGATGTCGTCAGCCGGATTCAAGGGCCGAAGGGCGAAAGATCCAAGGGCGGAACCGGCTATAACAGCGTGTTCATGTTCCCGAAATCGAGCGTCAAGACCGAAGCCGAGCTGAAGCAGATTCTCGCTTTCTTCGACAAGATCTCCGACCAGAACATGCTTGACCTGCTCGGCTGGGGCGTAGAGGGACGCCACTACAAGATGGAGGACGGCAAGCCGGTCTTTATCGACCAGAAGCTGTTCGACACAGAGGTAGGCTCCAGCTACCTGCAATTGCAAGTAGCCAAGTACACGGCCAAAACAACGGGTAAAGAAACGCCTCTGATGGAGAAATACGGCAAGATGATCAAGGAAAACGAAGGCATCGCCGTCAACAATGCATCCAATCCACTCGTCTCCGATACGCAAACGACCAAGGGCAATGAGCTGAAGCAGATCATCGAGGACGCCCGCACGAAATTCGTGCTTGGCAAAATCGATGAGGCCGGCTGGCAGAAGGCGATCGAGCAATGGAGAAAAGCAGGCGGCGACAAGGTTATCGAGGAGTTCACCGCTCAATACGCGAAGAACGCAAAATAGATCGTCAGGAACGGTGAGGGAGGCGCAGGTGCGCCTCTCCTTTCGTCCGTCTTGGCGAAGAGGAGAGAACCTACCGATGGAGACTAGACAATTCGCCTGCATCTCGGGCACGGATCGGGGAATCGGACTTGCGCTGGTGCATGAGCTGCTGCAAGCGGACTATACGGTGTTTGCGGGGGGCATCTCCCCTGACCTGGAGCAAACGATGAGTGGACTAGCCGAGCGGTTCCCCGGCCGCCTGCATCCCTTCCAGCTGGACGTGGGCAGCGATGCCAGCGTCCAGGAGGCGGCAGCCCGGATCGCAGAGCATACGGATACGCTGGACCTGCTGATCAATAACGCGGCGATTCTCGGAGAGACAAGCGCGACGATTACGGACAAGCTGGACTTCGACGATATCCAGCGCGTCTTCAACGTGTCGGCCGTCGGTGCGCTGCGCTTGACCCATGCGCTGATCGAGCCGCTGCTGAAGGGTGGCAAGCTGATCGTAAATATCTCGTCGGAGGCGGGCAGCATCCGAAACAGTCACCGTCAGCGCTGGTTCGGCTATAGCATGGCGAAGGCAGCTATGAATATGAGCTCAACCATTATTCACAACAAGATACGCTCCGAGGGCGGCCGCGTGCTGCTGCTGCATCCGGGCTGGGTCAAGACGTCGATGGGCGGACAATGGAGCGACGAAGGCACCTACACGCCGGAGCAGTCGGCGGCTTTCATCTGG
Source organism: Paenibacillus filicis (assembly GCF_038070315.1). Taxonomy (NCBI): domain Bacteria; kingdom Bacillati; phylum Bacillota; class Bacilli; order Caryophanales; family Paenibacillaceae; genus Paenibacillus; species Paenibacillus filicis. Next base: position 326,399 of record NZ_JBBPCC010000001.1, on the reverse strand, counting down.
CAGCGCATCCGCGAGCAGGGGCATGAGGTGCACGACCAGCCTCTGTACATCGAGGCCGATACCGGTAACGCGCTGCCTTGGTAACGGACTCATCATTACACCCAAACACAAGGAGAGGAAGATACAGATGACTGCAAAAGCAACCGTACTCATCGTCGGCAACGGTCCCGACGCCGATTGGCATCCGCTGGAGCCGGCCAAAGCCCAGATTGCCGGCATCCTGGGGGAAGAATTTATATTGGAAAGCTCGCTTGATTATGACGAGTTCGCCCGGCTGGACCCAGCCCAGCATCCGGTATGCATCTCGTACACCGATTGCTGGAGAGTGGACCTGACGCCTGCACAGATCGCCGGGCTCATCAGCTACACGGTGCGCGGCGGCAGCCTGCTCGTTATTCATAACGGCATCTCCCTGCACCGCAGCTTTGAAGTGCTGCAGATGATGGGCGCCAAGTTCACCGGCCATCCGCCTTACCAGACGCTTCAATACTATGGCGTAGCCGAAGGCCACCCGCTGCTGACGGGTGTGGAGGACTTCACGCTGGACGAAGAGCCGTATATGTTCGAGTTCGATCCGTTTACGAAGAAAACGGTCTTCCTGGAATACGCCTTCGAAGGCAACCGGTACCCGGCAGGCTGGGAGCATGCTTACGGCCTGGGCAAGATCATCTACCTGCAGCCTGGACATCATGCCCCGTCGTTCGAGCCGGAGGCGTACAGACGGCTGGTGCGCAACAGCGTGCGCTGGGCCGCCGGACAGAGCGTCGACTAACGAGCTGAGCAGCCTGGCTTGACGGGAGCTCCCGCGATGTTGCATGGAAGTATCCCCAATGGTCAGCCAACGGCTGAGCATGGAGGGGGCGCTCACGCATGAGCGGGAGCTTTGTTTGTCTGATCGGCCGGCTTACCCGCCAGGCCGGTGACGTACCGGACACCGAGGCTGTGCAGTCCTGTCACAATCCGACCAAGTCGAGCAGCCTCGCGATTACCTTGCTGGATTTGAATTTGTGATCGAGGAAGATGCTGATCCAGTCCGCCGTGCCGAGCAGGGCGATACAGACGAACAGTGTGATTTCCCGTGTTTTCTTCCGCTGGCGGATCATGATAGCTACGCAGCTGCCTATGGCTGCGGCAGTGAGCAGAATGAACCAGATCATGGGGAGGACTCTCCAGCCGTCTTCGGTTTATGTCTGCGCTTGAACCAGGTGACGCCCAGCAGCAGACAGGGGATGAAGAGGCTGTACAGAAGCGTGTACTCAAAATCGTATTTTTTGCTGAATTCGACATTTTCCACCACATTGTCGTTTCCAAGTGCCAAACCCGAGATGAGCAGGCTCAGTGCAAGCGTGATCCAGAAGCGGCTCGTAAACTTAAACAGCTGGCATAGCCCCAGGACGGAGCAGTAGTAGGCAATCGACAGCTTGATGAAGATCGCGGCCAGCAGGATCAGGGCTATCGTAGACTCCAGATGCTCGAAGAACGTTCCGATATGAATTTCCTGGACGATGACGAAGAGCGGGTACGTGTCATGGGAGGCGCGGGTTACTCCCAGCACGCCGATCGTGAAAAGGGTCGTGATGCTCAGCATAACCGTCGCAACGACGATAGCCAGAATAAACGTTTTCTTCCGCTTTGTTTGGATGAACGGAAACAGCATCTGGAAGATCAGTGCCTCCATGAAAGGGAACCCGAAGATGGAGCGGGTTTCCTTCATCGTCTTCCACACCTCCATATGAAAGCTGCCTTGAAATCGATTCCAGTCCCATTCCGTCAGTCCGAAGAAGAAGATGAACAGAAACGTTGCCGCCATTACTAGAAACAGCAGCTCGGAGGAGCGCGCGATCGTATCGATCCCCTTAATGACCGCATAGCCGGTGATGAAGAGAAACATGACATGAAAGACCGTCATCGGCGTCATAGGCATCAGGGTCTGCTTCATGAAGTCGCCCAAATTCCGGGTGATGAAGACGGAGAGCTGGATAAAGTAAGAGATATAGAGCAGGGCGAATACCCCCCCTAAGGCTTTGCCCCCCACCTTGGTGCAGATCTGCACAATCGATAATCCGGGATGCTGCCGAGCTAGGCTCAGCCAGATCAAGGAGGCAAGTATACCGGCCGTCCCGCCCCACAGCGGAACGATCCACGCATCCTGCTTGGCCACCGCAATCAAACCGCCAGGACTGAAGAAGAAGGAGGTACCGACCAGAAAGGACATGGTCAACACAAAAAATTGCCAGACGGTCAGGTTGTTCTGTTCCATGACGGTTACCCTCCCTTGTACGGATTAATAATCTCCCCTACATCGTTGACCGTGCTCTTCACGGTAAGACGCAGCTTGGTCTTTGTCCAGGCATCCTCTCGTTTCTGAAGTTCCTTCCATTCTTTTCCATGCTTGTACTTGATCTGATCCTGCAGGCCGAATAAATCCCACTTCTTGTCCAACGCTTCCTTGAATAGCTTCTGGCCGGTTGCACTCACCTGCTGGTCAAAGCTACCGGTAATTTGGGCTACATTGGACCAGGTCATCTTATTCGCCTGCTCGTTACTCATAATCGCGAGCTGTGCTTTGACCTCCACCTGCAGGACCGGCATGCCGTCAGCGAGGATTAATCGCTTGCGAACCTTCAATTTGCTGGCGCGCAGATCGACGTCTTTCCCCTCCACTGTCACCGATTCGAAAAAGGTTTCGATATCGCCCTTGATCAGATTATAATAGCCGTTCTCTCGCAGCCCGACCTTCCCGATCATCTTCCCCTGCTTGAATAAGGCCGCGCCTGTCAGCGCAAGGTTGCCCGGGTTCGCTTGAATCATTTCGAACCGTTTGGTCGTCTGATTAGGCTTCTCACTGATCAAGGTGATGATTGGCATAACGCTCAGCGTCGAAGACTCCATCGTTTCTGCGAGATCCTTGACCCTGGATTTCAGACTGATCCGCCCTGTGGACAGATAGGCATTGTACACCAGTGAACGCAGAGCACGGCCCGGCATCCGTTCAAGGGGAGTATAGGTTGTCATCACATCGGCCAAGGCAGAATCCGTTACAAACAGATTCAAGCTTGATCGCCGGTTGAACTGCCGTTCGTAAAAGTTAAGGAAAGCCGTAAGTCCCTGTCGGGCATAGGACTCGGGGATGATATGCGCCTGATACTGATCCGTAAACAGCTTGCGCGGCAAGATGTCTGCGGATTTGAACCCCAGCTCTCCCTTCGTCTGCCCGACGATCTTGTAGGTGTAGACGGGGGATTTGCTGCTCTCGCCCCCCTGGAGGGTGAAGGAGCCCGGATTGATGATCTGGTAATAGATCGACTGCTCGTGCGTCTTCGGATTCGAATCCGAACCGACCAGCCCGACCACAGCCAACTGATTGATCTCGATCCGATCCCAGCACCCGGTCAGACAGCACAGGGCGACTCCGGCGATGGTTAGCTTCCGGCCGATAGCAGCCTTCATGGGCCTCTCCTTCCTCGTTTCTTTGTTCCGTTCATCTGCGGATAGGTGCGCATCCACGGCCGGGGCACGCGGACCAGTACATCCTTCCAGTCGGCCAGAGAGGTCGGAGCCACCGGGGACATGAAGGAAACGCCGAATGATTGGATGGAGGACAGGTGTACGATGGTCAGCAGCACACCGCACAGAACCCCGAACAACCCCATCGCTCCAGCCAGGATCAGGTAGAAAAATTGCAGCAGCCGCTGCGTGATGCCGAAGCTGTAGGAGGGCACGACGAAATTAGAAATCGCCGTGATCGCGACGACAATAACCATGGCGGTCGAGACGAGCCCCGCCGATACCGCCGCTTGTCCGAGTACGAGAGCCCCGACAATCGAGATGGCCTGCCCGGCGATGCGGGGCATGCGCAGGCCAGCCTCCCGCAGCACCTCGAAGGTCACCATCATGATGCTCGCCTCGATGAATGCCGGGAACGGCACGATCTCCCGCTGGGAAGAGATGCTGATTAATAGGGAATGGGGCAGAAGCTCCTGCTGATAGGACACGACGGCCACATACAAGGCCGGCGTAAAAATGGCCAGCATGAAGGATAAAATTCGGACCCAGCGCAGCAGCGTAGCTATGTCGGCCCGCTGGTAGTAATCCTCCGGCGCGATAAAAAATTGAAAGAACGTGATCGGGGCCACCAGAGCGATCGGACTGCCGTCCACGAGCACCGCCACTCGGCCCTCCAGCAGGTGGGACGCCACAATGTCCGGGCGTTCCGTGCTCAGCAGTGTTGCGAAGGGTGAATAGGTCCGGTCTTGAATCCATTCCTCGACATAAGCGCTGTCCAGGATGCTATCGGTTTGAATCAACGAGATTCGCCTGCGTAGCTCCTCGACGACCCCTTGGGGTGCCAGATTGCCTAGGTAGAGCAAGGAGATATTCGTATCAGTCTCCGTTCCGGCCGTTGCCTGCTCGATATGCAAGTGAATGTTCTTGATCCGCTTGCGAAGGAGGGACAGGTTGGACGCGATGTCCTCGGTGAAGCCCTCCTGCGGTCCGCGGACGGTCGATTCCGTCAGCGGCTCCGATACGTTGCGATGACTGGTCTGGGCTGCGCTGATCCAAAGCACCTGGGATGCACCGTCGATCACGACGAGACAGACGCCCTTGAGCAGGGAGTCGACGCACTGTCTGAAATCGTCCGAGGAGGTAATCGAGCTGAAGGGAGTCCTGCCTTGCAGCCTCCTGATCATGTCCTCCGCACTAAGCGTACGATCGAAGCAAGCACGCTCGATCAGAAAGGGCAATAGTTCATCCTCGACTTTATTCTTATCGGTCAAGGTTTCAAGAAACACACAGTAGCAAGGGATATCGGGCGACATCACAAGCGGGTGGATCACGAGATCGGGAGGATCGTGCAGAAAGCGCTGGATTTGGTTCACAAAGGCTTGCGGATCCCGGCCGTCGTAGCGCGGATCATAACCCTGAAGCGAATCTTGAGTTGGCATACGCAAAGCTCCCCGTTCCTAAACAGTGATCTTTTTCCAGTATGTCCAACCGGGTTATGGATATGCATGAGATGATGAGTGGCTGCCCCATTTGGCCTAGGCCGGGCCTGTCCGGTTACATTTTGTTTACAAGTTGGAGATGATTTCGTAACATCCGTGAACTATAACTGGGATAGGCGCCAAGTGCGCCTGAAGGGTAAGGTGAGGGCATGCGAATAACCCGGTGGGTCAACAAGCGGACGGGTCTGGCGCTGCTGTTCCTGGCTCCGAGCCTGGTCGGCTTTGCGCTGTTTTACGCGATTCCATTCGTCATGGGGCTTATTTATTCATTCAAGGATCGAACCGTAGACGGCGTCTTCGTCGGATTGGCCAACTATCAGGCGCTGCTGGACAGCGCGTCGTTTCGCAAGGCGGCCTGGAATACGGCTTCTTTTACACTCATTAGCGTACCGCTGATGCTGAGCTTGTCACTGATGCTGGCGTTGCTCCTGAATGGGAGCGTCTATCTGCGCAAATGGCTGCGAACGGCGTATATCCTGCCGTTGGTCGTCCCGGTCGCCTCTGTCGTGTTCATCTGGCAAGCACTGTTCGATTGGAATGGAACGCTTAACGCAGGGCTGCAATGGTTCAGCCTGGAGCGGGTAGACTGGATGAAGTCCGACGGAGCGATGGTCGTCGTGGCAGCTATCTATATCTGGAAGAACATCGGCTACAACATGATCCTATTCCTAGCGGGGATACAAGCCATTCCCGAGAGCTATTACGAAATCGCCTGTCTGGAGGGGGCCGGGCCCTTCACCCGGCTGCGCAGGATTACGCTCGTGTATCTGATCCCGACGATGTTCTTCGTCGTACTGATGTCGATCATCAACTCGTTCAAGGTCTTTCGGGAGACGTACCTGATCGCAGGCGATTATCCGTACGACAGCATCTATATGCTGCAGCACTACATGAATAACATGTTCATTGCTCTGGATATTCAGAAGCTGACGGCAGCCGCTACCTTGATGGTCGCGTCGATCGTCGTCATCGTACTGGCACTTTATGCGCTGGAGAGGCGCTTCCGCCGATTTATGGAATGAAGAGCAGAGAGGAGGCGGGCAGGTGGCGGTTATATGGCGGAAGGTGACGGTAACAGGGATACTACTCCTGCTGGCGTTGGTTATGCTGTTTCCCATTGTGATCACGTTGACGAACGCCCTGATGACCGAGCAGGAGATTGCACTGAACTATTCGGTCATTGGCAAGCTGCCCGAAGCGGGCCAGCAGCTGGACTTCGTGAATCTGAAGCTGATTCCCGACTGGGTGTCCTTCGCCCAATTTGATAAAATTCTCATTCAATCGCCGAAGTTTTTATTTCTATTCTGGAATTCGGTAGGGCTGGTGGTCCCGATCATCGCGGGGCAGACTCTGGTCGCGGCGCTGGCTGCGTATGCATTCGCCATCCTTCGTTTTCCTGGCCGGGACGGGCTGTTTCTGATCTATGTGATGGCGATGCTGATGCCGTTCCAGGTGACGCTGGTGCCCAATTATATCATCGCGGACAGGCTGGGGCTGTTGAATCATCTGTCGGCGATTATTTTGCCGGGGATTTTCGCCACTTATGGCGTATTTCTGATGCGGCAATTTTTCTTGAACATCCCTGCGGCGCTCCTGGAAGCAGCCCAGATGGATGGAGCCGGACTGTTCACGCAGTTCATCCGGATCGTGCTGCCGCTGGTGAAGCCCGGATTTGCCGCACTGATCGTGCTATTGTTCGTGGACTATTGGAACATGGTGGAGCAGCCGCTGATCTTTCTCGAGGATCCGCAGGATTATCCGTTATCTGTATTCTTGGCTTATATTCTCAAGGATGAGCGCGGGCTTGGGTTTGCTTCGTCGCTGCTGTATATGAGTCCTATGGTCATGTTGTTTCTTTATGCGGAGTCGTATTTCATCAAGGGCATACAAACCACGGGCATCAAGGGATAGAGGAGGAGTAGACGTGGAGGCGGGAAGGGAAGAACGTACGGATTCGGGGAGAAGACGGGTGATCCGCTGGATGGCTGCCTGCTTCTTCGGAAGCTTGGCGGTCTTCACCTTGTTCAGCAATACCTGGCTGACGCTGATGCTGCCCAAGGTGCTGACACAGCAGGCTTCGACCGGCAGTCTGACCCATACGATTCAAGGAAGCGGGGTGCTCAGCCCGCTGGAATCCGTGGAGCTGAAGAACGACACGGGCTGGAAGGTCCAGGCGGTTCATGTCAAGCAGGGCGGCACGGTCGCTCAGGGAGAGGCTCTGATAACCTTCGATAGTAAGGCGACCGAGCTGCAAATCTGGAATGAACAAAATACACTCAAGCAGCAGAATCTGCAGCTTGGGGGATTATTCGACAGCTATGTGGAAGCGAGCAAGAATGGAGATCCTGTTCAAATCAAAAACGCCAAGCGCGAGGTGGACAAGTACAAGCTGGAGATCGAGGCGCGTGAGCGCAATATTCAAGCGCTGGAGCAGAATCTGCAGCAGGGCCGGGAGCTGCGGGCGCCCTTTGCCGGGATTGTCACGGCCATCCAGGCCACGGAAGGGATGACCTCCCCGTCCGTCACGATCGCCAGGCTGGACGAAGGGTTTGCGCTCTTCGTTACGCTTCCCGCCGCTCAAGCATCCCTGGTGCAGCTCGGTGAGAAGGTTCAGGTCCAGGTCAAGGGAAAGCAAAGTGGGAGTGAGGCGGAGGAAACGAAGCTAATCGACGGTGAAATTGCCAACATGGACGACGCACCTTCAGACCGGGCTTCATCCACGGCTACTGCGTCCAAGATCATGCGCATCCGGCTGCAGGACGAGAGCCTGAAGGGTGGGGAGACGGCGAGTATCCACTTGCGTAAAGGCATACAGGCAGACAAGGAGGCGCTGCTGCTCTCGAAGTCGGCGATCCGTGAGGATTCGGGCGGTACTTACGTCTATGTCATCGAGGAGAAGAAGGGGACACTAGGCAACGGCTTCTATGTAGGCAAGTCTTACGTGAAGATCGTTGATTCCACCGAGCAGCAGGTCGCCGTGCAGGGAGGGATTTTCCCCAGCCAGAGCGTCGTCATAGAGAGCAGTGAGCCTCTGCAGGAGGGGGAGCGCGTGCGTCTGTAGAAGCCCGCTTGCGGGGTATGCTAACATGAAGCGGGGGGATGCATAGTGGAGAGAACTAAAATTCTGATAATCGAGGACGAGCGGGCGATCGCCGAGCTGCTCGCCTACCGGCTGGAGAAGGAAGGCTTCCAGACGATGATAGTGGGGAACGGGACGGATGGCATTCAGGCCGTTCATGCCTTCCTGCCGGACTTGCTCCTGCTGGACTGGATGCTGCCGGATCTAAGCGGCATCGAGGTGTGCCGGCAGGTGACGGCCGTCCGGAATATCCCGATCATCATGATCACGGCCAAGTCGGACATCACCGATAAAATCGTCGGGCTGGAATTCGGCGCAGACGACTACATTACGAAGCCGTTCGACCTACGGGAGGTCATCGCGAGAATCCGCACGGTGATGCGCCGGGTAAGTCAGCCGGCCAGCGCAGCCCCGGAGCCGGCCGATACTCCCATGCGATTTAAACATGTCGAGATTTTCAAAAGCGAGCGTCTCGTGAAAAAAGAGAATGTCCCGGTAGAGCTGACACCGAAGGAATATGATCTATTAATTACTTTATGCAGTCACAAGGGCCGCATCTTCTCCCGCAGTGAGCTGCTGGATTTGGTATGGGGCTATGATTATTTCGGCGATACTCGAACGGTGGATATTCATATTCAGCGCTTGCGCAAGAAGCTGGAGGCCAGCGACCTGATTATCACTGTGTTCGGCATCGGCTATAAATTCGACAAGCAGGTGGAGTAGACGTATGTTTCTCACGATCAAGGTCAAGTTTCTGCTCGGGCTATTGATAATCTTCTCCATTTCCTTGCTGCTGCTGAATCATTTCATCGTGCAGATTATCGATTCGAGCAATGAAAAGATCATCACGCAGGACCTAATCGGGATGAAGAAGAATAATAATGTCTACGTCCGGCAAAGCTTCATGATCAACCATTTCTCGAACGATGAAATCTACTTCCAGCAAACGGCGAAGGAGATGGCTGATGAGCTGCGTCTGGTGACATCTAGTGAGATCAGCGCTTATACGAGCCAAGGGCAGCTGCTGTACCAGACGGACGCCTCCAAGTTCGACAGCACGGTCCATGACGACCTGGACCAGGCGTTGCAGGGCAAGACGGCTTATACGATCTCCTATGCGAATAACCTAACCGGTGTCTATTATTCGTATCCGGTGGTCATTGAAGGGAAAACGGTAGGCATCCTGCGGTTTTCCAAGGATTTCTCCCTGCTCCATGAGCAGGGCAAGCAGATTATGACCTTTATTTATTACGTGACGATCGCGATCTTCGCCGCTGCGTTTGTCTTTTCTTACATCCTCTCTCGCAATATCACGCTTCCGATCGTCAAGCTGACCAAGGCCTCTACTGAGGTGACCCAAGGCAACCTGAACCTGCGGCTCCGTCTGAGGCGCAAGGATGAGATCGGCAAGCTGGCCGATAACTTCAACCAAATGATCGAGAAGATCAAGCTTCAGATTCAGCGGATCGAGAAGGACCGGGACCGGCTGGAGGAGCTGAACCGGCACCGCAAGCAGTTTTTCGATAATATGACCCATGAGCTGAAGACTCCGCTGACGACGATTCTGGGCTATGCGGAGACGATCAAGGAGAACGAGTGGAGTGACAAGCCCTTTTTTGACAAGGGCATGGACCATATTATTGACGAGAGCAAGCGGCTGCATGGGATGGTGCTGAAGCTGCTGGAGCTGTCGATGGAAACCTCCACGCAGGAAACCTTCGAAATGGTGGACGCGGGGCAGATTTTGCAGGGTGTATGTGAGGGAATGACGATCAAGGCGGAAAGGTACATGAAGACAATCGATATCGAGTGTGAGCCGGGGCTTAGGGTGTATGGCAGCCCGGCGAGGCTGAGGCAGCTCTTCATCAACCTGCTGGACAATGCGATCAAATACGGCCGTGCACACTCCACGATTACGGTCCATGCCGGACAGGTATCCGATACCGTGCATGTGACGGTGAGCAATGAAGGAGAGACGATCGCTCCGAAGGACTTGGCGCGGATCTTCGAGCCGTTCTATCGGGCGGATAGCCGAGAGCTCGCGGATGAGGGAAGCCGGGGGCTTGGGCTAAGCATCTGCAAGGCCATCGTAGACGATCACCGGGGCAAGATCCGGATCGAGAGCGCAGAGGGGCGTACGACCGTCTACGTTGCACTTCCCTATGCCGGAGCAGAGGAGGAGACGCTATGAATGGACGGTTGTGGGGGCGGGGATTGCTCGTAGCTATGCTGGCGTCAGGGCTGCTCCTGTCCGGCTGCGGACAGGAACGGCCGCCCCGGACGGTCATCATCCCCGATACACCGGCAAGCAGCGGAACGGAGCCGGTGAACGAAGACTTCGCGGTGAGAAAAATCTATACGTTCCCCGAGCCGGGAGCCGCAGGCGGTCCGTTGCTAGGCTGGGCGGATAGCAATCAGCTGCTCGGCCTGTATGGGAGGTACCCGGACCGTAGTCTCGATAGGGTCGATTATAGACTGGGCTCACAGCAGCCCATCATGAAGCTCGGAGCCAGTCTGGAGGGGGCCGAGCTGTCTCCGGACGGCCGGTTTGTCGTTTACGTGAAGGCTGAGGATGCCGTCCGTAAGGTTATGCTGCTTGATTGGTCCACGCAACAAGAGACGTTCATTCAGGAAGTTCCGAGAGACCGGCAGGTTGCCACTGCTCTTGCCTGGTCGGGCAACGGCCAGTATCTGGGGTATGGTCTCGAAGGGCGGATACAGAACGAGTCTCGGCTGATCCTGTATGACATGGCTGGCAAGAGCCTGCAAGATTATCCGATTCCGGCGTGGGCATCCCGTGATATGAGCTATGGCCTGCAGATTGCAGATAACGGGCAGAGTGCGCTGCTGGTGAAGAGCGAAGGCCGACAGTCCAAGCTGGTCTACGGACAGTTGACGGGAGAAGCGTTCGTCAGCCAGTACGAGCTGCCGGCTAGCGCGGGTACGGCCTTCGGCTATCTGCATGACGATCAGATTCTGTTCGCGAGCGCCGAGGGCGCGCTGCTGTCCTTCGACCGTCGCAATCGTGTCACTTCAACGCTACTGGAGCGGGTCGGCACGTTCCGGTTGTCCCCTGATCGCAAATATATCGCCTATACGAAGGGGCAGGATGAGATTTTCGTCGCCAAGCTGCAGGGGAATGCGATCCTGAACGAAAAGTCGATCTATAAAGGCTTGATCCCCTTCCAGATAGACTGGAGTCCGGACGATAAGAAGATCCTGCTTTCCGGCCGGAAGCCTTACAGTAGAGAAGAGCCTGGTCCGGTCTCCTCAGGACCTGCCACGGCAGCTCAAAGCAGCATCCCTTTTATTATTGAATTTAGCCATTCCTGAACGGCTGCGAGCCGTTCAGGTTTTTTCTGTTACGGCCGAAACCCTCGGACAGGATTGGAAACACTTTGTTTACAACTTGGAGAAGTGTTCGTTACATCCATGCCATATAACAGATAGCGTAGGGTTAGATCTGCATATCGTCATAGGCCGATATGACAAGAGGAAACAGAAAGGACGATGAAGTTGAAACCGATAGGAATACTGCTTTCGGCCAGTATGCTGGCCTTATCCATCACCGGCTGCTCGGGGGGCGTATCGCCAGGCCAAGGCCGTCAGTCAGCAGGCGAAGCATCCGCGCAGACGGCCGGCGGGAAGGGAGAGCTGGCGCCTCCGAAGACGATCGAAGAGCAGGGCCGGGGCGGAGGGGAAACCTCTCAGGGTGGCAAGAAAACGATCGTGTTCTCGACCTTCTACGAGACTGATTTCATCAAGGACGCCAAAGCCAAGTACGAAGCGAAGCATCCGAATATTCAGATCCAGCTCACCCATGCACAGGCCAAAGGCGATGACGCCAACTGGGAGGCCAATCATGAGAAGTTCGTCAAGACGACCAACACGCAGATGCTGGCAGGCAAAGGCCCCGACCTCCTGGAGATGGACCAGCTCCCGATCGAGCAGTATGTGAACAAGAGGGCGCTGGCGAACATGAGCGATCTGATGAAGAATGATCCGTCCTTCAAGCGGGAGCAATACTTTACGAATATTCTAGACAATGTGAAGCTCAGCGGCAGCGTCTACGGGATGCCAGTCCGGTTCTACCTGTACGGCCTGATCGGCGATGAGGATGCAATTAGCAAGAGCGGTGTCAAGATCGACGATACGAGCTGGACCTGGGATCAATTCACCCAGACGATGAAGGCGCTGAAGCAGAAGGGGGACCGGGAGTATGCGTTTCTCTCAAGACCGGAGTACCTGCTGAGCTCCATGGTGAAGACCGATTACGCCGCCTATGTAGATCCGATTCAGCGCAAGGCCAGCTTTGATTCGCCGCGCTTCATCGGCCTGATGACACAGCTCAAGGGCATGTATGACGACGAGGTGATTAGCGCGGCTGTCAATTTTCCGAAAACATATTTCATCGAGGACATGTTCAGTTCCATCCGCAACTATATCCTCTCCGGCACGACGCAGAACCCGGGCACGTTCCTGAACCGCAAGCTGTATAACCGGCCGGTCGCGGAGGGCCAGCAGCCCGGGGGCTACTTCCGGACGGAGTCGACGATCGGGATTAACGCGAATTCGTCCGTGCAGAAGGAAGCCTGGGACTTCGTGAAATTCCTCGTCTCGGATGAAGTACAGCCGGGAGGGTTTCCTTTGAATAAAAAGGCGTACGACAAGCTGGCTCAGCAGGCCTTGAAGGACGGCGCGGTCAAGGCGGACGAGGAAGGGCAGGCGCACGGCAAGGTGTTTAAGGTGACGGAAGCGGACATGCAGCGGCTGAACAAGCTGGTGAATGAAGCGGTTCATCAGGTCGAATTCAAGCCCTCCAAGGTGGAGGAGATCATTCGGGAGGAATCCGCGGCGTTCTTCAAAGGGCAGAAGTCGGCGGAAGCCGTAGCTAAGCTCGTGCAGAACCGGGTAAGTACGTACCTCAATGAATAAGGGGGAAAAAGTATGAGCAACAAGTCCAGAACCGGCCGCAGCGCTGCGATGATGATGAGCTGCGTGCTATTCAGTAGTATGCTGTCAGCTTGCAGCGGAGGCACCGTCAGAGGCTCAGAAAGGGCCGAGGCCACGCCCTCTGGAGAGACGGAGCCGCTGCAGCAGGCAGCCGGCGGAACGGCCGAGTCACCAACCGGCACCGCGTCGTCCGGCACGGCAGCCGGGAAGAAGACGATCGTCTTCGCGACTTTCTATGAGACGGACTTTCTGAAAGAAGCGATCCAGAAGTACGAGGCGAAGCATCCGGACATTCAGATCCAGATGACCTATGCGCATCCTGCAGGCAACGATGCCCAATGGGAAGCGGATCAGGAGAAATTCATCAAAACGATGAATACGCAGATGCTGACAGGCAAAGGCCCTGATCTGCTGGAGTTGGACCAATTGCCGATGGACAAGTATGCGGGCAAGAAGCTGCTGCTGAACCTGAGCGAGAAGATGGAGCAGGACAGCTCGTTTCACCGGGAGCAGTACTTCACGAATATTCTCGATAACACCAAGCTTGGCGGCAGCGTCTACGGCATCCCGCTTCGCTTCTACCTGTACGCCATGATCGGGAACGAGGAGGGGCTTGAGAAGAGCGGTGTCCCCTTCGACGACAAAAGCTGGACGTGGCAGCAATTCATCCAGACGGCCAAGGCGCTTGCGAAGCAGGGCAGTCATCCTTATGCCTTCTATGGCGATGAAATACTGCTGCTCACCGATATGGTCAACGAGTCGTACGATAGGTATGTCGATGCCGTCAATCGGAAGGCGAGCTTCGATTCACCGGCGTTCGTCGGTCTGCTGAAGCAGATCAAGGCCATGATCGACGGCAAGCTCGTCAACAATCATGGCCGGTCCGATACGTTCTTCCGTATGGATACGGTGAGCTCCATCCGCAGCTATACCCTGGCAGGTACTAACTTGACGGAGTCATACAGCAAGGTCAAGCTGTACAACAAGCCGAAGGCGGAGGGACAGAAGCCCGGTGGCTTCTTCAAGACGGATACGACCCTCGGGATCAATGCTAAGTCTGCGGTGCACAACGAGACCTGGGAGTTTCTCAAATTCCTGCTCTCTGACGAAACGGAGCCGGGCGGATTTTCTGTAAACAAGCAAGCCTACAAGAAGCAGGCCGAGCAGATGCTGCAGGTCGGCACGGTGAAGGCAGACGAGGAAGGGCCGCTGAAGGGCAAGGAGTTCAAGGTCACGCCCACACAGGTTCAGGAGCTGGAGGCTTATCTGACGGATGCGATTCATCCGGTAGAATACCGGCCCTCCAAGGTTGAGCAGATTCTGACGGAGGAGGCCGCAGCCTTCTTCAAAGGGCAAAAATCGGCGGAAGCCGTGGCGAAGCTCGTGCAGAACAGGGTGTCGACTTATCTGAATGAGTAAGAAAATCCAGATGGGCCGGGGGCCAAGAGCTTCTGCTGACAGCGGCTTCGTTGATTAAGGAGAATCTGACTGCAGTGTTGGTTCAGTAGGCTCGGAGGTTCTGATGGCCCAATCGGCTCAGGCTATTCCAACGAATGATAGGGCACTGACAAGCCTTACATACCTTTAAGTCCGTTTGGACCCGAGCTGCTTCACCTGGTTCAGCCACTTGGCACGCTGCTCCGGCGAAGACGGCCTGACCGGGCCGATCTCGGTGATGCGTACGGGCGTAATGCCGCAGAATTGTAGAATATTCCGCCTCATCACCTGAAGACCGGCCCTGCGATAAACCCACCGGTTGTACCAAGGCGGCGTATCCATAGTGACGATCAGCCTGGCGGTTTTGCCCGTGAGCAGTTTATCCCAGAGAGGAGAGTTGTCGCGGTAACGGAAGGCAAAGCCAGGCAGAAAGACGCGGTCGACGAAGCCCTTGAGCAGAGCCGGCATGGCTCCCCACCACGTCGGATAGACAAACACCAGATGCTCTGCCCAACTGATCAGGCGCTGAGCCTCGCCAGCTCCGGCTCCAGCTCGGTACGCTGGCGGTAACCGAATTTCAGATTCGGCTCGAAGCTGATCGTGCTCAGATCAAGGGTGCGCACCTGCGCACCTTGAGCCAGTGCTCCTTCCGTGTATGCAGCGGCCAGGGCCGAGCAGTAGCTTTGTGTGTCGGGATGGCCGATCACGATTAGAATATTCGATGTCATGGTAAAGTTCCTCCTCTTGGGATCTGGCGATTCTTCTTGGAATCTCTTACAATCAGCATAGTAGGATTAGCGGGAGAAATGAATGATCAAGGGCGCAGGATGGCTGTTCATTCGCGCAAGGGGAGGATGAGGTCATTGGCAAGCCAGGAAGTCGCCATCTCGATGGTATATCCAATTATGAAGACAATCGCGCACCAAGGCTATGATCCAGAGCACTTTGCCGCGTATGCTTCATTCGATAATCGTCTGCTGCAGGATGTGGAGGCCCGGATCTCCGGGGAAGAGCTGGAACGGCTGATGCTGGCCGCAGCGGCTTATACGAAGGATGAATATTTCGGCTTGCATCAGGGCCAGATTACCGAGTTCGCCGACCTAGGTATTCTTGGGTATGTGATGATGCACGGCCGTACGATCGAGCAGGCACTGGAAGCGTATCGAAGATATAACGTGCTCTTGTGCAGCGGATTCAATCTGAATTGGGAAGTACAGGGGGATGAGGCCCGGATCCGGATGTTTCTGCAGGGGGCAGGAAGGCTTACCCGCCACTGTGTAGAGGATATGGCCAGCTCCCTGTACAGGCTGATCGGGCGGCTGAGCAACCGGAAGCTCCAGCTGCGGGAGGTGAGGTTCGCTCATGAGGCTCCAGCGGACCGGGAGCCCTACGCCGGAGCGTTCGGCCTCCTTCCCCGCTTTGGGGAAGAGGAGAACGTGCTGTGCCTGAGCCGAGAGGTGCTGGCTTACCCGATTCTATATGCGGACGCCAGACTGTATGGCATTTTCGAAGGAATCGCCCAGGAAACCTTGGATACGTGGTCACGGGGCCGGGCCTTCTCCGAGCAGGTGGTACGGTGGATGCACGATTGTATGCCGTCCCATCTGCCAACCTTACAGCAGACGGCCGCCTCCTTCGGGACGAGTACAAGAACACTTCAGCATAAATTAAAGGAAGAGGACACTTCCTTCCAGGATCTGTCTGTCCGGGTACGCAAGGAATTGGCGATGGGGTATTTGCGGAGGAAGGAATATGCGATCGGCGATATTGCTTATTTCCTGCATTTCTCGGAGCCGAGCGCCTTTCAGAGCGCCTTCAAAAAGTGGACCGGCTTGACGCCGGGGCAATACCGGGCTCAGGCGATAGAAGAGGTCCGCAAAGCCTAGCTTGATGCGCAACGCCAAAAAGCTTCGGAGCCGCTTTTCGCGGCTTCTAATCTATGTCATAGATACGACGATCCAAGCCTACGGGAGACTGAATGTGCTGGTCAACAACCACGGCGTCCAGGTTCATCAGCCCAGCATTCTGGAGATTACCCGGGAGCAGTTGATGAATACGTTCCAAACGAATATTATCTCCTTCTTTGACTTGGCCAAGGCGGCTTTGCCCCATCTCCGGGCGGGGAGCTTTATCATCAATACCACCTCCGACACGGCTTATGCCTGGAAGCCGGCATTGTAGCAGGACGTACAGACAGCGAGCTGGCGCCCAAAGGCAAGGTGACCCGGGCGGAGGTTGCGGTGACGGTACAGCGCCTGCTGCAGAAGTCCGAATTGATCCATCCTTAATATTCCGGTAATAGCCCTGCAAGGGCAAATGTACATCCCCTTTGGGCCGACCGTGCACCCATCATGCACAGCCACAGGCCCAAAGGGGATTTTTCACGTGCGGTGCTGGCGGGCAAAGGGCTGCTTGTTTCCATCATCCCTCGCTCTCGCGGGTCTCGTACAGGTCTATGAAGTCCAGAAAGAAGCGCCGGATGAAAACCAGCTCGCTCTCGGAGAATCCGTCCAGGAATCCGTATAGCCTGAGCTGTTCCTTCCGGTGCAGTTGCTCATGGATGGCAAAGAGCTTCTTGCCGGGAGAGGTCAGGCGAAAATAAATTTCCTTCTTGTTGTCATTCAACTGAGTCCTGCGGACCCATCCCCTTTTCAGCAGCTTGTAGGTAATCTTGGAGATGTTGCCCTTGCTTAATTCCATCCTATCGGCCAAGGAGGTCACATTGATCGGCTCATGATGCCCGATGCAGGAAATCACATGGATTTCCGTCATGTTCAGCGAGATATCTGGATCGATCAGCTGTCGGAGCTCCTCCTGGAGGACGCTGTTTATGGAGTCTTCGTACTGATCCTTTTGCTGAATAAACTTAATGTAGAGATTATAAATATTGGTTTTGACCTGGTCGGTTTGATCCATGGCAGACTGCTCCTTTTGTAGTACCTCCCTCTATTATAACGTGAATATCGTTGCAGATGAATTCGTCTTTCACAGGATAGTAAGCTTTTGCTCGGCGGGAGTTCGGGGCCTGGGCTTGGGGACTTTATCAAAATAGCCCATATGCAGCACGCCGACCACCCGTTCGTCAGGACGAACTCCGACGCCGTCGCAGAAGAGGGGAGAGCGTATATATTCCGTCGTGGACCAGATCATGCCTACGCCCTGCTCCCAGGCCAATAACTGGAAGTTTTGAATCAGGCAGCTCGCGGCGGCATAATCCTCGTCCCGCTTGTGCTCATCCTTATCCACCTTCATGACGACGATGAGGTGGGCAGGAATTCGGCTTATTTTGGCTTTCATCACTTGCTTTATTTTACCGGGGATCAGCTTGACCAGCTTCAGATGGCTTAACGAATCGACCATCAGGTCGGCCAGCGTTTCCCTCGCTTCCGCCCGCTCGGCAACAATAAAGCGCCACGGCTCGCGCAGGCCATGATTCGGTGCCCATACCGCATCGTTCAGCCATTGGATAATAAGCTCGGCCGGCACAGGGTCCTCTTTAAACTGTCGGATGCTTCTTCTCTCCCGGATCGTAGCGGCAATACTCATGCGTACCCACACCTTTCGTCCTCCGTGTATGCAACACCGTCGTTGAAATAATAGTTTCATAAGAAATAATAATTAAAGAGGTGTTTTCATTTTAAATCAATTATTATAAATAGGTTTTTAGTTCTTTTTATCTAATATATTGTTTCGTATGAAACAATATAAAATATACGCCTAATCTTTTCGTTCGTCAATTGGCAACAGAGCATACACAAGTGAAACCGTTCCCGCGTTTATGCGGGTTATGGTAAACTAACGATGGATACAACCTATCATGCAGACTTTATCCCGGATCGGGGGATCATCCATGTTCAAAGGCAAGCTGCCTAATTTCCTCCGCTGGGGCAGAATCAGGCTCCCCCAGAAGCTGCTTCTCGTGTATACCCCGCTTATTCTGCTTCCGGCCCTGGCCGGAACTTATGTGGTGACCGCGAGCTATACAGCTTCATCCAAGGCTCGTACGGCGGAATATGCCACAGACCTGCTCAGCCTGATGGGGCAGAAGATGGATGACCGCTTGATCGGCTACGAGAAGCTCAGCAAGCAGATCATGACGGATGATGGGCTGCTAGCGTGGATTTCTGTCAAGCCCAAGTCGATTTACGAAAATTTTCAAATTCAGAATACGATCAATGAGAAGCTCAATGTATCAAAGTTCAGCAAGCCGTCCTAGAGACGACCTTGCATCTGATCATAGAGAAGGAGCTTCAAGCGACATCGATGTCCTTGATCGCTAAGAAGTCCGGCGTTTCGACGGGAAGTATTTATCATTATTTCGACAGCAAAGAGGCCATCATCAATGAGCTGTATAGGGGTATCGTGAGGTATAACGGCCAGCGGGTGCTAGAGGGCTTCTTCACCGATGAGCCGATCCGGACACGTCTGGAGCGGGCGTGGGAGCAGCTGATTCGGGTGTCGCTTGAATACCCGCAAGGGTTTCAATTCATCGAGCAATATTCCTTCTCTCCGTACATTCGTCAGGAAGTGAAGCAAGAGAGCTACTCGGGAGGCTGGTGCGGGCCCATGGACAAGCTCTATGCGGACGCGATCCGGGAAAAGCTCTTCAGAGCCGATATCGATCCGCACGTTATGGTTCAGATGCATTACGGATCTCTGCTTTACGCGGTCAAGGGAGCTATGAACCGGCAGTGGACCGTGAGTGATGAGCTGATCGAGCAGTTGATCCAGTCCTGCTGGAACAGTGTAGCCTTGAAGGAAACCGGATAAGGAAAGCAAAAGGGACGCCTGCAGGCGTCCCTTTGTCGATTCAGGTTGTAGTATTGACGATCATCAGGATGAAGACGATCATTAGGTAGTTGACCGAGATGAAGAAATTCGTTTTCGCCCACTTTTCATCATTCTTCGTGTAGAGCCCTTGCACCGTGTGGATGAGCCATGCCACACTGCCAATAACGGAAACAGCCAGGAACACATAGCCCACGTATCCGTAAGTGAACAAGAGAATGACCGCAGGGATAAGCAGCAGCACATAAGGAATCATCTGCAGCTTCGTGCGCTTGATGCCTTTGACGACGGGCAGCAACGGGAAGCCCGCTGCACGATATTCCTCGACCCGGCGGATGCCCAGCGACCAGAAATGCGGCGGCTGCCAGAGAAACAGCACGGCGAACAGGATACAGGCGCCCATATCGATCTCACCCGTCACCGCACAGTAACCGATGATCGGCGGCATAGCCCCGGAGATTCCGCCGACCGACGTACTCCAGGTGGAGGTCCGCTTCAGCCAGATCGTGTACACGCCGACGTAAACACCCCAACCGATCAGGCCGAGCCATCCTGTTACGGCATTAGTGAGCGTGAACAATAGAGCGACTCCAGCGATACCTAGTACGATCCCATAGATCAGCACCAGCCGCGGCGATAGGCGTCCTGTAGGCAGCGGGCGGTTTTTCGTCCGCTCCATATTCAGGTCAAGCTCACGGTCCCAATAATTGTTGATCACACAGGCGCTGGCGATCGTCAGCGTCGAGCCGATCAGCATCCAGATCAGCAAAGACCAGTCTATGTCCCATTTGGAGGCTATCCAGAACCCGGTCAGGGCGGCAATGACGTTCAGTTGAAGCAGTCTTGGTTTGGTCAATTGAATCATGTCTCTGAGCACTTTACAACCTCCTGATATGTGGTGGCACGCAGGAAACGCACCTGTCATCTATAGTCGAAACGTTATAGAATCCATCTTACCACATGCGGAGGTGAGGCCAGCCTGCTGGTGTGTGAAGGAATAGCGAACCTTCCTCTAAACGGCACAATCCTGTCAAATTTGGCGTCAATGACCGGCTGACCCCATCCTTTAGATGGATTCTTGCAGCCATTCATCGATTTTGCGGCACAGCTTCGTCCAGTCGAAATGGTCGGCTGCATCCCGTTGAGTTTCATAACAGACGGTTGCTAAGCGACTTTGGTTGTTGCATGCCTCAATAAGTCTATAAGCTAATTCATGGCTATCGCCAACCGTGTGCAACGAGCCGTATTCAACTCGTCGATTGTCCTTCTTATCTTGTTCGCTCAACGAAAATAATCGTAATTCATGTTTTGTGGCGGCGTCCCGACAAGATTCGATATCCGAGGCGACAAGATAGCAGCCATGCTTCTTCGCTTCGGAAAGTACGTTCGGGTATCCTTCCGTTATCGAAGGCAGAGCGAATATTTTCGCCTTGCTGAACAATTTGTTCAGTTCTTTCTTGTCATGGATATATCCGGTGTATACCACCCGTTCATTCAGCTGAGGATGCTCTAGCGTATACTTTAGGACATACGGCATAAAGGAATCTGTGATGCTGCCCGCCAGAACAAGCTTCCAGCTGTCCGGGATATAGGGCGCTGCCTCTTGAAATGCTTCAAGCAGTACGTGTGTCGCTTTCTGATGGTCGCCAAGTCTTGCTGCGGTGAGTATGATATCCTCTTTCTCCTCGAACCTTTCAATCTTGTTCATGTAATTCTCGTCCTCGCCAAATGGATAATATCCGTTAGGCAAGTAATGTATAGGTACTGACCATCTTTGGCTAATGTACTCCGTCAAGGTTTCGCTAGTTATCAAGTCGCATTGGCTCAAGAATCGCCTGAGAGGTTCATTCACAGGCGTTATGTTAATCCAATAAGCATTAGCGTCCAGCTTTAGGTATACTTTTCCTGCGGGGTTCAGCTCTTTGTATTTGGCGACGGGATCGAAATAGAACGAATAGAAGCCGAATATGAACAGGACGTCGATCCGAGTCGCATGAATAGAGATGTACTGTTCTAAATCTCTAGCGCAATCGTGGATGTTTGCCCCGAATACCGTTTGCAGCGCATGATCCGGATGGTAATCGAAGGACGGTTCGATATACTCCACTTCGACCTTCTCCGTATACAATTGCATGGAAGGCCATGAGGCGATGCCATCGCTTGGCCTATATGTGAGGTAGACGGACTTGTATCCATAATATTTTTGCATAAGGTAGGGAATGATTCCTACATCTTTCGTCAAAAAAGGGTCACCAAAATGAGGAGCCATCAAATAGAACGTTTTTTTACGATTCATCTATTCACCTCCTTCTATCTTTCTAGACAACATATTCCTGAATTTCATGGAGCGACACCACCATCTGTTAGGGATGGTCTTTTGTTGATTCTGTTAGAATGAAATGGACCCGCGAGCTTACGACGGCGTGCGTCAGGTACCTTAAAATTCAAATCCGCTTGAAAAAGGAGCAGAAGCCCATGCAAAAAATTACCCCGTTCTTATGGTTCGACGGCCAGGCCGAGGAAGCGATGCAGTTCTATGTCTCTATTTTCAGCAACTCGAGGATTCTGAATGTGGTGCGCTCGGGAGCAGGAGGGCTTGGACCTGAGGGGAGCGTAATGACCGGGACCTTCGAGCTGGAGGGGCAGCAGTTCATGGCGCTGAATGGCGGGCCGCATTTTACGTTCTCGCCGGCGATCTCGTTCTTCGTGAGCTGTGAAACGCAAGAGGAGCTGGATGAGCTATGGGAGAAGCTCGTTCAGGGCGGGGAGCCGCAGCGCTGCGGCTGGCTTCGCGACCCGTACGGAATCTCTTGGCAGATCATTCCCGCTATACTGGGAGAGCTGCTGCACAGTCCGGATGCCGTCCGGTCGGGCAGAGTCATGCAGGCGATGCTGGGGATGGACAAGCTGGATATCGCCGCGCTTCAGCGGGCGTATCAGGGCGAGTAGGGAAGATGGAAGATTCAAGGCCGTAAGCTGACCCGGGTTGATTGAACGGGGCTGCTTGCGGCCTTGGGTATGAACCGGATCAGGCCTTGGAGAACCTAAGCCGCAACCAATACGCGGCATACACCATGATGGAGGGGACCAGTAATGTGAGGCCGACTAGGGAGGCTCCAACGCCGATGTACGGAATGAGCGTGGAATTCCCCCAAACTTCACCTGCATATCGAAGACCTGACCCCGCTAGCGTTAGAGCAGCCATCAGCAGGGTAGCCGACTGGCCTACCCGTACGGCTCGCGCATATTTATCACGTGCTGTGGACGGATCCGTATAAATCGCTTCCGTTCCCGGCTCCGCTGCGAAAATATGCAACTCCCCCTGCGAGCATACGTGCTGCCATCCTCCAGCTTCGAAGATGTGGAAGTATTCCTCACGTTCATCCTGCTTTAAACGCCGAATATCCAAGACATACACCAGGTTGCGCGGAGTTCCTCTGCGCAGCCTATACCCTAGGAAAGCAAAGCTTTCCAACAGCCAGCCCTTCGCAGCCAGTCTGCTTAACTTGTTCATCTCTATCCGTTCGGCAAAGGCCAGTCCGGCTGATCCGACATAATGTGTCTGCTTGGCGTTAGTCATGTTATCCCTCCTCTTCGGTTTGCAGCGCGAGCTTTCCGTGCTGCGCCATTCTGAATCTTCGTTCGATTTCCAGGGTGACGACCGACTTTCCCTTCACCGTGAGGCGATACGTTTTACGCCGAGGGTCTTCGTCTTCATCCATCACAATCAGCCCTGCATCCAGCATTTTCTTGACCAGGGTGTATAGAGTGGCTGGGCCGATCTTGACCTCTCCGTCTGTCAATTCCTCGATGTATTTCATAATCGAATAGCCGTGCTTAGGGGAAAGGAGAGCAAGCAGGATATAGTACGCGGAGTCCGTGAGCTGATCCATTTGCAGCGAATTGTTTCGGGACATCAGATCACCTCGTTACATGCATGATTAGGATACGTTTGAATAGCATACCCGTTATAAATATATCCATTTATGATATATTGATTAGTGATATAGTAACCTTGCGAATAATTTTTGTCAATCATTTTGGAACGAGAATCGGGCAGCCGGTAAGGCAGTTTTTGCTACTGGCCGACTCTTCAGTGAAATTGACATCGGCCATGCGGTGATGAATAATTAAACTACATCTACCTGTAAACTTGGTTTTACAGGGGGCATTTGTCGTCAATGAACTCGAGAAAGAGGTGGAGTCATGAAAGCCATTATTCATCACGGAGCCAAAGGCTTGGAGGGACTGTGCTTCACCGAGGTTCCAGACAAGCATCCTGGGCCGGGAGAGGTCAAGGTAAGTATTCGGGCTGCGGGGTTAAATCATCGCGATCTATTCGTAATCGACCGGAGAACCGAAGCGGACTCTCCTCTGATCCCCGGCTCGGACGGAGCCGGCATCGTGGAAGAGACGGGAAGCGGAGTAACGGCTGTACGCGTAGGGGATGAAGTGATCATCAACCCGAGCCTTGGCTGGCTTCGCGCCCACGAAGTCCCGCTAATCCCCGACATTCTAGGTAATCCTCTGGATGGAACCTTCGCGGAGAGCGTCATTGTACCTGCCGTTAACGTGGAGCCTAAGCCCTCGTCGCTGACCTGGGAGGAAGCGGGGGTCCTGCCGCTTGCCGCACTGACGGCGTACCGGGCGCTCTTCACGAGAGGGCAGCTTCAGCGCGGCGAGCATGTCCTGCTGCCCGGCATCGGCAGCGGAGTGGCGACCTATGCGCTGGCGATGGCCAAGGCTGCGGGAGCGACAGTTACTGTCACCTCGCGGGAAGAAGCGAAGCGGCAGGAAGCACTGCGCCTGGGGGCGGATAGGGCTATAGATAGCACCGGAGACTGGGAAGCGGCGCTCGCAGGGAGCCAGGCCGATCTTATCGTAGAGAGTATCGGGCCTGCGACGTTCCCCAAGTACTTCTCCGTGCTGCGTCCGGGCGGCCGGATCGTCAGTCTGGGGGCCACCTCGGGGGACCGGGTCGAGATTCCGCTGAGGCCGTTTATTTTCCCGCAGTTTAGCTTCCTGGGCACCTCGATGGGCAGCGCAGAGGAATTTAAGGCGATGCTTCAGTTCATTGGGCTTCATGACATTCGTCCGATACTCGATCAAACCTTTCGGTTTGCCGAAGCGGCTGGGGCATTCCGTTGGATGGAGGAGGGCAAGCAGTTCGGCAAAATTGCGTTGATTCCCTGACTCTCTCCCTACCAACCGTGTGGGCAGGGCGCTTGCCTAAGGTGAGAATGATTCTGGCGGCCGGGAGACTGCCCGATGATCGCGAAGCATTTGGATGAAGTTCGCTGCGGCAGCAGATAACGGTTCATGCCGGCGAGTGCAGACGGCGATGATGTTCCTCAGATGAATGCCCTCCACATGCACCCGGCATAGCTTACCGCGCTCCACATATTCGCGCACGACGAGGGACGAGACGAAGTTGGCGCCGTACCCGGCAATGACGGCCGTGATCGCCTCATGCAATCCGTTGAACTGGAGCGCGATGCGGGGAGCAGGCGTATTGAAGGTACGGCATAGGGCCAGCAGCCGCTCCCGCGTCGAGCTGCCTTCCTCACGCATGACGAAAGGCTCCTGCATCATCTCGGATAATGTGATGTGCTGGTTGGCATACGGATGATGCGGCGCGACAACAAACCACAGCTCATCCTGGAACAGCTCCTCGGTCTGGATGCCATCTGCAGCGGCCTCCGATAGTCCTCCATAGATCGCCAGATCTACCTCCATATTCAGCAGCTGCCGCAAGGCATGGCTGGAATTGGTGGTCGTAATCGTCATCTCCACCTGCTCGTACTGCTGCTTAAACTTGGCCAGCCACGCGGGCAGCAGGAAGTGAGCAGGCAAATACGTGGCGGCCAGCCGAATGCTCCCGTTAACCCCAGTGCGATAATCATTCGCGAATTGCTCGATCTGCTGCTCGACTGCGAACAGTCTTTTGGCGAGCAGCGTCAGCTTCTCTCCTGCATCGGTCAGCGCGATGCCGCGTCCCTGAGGCTTCAGCAGCGTGAGGGACAGCTCCTTCTCGAATTTCTTGATCTGTGCCGTGATGGACGGTTGGCTGATGCTGAGCAGCTCCGAAGCCCTTGTTACACTGCCTGTGGAGGCGACGACGTGGAATAACCGCAACGCATGCAAATTCATAGCAGGCAGTCTCCTTTGATTCATTCATAGATGAAAAGTATAGATATGATTTTATTATATATTATATTTATCATTTCCGATCGTTTACAATCAACTTGTAGTCAAAATCGGTAATGAGGAGAAGTGATCGTATGAATCAGGCGACGAAGTGGGATCAAGTGGATCAGTATATCTCGGATCGTCTTGTGCCGCATGACGCAGCGCTGGACGAAGCGCTGTCGGCTAACCGGGAGGCGGAGCTGCCGGAGTATGACGTAGCGCCGAATCAAGGGAAGTTCCTGCATCTGCTGGCGCTGATCCAAGGCTCCAAGCGCATCCTGGAGATCGGCACGCTGGGAGGCTACAGCACGATCTGGCTGGCGAGGGCCCTGCCGGCAGGCGGACAACTGGTGACGCTAGAGCTCGATCCGCATCATGCCCGGGTGGCGCAGTCCAACCTGATGTGGGCGCAGGTCGACGACAAGGTAGAGATCCGTGTCGGGGATGCGCTCGAGCAGCTAGCCCGGCTGCAAGCAGAAGGTGTAGAGCCCTTCGACCTGATCTTCATCGATGCGGATAAGCCGAATAATCCGGCTTACCTGAAGTGGGCGCTGGCATTCTCACGTACCGGAACGGTCATCGTCGGAGATAATGTCGTCCGCGACGGGGAAGTGCTGAACAGGAACAGCTCCGATCCCCGGGTACAGGGCGTACGGAAGTTCTTCGACCTGCTGGCCGTGGAGCCTCGAATCACAGCGACGGCCATTCAGACCGTGGGCAGC
This sequence comes from Paenibacillus filicis, assembly GCF_038070315.1. Lineage (NCBI taxonomy): Bacteria > Bacillati > Bacillota > Bacilli > Caryophanales > Paenibacillaceae > Paenibacillus > Paenibacillus filicis. The sequence continues at coordinate 300,225 of NZ_JBBPCC010000001.1, read as the reverse complement.
AAGGGCTATGACGGTTTCGTTCTGGGACTTGTGACAGGCTGACCAGCCTGCTTCTATATCGGGACCTTCCCGCAGAGGAGGGTCTTTTTTTGTTGTATATGCATCCGGAGCGAAGATCGCATGTGCGAGGTGCAGCTCCTCTTTTTTCAATACTCACCACTAGCGTCTCGAAGCCCCGATTCGTGCCTGAAGATGGGCAGAAGTAAAAGCTCGTACAGCGGCTTAAGCCACTTTCAAATCATAGGAATTTGCTTCCATCCCATGATTTCGGTAGGGTATGAACGGATGAGCCCTGTTAGGTTATTAAGGGATTGCGGTGCGGAGAGCATAAAATTTTTCTTTACAATTCGAGGTTACAGATGTAAACTCATCGATATAGTCTACAACTGTAACCTTGTGGGAGGACATGCGAATGCATCCATCGATAGCGAAAATAACGGACTCGGAGCTGGAAGTGCTCCGTATCCTGTGGGAAGCGGGAAGGGAGCTCCCGATGGCAGAGATCAGGGCCTCCCTGGAGCGATCGAGCCGTTGGGACAGCTCCACGATCAAAACACTTCTTCGCAGGCTTTGCGAGAAGGGGGCCGTGCTGGCTGAGAAGCAGGACGTGTTCTACTACAAGCCATTGGTTAGCGAGAAAGAATACAATGACTATACGACGCAAAGCCTGATTGACCGTTTGTATGCCGGCAGCGCCAAAAGTCTGGTCGCCTCACTGCTCGGAGGCAACAAGCTGAACGACGCAGATCTGGCGGAGCTGCGTATGCTGCTGAAGGAGGAAGATAAGGATGCATGAGACCTTGGCGCTCATCCTGTCTCTGTCCTTGTCGGGCAGCCTGCTGGCAGGACTTGTCTGGCTGATCAAGCCGCTCCTCCGGAACCGGATCCCCAGGTCTGTCACCTATTACCTGTGGGTGGTCGTTCTGATCCGGCTGGTGATTCCCTGGTCGTGGGAAGGAAGCATCATGAACGCGGTCTTTGCTGGCGTCCAGGCGCCAGACTTTACCGCCTCCCAGGGGGAGAAGCTGCCTGCCGGAGGCAAAGAGGAAGCGACTTCCAGCTCCGTCGCCTGGCCTAGCGCCGAGCACGCCCGTGCGGCCGGTGTCTATGATGCCGACCCGGATCACAGCGCATATTTACTGACGCTGGTGAACGAATACGTGCTATACGGCTGGCTGGCCGGGGTTGTTATCTCGCTAGCGGTTCATGTAACAGGCTATATGCGCTTTGCGGCCAGCATGCGGAACACAAGCCGGCCAGCCTCTGATAACGAGCATGCGTTATTGAACAAGCTGCTCCAGGGCAGGACCCGCCGGGTGAGGCTGGTCCGCAACGCCTATGCGGCCACTCCGATGCTGCTCGGACTATTCAGGCCACGCATCATTATCCCGGATACAGCCTATACCGAGGGGCAGCTTACTTACATCCTGCAGCATGAGCTTGTGCATCTGAGGCGTTGGGATATTGCAGTCAAATGGCTGACGGTTATCGTCACTTCTCTGCACTGGTTTAACCCTCTGATGATGGCAGTCAGGAAGGAAATCAATCAAGCCTGCGAATGCTCCTGCGATGAGGCGGTTGTCCGCGGTCTCACAACATCGGAAAAGCAAGCTTACGGCGCTGTATTGCTGGCCGTTGCGGCCCGCAGACCGCAGGCTGGAGGCGGATTGCAGGCGACATTTGCCCAGGAGAAGGCGATGCTTAGGGAAAGGCTGGTGGCGATCATGCGACCCCATACTCATACGAAAACAACCGTACTGTTCTCGAATACGCTGCTGGCTCTCGTCATGATGTGCGCGCTTGTCCTCGGAGCAAGCACGGCCGTCACGAACCCGTCGCAGGAGGAAGGCTACAGTCGGAGTCATAGACTGGTAGAACCGCCCGACATCGTGATTGCTCATGAAGGGCATACCGAGCCTATCGGGAATTATCAAGTCCTCAAGTCGAGCTGGAACGGCGCCATCTATAACAGACTTTCCTTCTATCAAACGGCCTGGTCCAGCGAGCCGACTCTGCTGACCGGATTGCGTAGGCTGAAGCCGGGAGAGGGAATGTCTGTAGACTTCGGAGCTAACCCGCCCGATCAGGTGACTGTACAGATGGCGTACCTGACGGAAAGCCATGATGAGTCCCTGCTGCCGATCCGTGAGGTGGCGGTGAGGAAGGTGAAGGGCAAGTATATGTTTGCGAATCCTCCTGCTGCCGTAAGCGACATTCCGACCACAGGCAGGGTGTTCAGCATCACCGCCGTCTGGGGAGAGAATGTTTGCGAATATGTATTTGCATCCGATGGGAAGTTTGACCATCTGGAGCCATAATTCAACTTGTCGGCAAGCAGAAAGCCTCCGTCGTGAGACCGGAGGCTTCTTCATGATTGTATGGTTGCAGGTTTATCTTAAGAATTACATAACCGTTCAGATTCTCTCGACGTATAATTCCCCAAGCATTTCTTTCAGAGCATAGCTGCCAGCGGGCAGATTGTCCTGAACAAACGCTTCGATCTCATGATGCTCCAGATCGTACATCACCTCAAGCTCTCTCGAGAACAAAAGCTGCTCCTGATCGAGAAGGGCGGGGAGGGACGGAAGGGCTTTGGCTTGCAGCGTCTCTCCGGAGAGTACCTGCGCCAGTCCGGCTACATAGCTTTCTAGCGGGCGGGCTCCTACGATCTTGACGCCCTTATGCTCTTCATTGACCATCACAATGGTCGGAAAACCGCGGACGCCGAGAGATCTGGCCAGTGCGAAGTCCTCTTCCAGCAGGTTCATCGCGGAAGACGTTCCGGATTGCTCGACTACTGCTGCGCCGTCCAGCCCTATCTGACGGACCAACTCCTCCAACATGGATTCTTCTCCGATATTCCGGTTGAAGGCAAACACAGCCTCTCGGGCGCGGCGGAGGTACAGGCGTGCGAGCCGTTCGTCCGTTTGCTGAATTGTTTTGAACACGCGGGAGGGCGGGTAAGAGGAGCGAATGGGATCATTCAGCCATAGTGAACCGTCAATTGGCATACGCGAATGCTCCCCGACTTCTTTCCAATGACCTGCTACATCGGCGGGCTTACTGATGCCATTGCTCGCATCGGCAAATCCGTCCCAGCTCTCCAGCAAGCCTCCCATCACGATATGAACATCTATATACTGCTCGTACTGCCATTTAAATTTCCTTAAGACCGGCTCCAGTGCCCAGCAATGCGAGCAGATCGGATCCGTGACATAGTAAAGCTTGGCCTTGCGGCGGGGAGGGCTCAGGTCTATGAGCTGGAGCGTGCCTTCACCAGCTTCACTGGCTTCTCCGCATATTCCCGTTTCCATATTGCAAACCATTCCCGTGGAATTCATAGTAGGTGTGCCTCGCTTTCATTCAGGTTTATATTGCTGCGCCCAAGCTTGGATAGGGCGGAGCGCAGCGGTGAGCGATCTTCCTTTTTCCGTCAGCTCATAGGTAATCACGACCGGCGTGGAGGCCGTCACCCTTTTATCGATCAGCCCATATTCCATCAGCTCGCTCAACTTCAAGGACAGAGCTCGGGGAGTAATATCCGTCAAGTTTTTCTTGATCTCGGAGAAATGGGCGGCGCCATGCGGGCGGAGCGACAGGTCGTACAGGATCAGGCCGTTCCACTTCTTCCCTAAGATGCTGAAGGTATACTCCATGTAAGGACAAACGTTCATCTTGCTCACCACCTCTATACATAGTATAGCAGATATACTTTATATATCAATAAGGGGGGCTTGAGGCTTGTGAATATGTGATAGACCTCATTGTCCTGCGAAGTCGAAGTCAGGAAGAAGTTCTCTGTTGCCGGATCGGCGTATGGCTTACAATAAAGCGGGAAGCGGAAAGATTACTGGGAAAAGGAGTGATCCTATGGAACTGGACAAGATCCGGATATCCGATGTTCCCTGGCAGCGGCTCACAACTCCTTATGGAAGAGGCACGGAGCTGCCTGCACTCTTGGCGGAGCGGCGTTACCCGGAAATAGCGAACCTGATCGAGCATCAGAGTACCCTGTGGCAGGTGACGCCATGGGTGCTGCTATTCCTGCTGAGGGAACTGGACAGCCGGGAGCCTGAACAGGTGGAGACCGAAGAAATCCGGCTGTACGCAGCGGTAGCGGCCAGTGTGGGCGACGCAGGGGAAGGGGAGCCTGTGCCGGCGATGAGCGATCTGCTGGATGCGAGGTACTGGTGGCCGGAGAGCGAGGAAGACGATGATGGGGGATGGGAGGAAGGGGAGCCGCCGGGGTACGACCAAACGGCATTCTACAGCTACTATGCCTATAGCGGCAGGCTGCTGGTGCAGGCGCTGCCTCTTTTCCGGACGATTCGCAAGGGTCAGGAAACCTTGGCGGCGGAGATCGACGGCCTGATCGAATCCTTGGAAGCCCTGAAAGGCGAATAATTTTTTTGATGTTCGCAATCCATAAGAAATGTCTGCCGGATGATTGGGTTATACTGGAATCGAGAGCAGCACCCCACTCTAATCTACGAGGTGAATAAAAATGGCATTTCAATCGAAACAAATATTCGTCAATCTGCCGGTCAAGGATTTGAATAAATCCGTCGAATTTTTTACGGCGCTCGGCTTCGAGTTCAACCCCCAATTCACCGATGAAAACGCGACTTGTATGATCATCGGCGATGGCATCTATGCGATGCTGCTGGTCGAAAGCTTCTTTAAGACCTTTACCCAGAAGGAAATCGCGAATACGGCTACTACGACCGAAGTGATTCTTGCTCTATCGGCGGAGAGCCGGGATCAAGTGGATGAATTCGTCCAGAAGGCGCTCGATAACGGAGGCAAGCCTTACAACGATAAGATTGATCACGGGTTTATGTACACCTGGAGCTTCCAGGACGTGGACGGGCATCTGTGGGAGATTATGCATATGGATGAAAGTGCCGTGCATCAAGGATAAGGCCAGAAGGGTATAGGCCCGAAGGACAAGCTGAATTTTGTTTCCCGCGCTCCAGAGGAAGATCATGAGAAGGGTTTGCCGGGTTGTCCGGGAAGCGAAGGTTACTTAGCGGAATATAATGGTTGATGAACGGGGCTGTCTCGCTGTCATGTCTTCATGACGGTCGGGATAGTCCTTTTTTTGCTGCCTGTTGATCCGGGCTGCTAGAGGAGCGGAAGCTGCAGGAATAGTCAGAAAAATTTATGTAACATCAAGATGACATGAGATGTGTTTTATATTGACAGTCATTTTGGAATCCCCTATGATTTAGTTAAATGATAATTGATAATCAATTATCATAATTCGATAAAGTTTTGCAAGGATGTGCTGATTATGAGTGGAGCCAAAATGCTTGATATCCTGGACTTGTTTTCCCTGGAGCATTGGGAGCTCAGTGTGCCGCAAATCGCCGTTATTCTGGAGCAGCCGCAGAGCACGGTCTACCGACATCTGCGGGTGTTGAAGGAAAAGGGCTATGTGATGGAAGCACAAGCGGGAGTATATAAGCTCGGATACCGGTTTCTGGAGAAGGCGAGGATGATTCGGAGTCAGAACAGTCTTGCCTCGGTAGCTTTGCCGGCGATGAGGGTGTTGACGAAGGAAACGGAAGAAACGGCGATTCTGACGATTGCTTCCGATCTGGTCGTCATTTGTCTGGAGCGGGTGGAATCCACGATGCCGATCAAGGTATCGGCCGAGATCGGCCAGGTGCTGCCGCTTCATGCCGGAGCCTCATCCAAGCCGCTGCTGGCCTATATGCCGGAGGAGACGGTCGACCTGCTGCACAGCCGGGAGCTGCTCCGCAAGTTCGCGGACAACACGATCGTCGACACGGAGCTGTTGAAGGCAGACCTGAGGCGAATTCGCGAGAGGGGCTATGCCGTCTCCGAATCGGAGGTCGATGAGCAGGTGCTGGCCTACGGAGCGCCGATCCGCGATGCGGATGGCCAGGTGATCGCCGTTCTGAGCATAGCCGGGCCTGTAGAGAGGCTGTCGCAGAAGGCTGAAGCACAGCTTGTGAGCCATCTGCATCAGGCCGTCCATGAAATTCAAACCTATTTATAATGGTCAAAGGATGTGTCAGCATGAATCGCTTCGATAACGTCATTAAAGGAATGCTTGTGTTGGAAACGGAAGTCATTCGGGGGCAAGTAGGGGTCAAGGACGGTAAGATCGCTTGTATTGCCGATGAGACAGCCGTGCTGGAAGCAGAGCGCGTCATGGACTGCGGCAGCAGCTACGTATTCCCCGGCATGATCGATACGCATGTCCATTGCTTCAGCAATCCCGACGAAGGCTTCGAGCCGACGAGCCGCTCGGCGGCAGTCGGAGGCATCACGACCTTCCTCGATATGCCCTATGATCTGCCTAAGCCTATTACGGATGTAGCGGTATTTGAAGAGAAGGTTGTTCGTCTGGAGCAGCAGTCTGTAGTGGACATTGCGCTCTGGGCGACCATCTCGAAATACAACGGAACAGGGCAGATCGTGCCTCTCGCCGAGGCGGGGGCGGTCGCCTTCAAGATGTCGACCTTCGAAACCGATCCGTACCGGTTCCCTCGGATTCCCGACCAGGAGATCATGCAGGCGATGCGCCTGATCGAGCAGACCGGCCTGCGCGCGGCCTTTCACTCCGAGAATAACGAGATGATCGTCGAGCTGATCCGAGAGTACCAGGAGTCGGGCAAGGTATACCCCCGCGCTCATATGGAGACGCGTCCCCCTGTGACGGAGACGAGCGAGGTACTGAAGCTGATGGAGTTCGCATACTGGACGGGTGTGAAGCTCCATATCGTCCATGTCAGCCACCCCGAAACGGTGGAGCTGATTAAGCTATTCCGTCAGCGGGGTGTGCAGGTGACCTGCGAAACCTGCTACCCTTACCTGCTGCTGGACGTGAACGATCTCGAGCGCATGGGCCCGCGGGCTAAGATGAACCCTCCGCTTCGCGAGCCGGAGGACGTGGCAGGACTGTGGCGCCATGTGAACGAGGGTCAGATCGATCTTATCTGTTCCGATCATGCCCCATGGGGGATTGAGAAGAAGGAGATTGGCGATGACAATATTTTCCTATCCGCCTCGGGTCTGCCTGGCGTGGAGATTCTGGTGCCGCTGCTATTCGACCGGGCGGTCATGCAGGGAGGAATGTCGCCGGTGCAGTTCGCCAAGCTGATGAGCCAGCATCCGGCCGAGGTGTTCGGCATTGCGGACAAGGGTCGGATCGCCGTCGGCTGCGACGCTGACCTGACGGTCATCGACCCGCAGGGAGCGACGCTGGTTGACGAGACGAAGCTTCGCTCGCATTCGAAGCTGACCCCTTTTCATGGCAAGCAGCTGCAAGGCCGTATTCAATATACGGTGGTGCGGGGAACGGTCGTCTATGACGGCGAGGACATTACGGTGGAGCCGGGCTTTGGCAGATTCGTGCCGGGGATGGCCAGCAAGCGGAGAAAGGTGGAGAGTCGATGAGCGATCGGCAGGATTTTCGTTACGCACTGAATCTGCTGCAGCAAAGCGGCAGAGTGACGACCGTAGGCGGGGAGGTGGACCCTCGCTTCGAGCTTCCGGCCGTACTGGCGCAGATCCAGGATGAGTCGGCTGTCGTCTTCGAGAAGGTCAAGGGCTATAAGGCCAAGGCGGTAGGCAATTTGGTCAACCGTCCTAACTATGCCGTTAGCTGCGGGCTTGCGCCGACGCTGGAGGCGTCCCTCGCCCAGATCACGGCCGGCTTGAAGCAGCCGGTTCCGGCGGTGATGGTCGCAGACGCTCCGTGCCGGGAAGTTATCGTCACGGAGAACATCGACGTGATGAAGCTGATGCCGGTGACGACGTACTTCGAGCATGAGGCCGGGCCGTATATTACGGCCGGTATCGTGGTGGCCAAGGATCCGGAGACCGGCAAGCGCAACGTGTCCATGAACCGGCTGCTCGTACTGGGGCCGGACCGGCTGATGATCGGGATGTCGCCGAGCCATCATCTGTACCAGCTCATGGTCAAGGCGGCCGGGCTGGGGCGGGCGCTCGAGGTATCCGTCGCCATCGGGAGCCATCCCGCCGTACTGGTAGCGGCCAATGCCTATGTCGATCTGGGCGTGGATGAGTTCGAGATTGCCGGAGGGATGCTAGGCGAGCCGCTCACGCTGTCCCCCGGAGTTACGGTGGACGTGGAGGTTCCGGCAGGCTCGGAGATCGTCATCGAGGCCGAGTTTGTTCCGGAGGAGCTGCACGAGGAGGGCTGGGTGTCCGAATTCCACGGCATGTATGTGGATTACGGCAAGAGTCCGGTGCTTAAGGTCAAGGCCGTCACGCACCGGCATGACCCCTATTATCAGGTCATTCTGCCCGGGAAATACCAGGAGCATTTCCTGATCGGAGCGATGGCGATCGAGACGACTCTGCTCTCACATATCCGGCGTGCCGTTCCCGGTACCAAGGCCGTGCTTGTGACCGAGGGCGGGATGGGACGCTGCCATGCCGTCGTATCCATCAAGGGTGCAAGGCCTGGAGAAGGGCAGAAGGCGGTATTCGCCGCTTTCGCACATTGTAATCTGATCAAGCAAGTCACGGTCGTCGACGATGACATCAAGATCGATAATCCCACAGAAGTCGAATGGGCCGTTGCTGCCCGCATGAGAGCCGAGCAGGACCTGATGGTCATTCCGGGCGTCCGGACCGACCGCGCCGATCCGCTCGTCGATGGCGGGACCGTTACTAAGCTCGGTATTATCGCCTTGCGCCGTCCGACGGCCTTGCCTTTAGCTGAAATCCCCCGTGAAGTGATGGATAAAGTGGGGAAACAGTGGCCGTCGTATGAGATTCGCAAGGCCGTCCCCAGAGGCGCCAGCCTTACTGACACCGGACAACCGGAAGTTTAAAGGAGGAACGAACAATGGAGCAGTATGTATGGAAGGCAGATCCGGAGCGGCTGCAGCGCCAGATCGAGGCTTTGGCGGCGATCACGAATCCGGAAAAGCCGGGCTGGACCCGCAGGCCGTTCACGTCCTGGTATGCGGAGGGCCGGCAGTGGCTGCGCGAGCAGATGCTGGATGCCGGTCTCCAGGTCGAGATTGATGCCGCTTCCAATCTGATCGGACGGCTGCCGGGCACGGACCCGGAGCTTAAGCCGATCATGGTCGGCTCGCACACCGATACGGTGACGGGCGGCGGCCGCTTCGACGGTATTATCGGCGTCCTGGCCGGCATCGAGCTGGCCCGTTCGATTCATGCCAGCGGCATGAAGCTTCGGCATCCGCTGCACATCGTGGACTTCACGGCTGAGGAGCCGAGTGAGTTCGGCATCTCGACGATCGGAAGCCGGGGTATGGTCGATAACTTGCCGCCAGATATGCTGGAGCGCACCGATGTCGACGGGCTTGTCCTGCGCGATGCTATCCAACTGGCGGGTGGCGATCCTGAGCAGATCCCGGCACAGGCCAGACGCAAAGGCGACGTGGCACTGTATCTGGAGCTGCATATCGAGCAGGGGCCGGTGCTGGAGCAGACCGGCAACAAGCTGGGCGTCGTCACGGGTATCGTAGGCATTCACCGTTACCGCGTGACGGTGGATGGAGAGCCGAACCATGCGGGCACGACCCCGATGGCGATGCGCAAGGACGCGCTGACCGGCGCATCCTGGCTGGTGCTGGCGCTGGAGGAGATCTGCGGGCGCAGCTATGCGGAGCCTGTGGTGGGGACGGTCGGCAAGCTGGCGGTGGAGCCGAATGCCTCCAATGTCGTACCCGGCCGGGTCGTGTTTGATCTGGAGGTCCGTTCGCTGGATGTACCCATTATGGAGGAGCTGGCGCGCCTGCTGGCGGAGAAGGCTGAGGAGCTGCGTCAGACGCGCGGGCTGAGCGTGGGGATGGAGCTGCTCTCCAAGTCGGAGCCGATCCGTGTATCAGCCGAGGTGAGGTCGCTGGTGGAGCAGGCTTGCGCGCAGACGGCGTCTACGATCGAGCTGCCGAGCGGTGCAGGGCATGATGCCAATCAGCTCGCGCGCATCGCGCCAATCGGGATGATCTTCGTGCCGAGTCTGGGCGGACGAAGCCATTGTCCGGAGGAATGGACCGACTATGAGGAAGTGGCTTTGGGCGTCGAGGCGTTGACCAAGGCTGTCGTCCAATTTGACCAAGGTAAATAAAATTATTTTATTACGATAACTAACAATCATATAACGATAAATAACTGTTGACGATGTCTGATTTTGTCGGTAATATGAACATATTCCGATTCGCGTCATATGTTTGTTAGTAAATATAACACAAAAAGGGAGAATGTAATCTATGATGAAAAAAGGGAAGCTTCTTACCGCCTCGTTACTTGCTTTTACTGTATTAGCTGCCGGTTGCTCCAACTCTCCGGCACCTGCTGCCGGAGATAAAGGAGCCTCTTCTCCGAAGGCGGCTGCGTATCCGACCAAGGCTGTCAGCATCGTGGTCCCTTTTTCCGCAGGGGATATCTCCGATCTGGCCACGCGTGCCTTCTCGGAATTCGCCGGCGGTGCGCTGGGACAATCGGTCGTCGTCGTGAACAAGGAAGGCGGCGGCGGCAGCGTAGGTCATGCTGAGGTGTCCAAGGCTACCGCAGATGGCTACACGCTGCTGACAGGCTCCTCCGGCGCGATGGGCATCAAACCTTACACGGCTAATGTCGGCTACACGCCGGATGACTTCAAGCCGATCGGTCAACTGGTCGAGCTTCCTTTCTCCATCATCTCCAATAAAAATGCTGCCTTCAAAACCTTGAAGGAATTTATCGAATATGCCAAGAACAATCCCGGCAAGGTCAAGTATGCCAGTCCGGGTCCTGGTACCTCCAACCACATCGTGATGGAAACGCTGGCCAAGAAATACGGCCTGAAGCTTGTACACGTCCCTTATTCCGGCGCCAATGATGCCGTATCCGTCGTGCTCGGCGGCCATGTCGATGCAGCGATCGTCGTCGCTTCGCAGGTCGTGCCGCAGCAGAAGGCAGGCGAAGTCAATGTGCTGGGCGTCACTTCTCCCAAGAAATACGAGTTTATGCCGGATGTGCCGACCTTTGGAGAACAAGGCTATGAGCTGGATGCTAGTGTCTGGTTCGGCATCTTTGCCCCTAAGAACACACCTGACGACATCACCAAGGTCCTGATCGACACGATGAAGAAATCCAGCGAAGACCCTAAGCTGAAGGAAACCTGGAAGAAGCTTTCGATCACGCCTTCCTATATCGGACCGGACGAGCTGAAGGCCAAAATTGCGAAGGAAAGCAAAAGTAACTTAGAAATCATCAAAGAACTGGGTCTGGAGAAAAAGTAAGACCGGCTCCTTATCTTAAACGAAAACGATGGTGATCCTTGTGTTCAGACTGGGAAGTATAGCGGCCCTGCTCGCTGGCCTGTTGTTTGCTTACTACTCCTATGACTTGTCGCTGGGCCAGTTGTCCTCTCCCGGCCCGGGCCTGTGGCCCTTCCTTCTGGCTTCGCTGCTGGTGCTGCTCTCCCTGATCCACCTGATCCGGGAGAAGCTCACCGAGGATTACGAGGGCTTCACTAAGCTTGCCCGCTTCGTCGGGTATGGCGCGGTCAGTCTAGTGGTCTTCACGCTGCTGTTCGAGCGGATCGGCTTTACGCTGCCGGCTGTCGCTTTGCTGGTGTACTGGCTGCGGTTTTTGGGCAAGGAAACGTGGAAGTCCACCTTAATCAACACGATAGTCATTACGGCCGTCTTTTACATCGTGTTCGTCGTGCTGTTTAAGATTCCGTTCCCGGACGACCTGTTGTTAACTTACCGTCAATAATGCTGGAGGGTGCATATGGAATTATTCGACTCCATGATTTCAGGCTTTCATGTGGCGCTTTCGCTCAAAAACCTCCTGTACTGCCTGGTCGGCGTGCTGCTCGGCATGGTCGTGGGCGTGCTGCCGGGGCTCGGTACGGTAGCGACCATCGCGCTGCTCCTGCCGCTGACTTATAACATCCCGCCGGAAACTTCGATTATTATGCTGGCGGGCATCTACTACGGCACGATGTACGGAGGCTCCATCACCTCGATTCTGATGGATATGCCGGGGGAGGCGTCGTCGGTCGTCACAACCTTCGACGGCTACCAGATGGCCAAGCAGGGCAAGGCGGGGGTGGCGCTGGGCATCTCCGCGATCGGTTCCTTCATCGCCGGTACGGTGGCGATCATCGGACTGAGCCTGCTCGCTCCGGTGGCGGCGACCTTCGCCTTGAAGTTCGGTCCGCCGGAGTACACGATGCTGGCCGTATTCGGGGTGCTGCTCGTCTCTTATCTGTCGACGAAGTCGGTCATCAAGAGCGTCATCGTCGCGCTGCTCGGCCTGCTGCTGTCGACGATCGGCCAAGACCCGATTGAAGGCTCCATGCGGTTCACGATGGGCATCACTCATCTGATGGACGGGCTTGACTTTACTGCGATGACCATGGGCTTGTTCGGCGTAGCCGAGGTGCTGCACACGATGGATCAGAAGGGTAAGGCGACGCTGATCACATCCAAGGTGAGCCGTGTATGGCCATCGCTCAAGGATTGGGCGGAGTCCAAGTGGGCGATCGCCCGGGGCTCTGCGGTCGGCTTCCTGATCGGTATCCTGCCCGGCGGCGGAGCGATTATCTCCCCGATGCTGTCGTACGCCATCGAGAAGCGGGTGTCCAAGCATCCTGAGCAATTCGGCAAGGGAGCGATCGAAGGTGTTGCCGGACCTGAATCAGCGAACAACGCCTCCGCCGGCTCGGCATTCATCCCGCTGCTGACAATGGGGATTCCATCCAATGCGGTGATGGCGCTGATCTACGGTGCGCTCCTGATTCACGGGATCACACCGGGACCGCTGCTGATCAAGGAGCATCCGGAAATTTTCTGGGGCGTCATCGACTCGATGTATGTCGGCAACATCATCCTGCTGCTGCTGAGCATTCCGCTCGTGGGTATCTTCGTCAAGCTGCTGCGCGTCCGAATGGGCATCCTCGGGCCTGTCGCCATCATGATGACGATGATCGGCGTGTATACGATCAACAACAGCATCTTCGACATGTGGTGCGTCATTATCTTCGGCGTGCTCGGCTATCTGATGCGGAAATTCGGCTTTGACGCCGGACCGCTTGTCCTGGCCTTTGTACTCGGCCCGATTCTGGAAACCTCTTTCCGGCAATCGATGCTGATCTCCGACGGAAGCTTCGCGATCTTTGCAACCAGACCGCTGGCAGGGTCTATATTGGCCGGAATTGCGCTGCTCGTGTTGTCCTCGTTGGTCTCTGCCGCATGGAAGCGGAGGAAGGCAAGCAAGGACGCGGCAGCCTGATTCATCCAGTCCCCTGTACCTTGGCACACACCACGAAAAAAGTCTCGCGTCACCGGCTCCTCAGGACCGGGCGCAGACTTTTTTTGAGTTTGACCCGTTTGAAGAAACATAGAGAGGCAATCCGGATAAGAATGGAGCGTTCGTATGAAACATATGCAGGTTAGGCATAAGATTGCTCTGCTGATCGCCGTCAATCTGATCATGATGGCGCTGGTCGGCACGGCCGCTTATATCTCGTTGTCCCGGATCTCGGAGACGGTCGGCAGCATGCAGCGCGAGAATGTGTCGCCTATTGTATGGACGAATCAGCTAAGGGTCAATCATCGCGCGATGGAGTCGGCCTTGCTGGAGATGACGCTGAGCCAGGATGCCAAGCGCCGCTCGGAGCTGGCTGCAGAGATCAGTCGTCTCGAGACGGACAACGAGCAGCTGCGCGGCTTGCTGGATGGGGCCTCGATGAATTTGCTGGCTTCGGAAAGCTTGCAATCCTACAAGGATCTGCTGCCCGTGTATGAACTGGAGCGGGGGCAGGTGGTGGAGCTGGCGATGATCGGCAGGCGGGATGAAGCCTATCAGTATTTCGCCAAAAGCGTCAATGTGCTGCGGGACCGGATGAATGCCCTGCTGCTCGAGGCGTCCGGTGCCAATCAGAATACGGCGGCGGAGCGGGCAGTCTCCAGCGAGCAGGAGGCGGGTGTGGTCAAAACCCTGCTCCTGTGGGTCAGTATACTCGCGGTGGTGGCAGGACTGACGCTGGGTTTCATCGTCTCCGGCCTGATTACGAAGCCGCTGTCTGAGCTGCGGCGTCTGATGGCCCGGGCGGAAAATGGCGATTTGACCGTGGAAGGGGCTTACCGGTCCCGGGATGAGCTGGGACAGGTGACCTTGTCGTTTAACGGCATGGTCTCGGGACTTCGCGGCATCGTCACCAAGGTGAACGAGAGCGCGCTGGTCATCTCCGCTTCCTCGGAGCAGTTGACGGCCAGTGCGGAGCAAACCGCCCGGGCTTCCGAGCTGATCTCCGGATCGACATCTGAGCTGTCCGCAGGCTTCGAGGAGCAGGCCAGGGAAATTGACGGTGTCAGCGGAGCCGTCCGGGATATGGCTGCGCGGATTGCATTTATGGAGCGCAGCGGGCAAGAAGTCATGGAGCTCTCGGAATCGGCTGCGGCCGAGACGGTGAAGGGAGCGGGCGCTGTGCAGTCGGTATTCAGACAAATGGAGGATATTGAAGCGAATGTGGGCGAGACGGGCAAGCTGGTCGGGTCGCTCCATGCGAAGTCGCAGCAAATCGCGGGCATCCTGACGGCGATTCATGAGATCGCGGGTCAGACGAATCTGCTCGCTCTCAATGCTTCTATAGAAGCTGCGCGTGCCGGGGAAGCGGGGCAGGGATTTGCCGTGGTTGCCGGAGAAATCCGCAAGCTGGCCGATCACTCCGTCCAGGCCTCGCGGCAGATATCGGATATCGTGCGTGAGATTCAGGAAGAAACGCAGCAGACAGTCGTCTCGATGGAGCGCGGCGCGCAAAGTGTACATCTGGGAGTGGAAGGCAGCCGGATTGTGGCCGGTTCCTTCGAATCCATACGCATGGCTTCGCTGGAGGTCGTGGACCGGCTCGGTGCGGTAGGTACGGAGATCATACAGGCGGCCAGCCAGACCCGGGAGCTCACGGCGGCGATGCAGCAGGTGAACCGGATCTCGTCCGAAGGGGCGTCCGGCATCCAGCAGGCCAGCGCAGCGAGCCAGGAGCAGCTGTCTTCGATGGAGGAGGTAGCGGCCTCGGCCAAGTTTTTATCCGAGTTGGCAGAGGAACTGCAGAGCGCGCTGGTTACTTTCAAGATCTGAGTAGAGGGCGCTCGGCTGAGCGGAGTTATCTTGATGCTCGTTACTGGGAAGGGGCGGGCCACCCCGGTGGCGGCCCGGAAAGGCCTTGCTGTGAATGGATTATAGCAAGGGCTTTAGCCTGCCCCGAGCGACAGCTCCCGTGCGGCTTCGCACAGCGGCTGCTCCAGATGGAGGTTATCCTCGTACCGGCTCAGAGGCCCGGCGATGGTCAGGCTGGCGATCACCCGGTTCTGCGTATCGAAGACAGGGGCGGCAACTCCGAACACATCCTCGTCGATTTCGCCGAAGGTGGTGACGTAGCCCCGCTGCCGGATCAGCGACAAATCCTCCAGCAGCTCGGTGCTGCGCAGGCCCGGGCCGAGGCGCTCTAGAACCTGATCCACGATCTTGGGGGATTCGTGGGCGAGAATGGCTTTGCCTGTCGCTCCGGTATGAAGCGGCAATGTCCGGCCGTTCTCGATAACGACGCGGATCAGCCGTCGGCTTTCCATGGAGCTGATGCATACCGCATACATGCCGGAGCGGATGGCGAGCACGATCGTTTCGCCCGTCGTCTCCGACAGCTTTTCCATCAGTGGTCTGGACAGCTCTAGCAGCTTGCGGTCGATCTGCTGATGCAGGCTTCGGGCCAGATCGAGGATGCGCAGGCCGAGTGCGATTTCGCCTTTTTTCTTCCGTTCGACGATGCCGTTCTGCTCCAGAATTTGAATGAAGCGGTAGGCTGTGCTTTCGGGAATGCTGACTTTTTCTGCGATTTGCGCGACTGTTAAGGTCGACGGGTTCTCAGCCAGTGTAAATATAATATCGAGCGCGCGGCTCAAGGTTTGATTTCCGTTCATCAGGTGCCTCCTGTCTCTCTATTTGTCCAGTATAACCGATCCATTATCGTAATTCTACAAATGGAGATCGGCCAGTATCATCATACGATAATGGTAGTGCTTGCAGTCGTCAGAGGAATTGACACTTCGCAGGTTTGGGATTAAAATATCATATAGAGATAATTGATAATCATATATTGATAAAAAGTTTTCTTATCGGAATTAATTATGAAAGATGCCTTGATGGTGAAGAAGTAGCTGCCCTGGGGAGCTGCAACGGTTAGTCGCGCTTTATCCTGTAATGAAGTTAACTTTCTACGCTTACTAAAGAGGTGATCTGAGGATGGAACGTATAACCGCTGCGAGAGGATTGGCCTTGCGCTGCAAGGGCTGGCGTCAGGAAGCGTTGCTTCGGATGCTGGAGAACGTGCTGGAGAATGGCGAGAATCAGCAGGAGCTAATCGTGTATGCGGCCCTAGGCAAGGCGGCAAGGAACTGGAAATCGTATCATGCGATCGTCGATACGCTCAAACAGCTGGAGGACGGGGAGACGCTCGTGATCCAGTCCGGTAAGCCAATCGGCATCTTCAAGACGCATCCTTATGCACCGGTCATCGTCATGGCGAACTGCAACCTGGTTGGAAAATGGGCGACGAGCGACAATTTCTATGACCTCCAGGAGAAGGGACTCATCATCTGGGGAGGCCTGACGGCGGCAGCCTGGCAGTATATCGGCTCCCAGGGCGTTATTCAGGGCACCTATGAAATTTTCATGTCCATCGCCCGGATGCATTTTGCCGGCAGCCTGGCCGGCCGGTTCGTTTTGACTGCAGGGCTTGGCGGGATGGGCGGCGCCCAGCCGCTTGCAGGCGTTATGGCAGGTGCGGCGATCTTGTGCGTGGAGACGGATGAGAACCGCATCGATAAGCGGATGGCTGCCGGATACCTGCAGGTCAAGACCGCTTCGCTGGACGAGGCGCTAGACCTGATCCGAGAGGCGCAGGCCGAGAAGCGCGCCATTTCAGTTGGATTGCACGGGAATGCCGCCGAGGTATATCCGGCTCTGCTAGAGCGGGGGATTATCCCCGATGTGGTGACGGACCAGACCTCTGCCCATGATCTGCTCTACGGTTATATTCCCGAGGGGCTGACGTTGGATGAGGTGAAGCGCCAGCGGAAGGAAGACCCGGCCGGGCTGCAGGCAGCTGCAAGACGTTCTATCGCCCGCGAGGTGACGGCGATGCTTGGCTTCAAGGACCGCGGTGCTATCGTGTTTGATAATGGCAATAACATTCGGACCCAAGCCAAGCTGGAGGGCGTAACGCGGGCTTTCGAGATCGATATTTTCACGGAGGCGTTCCTGCGGCCGTTATTTGCCCGGGCAATCGGGCCGTTCCGCTGGGTGGCGCTTTCCGGCGATGCGAATGATATTGCGGTGATCGATAAGTACATTCTGGAGCAATTCTCGGATAACGATATCGCAACCAACTGGATCGGGCTGGCCAATAAGTATGTACCGGTGGAGGGATTGCCGGCACGGATCGGCTGGTTTGGGCACGGGGAACGGACCCGACTGGCACTCGCCGTCAACGAGATGGTGCGCGACGGTCGGCTCAGCGGACCGGTTGCCTTCTCGCGCGATCACCTGGATGCGGCTTCGATGACGCATCCGAATATTATGACCGAGCGGATGCGGGACGGCAGCGATGCCGTGTCGGACTGGCCGCTGCTCAATGCGATGCTGAACTGCTCTTCGATGGCCGATCTGGTCACGATCCATTCCGGGGGCGGCGGATATTCAGGGTATATGACGAGTGCAGGCGTGACGCTTGTCGCCGATGGCAGCGAAGCGGCCGGGCTCCGGCTGAAGACGACGCTGGATAACGACACGGGTCTCGGTGTGCTGCGGTATGCCGATGCAGGCTATGAAGCCTCGCTGGATGAGGTGCAAGAGAAGGGGATTCGCCGGATCGATACGGACCGGTATCCGAATTTGATGGAAGCCCGGTAAGCAGTCCGGTAAGCGATAGGCTCGAGGTTTGAAAGGTAAGACCAACTACAGGAGCGGAGGAATCGACATGCGTGAATTAACAATAGATGATGTGAAAGCGGCGGTTAAGGGAGGCTCTGTATTTGCCTGCGGAGGCGGAGGCTGGGTCGATCATGGATTGGAAATCGGCGGCGCGGCTGTTGCTATCGGCCGTCCGAAGCTGGCTTCGGTCGATGAGATTCCGGACGATGCGATCATTATTACGGCGACAGCTATCGGGGCTCCCGCGGGCAATGAATGGGAGATGCTCGGCGCCGACTATATCAAGGCGGTCAAGCTGCTGATGGATAACTATGACGGCAAAATTTACGGCATCATGACGCCGCAGAACGGCATGTCCAGCACGATCAACGGCTGGCTGCCTGCGGCAGCCCTCGATCTGGTCGTCGTCGATGCGACCGGAGATATCCGTGCGCATCCGACGGGCAAGATGGGCTCGATGGGCGTCGCCAGCCGTCTGGACTATCAGACGATTCAGGTCGTCGTCGGAGGGAAGCGCTCGACCGGCTCCTATCTGGAGCTTGTGGTCAAGGGTACGCCGGCCAAGACGTCGAATATCCTGCGTACCGCCTCCGATATGTCGGGCGGCTTCATCGCTGCAGCCCGTCATCCGCTGCCAGGCAGCTATATCAAGAAGCATGCGGCCATCGGCGGCGTATCCATCGCCATCGAGCTGGGCAAGAAGATACTGGAGGTGGAAGCCCGCGAAGCCAGCGGCTCCGAGATCATCGATATCATCTGCAGTCATACGGGCGGCAAGGTACTGGGTGTAGGCAAGGTTCAAGAGTACGACGTGCATTACTCCGGCGCGTTCGACATCGGCACGGTGACGATCGACGTACCGGGCAACCCGCTGAAGCTTCACATTATGAACGAGCACATGGCTGTCGAGGACAGCCATGGCAAGCGTCTCGCTACGTTCCCGGACGTCATCACAACGATTTCCGCCGAGACGGGTCTGCCGGTTAGCGTCGGTCATCTGAAGCCGGGCATGGAGATCGCCGTCTTCCACATCGACAAGCAGCACATCCCGCTCAGCTCCAGCGTCAAGGACCGCACCGTCTATCCAGAGGTCGAGCAGGCGCTTGGGATCGAGCTGATTCCTTATGCGTTCGACAACGAATAAGCCTTGAGCGGCCGGACGGACAGCCGACTGGGAAAGATCCAGTTCGGCTGTTTGTTATGGAGGGGCGGTTTGCCGGGGCGTGATTCCTCTAGGAGGTGCAGATTGTACATACTTCATTACAAATGAACCAATGTCAGCGATGCTCCCTGGCTGGTGTGGTAATACAGGACGTCTTGCCGGTTCATAGTACCGCTTGACACGTTGTTTACTATTGATTTATGATAAGGAAAATTTAGGTACATGGAAAGGAGCGTGAGCGAGGATGAAAAAGGTAATTTTTCCATTTGTGTATGGGGACAACCAGCAGTGGCGCCAATTTGAAGGCGGCCATATTTTTTTAATGCCCAAAAGCCTTATACCTCGCCACGCGACTTTTTCGATATCACTGTCCCCCCCTTATAAGCGGGGAGGAACTGGGGGCAAAATAGCGTCTTGTTGACGTAATTGTCTGGATATGAAAAGACCGCTGGTATTCAGCGGTCTTTTTCTTTTATCCTAGATGGATGGAAAATCAAAATAAAGAAAAATAAGGTTTGACATTAAAAAATATCCATGGTAAGATTATGTACATCTAAACGGTACAGCGTTACATCGATAACGCGAGAAAGTAATTCGGTTCGAAAACTACGAAGAAAGGAAGGAATAGGCTATGAGATTGCAATTATTTATAAATGGTTTTCAGCAGCGTTATCAGCAGCATCAGCCATTTGGTCATTACGGCGCAGAAGATTGGCGAGAAATCGGCAATAACGAACAATTTAGCGGCTTTCAGAAAGCCTATATTCAACCGATCATTAGTAGCTTTTACGTGCCACGTTTGATCCGTTCAATCCCGAGAAGAGGAGGAGCGGCGCTAACGTGATCTTGAATCACGGACCGTTCTGAATCAGAACCCGTTGATCCATAGATTTCTACGTAAAAGGCTACTTGCACTCAAGCAAGTGGTCCATTTGTGCACGTCATTTTCGAGTGAGCAGCTCGATAGGCGACTCAGGTGGTACCATGGTGAGGCGAATAGCCTTTTCTGCATTCTGAAATGGGAACGAATGTTTCCATGTGAATCCATGGGTAAGCGGGATTGTTATGGCGATAAACAAAATCGCCAATCATGGGTAGGATTTCTTCTTGGTCCATCCCAAATTGGGCGCATTAGGCAAGAGGTCTAGGCTACTTAATGGTTGGTTAGCTCAGTTGGTAGAGCGATGGCCTGAAAAGTCATGCGTCGTCGGTTCGATTCCGGCACCAACCACCATGGAGGTCATGGCGAAATGGACAACGCGACGGGTTGTGGTCCCGTTATCACCGGTTCGATTCCGGTTGACCTCCCCATAATCTTGCCACTTAGTCAAGCTGATAAGGCAACAGTCTATGATGACGCGATTCCAGGTTCGATTTCTGAGAAGTAGCCATGCGGCTGTGATGGAATTGTAGACATGCGAGCTTCAAAAGTTCGTGCAGCGAAAGCTGACGTGTGGGTTCAAGTCCCACTGGCCGCACCAAAAAAGTACATAATAGAACGGTTCGCAAAGTGTGAGTTGGCTATGAGTGGGGTTCAGAATTGTGGCTGAACGAAACATAAGCTGTAAAAAATCGGTGGGAGATTAACCCGCTCCTAGCTAGGATTTACCGTGTCCACATGCAGAAGTAGTAGCTTAAAAGGTAGATTAACTGACTGACAGATATTTAACCGTAGGGGTCCATGTTCCTTGGCCGGCGAGTCTGCCTCCAAAGCAGATTGTGGTGGGTTCGATGCCCACGCCCCCTGCCAATCATCGGGGTATAGAATAGTGGTCTAATTCACGGGACTTTGACTCCCGCATCTCCGGTTCGAATCCGGATGCCCCTGCCATCGGGACTCTTGAGAAAGTACATTCGCTTATCGAATGGTTCGGTTCGGTGCCGAACGTCCCGAAGATTTTAACCGTAGGGGTCCATGTTCCTTGGCCGGCGAGTCTGCCTCCAAAGCAGATTGTGGTGGGTTCGATGCCCACGCCCCCTGCCAATCATCGGGGTATAGAATAGTGGTCTAATTCACGGGACTTTGACTCCCGCATCTCCGGTTCGAATCCGGATGCCCCTGCCATTAGGACTCTTGAGAAAGTACATTCGCTTACCGACTGTTTAGGTTCACTGCCAAACGTCCCAAAGGCACAAGGCGTGGAGAAGAAGATTAAAGAGGGGAGTCGAACCCCTCTTTTGTTGTGGAGTCTGTTAGGTAACTAAGATGCCGATTTACAAAGTACCGAGGGCATACTTGAAAAAACTTATCAACGAAAAGCCTTACTCTATACTTTTCAAGGATTCAATCATATGGATCTTGGCTACTTTCCTCCTAAGGAATAAATTAGATAGAACGGTAAGCAAGAATGCAAGAATAACAGATATCAAGATGACAGACAGATTGACTTGATCCGGGATTTGTTGATGGGTACTCGACAGTGCTTTTACGACAAGGGTAAAGGTATAGCCGCTGACCGGTAAAGCTACAATGACCGCAAAGGTGGTTAAGATGATGTTTTCCAAAAATATCAGCCTGTTTATTTTATTTTTTTGATAGCCTAATACCTTGAGGGTTGCAAGCTCGCGGTTTCTTTCATACATGTTAATGGAAGATATCGTATAGATCGCGCCGAAGGAGAGGATGACGGCACAAATGATAAACATGATAAATACAAAGCTATTTTGCTTCAACATATATTGAGCTGATTTCTTGAGATCATTCTTATCTGCCATGGTATCTACTTGCCGATCTTGTTCAAAGAAGCTGCGCAAGCTTATCAGATCTGCAGGACTATTGGATTCAACCAGAAGCGAGCTTGGACTGTAGTCGATGCCAAAGTTTTTTAAATAGGCCGGTGTGCTATAGAACGACGGATTCGAAAACTGTGTAGATATGTTCAAAACCTTCATATCTACAGATTTATTTTTAAACTCTGGTGCTACGAACTTTATTTTGATAGTATCGCCTTCCGAGATGTGGTATTTGTCGGCGTAAGATTTGGGTACCAGCACACCATAATCTTCTAGAGATATTCGGTTGTCCTTTTCATCAAAGAAATGTATGAGATGGTTATCCCTCTCCGTAACAACGAGCGTGGCATTTTCATGCTCCTCATCCTTGATGAATTCAACGGGAAAGGTAGACAACCGATAACTGTTTTTAATTCCGGAAGGTAGTTTTAAGGCATCCATTGATGTTCCCATCGTATAGTTGATTCGTAAATCATAGCTATAGACCTCTTCAATTTGGTTAGCTACCTTCAACAAGGCCATTTGCGTGCCAAAAGCAGTGATCAATAAAACCGTGCTTATCACAACACCAACAGAGCTCGCTATAGCTTTTTGTTTATTTAACCCTATATTTCTTATAATGAGTTTGTAGCTATAGGGAATACGGCTCCAAATGCCCGGTACTCGTTCTATGAGCAGCTTTTTCATCTTCTTGGGCGGTTTAGGGCGCATGGCCTGAGCCGCACATTCTTTCAGCAGGGTTCTACCGCTTAAGTAACAGGATAGGATTCCAAAAGCACTGGAGAAAATGATGGGAGGAAGGATCGAAAAAAACGAAAGAGAGTATGTAATGCCTGGCAGAGAGTAAGACCTTGCACTCGACGCCGTTACTAAGGGAATAAATATAACAGCGGCCATGACGTAACCTAGGATGGACCCTACTATCCCTGCGAGTACAGGATATCCCATGTAATGAAGCATGATGGTTCTGTTTTTTACACCGAGAGCCTTCATAATACCTACTTGATTTCTTTGAGAATCTATAATTCTGGACATGGCAAGAAATACGATGATAGCTGAGATCAGAAAGAGAACGAAAGGTATCACTTTACTCATCATCCCGTTATTATAGATCGTTTCCTGTATTTTAGAATAATTGAAAGTCCGTTCTTTACTTACTTGGTTTAGATAGGTGAGAGGCTTGGACTGTACCTCTATGGCTTTGCCTAACTTGTCCATATCGTAACCTTCTACAGCATCCATCATGATTTCATTGTAGTAAAAGCCATTTGCCATTTCAGGTATGGTCGCCTCGGCCATATAAGCGATTCCGTAGGCTTTATGGTCTTGTGTGTCGTTCTTTTTGGCATATTCAACATTCTCACCTAAGCCGCTAATGGTAAATGTAAAATCTCTTCCATTCGTATGTATACTTATTTGATCACCGACATGATACTGATGTTCTTTGGCATAATGGGAATCCAATAAGATTTCATCCTTTGTTGACGGGGGATTGCCTTCAATCATAGTAAGCGTATTTATTTCATTGTTCACAGGAATCGAATGAACTTTTAATGAAGCTTTATCCTTGTCAAAGACTTGTGTAGCATCAAAGGTGTAACGTCCTTCTAGTTTATGAATACCTTCAACTTGACTTAAACCAGCTACATCCTCTTTGGAAATTTGACTGTAATACACGTTGAGGTCGCTTAAACGATGCTCTCTAAAATAATTCTCCGTATAAGCACTAAGCTTATTGCTATAGGTGACAAGCCCCGCATAGAAAAAAGTTCCTACTGCGATCACCACAACTAAGGCTATAAATTGCCCTAGAGATTGTTTGATATCCCTTATTAATTTTATAAATAATTTCATGTTTACCACTCGATCCTTTCAACGCTTTGTTTTTCATCATTTATCGTAACGCTTTCGATCATTCCGCTTTTCACCTTAATAATTTTATCGGCCATAGGAGCAATGGCGGAGTTATGTGTGATCAATACGACGCACTTCTTCGTTTCCCTGTTCAAATCCTGAAGCAGCTTGAGGACGGACTTCCCTGTCACATAATCCAAAGCACCGGTCGGTTCATCACAGAGTAGAAGTAAGGGATTTTTGGCAACAGCTCTAGCTATAGCCACTCTTTGTTGTTCTCCTCCAGAGAGCTGGGAAGGGAAGTTATGGATCCGGTCCTTTAATCCGACTTTATATAAGATCTCTTTGGCATCCAGATGGTTTTTGCATACTTCGGTGGCAAATTCAACATTCTCCAGAGCGTTTAAATTCGGAATTAAATTATAGAATTGAAAGACAAAGCCAACCTTCTCACCGCGATATTCCGTTAATTTCTTTTCGCCCAATCCGGTTATTTCTTGATCGCTAACAAACACTTGACCTGAGGAGGCCGTATCCATACCGCCGAGAATATTCAATATCGTACTTTTACCGGCACCACTTGCACCCAGAACAACGACGAATTCTCCCTCTGATATGGAGAAATCAACACCGGCAAGTGCCTGGATCGTCACCTCGCCTATTTGATATTCTTTCGTTACGTTTTTGAATTCGATTAATGGCTTCACTGCTTGCATCTCCTCGCTGAGGCTTTGGTCAGCCCGGCTTATTTATCCTAAAATTACCATGATATAGAGTGTGCTGTCCCCCTGCTCGAGTAATGACTATTGCTGGGCTTAAGTCTAGTAATGTCCGAGTTGTATTCAATCAGGCTTGCCCCTATAATAGATGAAGCTCTGGCGATAGCATCAGGAGTGAGGGATGACGGTCATGCGAAGATTTATGGATTTGAATTTGCGTACGAAGCTCACTATTTTTTTTGTTATAATCCTGATTATTCCCTTGTGTATACTTGGCATATCATCGTACAAAAAATCCGCCCGGATGATTCAGGAAGAGATCAGTCTGGGCGCTCTCGATAAGGTGAAGCAGGTCAACAAGAGCTTATCGTTCCTGACGGAGGATGTGGATCAGTTGTCCTTGTACTTGTTTCGTCATGAGACGGTGCAGCAGGTATTGGCGAAGTCCGGCGAAAGGTCGCCGCTGGAGAAGTATTCAGACGCCAAGCAGATCCAGCAGCTGCTCCAGTCGGTACTCGACTCCAAGAGGATGAACGTTCAGATTTACCTGGCCGGCCTGAATGGAGACCGCTATTTTACCGGCGATTACTTGCCACTCAAGTATGACAAGTACCGGGAGAACTGGGGGATTATCCGCAAGGCGAAGGCGGCTGGCGGCAAGCTGGTATGGGATACGCCCTATACGGCCCAGCCTATATCCCGGCAGACCGGCGTGCTGAGCGCAGGCCGGGTGATCAAGCATATTTCCGCCGGTTACACCCTCGGGTATCTGATCATCGAGATGATGGAGCCGTCCCTGTCCAATATTTACCGGACAGGAACAGATGGCGCGGACAGGGATAACCGGATGCTTCTGCTGGATAGCCAAGGCTACCTCATCTCTGGTGAGCTGAACCAGACTCCTGCCGGAACGAGATTTGAATATGCGGGGCTGGGCCGGATTCTGGACGGCAAGCAAGGCTATATGGAAACCCGCTGGTCGGACGAGGCTTATATAGCGGTCTATGATACGGAGGATGCGACCGGGTTCAAGATCGTGAACTTCATAGCGAAGCGCCAATTTGCCGATAAAATCGGACAAATCCGCAGCATGACGATCGTGCTCGCCGCTATAGGCCTTCTCGTCGCGGCGTGGCTCGCTTATTTTTTGTCGCAGACTGTGACCAGGCCGCTAACATCGCTCGGACAGTTGATGCAGAAGGTCGAGACGGGCCAATTGCAGGTCAGATTCAAGGCCAGGTACCATGACGATATCGGGACGCTGGGTAGCAGCTTCAATACGATGGTCGAGCGGTTAGGAGCGCTGATTCAAGAGGTATACGAGAAGAAGGTGCATCTGCGGGAAGCCGAGCTCAAGGCACTGCAGGCACAGATCAAGCCGCACTTTCTGTACAACACCTTGGAGACGGTGAATTGGATGGCCAAGAAGAACGGGATACCCGCTATCAGCTCCATCGTCGTGGCTCTGGCGGAAATGCTGCGGTATTCGATCCGCAAAAACATTCAGCTCGTTCGGGTCAGCGATGACGTGAAGCAGCTTCAGCATTATTTGACCATTCAGCAGATCCGTCATGGCGAACGTTTCCTAGTCACCGTGGAGGTGGCGGACGACGCCTTGGATTGCTTCATGCCCGCTCTGCTGCTGCAGCCGCTCGTGGAGAACGCCATCGTCCATGGGCTGGAGATGAAGCTGGGGCAGGGCCGGCTGGATGTCGGCATCCGGGTTACCGGAGGGCAGCTTCACATTCAGATTGAGGATGACGGGGTCGGAATGGACGAAGTCATGCTGGAGAAGCTCAGAAGCGGAGTGGAGCTGCCCGATGGGCGAGAACATACCGGCATCGGATTAAACAACGTCCGCAGCCGACTGGAGCTGCTGTACCCGGGAAGATCGGGCTTTGATATCACAAGCCTTGCCGGACAAGGAACGCGTATACGGCTCGTGCTTCCTGCCGACAGAGAGAGGAGAGAGACTCCATGATCAAGCTGATCATCGTCGATGATGAATTTCTGATCAGGGATGGACTGCAGACGATGATCCCTTGGAGCGAGCTAGGGATCGAGGTGATAGGAACGGCAGCTGACGGCTGCTCCGGCTGGGAGCTGGTTCGGCAAGGCCAGCCGCATATTCTGCTCTCAGATATCCGGATGCCGGGAATGGATGGTCTGGAGCTGTGCCGCCGGACGCTGGAGCAGTTTCCACCTATCAAGTGCATTCTGTTGACCGGGCATGGCGAGTTTGAATATGCCCAGCAGGCTGTGAAGCTGGGGGCGTATGATTTCGTGCTCAAGCCTACCGATGAGCAGCAGCTGATGGCGGTCATGGAGCGGGCTGTCCGTGATATCGGGCTGCAGGAGCAGGAGGAACGAGATCTGCTTCAGCTGCTGTGCTACCGGTATATGCAGGAGCCCGGAGAAGCGTCGCTGGGCAAGCTGCTGAGCCGCTTCCCGGCCGGAGCGTCCTACGTTGTCGCTGCCTGGCAGGATGAAGCGATAAGTCCCAGAGCCGTTGTGTGGCTGGACGGGGAGGACGGCAAGCTGGAGGAGACGGAGGCTGCAATCCGCCTGCAGCTCTCAGGCCAGGGTCTGGACCCGGCGCTTTCCCTGGGCGTGAGTGAAGTATTCCACCGTCCGGAGGAGCTTCCGCTAGCTGCCCGGCAAGCGGGCTATGCGCTGTCCCGGCAGGCGGCCTACGGCCAGGGTCTAGCCTTCTTTTCCTCCATGAACCACCGGGAGCGAATGCTTCAGTTCGTGGAGCGGGTGGACCGGCTGTACGCAGCACCGCTGACAGTTACTGAGCTCTCGGCCGAGGCGTATATGAGCGAAAGCTACTTCAGCAAGCTGTTCAAGCAGGTGACGGGGAGGAAATTTACCGATTATGTGGCGGACAAACGGATCGAGGAAGCCAAGCATTACTTGCGAGAAACCCATTACCTGACGTATGAGATAGCCCAGCGGGTCGGCTACAACGATCAGCGGTATTTCAGCCAGGTGTTCAAGAAGACGACAGGCATGACGCCCAGTGAATACCGGAGACAGGAAAATATTTAAACCTATCGGAAATTTTGTCGGATTGAGTAAAAACTCATTAATCCCTATAGTTATACTGGTGATAAATAGCAGGTATATACGAAAGGGGATTTATATGAAGAAGATAGCTAGGCTCGGGGCGTTGTCCCTTCTGGTGTTAGCGCTGGCCGGATGCGGCAGCACAGGTGGAACAAGCGGTACGGCGGGCTCCGGCGCGGGGACAGGCAGTGGAGAGGCGTCCAAGGAACCCAAGGAAGCAGGCAAGACGGGCAGCCAATCCGTTTCTTTGTATACCTCGTTTCCTTCGGAAATTATGAATCCGATCGTCAAGGAATTTCAGGACCGTACAGGGATCAAGGTGGAGATCGTAACCGGAGGGACCGGCGAGCTGTACAAGCGGATCGATGCCGAGGCCGCTAACCCGCAGGGCGATGTATTATGGGGAGGAGCGGCTGATTCCCTAGAGCTGTACAAGAAGAACTTCGAGTCCTACAACAGCCCCGAGTCCGCCCATATTGCGGCGCCATACAAGAGCCCGACAGGACTCTGGACAGCATTCACCATCGTGCCGCAGGTCATCATGTACAATAAGGACCAGGTCAAGGATCAGGTGCCGACAGGCTGGAGCGGTCTGCTGGACCCCAAATTCAAGGGCAAGGTGGCATTCGCCGACCCGAGCAAGGCCAGCTCCTCTTATTTCCAACTGACGATTCTGCTCACCGCCTTTGAGAAAAATGGGGAGAAGGGCTGGGACTACGCCAAGAAGCTCGTATCGAATCTGGACGGCAAGCTGCTCAGCGGCTCCAGTGCCGTGCCTAAAGCGATTGCCGACGGGGAATTCCCGATCGGGATTACGTATGAGGAAGCGGCATACCGCTATCTGACAGGCGGAGCGCCGGTGGGCATCATCTATCCGGAGGAGGGAACGTTGTTCGCCGCCGAGACGATCGCTCTCATCAAGAACAGCAAAAACGCCGATAACGGCAAAAAGTTCATCGACTTCCTGCTGAGCAAGGAGGTTCAGGAGCTGGTATCCACAGATTTCAAGCGCCGCTCTGTCCGGGATGATGTGAAGGCAACCGAAGGTCTGCTGCCCAAAGAGGACGTAAAGGTTCTGAAGTACGATCCCGAATGGACAGGCACGAAGCAAAAGGAAATCTTGAAGCAGTTCCAGGACATCGTGATCGGCAAACCATGAGCAGCATCCGTATCGAGCATCTCAGTAAATATTTTGGTCGTTCCAAGGGTATAGACGATGCTGATCTTCACATCCAGCAGGGTGAATTTTTCACCCTGCTGGGACCCAGCGGCTGCGGCAAAACGACGCTGCTTCGCACGCTGGCCGGTTTCTACCGGCAGGAGGAAGGGCATATTTATTTCGACGACCGGCTGATGGACGATGAGCCGGTGTACAACCGGGATACAGGCATGGTGTTCCAGAATTACGCGATATTTCCCCATCTATCGGTATTCGAGAATGTCGCTTACGGTCTCAAGGCCCGCAAGGTGAAAAAGCCCGAGCTGGAGCGCCGGGTGATGGAGGCGCTTGAGCTGGTCGAGCTGGGGGCTTACCGCGACCGGCAGCCTTCGGAGATGAGCGGCGGCCAGCAGCAGCGCATCGCGCTGGCGAGGGCGATCGTCATTCATCCCGGCCTGCTGCTGATGGACGAGCCATTGTCCAATCTGGATGCCAAGCTTCGGCTCAAGATGCGTGCCGAGATTCGGGCGCTGCAGCAGAAGCTAAGCATCACGACTGTCTATGTGACCCACGACCAGGAGGAGGCGCTCGCGGTCTCGGACCGGATCGCCGTGCTGAGCGGGGGGCGGATTCAGCAGATCGGGCGGCCGCATGAGATTTATCTGAATCCGGCCAACCGGATCGTGGCTGACTTTATCGGCACGAGCAACTTTCTCCCCGTCCGGGTTGCCGGGTATGACGAAGCGAGCTGTAAGGCAGCTCTGGAGCTGGGCGGGCAGCGCTTTACCGTCAGGCTGGATAAGCCTTACGAAGGCGAGGCGATCGTGTCGATCCGTCCGGAGCATATCCGGCTGGACCCGCAGCCGGAAGACGGTCAGGCTGTGTTAGGCGGAACGGTCTCCGGGCTTACCTTTCTGGGTGAGAAGGTGGAGTATATCGTCGACACGGGGGCCGTGGGAAAGGTTCAGGTTCATGCGTATCAGACGGCCTACGATTCTCTGCACCGGCCCGGACAAGCGGTGAGTCTCAGCCTGGATCTGGCCTGCGCCGTCATCTTCGACGGGCAGGGGAGGGAGGCTGTGAAGCAGTATGCAACCCGCTAACGCTTCTGTTCCCGCTCGCAGGCGGTTCCGCCTGAGGTTTGATTTCTGGACGGCCGTGACGGCCGTTTCTTTGCTGATTTGCCTGGTGTTTTTGATCTATCCGCTGTTCCATATTCTGGTTAACAGCTTTGTTCAAGAGGGCCGGCTGGACCTCAGCCACTATGAGACATTTTTCAAATACAAGTATTATTATAGCGCCTTGCTGAACAGCTTCATCGTCTCATCGGTGACGACGGTACTGGCTTGTCTGATCGGTGTCCCACTGGCTTACGTCATGACTCGTTACAATGTACCGTGCAAAGGGCTGATCCAGATTCTGATCATCCTGACGCTGATGTCGCCGCCGTTCATCGGCGCTTACTCCTGGATCTTGCTGCTCGGCAACAACGGCTTCCTGACTCAGCTGTTTAGCGGTATGGGCCTGCCGGTGAAGTCGATCTATGGGCTGCACGGGATGATCCTCGCCTTTACGATGCAGTATTATCCCCATATTTACCTCTATGTGTCCGGTGCGCTGAAGTCTGTGGACGCCTCGCTGGAGGAAGCGTCGGCCAGTCTTGGCGTGTACGGCTGGAGGCGGGTGATGAAGATTACGCTGCCGCTGATCTTCCCGACGCTGTCGACCGGCGCGCTGATGGTATTCATGGCATCGTTCTCCGACTTCGGTACGCCGATGCTGCTCGGACAAGGGGTGAAGCTGCTCCCGGTGCTGGCCTACGAGGAATTCATCAGCGAGATGGGAACCGATCCCGCGATGGCCAGTACGATCAGCATGGTGCTGCTGGCGATCACGACCTCGCTGCTCGGCTTGCAGCGGTACATGATTTCGAAGAAATCGTATGCGATGAGCATGCTGAGGCCTCCCGCCGTCCGGGTGCTGAAGCTTCCCGCACGTGTGCTGGCGACGGCATTCGTCGCGCTTATCGTAGGGGTGTCGATGATTCCGCAAGCTACCGTCATCATCACTTCATTTCAAAAACGGAACGGTCCGGTGCTGCTGAGAGAATTCAGCCTGGACAGCTACAAGGAAATCCTGTACCGCGTTCCCCGGTCGATTCTGAACACCTTCACGTTCTCTTCGGTCGCCATCGTGCTGATGATCATCCTGGGGCTGCTGATGTCCTACGTGATCGTCCGCCGCAAGTCCAGGCTGACGGCTCTGCTCGATTCTCTGCTGATGATTCCTTACGTCATGCCGGGAACGGTTATGGGCATCAGCCTGATCATCGCCTTTAATAAGCCGCCGATCGTACTGACCGGCACCTGGGTCATTCTGGTCGTGGCTTATGTCATCCGGAAGCTCCCGTATACGATCCGCTCCA
Organism: Paenibacillus filicis; assembly: GCF_038070315.1. Lineage (NCBI taxonomy): Bacteria > Bacillati > Bacillota > Bacilli > Caryophanales > Paenibacillaceae > Paenibacillus > Paenibacillus filicis. The sequence continues at coordinate 269,149 of NZ_JBBPCC010000001.1, read as the reverse complement.
GCACGGCGATTCTGTATCAGGTGGACAAGAGCGTGGAGGAAGCGTCGCTGAGCCTTGGCGTGCCGCCGATGAAGACCTTCTTCCGGACGACGGCCATGCTGATGCTGCCTGGTGTCATGTCGGGAGCCGTCTTGAGCTGGATTACGACAATCAATGAGCTGAGCTCCACGATTGTCTTGTATTACGGAGCTACAGCTACGATCACAGTGACGATCTACGGCGAGGTCATTAACGCCAACTTCGGTCCGGCGGCAGCGCTGTCCTCGATCTTGTCCGTCAGTACAGTGATCTCGCTCGTGATCGCGAACAAGTTGTCCAGAAACCGGGGACTGCGGGTATAAATAACGGAAGACCGCCTGAGAGGGGAGGGATGCACGATGAATCGAAGACAGGCCATGCTTCTCAGCTTGATCGCGCTTGTCGGCCTGTCCGCTTACTGGGTTCGGTTAAGCACGCAGAACTTCTATCTGGTCCGTCAATCCCCTTCCCGTCCCACGGTCGAATTATGGGCGAGTACCTCCGCGTTCTACACGCTTGCGGAACAATTTCAACGCGAACATGCCGATGTGAGCGTGAAGGTCCGGCTGTTCGCGAATCCGGATGTGCTGCTGCATGAGCTATCCGCCGCCGACTCGGCCGGCACCCCTCCCGATCTCGCGGAGATCGGCGCAGACTTCGGAATCGCGTCCTTCGTGGAACGTGGGCATATAGCCGAGCTGACGGACAGGCTGCCGGAGAGGCTCAGGGATGACTTCCTGCCGGGGATTGCGTCCCGGTTTCAGATGGAGAGCCAGTACTGGGCGATGCCGGTCGGCTTCAGCCTGCCGGTGCTTTATTATAATCAGAGCTTGCTTTCCTCCAACCGGTTCGCGCTGGGTGGAGAGCTGACTTGGGAAGAACTGTGGACGAAGAGCCGGCAGCTGATGGACAAGGTTCATCAGACCAGTGGCTCGATCTGGGGCTTCCATACGGACGCCCGGACGCCTGCCTACCTGCTGGCGATGCACCCGGGCTTGCTGGATCGTGCGGGAGAGGCGCATACAGGCGGTCCAGAGGGGCCGCTCAAGCCGCAGGATGCGCCTCTGTGGATGAGCGCCGTCCGAACGCATGCGCTTATTCCTCCGCTGACGCATCAGAGAGCTGCGGGACAGTTCGTTCAAGGTCAGGGAGCTGTGCTGCTCAGCTTCTCCGATAAATATATGAGCTACATGAAGCTGATTGCCGAGAGATTCGAGCTGGGCGTGCGAGAGCTTCCGTACACGGAGGACGGGCGGCAGCCGGCGTACAGCCCGGGAGGGACCGGGCTGATGCTGTTCAAGTCCGACCCGGAGCAGGAGAACCGCGCGCTTTCCTTCCTGCGATATGCAGCAGAGCCGGCATCGTCGGTCGCGTTAAGCCTGGAATCCGGCTATGCACCGGCCCGCAGGTCGGTGCTGGCCGGTACGGAGCTTCAGCAGGCATCGGCTTTCCGAGCCGTGCTTCCGCTTCTGCTCCGGGGAGGAGAGCAGGGGCACGTCCGTCCTGCGTCTCCTTATGACCAGGCTTTGTGGCAGCGCCTGCTCGAGCTTCAGGAAGGGATGGAGATCGGGCAGCTGATGGAATCTCCATAGCTAGCCAGGGGAAGCCTTACCTTGAATTAGACCGCTGCTTCCTTGGGGAGGCAGCGGTCTTTTTGTAGATTTCCCCGCTTGTTCCTATTCCGCCTTGACATCGAAAATGAGGAATGTTATAAAAAAGTGAGTAGCACTCGGATGTTGAGAGTGCTAACGACAGGTTGACGCTTCATTTATGAAAGGGGAGAGATCCGGAGTGGAAAAAAAGCAGTTTCAGGCTGAATCCAAACGACTATTGGAAATGATGATCAACTCCATCTACACGCAAAGGGAAATTTTCCTCAGAGAGCTGATTTCCAATGCGAGCGACGCGATCGACAAAATTTACTACAAAGCGCTGACCGACGACAACCTGGTTTTCGAGAAGGACAGCTACTATATTAAAGTGAATGCCGACAAGGCGAACAGAACGCTGACGCTCCGCGATACGGGGATCGGGATGACGAAGGAAGAACTCGAGAATAACCTCGGGGTCATCGCCAAGAGCGGCTCGCTTGCATTCAAGAAAGAAAATGAGTCCAAGGACGGCCACGATATTATCGGGCAATTCGGCGTCGGCTTCTACTCGGCCTTCATGGTCGCGGATGTCGTCACGGTGGTCAGTAAGGCTCTGGGCAGCGATACCGCCTACAAGTGGGAATCGACCGGTGCGGACGGTTATACGATCGAACCGGCTGAGAAGGATTCCGTCGGTACGGAGATTACCCTGCAAATCAAGGACAATACGGAAGACGACAATTACGATGAGTTCCTGGAAGAGTACCGCCTCCGTTCGATCATCAAGAAGTACTCGGACTTCATCCGTTATCCGATCAAGATGGACGTATCCGGCAGCCGGCCGAAGGAAGGCAGCGAGGGCGAGTTCGAGGAATACCGCGAGGAGCAGCTCGTCAACAGCATGGTGCCGATCTGGCGCAAGAACAAGAGTGAGCTGACGGCTGAGGATTACGAGAACTTTTACCAAGAGAAACATTACGGCTTCGACAAGCCGATCAAGCATATTCATATCAGTGCGGACGGTGCGGTCGTCTACCAGGCGATTCTGTACATACCGGGCAGCACGCCATTCGATTACTACACCAAGGAGTTCGAGAAGGGCCTGGAGCTGTATGCGAACGGCGTCCTGATCATGGACAAATGTTCCGACCTGCTCCCAGATTACTTCAGCTTCGTCAAAGGGATGGTTGATTCCGAGAGCTTGTCGCTCAATATCTCCCGCGAGATGCTCCAGCATGACCGCCAGCTGAAGCTGATCGCTAAGAACATCGAGAGCAAGATCAAGGGCCAGCTGCAAAGCCTGCTGAAGGACGAGCGCGAGAAGTACGAGCAGTTCTACGGCGCCTTCGGCCGCCAGCTGAAGTTCGGCGTGTACAGCGACTACGGCACCCACAAGGACGTGCTGCAGGATCTGCTGCTGTTCCATTCCTCCAAGGAGAAGAAACTGGTCTCACTGGACGAGTACGTGTCCCGCATGCCAGAGGATCAGAAGTATATCTACTACGCTTCCGGTCCGTCCAACGAGCGCATCGAGAAGCTGCCGCAAACCGAGCTGGTGGCGGAGAAGGGCTTCGAGATCCTGTACTTCACCGACGATATCGACGAGTTCGCGATCAAGATGATCACGAAGTACAAGGACAAGGAATTCCGTTCCGTATCGAGCGGCGACCTGGGTATCGAGCCTGAGGAGTCTGCAGACAAGGACGAGTCTGCGAAGGAAGCCGACAAGGAGCTCTTCGAGCATATGAAGAGTCTGCTTGGCGATAAGGTTACAGGCGTTCGTGCCTCCAAGCGTCTAAGATCGCATCCGGTCTGCTTGTCCACCGAGGGCGAGGTTACGATCGAGATGGAGAAAATCTTGAACGCGATGCCGAACAACCCGAATGTAAAGGCCGACAAGGTCTTAGAAATCAACGTCCAGCATGACGTGTTCAAATCGCTGCAGGCGGCATTCGAGACGGACAAGGAAAAGCTGAACCTGTACACGGCGCTGCTGTACAACCAGGCGCTGCTGATCGAAGGCTTGCCGCTGCAAGATCCGGTCGAATTCACGAACGATATTTGCAAAATCATGGTGTAGTCTAGCTTAGGCGTACCCGCATATAACCCTAGCGACACAAAGAAACCGTTTCTTGGCCAATGACAGGATCGCATCCGATCAGGAACCAGGAGACGGTTTCTTTGTTTCACTTCAAAGCTTTGTTTTAGCTTGAGCGTACCGCTTCGCGACCGATGTACGAAAAATAACTGTCCGCCAGCAGCTTGACGCCTCTTACAATTTGCTCTTCGCTCACATAACTGAAGCACAGCCTCGCATAATGGTAGCCTTCCGGGTCCGCGAAGAAGCTCTTTCCTTCCACGAAGCTTACGCCTCGGCTCGCGGCATCCTGCACCCATTCGCTCGTGTTCACATGATCGGCGAATCGAAGCCAGATGTAGAAGCCTCCTTCCGGCAAATGAAACGATACATGCTCCCCGAAATGTTCACGAAGGGCTTCAGCCATAACATCTCGCTGCTTGCGGTAGTGCGCGCTCAGAGCGTCCACATGGTTCTGGAAAGCGAAGTTATCGATGAGCTGTGCCAATATTTCCTGCGTAAATACGCCGATGCTGCCGCCCAAATTCAGCAATCTCACTTTCTGGATCACCTGCTGATCCGCGATCACCCAGCCCAGACGCAGACCGGGTCCGATAATTTTGGAGAAGGTATTGAGATAGATGACTCTTTCGGGAAACAAGGTGTAGAGGGGCGGATACTGGTTTCCCGTAAAATTCAGCTCTGAGTAGGCGTCATCCTCCAGAATAAAGAAGTTGTATGCTTCGGCGAGCTGCACCAATCGCTTCCGCCGCTCGATGGATAGCGTTACCCCTCCCGGATTATGGTAGGTCGGCATCGTGTAGAGCAGCTTAGGGATCGGCCGCCCGTCCCGCTTGGCCTCGACCAGAGCGTTCTCGATCAGATCAACACGAACCCCGTCCTCATCGATGGGGAAAGAAGTGACGACCGCTTCGGCTGCGCGAAACGATTGAAGCGCGCTGAAGAAGGAAGGCGACTCGACCCAGACATGATCCCCGGGATCGACTAAAATTCGGGTTGCCAGATCGATGCCCTGCGTCGAGCCGTACGTGACCAGAATTTGATTCAAGTCCGCGCGGATACCGTGGACCAGGGACCGCTCCTGAATCCACTGCAGAATTTTGCCGGGACCGGGAGCGCCGGAATATTGCAAGGCTTTCCTGCCATGCTGGGTGACGGCGTCGGCTGCTGAGGCGGACAGCTGTTCTATCGGGAACAAATGCGGAGCGGCGAAGCCGAAGGAGAGATGAATATGATCCGGCTTGGTTACCGTTGAGCTCCCGATGGAGGGCGTGGAGGGAATTCGTCGGGCAAAGGAAAATGGCTCTAAACGTGAAGTCATCGGATTCACCTGCTTTTCATAGAGTTAGATGGAATAAGATAATTTCTTGGCTTGTGCAAGCTCTGCGTCTCGCGGATTCTTCTTGAGCACCCGATTCAGAATTAAACTCTCAAAGTGGGCGAAGCCGGAATCTCTCTCCCTGGGACGCGCTAAGGTAATAGAGATATCCAAAGCGATGTTTCCTTGCTCGATCAGCAGCACCCGATCCGCCAAGGCGACAGCCTCGCTGACGTCATGGGTGACCAGAATGACGGTGAAGCCATGCTTCAGCCACAACTGCTCGATCAACTGCTGCATCTCGATTCGAGTTAAAGCGTCCAAGGCGCCAAGCGGTTCGTCCAGCAGCAGGAGACGCGGACGGCTAACGAGCGCCCGAGCCAGGGAAACCCGCTGCTTCTGCCCGCCGGAGAGCACTCTCGGCCAATCGCCTCCGCGTTCAGCGAGTCCGACCATGGCCAGAGCTTCCGCCGCGCTTGCACGATCCTTGCCGGCCGCGCCTATGCGCACGTTATCGAGCACTCTTTTCCACGGCAGAAGCCGGGCCTCCTGGAACAGGAACCGCGTATCCTGATGCATGGTGTCCGTCGTCTGGTTATCCAGGGACAGGAAGCCGGTCGAAGGCTGGTCCAGCCCCGCGATCAAGCGGAGCAGCGTGCTTTTCCCGCAGCCGCTCTGGCCTACGATCGCGACAAATTCTCCGGGTTCAATCGTCACGTTGATGTCCGATAATACCGGCTGTTGATCGAAAGACTTGGAAACATTTCGGATATGGATGTGCGAGCCCGGTTTCGACTGATGCATGCCGTTTGTCACCTCTTTTCGTTCGTTATCGTGACGAATAATTCGGATTCCACTGCAGCCACCATCTTTCCAGAAGCTTGGCGGAGCTGTCCGACAGCTTGCCCAGCAGCGCGTAGATCAAGATGCTCAGGACGATGACGTCCATCTGGAAAAATTCCCGGGCATGCATAGCCATGTACCCAAGTCCCGACTTGGCGGCCACGGTTTCGGCGACGATCAGCGTCAGCCACATGATGCCGAGGGCGTAGCGGACGCCCACGAGAATAGAAGGGAGCGCTCCCGGCAGGATGATATGCAGGTAAAGCGAAACGTTGCTCAGTCCGTACACTTTCCCCATCTCGATTAATCCCGGATCAATGGACCGGATGCCGTGGAAGGTATTGAGATAAACCGGGAAGAACACCCCTAGACCGACGAGTACCAGCTTGGCGGGTTCTTCGATACCGAACCAGATGATGACCAGCGGGATTAAGGAGAGATGGGGGATGGTGCGCACCATTTGGATGGACGAGTCCGATAGTCGCTCGGCCGTGCGCCAGAAGCCGTTGATCAATCCGAACAGGAACCCGATGCCCCCGCCAATCAGAAATCCGCTCAAAGCCCGCTGGGCGCTAATCCCGATATGGACGAACAGCTCGCCAGATTTCACCAGGCTGACCAGGACACTCAGTACCTGGAGCGGCTGGGGCAGCACATTGGCCGGAAGCAGCCCGGTAGAGGTGAGCAGATGCCAGGCGAGCAGGATCACGACAGGCAGAATCCAGGGGGCCACTTGATGAAATCGGCGCTTGGCCTTTGACAATTTCAAGGGCAATTACGCTCCTTTCAATCTTTTATTTGGAGGATGACGTTATTTTTTTCAGTTCTTCTTCAAAGGCTTTGCTCCACGTGCTGCTGACGTCGATTTTGTTCTTGAGAAGTCCTACGCCGGCTAACGTATCGGCAACGTCCTGCTGGGAGGCGATCGCTTTCTCGTAGTTGGAGGAGAGCTTGGAGGGACGCTGAGCTTCCCCTTTCTTCAAGGTATCGAGCGCTTGCTCGACAGGCTGCTTCGTATTGGTAGCCGTAATCTCGGCCCACTTCTGTTGATTATTGCGGGTCCATGCGTAAAATTTGTCCAAGCGAGATAAGAAATCCACGATCGCGGCGTGCTTGGCAGGGTCGTTGATCGCTTCAGGTGTTGATGCATACAAGAAGTTGCCCGATAAGATATCTTTGGCGCTGGCGAGCTGGGTGGCTCCGTTCTGGCGAGCGGAAATGATGGCGTTGCCGTAGCTCGCCAAGGCGTCGACTTTGCCGCCGAGCAGTGCGCTTAAGCCGTCTGATGTCGATAAGGACACAGCATCAATGTCTGTCCAAGACAAGCCGGCCGACTGCAGCATTTTGACCAGGAAGTAGTGCGCTGTTGTGGCGTTCACATAAGCCACCTTTTTCCCTTTCAGATCCGCTACGCTCTTGATGGGCGAGCCTTTGGGGACGACGAGCTCTTGATTCAGCGTTGTCGATTCGAAGGAAGCGATGATCTTGAAGTTCCCTCCGTTGGCTGCGAGAGAAGCGAAGATAGGGGGGATTTCGCTGGTAGATCCCAGATCCAGGTTGTTAGCGGCCATGGCTTCGAGCTGCAGGTTGCCGCCCTGGAATACGCTGTACTGCACTTTGTAAGGAGTATCGCTGAGGCCCGCTTCTTTAAAGCCTAATTCCCAGCTGCTCCAGCCGGTCTGCCCGACGCGCAACGTGACTTTGCTGAGATCGGGGGAGGAAGAGGCAGCAGTTCCTGACGCCGGGGCGGAAGCTGGCTTCTCAGACTTCGCTGCTTCTTGGGGGGCCGGCTTACTGCTGCATCCGGCAGCAAGCATGATGACAAACAAGGAAATAACCGTTTGCACGGCAAGCTTTCTGAATCTGAACATGCTCGTAACGCCCCTTCAGTATGTAGTAGTGGTTAAATGGCTGCGTAGCCTGCCTCAATGATGCGGCGACCCCATCCGTCGGCTCGCTGAATAGCCTCGGCCAGCAGGGATTCGCTCACCTCGAACGATAAGCTTTTCGTCGCGCCATCTCTCAGTTGGACGCCTTTGGCGATTTCAAGCGCAGCGGAGGCCGGGTCTTGGAAGATGCCCAGCGCTTCCAGCGTAATGGGGAGGTTCAGTTTATGGAGCCATAGGGCCAGCTCGCGGATTTCTTCTTCTGCTCGTGATTCAAGGACCACCTGGGTGAGCAGTCCGAAGGCCACCTTCTCTCCGTGGAGCGTTCCAGCAGTCTGGGGGAGAAAGGTAAGGCTGTTGTGGATGGCATGGGCGATGGCCGCACGAGATGTGGAGCCTTGAATCGTGCCGGCAAGTCCTGCAAGCACGATAACCGAATCAATCGTCTCCGTCAGCGCATGCGTCACTTGTCCGGTACCGGCTGCTTCATAGGCTTGCAAAGCATGGAGACGCAGTCTTTCAAGCGCTAGCTTCGCAGTCTGAGTTGCGATTCGGATATCCAGCCCGTCGGGATCGTCGCTTAGGTTTACAACGGTTTCATACCATTTCACAATGGTATCGCCGATCCCCGAGGCCAAATATCGCTTGGGCGCGGAAGCGAGCACACGCGTATCAGCCAGCACTAGGGCAGGGGAGCGCCGATTGGGCTGATACCCGGACGAGCGCCCTAGATCGTCGTAAAGGATGGAAACTGCCGCCCAGGAAGCGCAGGTTGCCGCTACCGTCGGCACGGAAACGACGGGGAGACGGAGCTTGTCGCCGATGGCCTTAGTAAGATCTAGAACCTTGCCGCCGCCAACGCCGATGATGATCTCAGCCTGGTAGACGGAAGCTTTGGCAGTATACTCTTCGATTTCCGGCAGAGTGACTTTTCCGCCGAACGGTGCAATTTCGTAAGCAATCCCAGCTTGGTCCAAGCTTTCAAGCAAAGTGGGATGGACGGCGTTCAGAGCTTTATCGCCGGCGATAAGGAAAGCCCTCTGCCCGAGAGGGGCAATCAATGCACCGCTTTTTAACAAAAGATCGGGTTCATTCCAATATTGCTCAGGGGCTTTAATGGAGATCATAGGTTAGCCTCGCTCCTTAACCTTAATTTACATTATTCCAATATGTTAAGTGTGAATATGGTTTAAATACTAGCATTGCGCCGATGGAACGTCTAATTTGATTTTTCTATCCAAAAATTAATGGTTTCTATTGATCAAGTGTATGTCTAGCACCTGAGTGTGCCCCATCCGGCGGCGATGAAGCAAAAAAAGGCCGAATTCAAGGGTTTTCCTGACCCTTGAATTCGGCCTTTTCTATACAATGCAAGGAAAGCGGGTTCAGACGCTGAGCGGCCCGCCCCCGTACATCATACCCGTAATGCCGACTGAATGAAGCTCATCAGATATTTTCTACGTTGGGTCGGAAGAAGGCGAAGGCTTCCGGTGCCGTATTTTATAGATGGCGAGGTATAGGTAGGGAATCATCGCCATGCCCAATACGATCAAGGCGGTGGACATGGTTAGCAGCATGCGGTCGAGTATCTCCGGATGTTGGAGCAGCAGGTAGGACCCCGCGAATATGAAAGGGGCCAGCCCAAGCGTTAGCGGCCTGTGGGTGGTCAACTGCAACTGCTGCGACACAAGCCTTGCCGCAAGAAACAGCAGCAGGGACCCCTTGATCAACAGGGAGGAGGACCAGATGGAGATGGCTACCGGATCCAGGTTCTCCATAATATCTCCAAGTGAAATGAGCCGGATCACCTCGATAAGCGGAAACCGCAAATGCGCGGCCAGATCAGGTCCGAATACAAACAGAATGACAAACCAGTATGCCAGCAAAAGCAGCCCGGAGCCCGCAACAGCGAGTGTCAGATAACGCATCCTTTTGCCATGGGCCGGAAAGTAGGGAAACAGCAAAAGGGTCAGAAAAATTTCGCTGAACCACGCGCCGACATACAGCGTAGATTTGAGGAAAGTGACGCTGTCCCAATGAGTGACCAGAGCCCGGCTCATCTCCATCTTGGCGCTAACGGCCATAAAGGGGAGCATGAGGATACTGGCGCCGAAGACGAGAAGAAAGAAGCCGTCGGACATGAATACAAGGGTCCGGATGCCTGATCTGGCTACCAGCAGAATACAGAATATACAGATGGCCAGAATCAGTGTGTCCGGTGTGTTCGGCAAATACATGGAGCCCATTAGAACCGTATATTTGGTTGTGCAGATAGCGGCGAGTGACAGGCAGTACATGGCGATGATCAGGATGAACAACTGGTGAATCCACTTGCCTACAATAGCTGCGCCGTATTGCTCCCAGGACTCTCCGGGATGGGCTGAGCCAAGAGAATGGGCTCCATACACCAGAATCAGGCTCAGCACTAACGCGGCCGGAATAACGATCCATCCGAGAAAACGGCCGGACACAAACAGGCCGCCAAGCAGGAAAGTAAGGGGAGATGCGATCAGAAAAGTCATCCAAAGCCTGGATAATTGCGATAAGCTGTAGGTTTTCATGATGCACCTCCTCCCTGGTTGACAGCTTGCTTGGCTGATGCTGCACGCTTGGCTAGCGGATTTATCCCGTTGTCCAGAATGGCGTGCTTTCCGAATTGTAGCGCTTGAAGGTTATCGACACGTCGACATCGAATTTTACCTCTCCGGCATAGACCTGGGGCCAGCGCTCCTTGACTTGCTCCCAGGTCTTCGGATAGTACCAGTCGAGATAGGAGCCGAGCTGCAGGACATCCGCTCCTGCTTTTTGGGTTTTACGCAGGGCAGTCCGCATATCGGCTGCGATCTTGGCATTCATCTGCTGCTCCAGCCGCCGGATAATGCCTGCTTCATTCAGGTTGGCCGGTCCTTTCGACTGCTCCAATCCCGCTTGCGCCGCCAGCGAAATGCGGTAGGAAATACGTCCATCCTGCACACGGGGCTGGATCCGGGTTTTCAGCCGATAGAAGGCGAAGCTGAAGTTTCCTTCATCCATCTGGAAAGAAAAATAAGGATTTTCCAGCGAGCCGAGAGCCCAGGCGATCATGACCGCATCCTCGTGTGGAAGTGTGCCTACCATCTTGTCCTTATCCATCAGCGCGGCTCCGCCTATTCCGGCCCAGCTTCCTTTCTTGCCGCCTTCACTGACCAGCGATGAGGATTTTAAGCTTAAGAGCGTAATGGCTGTCCCCTGCTTGGCGTTGATCGCAAAGAGCACATCCTTAATTTGCGTATCCAACAGCGTGTGCTGATTGGCAAATTCCCGCAGAATTTCCGAAGGCGTCTGTTCGAAGATCGGCGTTAAATTCGTAAAGTCTTTGGCTTTGCCTGGCGCTATAAACAAAAAGGTCTTGAGAGGAAAATAAGTACGACGGGCCGCCCATTCCAGCAGTTCATTGATCCCCCGTTCGGCGTAGGCCTGGCTGACGACCACGGCTCTTGTCTGGCCCCAAGTCAGCTTGCGGGTCATATCCGACTGGATATTCTGGAAGGCCTCAGGCAATGTTTTACCTGATTTGGTGACGGTTGCAAAGGGGCGGCCCTTCCCCCCATTCTGGGTTTGTCCGGTCAGGCCCAGCCGGTTGGGAAGGGGGGACATGACCGTTAGCTCGATTTCTCCTGGTCTGTCGGATAGGTCCACGTAGGCGCTCGTAATGAAGTTCCGGTCGTTAATTTCGATTTTGGACCAGCAACCGCTCAGGAGCGCGCATAGCATCAGTAGAAGGCTGCTTTTTACGAATGGGTTCATGCCGTATCCTGCCCGTCCTTTCGCCTGGGGGCGAAAGCATCCGGCTTCCCCTGCAAGTTCGTCCACCGCGCACGGATGAATACATCCTTCCAGTCCTTGAATACGAGAGGAGCCAGCGGATGCATATAGGGAACGCCAAAGGAATGAACGGTTACCAGATGGAAGAACATGATGCATAGTCCTGTAATGATCCCAAGCAGGCCAATCGTCCCTCCGAGCAGCAGCAAGGGAAAGCGCAGCAGCCTGAAGGCAAGCCCCAGCTCGAAGTGTGGAATAATAAACGAAGCGATCCCGGTGATCGACACGACGATGACCGTCGGGGCCGATACGATCCCTGCCTGTACGGCAGCCTGTCCGATCACGATAGCGCCGATGATCGAGACGGTCTGCCCCAAGGGCCGGGGAATCCGGATGCCTGCTTCTCTGAGTGCCTCGAAGGTCAGCTCCATGATGATTACCTCCGCAAGAGCGGGAAAAGGAATGCTTTCCCTGGCCGCGCTGATCGTTACGAGCAGGTTCGAAGGAATCATCTCCGGATGGAAAGTCGTAATCGCAATATAAATCGAAGGCAGCAGGAACGAGACGACAACAAAGAAAAAACGGACCCACCGGATCCAGGTTGCTGCGAGTGACCCCTGGAAATAGTCCTCGGGCGATTGCATCAGGGAGAAGAAGGTGACGGGAACAATCAGAGTCTGGGGCGTCCCTTCTACCATAACCCCGATACGTCCTTCCAGCAGCGAGGCCGCCAGTGTGTCGGGACGCTCGGTATACTGAGCGGTCGGGAACGGAGACTTGGGGCATGTATCCAGATGCTCGCCGATATAACTCACACCCAGGACGCCATCCATACGGATCTGCTCGAGCTTGTTCGTGACTTCTTTCAGTACCTGTGGATCGCAAAGCCCTTCCATATAAAAAACGCAAGTGCGAGTTTGCGTATAAGTGCCGATCATATATTCGAGGGTCTTGAAGCTGGGATGCTTGACTTTGTGCCGCAGCAGCGACAAGTTCGTATTCAGGTTTTCGACGAAAGCTTCCTGCGGACCGACGATAACCATTTCATTCTGGGATTCTGTAACTGCGCGCTGGCTGTAAGAGGTTAACGGAAACAGACAGACCGTATGCTCCTTGTCTACAATAAGTACCCCGGCTCCCTTCAGCAGGGCATTGACCGCCTGTCCCATATCGGTCGTCAATCGGGTCTGAAGTGTGGGCAGCGCCTGCGCGCCCAGCGAAGACAGCAGCTCCTGACTTGAAGCGGCAGAAGGCCATTCGATCAAAGGGGTGATCACATATTCCTGCAGAGCTTGACCGTCGATAATGGACTCGATATAGACCATGGTACAAGGAATGCCGGACCCTGCCGCAATATGCCGGAATTTGACGTCCATGCTTCCTTTTAATTCCTGGCGAATATAGGACAACGGGTCCGCGACAGGAGGCGGCGGCGGCCCGACCCTGGCAGGGCGGGATGACGGCTTAGATCGGTATTTGCTTCTCAGCAGCCAGCGGAACATCAGCGTTCTCCTCTCCCGTACTTAGTCCACCTAATTATTCCTTTCTTACCTGACAACTATACTTCGCAGGATGGAAAGCCTTCCTTGGTGATGGAAGCGGGATTCCACAAACGTTTTGAAATGAAAGTAAGATTTACTTTTAAATCAAAAAAATAGGATTTGAGACTCAATTTTTTATAATTTTGAAGACAGTACTTGCCATTAGAGTCAATCTATATGATACTATAGACCTATAAAGATCTAAGTTATGGAGAGTGCTGCCTGATGAAATTCAACATCTGCTACAAGGGCAAAGTCCTGTACGGTCCTCTTCGGGAGGATGAAGCGCTCGCAAAGATGAAAAGCATGACAGCGCTATTCGAAAATTTAGAACTGAAGCCAGCCCACATCATCGAAATGGATGAGTCGAAGAAACGAAAAAAGAATGGCGGAGCCAAGTAGTTCTTCTAGCCTTGCCGAAAGAGACTTGCGGAATCCTACGAACAGCCAACCCAGCAAAGCGAACAGCCCCCGAGCATCATCGGGGGCTGTTCGCTTTGCTGGAGGGATTAGTTTCTGGAAAAAGACACATCGGTCGTGATCTGGAGATTGCCGGAATATCGAACGGTTAAGATACCCAGGCTTTGATTCTTGGTATCGTACAGACGCCCGTCCTTGTCGATAATCGCTGTAGATATTTCGGTATTCGCGCCGTTCAAGGTTTGGTAGTTAAGCACCTTGGTATAGATGGTGGGCTTCACATGATTCCAGTCGCGCAAGCGGAAGCGATCGCCGTCGATGCTGACCATCCAGCTTTCACCTTGAGGTCCGCCAGCATAAAACTCAGTACGATTATCGAACGAAGAATAGCCTAGATGATAGCCCCAATAGCTGTTGAACCAGTATTCCTGCTGCCATAGTTTGGGGGTGCCGACAGAAGAGGACGATGAGGATTCCGATTCGGCTAAGGCGAGAGGCTGAATGACGAATATGCAGCACGCGAGTACGAGGAGAGTTCGCCAGAGAGACGATTTCACTATACTTGTTCACTCCTTCGGAGAATCTTGGTTTTCCGTTACTAATTGTAAAGTATCCGGCACACCCCTTCATGAAGCGAAAGTAGTGAATATTTTCCTCATTAAGCTTGAAGGTAAACCGGTCTAACGGGCTGGCCGTCGGCCCAAGTACCCGTTCTCCCGTTCGTTATTTACCTAATTTTAAATCGGGATGTATAGGAAAGAGGCAAACGGATCATACTACTTTCAGGCGGTGAACGAGAGAGGTGTGGTTCCGTTGGGCGATCTAACGAGCAATACCAAGGCAGAGGAATGCGTGATCGAATCCTAAGCGAAGCGAGGGGATGTGCCGCAGAGACGTTCCTGTAGTACCTGTACTGCATCGTCCATGTTGGAATACCCGAGATTCAATCAGGTAACAATCGCAGTAGACCAAAACCAGTGTCACCGCCGGGAAGGACTCCGCAAGGAGTCCTTTTCCTGTTGCGAATCATTTGGTCTATTTTGTCATTGATTTGACGGATCACACATACTTATTGTATAGTTTAATTGTTTACTTTTAAAATATTATAGTATGAAATGAATTCATCAAGTCCAAAACATGCAGAGACAAGGAGAAGGTAGAAGTGGAGCATTTAACTCAGCAGCGCAAGCTGACGATCATGGTGGCGATTATAGCCGCGATGTTCTTCGCCGCGATCAACCAGACGATCGTGAGTACGGCGATGCCGCGCATTATCGCGATTCTGGGCGGCATGGATTATTACACATGGGTCATCACGATCTACATGCTGACCTCGACGATTGCTACGGTGCTTGTCGGGAAGCTATCCGATATTTACGGGCGCAAGCCGTTTATATTGGCGGGTATTGTTTTTTTCATTATAGGTGCTTTCTTGAGCGGGTTTGCGCGGGACATCTTCGAGCTGATCACATATCGGGGAGTTCAAGGTGTCGGGGCCGGGATTATTATGTCCTGTGCGTTTACCGCCGTCGGAGATTTGTTCCCGCCGCGTGAGCGCGGCAAATGGACCGGGCTGATGATGGCGGTATTCGGCTTCTCCAGCGTGCTTGGCCCAACTTTGGGCGGCTGGATCGTCGACCATATGAGCTGGAAGTGGGTATTCTGGATTTTCCTGCCGATCGGCTTGATCGCTTTCGTATTGATCATGGCTCTGTTTCCTAAGGTGGAGCGCCGGGCGTCGGAGAAGATCGACTATGCCGGGTCGCTGTTCCTGACCTTGACCATCGTGCCGATGCTGCTCGGCTTCTCCTGGGCAGGAACCAAGTATGCCTGGGGCTCCCAGCAAATTCTCGGGCTGTTCGCAGCGACGCTTATCTTCTTGGCAATCTTCATCTGGGTCGAGTCGAGAGCGAAGAGTCCAGTACTGCCGTTATCGTTATTCCGCAACAGCATCATTACGATCTCCAATGTCATCGGGTTCCTGATGAACGCTGGGATGATGGGGGCGCTGATCTACCTGTCGTTCTTCGTGCAAGGGGTATTAGGAATTGCTCCGACGTATTCCGGTTATGTGACGATGCCGATGTCCCTCAGTATGGTCGTGGTCAGTGCGGTCACGGGGAGACTGATTACGAAAACAGGTAAATACAAGCGTTACGCCCTGATCGGGATGCCGGTCATGGTGCTGAGTATGATCATGATGGCTTACATGAACAGCGTGTGGATGGCTGTCCTGAGCATGCTGATCTTCGGCTTCGGTCTCGGACTTGGGATGCCGGTATTCTCGCTGACCGTGCAGAATGCCGCCGAACCATCCGAGCTCGGTGTAGCGACGGCTTCCTCCCAGCTGTTCCGTAACTTGGGCGGTACAATTGGTATTGCTGTGATGGGGACGATTATGACCTCCCAGCTGACCAGCAACCTGAAGGCGACTATCGCTTCAGGAGGGGGCGTGGATATATCCAAGCTGGATCCGGCGGTTGCTTCCAAGCTCGCAGCCTTCCAGAATCCGGAGATGCTGCTCGATCAGCCGAGGCTGGCGGAGCTGCAGCATACCTTGCCGGAGCAGATTCAGCCGATTCTCGCCAAAATGATCGACATGCTGCGCGATGCGCTGAGCGCCTCGCTGACCACCGTATTTCTCGCGGGAGCGGCGCTGCTCGTCATCGCGATGCTGCTGACCTTCTTCCTGCGCGAGATTCCGCTGCGTACCTCGAATAAGATGAGCGAGCCGCAGGAGAAGAAGGCGGAGGACGGAGACGGCAAGCTTGCGCCGTCGCAGGCATAATCAACCTTTGTAACAGCAAAACCCCCTTTAGGCTGACGCCTAGAGGGGGTTTTGCTGTGATCTGCTTATCTGCAAGACAGCCGGGTCCGTTCAAGCATGCAGCAGTCTCAGTGCATCCCGGACCTGCCCGAGCATAGACAGCGGGTCCTCGCGCAGCCAGTCCTCAGTCAGCAGATAGACCTTCCCGCTGCGCACGGCTTTGAGCTGCTGCCACTGCGGGCTGGCGGAGAGGGCTGCAAATTGCGCTTGCGAATGTGCATCGAGGGAGACGACTACGAACAGATAGTCACCGGCATACCGGGCCAGCTCACTGAGAGGGATATCCCTCTTGAACGGATGTTCCTTCTGGTTCTGCACGGCGGTTACGGCCGGAGGCGCCTGGAAGCCCAGATCCCTGTACAGCACGCCCACATCAAAATACACCTGAAAGGTAGCCGGAAGCCCACGCATCCAGAAGAAGGAGACAGTTTGCTCGGGGGACATATACCGGCTAAGCTGAGCCTTTGTTTCCTCGGTTTCACCTTGGTAGCTGTGTATCCAGGCTTCGGCCGCTGTCTTCTTACCCAATAGATCCGCGATAAGGGTGAATCGTTCGAAAAACGGCATCTTCCACGGAATATCGAGCGTAGGTGCGATCTTGGTGTATTCCGAGAGGTGATAGCCATTGAAGGTGACGATGGCATCAGGCTTCAAGTCGGCAAGCCTGTCCATATAGGGCGTCACGACCGTCTCCGCAATTTCCTCGATGCCCGCCGCATGGCTGCTGAGATATCGGCCACGCAGCAGCTGGGTCGGGGCTCCGACCGGTTTGATCCCCAGCGCGAGCATCTCCCCGAGGAACTGGAGGGAAGTGAGGCGCGTTCTTTCTTTCTGAAGCTGGGCGTACAGCCGCGGCGAGGCGCCGGTCTGCTGCTTGAAGGTCCGGCTGAAGTGGAACGGATCGCGGAAGCCCAGATGGCTGGCGACCGCATGGACCGCATGATCGGATACAGCGAGCAGCTCCTTGGCCCGTTTCATTCGCAAACCGATGAGATAATCGATCGGGCTCTGGCCGGTCAGCTTGCGGAAGATCCGGGAGTAATGCCGGGCCGAGAGCCCCGCCATCTCTGCCAGTTGTCCAAGCGTATAGTCGAGCGTGGAGGATTCCTCCATCTGAGAGATGGATCTCTCCACCGCCTGAATGCTCTGTTGCTCCTTACCCCCGGCTTGCGCTTTCATCAAGATAAGTATCAGTTCCTGGAAAAGGGCGTGGTTGCTGTATTCTTGAAGCTCACGATCAATCTCACGGCTGTCATACAAGGATTGCGCAAGCTGAACCGCCTTGGCGGAGGATGAAATCACCTCTCCGGCCTGAAATCCCGTTGCTCCGGGAGCCCCCGGCGGCGCGGCAGATGGAACCTGAACCGGCACATACCGGATCAGGAAGGCTTGCAGCCAGCCGGCCGAGCGGTTGCTGATGTGCAGGTCCGTATCCGGATCGAACGCCAAGCAGAGACCCGGCTTCAGCGCATAGGACCGGCCGTTCGCCCGGAGTATGCCTTCGCCCTCAGCAACGACAACCAGCGCATGCTGGCTTAACGTCTGCCCGGTCAGGTCGGACAATCCCCCACAGGAGAGAAGAAGCGAGTCTGCCCATATATACACGATTGGAACCATGACGACCTCCGTCAAAACAAACAAGTTCTTCAATCGAAATTGAAGAACTTGTTTGTTTGAATGTACACCTGTATGTGAACCTATGGTTTGCTTAATAGCTGGATAGCATCGGAGAGCTGGGCGTCGAACGACAGGACATCGTAGGTGAACCACAGATCCGCAGCGACGACGTACACTTTATTGTTTTTGACAGCGGGCAGATTGTTCCAGAGCCTGCTGGATTCGACTTCTTTGAGAAACTCAGGATCATTGTCGAAGCGGACGACGAACAACCGGTCTGCCGATGCAAATTCCGGCAGCTTCTCCAATGAAATGTTCATCCCGAGCTCATTACCGCCCTTATCCCATTCTTTCTTGACGACGTCCGTCATCGGGAACTTCAGCGTCTCGAATAAAGTATAGCCTACATTGCCATTGCCGTAAACCCTGAGCTGGCCTTTCTTGAAGCCGCCGATGACGACCGCACCGAACGTTTCACCCGGCTTGACGAAGGAAGCGAGCTTCTGTCTGGCTTCTTCGCCCTTCTTGTTGTATTCCTGAATCCATTGCTCGGCCTGCTCTTTCTGGCCCAGAACTTCCGCGACGTCCCGCAGCTGCTTGAACGGCTCGCTGCCTTCCCACTTGACGGCGACCGTAGGCGCGATCTTGTTTAATTTCTCGATATCCTCTAACTTGCCTTCAGGCACAATGATCAAGTCCGGCTTCAGTTCCAGCATTTTCTCCAGATTCGGATTGTTGGAGGCGCCGATATCTTCGATGCCTTGAATCTTATCCCGCACCGAAGCAAAGTTTTTAAGCAGATGGGTGGAGGCGCCGATCGGCCTGATTCCGGCGGCCAGCATTTGCGGTAAATATTGGGTCGTCATCACGCGCTTGGGGTGGGTAGGAATGGATACTTCCCGGCCGAGTGTGTCTTTATACAGACGAGTCGCTGCTTCTTCTTTGGCTGCAGGAGCGGCAGGAGGAGCCGTGGAGGCGGAAGGCTGCGCGGACGGAGCCGCGGGCTGGGTACCGCTGCAGGCGGATAGAAGTGTCATCAGTGTAACAAGAGCAACGGGCATACAATGTCTAAGACGTAAACGAAACATTAACAAAATCCCCTTTTATTCATTAATGATAATCATTATCAATCATTATAGGGAATCGATGCATGGAATTCCATATCGAATATGGACTTGTCGGAAAGCCAGAAGTCCATTTATTCAGCATGAGGCTTTCCAAATGCAAATATACCTTTGTTTGTCTTTGTTTTTGATATATACACAGAAAAACAAACGTGTTAAACTACAAACAAATATAAACAAAATAATCCAAACACAAAACGGAGGTTTACCATGATTCGAAACTTATGGGAAAACGATAAAGCCTCAGCACTTCATGGCGGATTGGATGAACTGGTGTACCGTTCCAACCTGATCGGTTCCGATCGCAGAGTTTGCAACTGGGGTGGAGGCAATACGTCGACCAAGACGACGGTGCAGGATTTCCGGGGGCGCGATGTAGAAGTGATGTACGTCAAGGGAAGCGGGTCGGATCTGGCGACGATGAAGGCCTCCAACTTCACCGGGCTTCGTCTGGAAGATATCCGCCCTCTATTCGAACGTCCAGAGATGTCCGATGAGGACATGGTCGGCTACCTGGCTCATTGCATGATCGATGCCAAGCATCCGCGTGCGTCCATCGAAACCTTGCTGCATGCGTTCCTGCCATTCAAGCATGTGGACCATACGCATCCCGACGCGATCATCAGCCTGTGCTGCGCGGATAACGGCCGGGAGCTGGCCAAGGACATATTCGGCGACCGCTTCGTGTGGGTGCCCTATGTTCGTCCGGGATTTACGCTGTCGAAGATGATCGCCGAAGGCGTCCTGGCCAATCCGCAAGCCGAGCTGGTGCTGATGGAGAAGCACGGGCTGGTCACGTGGGGCGAGACCTCGGAGGCCTGCTATGCACAGACGATCGCTATCATTAAGGAAGCGGAGGCATATATCGAAGCGCGGGTGAATGAAGCGAAGCTGTTCGGCGGCGCGAAGTACGCCTCGTTGTCTCTAGACGTCCGCCGCAGCGTGGCGGCGGACGTGATGCCTGTGATTCGCGGAGCGGTCAGCGACGCCAAGAAAATGCTCTTGTCCTTCGACGACGCAGACGATGTGCTGGCCTTCGTGAACGGCCAGGACTCGCCGGAGCTGTCCCAGATCGGGGCCGCCTGCCCAGACCATCTGGTGCATACGAAGGTCGTGCCGCTGTTCATCGACTGGGAGCCGAACGCCGAGGATATCGGCGGGCTGAAGGCCAAGCTGAAGGCAGGCATCGCCGCATACAAGGAGCAGTACCGGGCTTACTTCGACCGCAATAAGCAGGATGGTGACGTCATGTTCGAAGCTGCACCACGCGTGATTCTGATCCCCGGCGTGGGGATGGTCAATACGGGCAAGAGCTGGGCGATGTCTCAGGTCAGCGGCGCTCTGTACCATCGCGCAATCGCGGTGATGCGCGGTGCGACGGCGCTCGGCCGGTTCGTCTCGCTTAGCGAGAACGAGTCTTATCATGTAGAGTACTGGCCGCTTGAGCTCTACAAGCTGTCGCTGGCTCCGGCTGAGACTGAGTTCTCCCGCAAGATTGCGTTCATCACCGGCGGTGCTGGGGGCATCGGCAGCGAAACAGCCCGCCGTCTCGTCTCCGAAGGCGCGCATGTCGTCCTGGCCGACCTCAATCTGGAGGGCGCGCAGAAGGTGGCGGATGAGCTGAATGCCAAATTCGGCGACAACCGTGCGATTGCCGTTAAAATGGATGTAACGAGCGAAGAGGCTGTGATTGCCGCCTATGCGGAGACGGCTGTCGCCTACGGCGGGGTAGACATTATCGTCAACAACGCCGGACTTGCGACCTCCAGCCCATTCGACGAGACGAGTCTGAAGGAATGGAATCTGAACCTGAACGTGCTCGGCACGGGCTACTTCCTTGTCGCCCGTGAGGCGTTCAAGGTGATGAAGGAGCAGTCCACCGGCGGCAGCATGGTATTTATCGGCTCCAAGAATTCCGTGTACGCGGGGAAGAACGCGTCTGCCTACAGCGCGGCCAAGGCACTGGAGGCCCATCTGGCCCGCTGCATCGCTGCCGAAGGCGGGGAATTCGGCATCCGCGTGAACACGGTGCTGCCGGATGCGATCCTGCAGGGCTCGGCGATCTGGAATTCCAACTGGCGCAATGAGCGTGCAGCCGCCTATGGCATCGAGCCGGATCAATTGGAGGAATACTACCGCAAGCGTACGACCCTGCTCGTGAATATCTTCCCGCGCGATATCGCCGAAGGCGTCGCCTTCTTCGCTTCTTCCCGTTCGGAGAAAACGACGGGCTGCATGCTGACGATCGATGGCGGAGTACCGGCGGCATTTACCCGCTAACCAGGAGGAATCGAAGATGGCGCTACATGAAGCCAAGGGTGCAACCTACTGGGTGATCCCGGATGCTTATATTCCTGAGAAAAGCTCCGGCGGGCTGACCAGTCATGAATCGGTTTGTGTGCTGAACACGTCCTCCGAGGACGCGCAGCTATTATTCACGATTTTCTTCGAAGACAGGGAACCTGTAGAGGATATCCCTTACCTCGTCGAAGCCCGCCGTACGAAGCATATACGCACGTCCACCTTGCTCCAGGAGGGGATGCCACCTCCGGCTGGCGTTCCTTACGCGATCGAGGTGAAGAGCCAGATCCCGGTGATCGTGCAGTACAGCCGACTGGATGCGACCCAGGCTGAGAATGCGCTGATGTCGGTCATGGCTTATCCGGTCCGTTAAACCTATATTGTGGAGGGAATCCGATATGTCTTCTACTATCGAAAGAAGTTATAACGAAGCCAAGGAGCTGTATGCCCGTCATGGCATCGACGTCGACCAGGCGCTCGAGCAGCTCGCGCAGATCAAGATTTCCATGCACTGCTGGCAGGGGGACGATGTGCGCGGCTTTCTGTTCCGCGATCAGGATCTGACCGGCGGCATCTCTGTCACGGGCAACTACCCGGGGGCTGCCAGGACGCCTGATGAGCTGCGTAGCGATCTGGAGAGAGCGCTCTCTTTGATTCCCGGCAAGCATAAGGTCAACCTGCATGCGATTTATGCGGATACGGACGAGAAGGTGGATCTCGATGAGCTGAAGCCCTGGCATTTCGAGAAATGGGTGCAGTGGGCCAAGGAGCAGGGGCTCGGCCTCGATTTCAACCCGACGCTGTTCTCCCATGAGAAGTCCAGCGACGGCTTCACGCTGAGTCACCCGAATGCAGATATCCGCCAATTCTGGATCGACCACTGCAAGGCGTCGCGCCGCATCAGTGCTTACTTCGGGGAGCAGCTCGGCCAGGCCTGCGTGACCAATGTGTGGATTCCGGACGGCTTCAAGGATGTGCCGGTGGACCGGCTGTCCCCGCGCAGACGGCTCAAGGAGTCTCTGGATGAAATCTTCGCAGAGGAGCTGAACCCGGCTTATCACCTGGATGCGGTGGAAAGCAAGCTGTTCGGCCTCGGCTCAGAAGCGTATGTGGTCGGTTCCCACGAGTTCTACATGGGCTATGGCCTGCAGAATAACAAGCTGATCTGTCTGGATGCGGGACATTTCCATCCGACAGAGGTCATCTCCAATAAGCTGTCGAGTCTGTCCCTGTTTGCCGAGGGTATCCTGCTGCATGTCAGCCGCCCGATGCGCTGGGATAGCGACCATGTAGTCGTGCTCGACGACGAGCTGCTGGAGATCGGCCGGGAGCTGGTACGGGGTGACTTGCTGGCTAAGACACATATCGGCCTCGACTTCTTCGATGCGAGCATCAACCGTGTAGCGGCCTGGGTGATCGGTACGCGCAACACGATCAAGGCGCTGCTGCGCGCGCTGCTGGAGCCGATAGAGGTGCTGAAGCAGGCCGAGCTGAGCGGCGATTATACGACCCGGCTCGCGTTGACGGAGGAGTTCAAGTCCTACCCGTTCGGAGCGGTATGGGACTATTACTGCGAGAAGCAGGGCGTGCCGGTGCGCGAGCAGTGGCTGGCCGAGGTGAAGGCCTACGAGCAAGATGTTCTGCTGAAGCGCGGGGGGTGAGGGCTTGAGTACGATTCTGGCCTATGATCTGGGCGCGAGCAGCGGGAGAGCGCTGCTCGGCCGTCTCACCGACCGTTCGATCGTCACGGAGGAGCTGCACCGCTTCCCGAATGATCCCGTGCAGGTGGGTGACCGGCTGCAATGGGATATCCTTCGCTTGTATCATGAGATCAAGCAGGGCTTGATCAAGACGAAGCATCGCGGCATCGAGCTGCAAAGCCTCGGGATCGATTCGTGGGCCGTCGACTTCGGCCTGCTCGCTGCCAATGGAGAGCTGCTCGCCAATCCGTATCATTACCGGGACCGGCATACGGAGGGCGTGATGGAGCGGGTATTCGCCGAAGAAATCGGCCGGGAGGAGCTGTTCGCCCGCACGGGTATTCAGTTTCTGCCGTTCAATACGGCGTTCCAGCTTGCGGCCATGAAACGCGCCGGTTCTCCGCTGCTGCGCGAAGCAGACCGATTCCTGATGATTCCCGATCTGCTGCGCTACTTCCTGACCGGCGAGAAGCTGAGCGAGTTCTCGAACGCGACGACGACACAGCTGTACAATCCGCTGCAGGGCGCCTGGGATGCGGAGCTGCTCGCCAGGCTGGGTCTCCCGGCGGCCTGGTTCGGTCAGGTCGTTCAGCCAGGCACAGCTGCAGGCTCCCTGCTCCGCTCGGTGAGCGGGGAGCTCGGCGTAGACGCGATCCCGGTGATCGCCGTGGCCGAGCATGATACCGGCTCTGCGGTAGCCGCCGTGCCGACCCGGGAGCGCTCGTTCGCTTACCTGAGCTGCGGCACCTGGTCGCTGATGGGAACCGAAGTGGATGTGCCGGTGCTCGGCGAGCGGGCGCTCGCTTATAACTTTACCAATGAAGGTGGCGTGGGCGGGACCTTCCGTCTGCTTAAAAACATCATGGGCTTATGGATTGTACAGGAGCTGAAGCGGGAGTGGGAACGCCAAGGACTGGACTACTCGTTCCCCCAGCTGGTCCGGCTGGCGGATCAAGCGCCGGCCTTCTCCGCCTGGATCGATCCCGACGATCCGCTATTCCTCGCGGCTGGGGATATGCGTGTACGGGTTCGCGACTCCTGCAGCCGGACCGGGCAGAAGCCCCCGGAACAGCCGGGCGAGGTTGTCCGTTGTGTTTTGGAGAGTCTGGCGTTAAAATACCGTTATGTCCTGGAGCTGACGGAGAGCTTGTCCGGGCGGCAGTTCGGCGGTCTGCATATGGTCGGAGGCGGGATTCAGAACGAGCTGCTGTGCCAGTGGTCGGCGAATGCGATCGGCAAGCCGGTCTGGGCAGGCCCGGCCGAGGGCAGCGCCATCGGCAATCTGGCCGTCCAGTGGATCGCGCAGGGCGTGTTCGCGGATATTTGGGAAGCGCGCCGTACGATCCGCGACTCGTTCCCGGTACGGACGTATGAGCCTCAGAACAGCACCGCATGGGCGGAAGCGTATGACCGGTTCAAGACGCTGACAGGGCTTGGCTGAGTCAGGAAGCTATAGGAAAAAGCCAGCTACAAGGCTGATATATATAAGGATAGATCGCAGAGTAAGTTGAAGAATTTATGAATCTGCAAGGTAACGATGGGAGAGGGAGCGCATGCTGGTAGCGGAAAGATACGAGCTTATTGTCCAACTGGTTAACGAACGGGGCAGCATCCGTGTCTCCGAGCTGAGCGAGCTGTGCGGCGTGACCGAGGAGACGATCCGTCGGGATCTGGATCGCCTGGAATCGGCAGGACGGCTGCGCCGTTCGCATGGCGGAGCGGTCAGTGTCAAGGAGACGCAGGCGCAGGCGGAAATTCCGTATTTCGAGCGGGAGATCCTCAACGCGGAAGAGAAGCGGCGGATCGCGCAGGAAGCGATCCGCTGGATTCAGCCGTATGACCGCGTCCTGCTGGATGCCAGCACGACGGCTTGGTACATGGCTTCGTATCTCCCCGATATCCCGCTGACGGTGCTTACGAATTCCGTGAAGGTAGTCAGCGAGCTCAGTGGCAAGGAGAAGATCGAGGTCATCTCCACGGGCGGCCGTCTGGCGAAGCGCTCGCTGTCCTTCGTAGGCCCGCTGGCCGAACGGTCGATGGATGCTTATCATGTCGACAAGCTGTTCCTGTCCTGCAAGGGCATTCATCTGGAGCGCGGCATCAGTGAATCCAATGAGCAGCAGGCGCTTGTGAAGCAGCGGATGATCGGCATCGCCGAGCAGGTATTTCTGCTGGCAGATGCCAGCAAGTTCGGCGTCCGGGCGTTCACCCATGTGGCCGAGCTTGACGTGGCCTCTGCGATCATCACCGACCGTGGCGTCGGCGAGCAGACGGTCGCTCAGCTTCAGGAACGTGGCATTCGCGTTTCCATCGTATAATTACAGGTTGCCCTTGTCATAGAGGACCAGGCCGTTTTTTTTCGCGGACCTGGTCTTTTGCCGTTGTCAAGCAGCCTTCCGATTCACTCGATGGACTGGCGGCTGCCCCATTCGTCGTATGATCATTCAAGCTGAGCGGTTCTGTGGCTTGCATGGAAGTGGAACTGTTTGTAAGATAAGAATAATGTCGAAGCCAGACCCATTACAGGAGGTACATCTTATGTCCGCATCATCTCAGCGCAAGCTCATCTATATCGGTTCCTATGCCGAAGCAACAGACCCCGGTGTCTATGTATGCGAGCTCGACGAAACCACAGGAGAGCTGACTCTGCTGCATCAGGCATCCGGGTTGAAGAATCCGACGTTTCTGAATGTCGATACAGCCGCCGGCAGACTCTACGCCATCGCCGAAGGCGTGGACGAGACCGGGCGCAGAAGAGGCGAAGCCATCTCCTTCTCTATCGATACGGCGCAAGGTCAGCTTGCAGAGATTAGCCGTGCGTTCACTTCCCCGGATCCTACCTGCCATATTCAACGCCAAGAGGAAGTCGGTTACCTGGTGCAGGTCAGCTACCACGGCGGTCATGTGGTACTGGTCGATGTGACGGAAGGCGGCCGGATCGGCGAGGTGCTCGATCTGAGCCAACATACCGGACATAGCGTGAACCCGGAGCGTCAGGACAGACCGCATCCGCATTCGGCTTTCTTTAGCCCGGATAACCGGTTTCTGTTCGTGCCTGATCTGGGGCTTGATCTGATCCGTGCGTACACGGTTGATCCGCAGCAGCGCAAGCTGCGTGTTCATGGAGATGCTCCGGTGCATCCGGGAGCAGGACCGCGCCATCTGGTATTCCGCCCGGATGGACATTTTGCCTACGTGATCAATGAGCTGGATTCCACGATCGTGGCCTTCCGGTACGATGCTGAAGCAGGACAGCTGCACACGATTCAGCAGGTGTCAACGCTGCCTCAGGACTTTACAGGAGAGAACGGCTGCGCTGAAATTACGATTTCCGAGGACGGTCGCTTTGTCTATGGGTCCAATCGCGGTCATGATAGCATCGTGGTGTTCGAGGCTGACCCGGAGACCGGTCTTCTCTCTCTGGTGGAGCATGTTTCGACACAGGGGGGGCATCCTCGCCACTTCGCCCTGACGCCAGGAGGCGGCTTCCTGATCGTGGCGAACCGCGACACGGATAATATCGTCACCTATTACATCAATAAG
The DNA here is from genome assembly GCF_038070315.1 of Paenibacillus filicis. Lineage (NCBI taxonomy): Bacteria > Bacillati > Bacillota > Bacilli > Caryophanales > Paenibacillaceae > Paenibacillus > Paenibacillus filicis. The sequence continues at coordinate 242,517 of NZ_JBBPCC010000001.1, read as the reverse complement.
GAAACAGGCCGATTGACGGCGACGGGCCGGACACTTTCACTGTCCAAGCCCGTTTGCGTAAAGCCTGGGTATTCCTCTGCATTCCGTCAGTAACCCGCCCAGGTGTTGACGACTACTGATTCCGGAAGGGGACAAGCACGATGAGTGAAAGGAATCCGAAATCCTGCTGCGCCGCCGGCCGTGGTGAGCTGTCCGCTGGTTCAGGGCACCTACAGGAACGTGCAGCCGCTCCAGCCATTAAGGCTGGGGATCGTGCAGCCGGGCTGCGAGCCGGTCTTGAGCATTCGATGATTACACTTCCCGGTGGGGAGTATCTGATGGGGACGCAGGCTTCGGATGGCTTCCCGGATGACGGGGAGGGCCCGGTCCGCAAGGTAACGGTGGACGCCTTCCGTATCTCTGCGCATGCGGTGACAAATGGACAGTTTCAGTCCTTCGTCCAAGCTACCGGATATATCACCGAAGCGGAGCGATTCGGCTGGACCTATGTCTTCCATCTGTTCGTACCGGAGGAGCGGCGGGCGGATGTAGCGGGCTCTTCTCGTGAAGCGCCGTGGTGGCTCGGAGTCCGCGGAGCCTACTGGGCCAAGCCGGAGGGAGAAGGCTCGACGATCGGGGAGCGTCTGGATCATCCTGTAGTCCATATCTCCTGGCATGATGCGTCCGCCTATTGTCAGTGGGCGGGAGGCAGATTGCCGACCGAAGCCGAGTGGGAGTACGCCGCCAGAGGTGGACTGGAGCAGCGAACCTACCCTTGGGGGGATGTGCTCAAGCAGGACGGTCGCCACCGGTGTAACATCTGGCAGGGAAAATTCCCCGCTGTGAATCATGCCGAGGACGGCTATGCGGGTACCGCTCCGGTCGATGCTTATGAGCCCAACGGATACGGACTTTACAATGTGGCAGGCAACGTATGGGAATGGTGTGCAGACTGGTTCGACCGTGACTACCATCGGCGCTCTTCGCAGACCAATCCTCAAGGGGCGGCAGGAAGCGGCTTGCGCTCGCTGCGGGGCGGGTCCTATCTCTGCCATCGCTCTTACTGCAACCGATACAGAGTGGCTGCACGCAGCAAAAATACGCCGGATAGCAGCTCCGGCAACACGGGTTTTCGGCTGGCGATGGATATTTAGGCTTTTACGGACAAATCACCGCAACCTTTTCCTGGAACGCTCCGTCTAGGGTATTAGATGATCCAAGATCTTCTATATGAGAGGACGATTCCTATGAAACTGATCAAGAAGGCCGCTCCGATTGCGGTCGCATCCGCTCTGCTCCTATCCATAGCTCCTCAGGCCTGGGCCGCCGATGAGCCAGCAGCTACGGCCAGCACGCAAAGCTCTCTCCCGTTTCCCGGCCAACAGGAAGGCAAGACTGTTGAACCCACTGTGACGAAGGAACAAGCTATTGAGCTGGCTAAGAAGTACGTGACGATTCCTGCAGATTACAAGCTGGAGTCGGCAAGCCTGAATGCTTTCTGGGGCTACGCAGGACAGAACATTCCGAGCTGGTCACTGAACTATACGAAGAAAATCAAAGACCACTACTATGCCAACATCAACGTCAGCATTCATGGCTTGAACGGTAAGCTTACGGGTTACAATGCCTATACCGCCGACCCGGAGAAGAAACCGAGCTATCCGCCCAAGGTGGATTTCCAGGCAGCTAAGAACATTGCTGACGGCTGGCTGAAGAAGCTGAACCCGGATGAGACCGTGCAGTATAACGATCAGGCGGAAAAATCATTCCGCACTCCGCTTAACGGCAATTATACGTACAATATCCGGTATGACCGGGTTGTGAATGGCGTTATTTTCCCACAAGACGGAATCAACGTCGATGTGAATGGCGAAGGCGATGTTCTGGGCTACAGCTTCCGCTGGACGGACGGCGTGACGTTCGAGCAGGGCGTTCAGCCGATTGGGCTGGAGAAAGCGCTGCAGGCATTCCGGGACAAGGCCGATATTGCGCTGTCCTATGAAATCCCTTACCAGCCGCGGGAAGAGCGCAAGCCCATCATCACGTATTCCATGAATAATTTCATGATCGATGCGGGCAAAGGCCAGCCTTGGAATCCGCTGAATCTCCCGGTATTATCAGGCTCAGATAAGAAGCCGCTTACCGACAAGCCCCTTGCCGGCAAGCCCGCATCTGACCTGAATCTGACGAAGGAAGAAGCGATTGCCAAGGCGACTGCGGCTTTCGGCTTGCTGAAGGGCTACAAGCTGGACAATGCGTCCTATAACGAGCAAATTGACCCGACTACCGGCAAAACCAGTGCCAGCTGGTCCTTGCGATGGAATGTCGACTCTTCGGATAAGGATTCGAAGCTTAGGGGCTTTGAAGGCGCTTGGGCCAACGTGAACGCCAAAACTGGGGAAGTGACCAACTTTAGCCGGAACATACCTTATACCGTGGATGGCCAGACGAAGTTCGAACCGAAGGTCGGACTGGATGAGGCCAAGAAGAAGGCTATCGAATTTGTGCGTCAATATCTGCCCGCTCACACTCATCAGCTCGTGCTTGACGATGCTGGACTTCAGCAAGTTTCCGAGGAGCAGCTGAAAGAACTCAGAACGTGGGATATCCGCTTTAACCGTGTGATCGACGGAGTCAACGCGAATCATGAGAATGTCAGCATCGGCATAGACCGGGAAACGGGTCAAATCGTGAATTACTACGGTTCGCTGAGCGAAATTGATTACCCAACTACCAAGCCTGAGGTCATCAGCGAAGAGAAGGCCAAGGATCTGCTCTTCTCGCAATACGATGTTCAATTATCCTATGTGGCAAGCCAAGGATTCGGAACGTATGCCGGGAATAGTATCATGGATCAGAAATTAAAGGTGATGATTGCTGCCGGAGAAATACCTCCTTCTGCTCTCAATGCGAGCGGTAAAGTCGAAGCCAAGCTCGTGTACACGCTTGTTTCGAAATATACCCGCGAGCCGTTCTTCCTCGATGCACAGAACGGACAATGGCGCAATGCCTCCAACGGAGAGCCCATCGTGCTGGAAACGGTGAAGGCTACGGACATCGATGGTCACTGGGCGCAGAGGGAGCTTCAGCTGATGCTGGATTATCAGGCGCTGGATCTGAAGGACGGCAAGGTTATCCCTAATCAGGCGATGACGCGCGGTGAGATGATCAAGATGCTCGTAATTGCGATGAACGGAGGCAATTACGGCATCTATTACGGAGCTGAACGTACAGCTTCCTTCAAGGATGTAGCTAACGGTTCTGCGTACTTCGCTTACGTGGAGAACGGGGTTGACCGTGGGCTAATCGATCCGGGGACTAACTTCAATCCGAATGAGAAGATGTCCCGCGAGGATATGAGTCAGTTGATCGTCCGTGCCCTTGGCTACAAGCAGCTTGCCGAGAATCAGGATGTATTCAACAAGAACTTCGCCGATGCGTCGGAGCTGAAGCATGTTGGGCAGGTGGCGATCGTCGTAGGTCTGGGCATTATGTCCTTGAGCGACGGAAGCTTCAAGCCGTCTGAGGATGTCAATCGTGCCCAAGCAGCTACCGCCTTCTTCCGTTATCTACAGAAGCGGGAAGAACTGCAGCAAGCTCCGCGTTTCTATTAATATATGATCGGCCAGGAGCTCTATACGGTTTAGAAAAACGAGGACGACTGTCGAAGAAGACTCTGAATGAGTCTTCCCGGCGGCCGTCCTCGTCGTCATTTATGGGCACGGGGCTCAAGTTTCGTATAGGATCGTTCCAGTCAGGCTGAGATCATAGCCCTGGATCGATGCGAGCTCCTGATGCAGCAGCTCAGACTTCAGAACGCTCATCACCGTGCCGAGCCAGTCCAGGTTATCGGGGGTTTTGAGCATGACGAGATCATAGCGCTCGCGGATCAGCGGGATGAATTCTGCTCCGACCAGTGCTGCGGCCTTCTCGATGCCCACTCCCGTGTCGGCTGCCCCACTGACGACCTGCCCTGCCACGCTCAGATGATTCGATTTCTCATCGTCATACCCCTGAACGCTGCTAGAAGCGATGCCATGCAGACGAAGCTGCTCATCCAGCAGGATACGGGCTCCGGCTCCCTTCTCCCGGTTGACCATGCGAACATCTTCCCGCTGCAGATCCGTCCAGGCCGAAATTCCCTTCGGATTGCCGCGCTGCACGTACAGTCCAGCCGAGCGGCTTACGAGGTTCACGACGACATAACTGAAGCCGGCCAAGAGTTTGCGAATATACGGTACATTGTACTCTCCGGTATCTCCATCCAGCAGATGCGTGCTGACGATGTCGGCTTGCCCCTGATACATGGCAATCAGGCTGTCCAGACTTCCGGCATGGGAGCGCAGGGGACGGACTGCCTTGTTTTGCCGCTCAATATGCTTGGCCAGCATATCCAGGCTGACATCCTGGCCGGTAATTACCAGCGGTCTTGGGGCTGAGGAAGCCTCCTTCGGTCCGGAGGCGGGAGAGACTGACTGTGGGGTTGCTCCCTTGGCCTGCCGCTTGTAGCGTTCCAGATCACTGGCGTCGATACGCATCTGCCGGCCTACCCGGTAGGCGAGCAGGTCGCCTTTTTTGATCAAATCATAGACAGTCAGCTTGGAAATCTTCAGCAGCTTGGCAATTTCTTCGGTTGTGTAGGAAAGCTCTTCCGTAATCGTGTTCACCGCCTTGTTCAAAGCTTGATATCCCTTATTATACGGAATCGGGACCCTGTCATGCTATAGAGGCTCGCTTTCTGGTTCGAGCTGGCGCGTCGTAAAAATTCAGTTTACTGGAACATTTTGTCTAGAAGCTGCGTCTATTATGAGGGTTTTGGTAATTATACGAATAATTGGAGAAGGGGAATGGAATGAAGACATGGGCAAAAACAGGAATGGCCATAACTCTATGTTGTATGGGGCTGACGGGTTGTCAGTTTGTAGCTAACGATGGGGGAAGTTCAGCCCAGGGGGAGACGCTAAAGAAGCTCGGCAAGGATGAGAAGGCAAGCATCAAGGTTTTGTATTACGACAAGTCCTCGTTCTTCCAGCAGTATGGGAATTTATTTATGGCTAAGTATCCGAATATTGAGGTTAGCGTCGTATCGATGAATAGTGTGTATGCGGGCGACGGTACGGATCCTAAGAAGGCCTATCAGAAGCTGCTCGATGAAGAGAAGCCGGACGTACTGCTGTACATGAGTCCCGATGAATTCCAGACCGCGGCAGAGGAGGGTAAGCTGCTGGAGCTGGATGGTTTGATCCAGCAGGACAAGTTCGATCTGAACAATATCCTCGAAAGCGTGACCGGGTCCATACGGGCTAAGGGCGGAGGTAAGCTGTACGGCTTGTCACCGACGTTCTACAGCCAGGCTCTCTTCTATAACAAGGATTTGTTCGAGAAGCATGGCGTTCCGCTGCCAACGAACAAGATGACGTGGGAAGAGGTGCTGCAGCTGGCCAAGCGTTTCCCTGCGAACGGACCCGACAACGAACGGGTGTATGGGCTGGGCGTGAACAGCATGGGACCGAGCGGAGCGTATTATATGATGAATAATATCGCCACTACACAGGGCATGTCGTACGTAGACGCGGACAAAGGAGTGCTGACGATTCAGAGCGATGGCTGGAAGAAGGTGCTGGAGCTGACTGTGGACGCCTACCATTCTAAGGCCGTACTGTCGGAGGACCCGATGGCTTTCGATTCGAACAAGCCGATGACGATGGCCGACTTCGCCTTAAGAAATCCTTTTATAGCAGGAAAAGCGGCGATGACCATCGGAAATACCTATACGTTTACCGAGCTGGAGCGGGCCAAGGACGTCAAGAATGTCACTCCGGTGAACTGGGATCTTGTGACGGTTCCGGTAGATCCGCAGAACCGCGAAGTGTCCGGGGCCGTATCGGTGTCCAATTTATTCGCCGTTAACGCACAGTCCGCCGAGAAAAGAGCCGCCTGGGAGTTTATTAAGTATATCAACGGCGAAGAGATGGCCAGGCTGATGAAAAATATTGATCAGGGCGGGATGTCCTCGCGTACCGCTTATGTGAAGGAGCGCGAAGGACGGAGTCTGGAGCCGTTCTATATGCTGAAGATGAATGAAACTTCTCTGTACAAGGGGATGGAGAAGCTGCCACAGGATTTCTACATGCAGTTCACCCAGTTGGCTACAACAGAGATCCAGGCTGTGATCGACAATAAGAAGACGGCGGACGAAGCGCTCAAGGTCATACAGGAGCAAGGTCAGGAAATATTGAACCGCACCAAGAAGGAGCAGGAAGAGAAGCAAGCCAAGGAGGCGAGCGCTCCTAAATAAAGGATGCTGTTGGCAAGGTTATGGAAAAAGGCTTCATACCGGTAGGGTGCCGGTATGAAGCCTTTTTGGGTTAGCCAGGACTGCTAATCCGATGAACGGAACCTAGACGTACTTAGGCAGCCAGTTCCCGTGCGCTTCGATCAGATCGTCGCACATGCGGACGATGTCGTCGATGGACAGCTCGGCAGCCGTGTGAGGGTCCAGCAGAGCCGCATGATAGATATGCTCCTTCTTGCCTGTGATCGCCGCTTCCAGCGTGAGCAGTTGGGTGTTGATGTTCGTGCGGTTCAAGGCAGCCAGTTGCGGAGGCAGATCGCCTACGTAGGTTGGCGTAATGCCGCTTCTGTCTACGAGGCAAGGCACTTCGACGACAGCTTCCTTCGGCAGGTTGGTGATCAGTCCCGTATTCATGACGTTGCCGCCGATCTTGAACGGCTCGTCGGTTTCCATCGCGTGCAGCATGTAGGAAGCGTACTCATGGGAACGCGTATGCTCCAGACCCTTATTATGGACTAGCTCTTCACGCATCGTTTTCCAACGTTCGATCTGTTTGACACAGCGGCGCGGATATTCATCCAGCGGAATGTTGAACTCTTCGATCAATTCGGGGTAATTCTTCTTAATGAAGTACGGATGGTACTCGGCATTGTGTTCGCTGGACTCGGTCACGTAGTAGCCGAAGCGGAGCATCAACTCGTAGCGGACCATATCGCGATGCTTCTCCTTCTGCTTCTCGGCAGCCAGGCGTTTGATCTCCGGGTAGAGATCTACACCGTCACGGGTACATTCCAGCAGCCAGGCCATGTGGTTGATGCCGGCGATCTTTGTCTGGACGCCTGTCGTATCGATGCCGAGGTCCTTGAACAGATGAGGCAAGCAAGCCTGGACGCTGTGGCAGAGGCCAACGGTCTTGACGCCGCCGTAGGTGTTCATCGCGTTCGTCAGGACAGCCATGGGATTTGTGTAGTTCAGGAACCAGGCATCCGGACAAACTTCCTGGATATCCCGTGCAAAGTCGAGCATGACCGGAATGGTCCGCAGATTACGGAAAATGCCTCCGATACCCAGCGTATCGGCGATCGTCTGGCGCAGGCCGTATTTCTTCGGAATCTCGAAATCGGTGATCGTACACGGGTCGTAGCCGCCTACTTGAATGGCATTGACAACGTATTTGGCTCCGCGCAGAGCTTCCTTGCGGTCACTGTAGGCTTTGATTTTGCAACCGCTGCCAGTTGTCAACTTAAGATTGTTCAGCATGCTCTCGGAATCCTTGAGACGTTGCTCGTCAATATCGAACAAGGCGAGTTCAAACTCCTGCAGCGAAGGGGTGAGCATGCAATCTCCGAGCACGTTTTTGGCAAATACCGTACTTCCAGCACCGATAAATGTAATTTTGTTCAAGGTTTCTCTTCCTTTCGTAATGGAGGTCAATGGGAGTTCCTGCTTCTGACTATAGCGGATTCGGGGGAAGACGAACATGGATAGAAACCATTTGCTCATAGACATTTGTAGGTTGAAGCATGGTTTCTCACTCTGCTGGTGCATCGAAGTGGAAGCGGTTGTCACGGGATACAAAGCCGGGTATAATCGCAAGAGACAGATGCAGGATGGTTATGGAGAAAAGGAGGGTTTTTGCACATGCCGCATAGAGAATACGATGCAGCCTTTAATCCGTCTCCCGCTAAGGGAGAGCTTACGGTACTGTTTAGCGGTCACGCCCAGACGATGCCTGGCCATCGTGTTGGCCCCCAGGTACTCGATTATTATCTGGTTCATACAGTCGTCTCGGGACAGGGGGTCTTCCGCTGCCGCCATACGGACTATCGGCTCGGGCCCGGACATAGCTTTATCATTTTTCCCGGCGAGCTGGTCCGCTACGAATGCTCGGACGAAGACCCGTGGCGGTATCATTGGGCCGCGTTCAAGGGTTCTCACGCCGAGGAGCTGCTCAGCGCCTGCGGAATCACCCGCCATGCGCCGACTGCCTTATCAGCACGCCCCCGCCGCATGCATACGCTATATAGGCGGCTGGAGCAATCGCTGCGAGAGGAAGGACAGGTTCGCAAGGAGCTGGCGTCCGGAGGCGTATTGCGCCTGATCCTGGCCGAATACTCGTCCGCTTCCAAGGTTGGCGAGGTGCGCAACCAGGAGGGACCGATCATCGAGCGGCAGATCGAGCAGGCGATCCGCTGGCTGACGCTGCAATATTATCAGCCGATCTCCATCGAGCAGATGGCGCACTCTCTCGGGTATCATCGCACGCACTTGTCCAAAATGTTCAAGCAGCATACCGGGCTGTCGCCGATGCAATATTTATTGAAGGTTAGGATGGAGCGGGCCAAGCTGCTGCTCCAAGAGTCGCTGACCGTGGAACAGGTGGCCTCCTCGATCGGCTTCACCGACCCGCTGTATTTTTCCAAGCAATTCAAGAAAACCTACGGACAGTCACCGTCCGAATACCGGCAGCATCTGCACAATCCTTACAATTGCGACGGAGCCGGTTCCAAGCTATAGAACCAGGAGGGATCGACGTGGCTTTCGGAGCACGCATGCTCAAGACCGGCCTGGCCGTGACCTTGACTTTGTACTTTAACTCATTTTTCTTACATTTTCCGTCCCCCGTCATCTCGGCGGTCGCTGCGATGTTCGCCATGCAGCCCACCATTTATCGCTCGTGGCGGCATTTTCTGGAGCAATTGCAGGCCAATACGCTGGGCGCGGTGCTGGCGCTGCTGGCTGGGATGTACTTTTCCAAGGACCCGTTCGCGATCGGCCTGATCTGCATCGTAGTCATCATGATCTGCCTGAAGCTGAAGATGCAGGACAGCATCGGATTGACGCTGGTCACCGTCATCGCTGTGATGGAGGCTTCGGGCGAGTGGCAGTTCGCGCTCAGCCGGTTCGTGCAGATTCTCGTCGGCATCGGAACGGCGTCGATGGTCAATATCTTCTTCCTGCCCCCGAAGCCGCGCGAGCAGTTCGTCCTCCAGATCCACAGCGTCTTCACCAAGCTGTCGCTGCTGCTGCGCACCGCGATTTCCAACGAGATCAAGGAGAATATTTTCCGCGATGAGAAGCGGGGGCTGGAGGATTCGCTCAAGTCGCTCTCCGATAAGTTCAAGCTCGTCGAGGAGGAATACAAGAAGCTCCGGGGCAAGCAGTTCAGCAAAATACGCGACCTTGTCGTTTATCATCAGATGCTCGTCGCGCTGCGAAAAGGGGTGGATGTGCTCGATGCGGTGGAGGAGCACTACTTCCAGACCGACCGGGAGAAGAGGCATGATGCCGAGTTCGACCGGCAGATGGAGCGCCTCAGTAAATTCCACGAGCACGTGCTTCTGAAATTCGACGAGAAGCTCAAGGAAACGGACCCTCCCGAGATCGAGCTGATGGAGGCCGAGAACGTGCGCTTCATACGCGAAATGATGAGCATCTCGTCCGAGCGGCCGGACGATGAGCTGCGCGTCAGCATCGTGGCTTCGGCTTTATTCGACTACAGCTATCACATTGGCCGCCTCGACAAGCTGGTGGAGCAGTATCACCGGGGTACAGAGGAGAAGAAGCAGGGGACGGCATAGGAAAATACGAGAGACCCGCACGCCTGCATGGGCGAGCGGGTTTTGTTTGGGCTGAGAGGCTGCAAAGACCGGAACTAGGGTTGACGAAGGATGCGCTGAGGCTGAGGCAGGAAAAAAGAGTTGGACGGAGAATGAGTGTAGTAGTTCTATTAGCGCGAACCCCAAGCTCACATGAAATCCCTGGGAGGTTCGCACCTCAGGCTCCGCAAGGGATTTTGGCATTTTGACGCAAATTGGGCTGGGAAAATGAACCGCTTTGCAGGAGGTTCGCGCAAATGGGCCCGCAAAACCTTGCTGGGCAAGGGTTTACGGGCGGTGCTGTCGCTCCCCGTGCGGGAGCGTGGATTGAAACCTATCCAAGCTGCAGGCGAATGACCCGAAGTTTCTCGTCGCTCCCCGTGCGGGAGCGTGGATTGAAACAGGAATTGGGAGGTGAACCCTCATGCCGGGAAGGAGTCGCTCCCCGTGCGGGAGCGTGGATTGAAACGCTTGCGCCGCACCCACCGTTACCTCCACGTCAACGTCGCTCCCCGTGCGGGAGCGTGGATTGAAACGATGAGTACCGTTTCGTTAGCCACATGCGCCAGGGTCGCTCCCCGTGCGGGAGCGTGGATTGAAACGTCGGAAAGTGATGCCGCACACGCCCGCTTAAAAGTCGCCCCCCGTGCGGGAGCGTGGATTGAAACGTAAACAGTGACATTCGATCACGTTCCTTTTCGTGTCGCTCCCCGTGCGGGAGCGTGGATTGAAACTCATTCGGAGGCGAACATATGAATCGCGTTATTATGGTCGCTCCCCGTGCGGGAGCGTGGATTGAAACTTTGTCATGTCCCTACCTCCTAATCCTCAAAATGACCGTCGCTCCCCGTGCGGGAGCGTGGATTGAAACTTCCGGATTCGGCATCTCGATCTTTTCCTCCGGTATGGTCGCTCCCCGTGCGGGAGCGTGGATTGAAACACCCCGGCATCAGAGGCCAAGCGTTGAACTATACGTCGCTCCCCGTGCGGGAGCGTGGATTGAAACCAGTGCTCGACTGGGAGCGTCCGCCAGTCCTTACGTCGCTCCCCGTGCGGGAGCGTGGATTGAAACGACATCGAAATGGAGTTCACGGACGGCGGACTTTGTCGCTCCCCGTGCGGGAGCGTGGATTGAAACACCTCTGAGTACAACCGCAGGGCTACTAGCATTAGGTCGCTCCCCGTGCGGGAGCGTGGATTGAAACGAGCAGTTTCTGAATCTCTCGGTGGATCAGTCTTAGTCGCTCCCCGTGCGGGAGCGTGGATTGAAACTCCTTGATGTGTCGTCCGTTTTGGACGCCAAATCGGTCGCTCCCCGTGCGGGAGCGTGGATTGAAACTTCGGTGAGGTTGAGATTGAGTATCTGGAACCACGTCGCTCCCCGTGCGGGAGCGTGGATTGAAACGAGCTGTCCAAGTACGACCGCCTGAACAAATTTCTGTCGCTCCCCGTGCGGGAGCGTGGATTGAAACGCGGACCCGACCGTCCGCTATACGCAGGTGGCTAAGTCGCTCCCCGTGCGGGAGCGTGGATTGAAACGACGCATACTTTGATTGCGCTGGCCTGTACGAGGTGTCGCTCCCCGTGCGGGAGCGTGGATTGAAACACCAGATGATTTTACTGAAAGACGATCGAAAGTCCAGTCGCTCCCCGTGCGGGAGCGTGGATTGAAACTCCAGACGCTCGCGAGTCTCGATAACCAGGGCCAGTCGCTCCCCGTGCGGGAGCGTGGATTGAAACCAGGCGGAGATGACCGACTTTGCCGCAGCGACTCCGTCGCTCCCCGTGCGGGAGCGTGGATTGAAACCCTAAGCGCAAGAAGAAAGAGGTCCAGCCCTGGCGTCGCTCCCCGTGCGGGAGCGTGGATTGAAACGCGTTACCCTTAATGCGATCAGCGAGGGTAAGTTGTCGCTCCCCGTGCGGGAGCGTGGATTGAAACCTCCAAGATTTTATTATGGTCGATAGGGGCGAAGTCGCTCCCCGTGCGGGAGCGTGGATTGAAACTGACTTGACATGGACATTTGTAGTTTTTCGCAGTGTCGCTCCCCGTGCGGGAGCGTGGATTGAAACCACGGACCCGACGCGAAGGCGCTCCGCTTGGTTCCGGTCGCTCCCCGTGCGGGAGCGTGGATTGAAACAAACCATGCCCAACACAAATAACCGGTGTCCACTGGTCGCTCCCCGTGCGGGAGCGTGGATTGAAACTGGTACGTACTGATCGCTCCGGGCTGCGACGGGTCCGGTCGCTCCCCGTGCGGGAGCGTGGATTGAAACTTTAAGATGAACTTGGACGCTGCTTTTTGAAATGTCGCTCCCCGTGCGGGAGCGTGGATTGAAACAAGCTAACTTGACCAGGCTTAGAATCATCAACGATAACGTCGCTCCCCGTGCGGGAGCGTGGATTGAAACAGAGGGAACTGGAACGACGCGCACGGTTGAAGAGGTCGCTCCCCGTGCGGGAGCGTGGATTGAAACGGGCCATCACCCGTATAAGGTATAGAAGTCGTTCCTGTCGCTCCCCTTGCGGGAGCGTGGATTGAAACGGCATAAGTGTAAAGTCGCTCAGGCGGCTTTTTAGTCGCTCCCCGTGCGGGAGCGTGGATTGAAACGCCGCTGTGGGGAACGAGTTGTGGGCTTCTGCCTGTCGCTCCCTGTGCGGGAGCAGTATAAATTTTTACCTCCGACTTCTTTTCCATAGCACATTCTCAGACCTGTGGGACGTACAGGTCTCTTTTCATTGTCTGCAAAAGAAATGTATATTTGTGGTTGGATGAATCATAAAGAAAAATTAAATATTGGAAAAGAAGGAACGGAAGAGGATGTAGAGAATGAGTAAAAAGAACCATTTTGTCGATTTAATAAAGATGATGTAAGTTTTGAATATCCTATTTTTCTACATGAAAGGAGGAAAAATGGATTATTATTATGCACATCGGACCAAAGAACGGGATAAAAGCAGATGGCAACTTTTAACCGTTCATCTTCAGAAGGTAGCGCAATTGTCGGAACAATTTGCAGCAGAGTTTCAGGCAGCCCCATGGGGCAGGCTTGCAGGATTGTTACACGATGCAGGAAAATTTTCAGATAAGTTCCAGCGGAGGCTGGAAGGTACTCCAGTTCCTGTTGATCATGCTACAGCAGGAGCACAATATATTTGTCGGCTCTGGAAGCGTGGCGATAAGCCAATGGTTACTTCTCATATTCTCGCTTATGTCATTGCGGGGCATCACGCCGGGTTAGTGGATTTTGGTACAGTTGCAGATGCTGATGAGCGTTCGCTTTCTCGACGTTTAGTCAAGAAAATTGAAGCTTACGAAAATGCCCTGGAACAGCATCTGCCTGAAGCTGCAAGCCCTGTTCTGACGAACCCACTGAAGGCAGGAATTCACGAGGGGATTCAGCTTTCTTTATTCATTCGCATGTTATTTTCTTGTTTAGTTGATGCCGATTCATTGGACACTGAAGAGTATACTGAGCCCGGAAAATCCAATCTGCGTGTTTCTACTGCAAAGCTTGCAGATCTGCTTGTTCATTACCGGGAACACATGCAGGAATCCTTTTCTAACCCCAAGAAGCAAATTGATAAGCTGAGAGCAGAATTACTTCAGGAGTGTTTGCGACGCGCTAGTGGTGCTCCGGGGATGTATAGTCTGACGTTGCCTACTGGAAGCGGCAAGACGTTAATTTCACTAGGATTTGCCCTTGAACATGCCGAGCACCATACTCATATGCGTCGCATTATTTTTGTTATCCCTTACACCAGCATTATTGAACAGAACGCCAATGTATATCGGGAAGCCTTGGGAGGGGAGCATGTACTGGAGCATCACTCTAATGTTCAGCATGAAGCAGATGAGGATTTGGAAGAAAAGGATGAGATGCGAAAGCTTACAAAGAAAATGGAGCTGGCCACGGAGAACTGGGATGCTCCTATTGTCGTAACGACAAACGTTCAATTCTTCGAATCCTTATTTTCTAACAAACGATCGCGTTGCCGCAAGCTGCATAATTTGGCCAACAGCATCATCGTGTTGGATGAGGCGCAGATGATGAATGGCGAATTTTTCAAGCCCTGCCTTCACGCGTTAGAGGAGCTATGCCGGAACTATGGAGCTACTGTCGTATTCAGTACGGCTACCCAGCCATATGTTCAGCCTGTCTTCGTCAAGCCCGTAGAAATTCAGGAGATTGTCGAAGATGTGCCTTTACGTTTTGATCAGTTCCGCAGGGTGCGTCTCAATATGCTAGGAATGACGGATCATGATGCCTTGGTGGAACGTATGGCTTCGGACCGACAGGCGTTATGCATCGTAAACACAAGAAAAGCTGCAAGGGAGCTATTCGAAAAACTCAAAGCCATACCAGGCATAGATCGGATTGCAGTCTTTCATCTGAGCGCACGTATGTGTCCCATGCACCGGATGGAAAAGTTGAAGGAAATTCGCGAACGCTTACAAGATGGCGATGACTGTCTGCTGATCAGTACGCAGTTGATTGAATGCGGAGTCGATGTAGATTTTCCTGTTGTATATCGGGAGTTGGCGGGCCTGGATTCCATCGCTCAGGCAGCAGGACGCTGCAATCGTAATAGAAAGGTCCCGCTTCGTGACGCTTATGTATTTGAAACAGCAGAAACCCCATATCAAGGCTGGTTTGGGCTAACGGCGGGCGCTGCCCGTAAGGTATTAGAGGAGTTTGCGGATGACCCTATTTCTCTGGAAGCCATGCGAGCTTACTTTGGGGAGCTGTATTTCTATCAGACTTTAGGAAAAGGGACAGCGAACTCTAAGGATTTGACAGATAAATATGAGATACTCCCCTTGTTACAGGAGCAAGCCCGTAGATTGGAATTTCCTTTTGAGACCGTAGCGCAGAAGTTCGAGCTGATTCAGTCGGCAGCCAAGCCGGTTCTTATTAACTATGATGAAAAAGCCAAGAAGGCTCTGGATGCTCTCCCTCATGCAGAAGGGATAACCAAGCTAATGCGTCAACTGCAGTCCTACGTGGTTCAGCTTTACCCTCCTGAGTTTGAGGCTTTTCGACAAGCGGGTGAGTTGATCGAAGTTCGGGAGAATATTTTTCAACTCAAGAACCCGGATTACTGGTACAAGGAAGACATAGGGGTACAACCGTTTACGGCAGAGTATCATGCACAAGAGCTATATGTTTTTTAAGAAAAATAAGGAAGGAGTCTACCCATGGGCTACGGAATCAAACTCCATGTATGGGGTGATTATGCGTGTTTCACACGTCCAGAGATGAAGGTGGAGCGGGTTAGCTACGATGTGATGACACCTTCGGCAGCGCGCGGCATTTTGGAAGCCGTCCACTGGAAGCCGGCAATACGCTGGGTCGTGGACCGGATACAAGTGCTCAATGAAATTCGCTTTGAGAATATCCGGCGGAATGAAATTGAAAATAAAATCTCTACATCCAGCATTAAAAACGCGATGAGCGGGAAATCGTCTGTGCTCGCTCAGGTCGTAACAGAGGAGAGGCAGCAGAGGGCGACTCTGATGCTGAAGCAGCCAGCCTATGTGATCGAAGCTCATTTTGAGATGACCGATCAGGCCGGACCGGAAGATGGACCGGAGAAACACTATAACATTTTCTTGCGCCGAGCCAGGCAAGGACAATGCTTCCATCGACCTTATCTGGGATGCCGAGAATTCGCAGCTCAGTTCAGTTTATTGGAACAAGATTCGGATCTTCCTTCGGAATACTACCGCAATTCAGAAGAAAAAGATCTAGGTTGGATGCTGCATGACATTGATTTCCAAGATGGAATGACACCCAGGTTTTTCCGTGCTGTTATGAAGAACGGATGTATCGAAGTGCCTCCATTCCGGGAAGGGAAGTGATGCCAAGTGATCATCCAGGCGTTACATCAACGATATCTGGATCTATCGGCTGATCCAGATTCCGGCGTTAGTCCATTGTACTTCAGTGCGGCCAAGATTTCGTATGTGCTCGAAATTCGTGAGGATGGAAGCCTGGCAAGTATTCAGGATATTCGGGATCACAGTGGCAAGAAGAAGCAGCCTTGGATCATGAATGTGCCAGAGCAACCGAGTCGCTCCAGCGGTATAAGTCCATACTTTCTTTCGGATAAGGCAGAGTATGCATTAGGTCACTATCCTGTCATGCCTCTGGAGAAGGACACAGCCAAAAAAAAGGGGGATGCTCGCAAGAAGTATGAAGCTTCTAGGGAGCTGGCACGCAAGGTTCTCCTAGGGGTTCAGGACACTGATGCAAAGGCTATCTTAATGTTCTACGACAATTGGGACCCGGCTGCCGTCAGAGAGCATCCTGCCTTGCAGAGTTGGATGGAAGAGCTCGATAAAGGCGTAGATACCAATATGGTATTCCGGGTTACCACCCGGCAGGCGATGGGACATGAGTCCGAGGCGGTTAAGCAGGCGTGGATTCGTTATCGGCAAGAGTCTCAGGTGTCATCTGACTTTGAAGCTCAATGCCTGCTTACCGGAGAAAAGGCTTCTATCGCGCGAACCCACGATAAGATCAAGGGCGTGCGCAATGCTCAAGCTGCTGGTGCTTCGCTGGTCTCTTTCAATTTTCGCTCTGCGGAGTCTTATGGCAAGGACAGTATGCAGAGCTATAACTCACCTGTCAGTAAAACAGCAGTTTTTGGCTATACAACAGCGCTTAATCATCTGCTTGCCTTTCCGCGAAACCGAATTTGGATTGGGGATATGACGCTGGTGTTCTGGTCAGGAGCGGCAGCAGCTGAGGAGTTGGAGCCGTTTTTTGCTCAATATGTCGATGCCAGTCACGTTCCTGCAGAGGATAAGAAGCTAACCTCCCAGCTTCAGGATGTGCTGGATCGTGCCCGCCAAGGATCGAATCTGGACGCAAGTATGGTTCCGCAAGGCGACACACCGTTTTATATCCTGGGGCTAGCTCCTAATAATGCCAGAGTAGCCGTGAGGTTCTTCTGGCAAGGGCATTTCGGCGACTTGGTTAATAAGCTTGGACAGCATGCTGCAGATTTTGCAATTGCAGGTACGGATGATCGGCACAGAGACCTAACCAACAACATTTTTAGAATTTTGGCAGAGACCATGCGGGTAGGCGGCGACGGCAAGAAGGTGGGGGATGGTCCGCCTCCTCTGCTTGGCGGAGAACTGCTGCGGTCGGTTATTCATGGCAAATCCTATCCCTTCTCTCTGTATAATTTAATATTAAATCGTATTCGTGCCGACGGTGCAGTGAACCCTCAGCGGGTATCGATTCTGAAGGCATATCTGAATCGATACATGCGTTTGAATAAAGGCAGTACTTATCTAAAGGAGGAATTGGACTTGGCGCTCAACGAACATGCACAAGAGCCCGCCTATCGGTTAGGGAGACTCTTTGCCGTATTGGAAAAAGCGCAGCAGGAAGCTGCAAACAATAAGCTGAATGCAACAATCAAGGACAGGTATTTTAGCTCCGCTTCCTCTAATCCGGCTGCTGTATTTCCGATTCTGATCAAGCTGGCTCAGCACCATATGAGCAAATCCCGGTATGGCGACTTCCGTGACCAAGAGATGGGTGAGATCCTCCAGGGGGTTTACGAATTCCCGGCTCATCTGGATTTACAGCGCCAAGGGATCTTTGTTATCGGTTACTACCATCAGAAACAATACTTCTTCGAGCAAATCAAGGCCGCAGCGGAAGCCAAGAAGGAGGCTGCAGCGGCGGCCGAATCCTCTGAACGTTCGGACAATGAAAGCTCACCTGAAGCTTAAAAGGTATGGCTACCATTTTTTTAATTTAAAATGAGAGGCGAGATGAAAAAATGTCTACACTAGAGAGCGAACTGAACATACAAGCCGTTAACCAGGACAAGTTGGATAAGCGAATAGAGTTTTCTTTGTTCTTCGATGTGATTAACGGCAATCCGAATGGAGATCCTGATGCAGGCAACATGCCTCGGATCGACCCCGAGACCGGTTACGGCATTGTGACAGACGTTTGCCTGAAACGCAAGGTCCGTAACTATATCGAGCTGACGCGTGAGGGTCAGGAAGGATTCAATATTTATGTGACAGAGGGCGGCGTATTGAACGAGCAGCACCGCAGAGCTTACAGAGCCCTGCGCCCATCCGACGCACAGAGCAAGGAGCTTAAGCCCAAAGACGCCCAGGAAGCCGCACAACTGACGAACTGGATGTGCGATAACTTCTACGACATTCGTACATTCGGCGCCGTGATGACCACTAAGGTGAATACGGGACAGGTCAGAGGACCGGTACAATTTACGTTTGCCCGCAGCTTGGATCCTATCTTTTCCCAAGAGGTGACGATTACCCGCCAGGCAGTGACTCAGGAAGGAGCGGACAAGGACAGAGAGATGGGGCGTAAGCATGTGGTGCCATACGCTCTCTATCGGATGGATGGTTACATTTCGGCTTATCTGGCCGAAAAGACGGGTTTTTCTGCAAATGATCTGAATGTGCTTCTGGAGGCACTGACGAATCTGTTCGAGCATGATCGTTCTGCTTCACGCGGACAGATGGCTGTCCGTAAACTATTTGTCTTCGAACATGAGACAAAGCTAGGGAATGCCCCTGCTCATCGGCTGTTGGAGCTGATTAAGGCTGAGAAAAACGTAGTGGGACCAGCGCGTTCCTTCGGAGACTATACGTTTACCTTGGCTAAAGAAGAGGTACCGGACGGAGTTACATTGATCGAACAGGCATGATATCAGATAAGGGAGAAGCCGTTGCACATTCTTATGAGGACGACGAATTTTTGATGATTTCCGGCATTCAGCATTATGCTTTTTGCCGCAGACAGTGGGGCCTGATCCATATGGAGCAGCAGTGGGCGGAGAATGTGCTAACTTACGAGGGTACTCAAATGCATAAGCGTGCAGATGACCCGTATCTAAGCGAGTTGAGGGGAGATGTATTGGTATCGCGGGCGATGCCGCTCGTTTCCCCGACACTTGGCTTGTATGGTGTGTCCGATGTAGTTGAATTTCACGCAGTAGCCGATACCGAGGAGCCTAATAAGGTCAGACTGAAAGGACGCCGCGGCTGGTGGATTCCCTTTCCGGTGGAGTATAAGCGAGGAAAGCCCAAGCAAGGAGACTGTGATGAGGTGCAGCTCTGTGCACAGGCGATTGCTTTGGAAGACATGTTGGGAGTACGCGTAGACGAAGGGGCGCTGTTTTACGGAGAGCGAGAGCGGAGAGTGAGCGTTCGCTTTGATAAAAGCTTGAGAACTCGTGTTCATGAGCTTGCCGCTGACATGCATCGAGATTTTGCGATTAGCCTTACAGCCAGAGCCATTTATGCGCCCAAATGTACCAGTTGCTCACTAGAGTCGCTCTGTCAGCCTAAGATGAACGTGAAATCCTCTGAAAATTATGTAAGGGACTACTTATTGACCGATGAGCCGTGAAGGAGGGCAAGGTTATGAGAAAATTATTGAATACCTTGTATATCACGGCCCCTGACAGTTACTTGTCTAGGGAAGGGGAAAGTGTGGTTGTGAAGAAGGAGGATCAGGTTGCGATTCGGATTCCAGTGCATAATCTGGAAAGTATCGTTATGTTCGGTTACACCGGAGCGAGTCCATCTCTGATGCATCTTTGCATGGAGCGGGGAGTAACTCTGTCATTTCTGCAGGAGAGTGGTAAATTCCTAGGTAGTGTTGTAGGCGGGGCCAAAGGGAATGTACTGCTTCGGCGGAAGCAATACCGGATGGCCGATGGACCGGACGGGGTCGCTCTGGCTAATCGATTTGTGCTCGGAAAAATAGCGAATGCCAGAGCTGTTTTGAACAGGGCTCTGCGTGATCATGAAGAAACGATTCAATCAGACAAAGTAGTACGGGAGTCCGATTTTCTTAAAAGGTATATGAAGCGTACGCTCGGTTGCAACACCTTAGATGAGTTAAGAGGTGTGGAAGGAGAAGCGGCACGTCGTTATTTCTCAGCTTTTAATGAGCTGATATTAATTGATAAGGATCAGTTCTACATGCGCGGGCGCAACCGTCGTCCACCTCTGGATCGGGTTAATGCCTTATTATCTTACTTGTATGCGTTGCTGCGGACTGATGTGCATTCAGCCCTGGAAACGGTAGGGCTTGACCCTGCCGTAGGGTTCCTACATCGAGATCGCCCGGGTAGGCAGAGTTTGGCACTTGATATGATGGAAGAACTGCGCTGTTACATGGTGGATCGGCTTGTTCTCACGATGATCAACCGCAAGCAGATCAATCCGAAGTCTTTTATGGTCAAGGAAAACGGTGCCGTGCTGTTAAAGCCGGATCTGAAGAAAGATATTATTACAGCTTGGCAGAAACGGAAGCATGACGAAATCCGTCATCCGTTTCTGAAGGAGAAAATCTCGGTGGGCTTGCTTCCATATGCGCAGGCACTATTGTTAGCACGTTACATTCGTGGCGACTTGGATGGGTATCCTCCGTTCCTATGGAAGTGAGGTGAGACTAGTCCATGATGGTTTTGATCACTTATGACGTTGAGACCCTTACTCCTGAGGGAAAACGGAGGCTGCGTCATGTAGCCAAGTATTGTCTGAGTTACGGGCAGCGCGTGCAAAACTCCGTTTTTGAATGTTTGGTTGATCCTGTACAATTTAAACAGCTACGCGCTCTATTGGAGAAGACCATTGATCCTAGCAAAGACAGTTTGCGTTATTATATGTTAGGAAGCAACTGGAAGAAACGCGTCGAGCATATTGGAGCCAAAGAGACTTATGACCCTGAGGGCCTACTATTCATCGATTAGCTCTTGGTGCGAACCCCAAGCTCACATGAAATCCCTGGGAGGTTCGCACCGCATGCGCAACAAGGGTTTTGGGCGATTTTGATTCAAAATCATTGAAGTGAGAGCCTCTTTCAAAGAAGGTTCGCGAAAATGGGCCTGCAAAGCCTTGCCCAGCAAGGCTTTGCAGGCTGTGCTTCGCTCCCCGTGCGGGAGCGTGGATTGAAACTGTGTTGCTTTACGGCGATTCCATTCAAGCGGGAGTCGCTCCCCGTGCGGGAGCGTGGATTGAAACTCCGGAATTTTTCGATCGCCTCCGCTACATCACGTCGCTCCCCGTGCGGGAGCGTGGATTGAAACGCTCTCCAACACGGCTGATTACCGCGCTTGGACTCGGTCGCTCCCCGTGCGGGAGCGTGGATTGAAACTACGGCTTCTGCATCGTCCTGACAATCGCTAATATGTCGCTCCCCGTGCGGGAGCGTGGATTGAAACCTCATACGCTCCTTATCGGCAAACAAGGAGAGTTGTCGCTCCCCGTGCGGGAGCGTGGATTGAAACCCGTATGAACCAATCGAAGTGAAGTGTTATCCGGGTCGCTCCCCGTGCGGGAGCGTGGATTGAAACCGCGACAAACGGAGCGACCCGCTGCTTATTTTTGTCGCTCCCCGTGCGGGAGCGTGGATTGAAACTATTCCTCCTTTAAGAGAACACAGCGCTCAAATATCGTCGCTCCCCGTGCGGGAGCGTGGATTGAAACCCAAGCGTTTGGGAAAATAAAAGAGCCGCCGAAGGTCGCTCCCCGTGCGGGAGCGTGGATTGAAACCGTTTGAATAGCGCGGATGAAGCTGCGTGCCTGGCGTCGCTCCCCGTGCGGGAGCGTGGATTGAAACTGGCCAGCCGGCTGATCGAGGACAGCGTATTGTATAGTCGCTCCCCGTGCGGGAGCGTGGATTGAAACATCGTATTAGCGACCGTAGACGCAGAGACCAGCGTCGCTCCCCGTGCGGGAGCGTGGATTGAAACGTCCAGCCGATCGAGCGGCGAGTATTTACGATGCGTCGCTCCCCGTGCGGGAGCGTGGATTGAAACGGTATCGACAGCATTGATACCCAGCTCTTTCAGGTCGCTCCCCGTGCGGGAGCGTGGATTGAAACCAGATACGTATAAGCCAGAGGATGCCAAAGACCGTCGCTCCCCGTGCGGGAGCGTGGATTGAAACCTATAATCGACCATGTTCCATCGGCCCTTATGCTACGTCGCTCCCCGTGCGGGAGCGTGGATTGAAACTCCTGATGTGCCGGCGCGTTCTGTGTAGTACTCCGGTCGCTCCCCGTGCGGGAGCGTGGATTGAAACCTCGACGTAACCGGCAGCTTACGGTACTTTGGCGTCGCTCCCCGTGCGGGAGCGTGGATTGAAACAGCAACTCCAATTTGCTGGCCTCGGTATCGGCGTCGTCGCTCCCCGTGCGGGAGCGTGGATTGAAACTGGTCCACCTTTTGTCAGGCTTATCTCCTTTGGGTCGCTCCCCGTGCGGGAGCGTGGATTGAAACCAGGTCAATCCAAGCTTAGGGCATACCATTGACATAGGTCGCTCCCCGTGCGGGAGCGTGGATTGAAACTCGATGCCCTTGGCGGCCTGGTAGGACTGCTTGTGTCGCTCCCCGTGCGGGAGCGTGGATTGAAACAAGAATGCCCCCCGCAGCGTCGTACCAGCTTGCTCGCGTCGCTCCCCGTGCGGGAGCGTGGATTGAAACCGAAAGCAGAAGATCACCAGTGCTTATGCTGTGCGTCGCTCCCCGTGCGGGAGCGTGAATTGAAACTGCAAAAACATCGTGGCCGCAGTGTGGCGGAAGAGAGTCGCTCCCCGTGCGGGAGCGTGAATTGAAACTGCAAAAACATCGTGGCCGCAGTGTGGCGGAAGAGAGTCGCTCCCCGTGCGGGAGCGTGGATTGAAACTTAACGCTATCGGAGGTAAGTGATGCCGCCTAAGTCGCTCCCCGTGCGGGAGCGTGGATTGAAACTTAGGGATGGCGTCGGACACCTCGACCAACATGCCGTCGCTCCCCGTGCGGGAGCGTGGATTGAAACGACACGAGCGGGCAGGGCATTGACGGTGCGTTTTTGTCGCTCCCCGTGCGGGAGCGTGGATTGAAACGGTTATGATTTGTTGAATGGTTAATGGCATAGTTAGTCGCTCCCCGTGCGGGAGCGTGGATTGAAACCTAAGGATCGGCGATGCATGACCATTCGTAACCCGGTCGCTCCCCGTGCGGGAGCGTGGATTGAAACCTCGCCTGCGAATAGTTGCAGGTCGAGGGTGTATTTGGTCGCTCCCCGTGCGGGAGCGTGGATTGAAACGCGGAGGACCCGGAACCTAACGTTGATCCCGAGCCGGTCGCTCCCCGTGCGGGAGCGTGGATTGAAACCGCACCACGACCCCAAAAATAGAGCTTGAATGATCTTTTTATTCTATAAGTCAAAACTACCGTATCCCTAAACAAATATAACGCAAAAAAGCGCCGCATCAAGCAGCGCTCCTTCCACTTTCTCAAACCAAACACAGTATCCATCTAAGTCTCCAGATGGGATGTTTTCTTCGATCCCGATCCAAACACCACATACCGCTGCCCCACATAATTCAGCACCGTATACAACCCATTCCCCAGCACCACTGCCACCGTGTGGCTCATGTCCTCGGACAATATAGGGACAAATTCACGCAAGACATTCGTAAACAAGCTGCTGCTCGCATAGGCTACTAGATAGCAGCAGGCGAGCACCAGAATAAACTTGACCAAGCTGGACTTGTATGAGGCCTGGCTCTTGAAGGTGAACGTTCTGTTCAGCAGGTAGCTGACGCAGGCGCCGACCGCAGTGCCGAGCAGGGTCGAGGTCCAGTAGTCCAGCCCGGCCAGATGCAGCAGGCCCAGCATCACGGACAGGCCGATCGCCGTATTGAGGAGGCCGACGAGCAAAAAACGAAATACGCTGGACGTAAAAAAGGTCGTGGGCTTCATCGTACCATCCTATAACGAAGAGATTTTCCGGCTTCGGTCAGCGTCAGCTTTTCGCTCTTCCAGAAGCTGGTTTATTTCAATATTGTACAAGGGTCTTCCCTTCACTTCCATATAAATCTTGCCGATATATTCCCCGAGCAAGCCCAGGCTCATCAATTGAACGCCACCGATGAACCAGATGGACAAGATGAGCGAGGTCCAACCGGATGTCGTCTGTCCCCGTAGATGAACGAACAGTGAGTAGAGGGCAGCCAGAAAGCTCAGCACGAAGATAATAAACCCTCCGGCCGTCACCATCCGGATCGGGGTTATGCTGAAGGAGGTAATACCCTGGAACGCAAAGGACAGCATCTTCCGCAAGTTGTACTTGGATTCACCCGCGTACCGCTCGTGTCTGTCATAACGAACAACCGCAGAGCGATAACCGACCAGGGGGACGATCCCCCGAAGAAACAGGTTTACTTCCTTGTACTCTAATAAAGCACTTAGGGCTCGATGGCTGAGGAGGCGATAGTCGGCATGATTGTACATAATATTGACGCCCAGCAGCTTCATCATCCGATAAAAGCCAAGAGCCGTGTTCCTCTTAAAGAAGGAATCGGTCGACCGACTTTCCCGGACTCCGTATACGACATCGAAGCCTTCATGGAATTTATATAAAAAGGACCGGATGGCCGTCACATCATCCTGAAGATCGGCGTCAATGGAGATGACACAGTCGGAACAAGCTCCGGCTGCAGTCAGTCCGGCCAGTAGCGCATTCTGATGCCCTACGTTGCGGGCGAGCTTCAATCCGCGGACGAAGGGATGAGTACGGCTCAGCTCATCGATGAGCGTCCAGGTCTCGTCCTTGCTGCCGTCATCCACATACAGAACCTTACTTTCCGGTGCGATCAGCTGCTCCTGAACCAACCGGTCGAGGACGCCGGCCAGCCTTCGGGTCGTTTCGTGAATCACCTTCTCCTCGTTGTAGCAGGGAACCACGACGGTCAGGAAAGGAGCTTCTCCTCCGAATGTAAACATATATTACCTCCTGAGAGAATGAAAACATTATGGTAAACTAAGCTTAACATAAAAATAGCATGGCTTCCTGGGGAAGTCGAGGAAAAAACGACAATTTCATTTAAAAATGAAAACGAGATATGATATATTAATAGTTACAAAGACCTATTTTTGTTCGCATCTGAGATTGACCGAGAGTACACAGTAGGAGAACAGCACGCCATGAGCAAAGGTATCTTTATCGGCTTGAGCAGCTTATTGCTGTTTCTTGTCTTGACGGGCTGTGAGCCTGTCCGGACGTCTAAACCAACAGAAGAATCTGGTTCCCTGCTGCCGGCGGGGGGATATGGAGATCAGGCTCATATGAATAGCAAGCGTGACGCCCTGGTGGCCTTTATCCAAGGCCGCCTGACCGGACCCGACGGCATCTACACGAACCTCAAGGATACCGGACAATCTGCGGAGATGGCTACCGGGCATGAGGTGCTTAGCGAGTCGTCCGGTTTCATGCTGCGCTACTACGCGCTGACCGGACAGCGGGACATGTATGACGGGATGTGGGCAAGGACGAAGCAGATCTTCGATCTACCGTCTGGCTTTAGCTACCGGTACAGCCCCTTGCTTAGCAAGAAATATCCGGTGAATGCCGCAGTGGATGATCTGCGGATTATCCGCAGTCTCTATGAAGCGGGGCAGGTTTTCCAGGACGATACCTATACATCGGAGGCGAAAACGTACGGGCAAAGGTTCTATGAGCATAACGTCAAAGACGGACTTTTGTACGATTTTTATGATAATACCTATCACATAACCAACGATTCCATCACTTTATGTTATATTGATCTAAAGACCTTGAAGCTTCTACCGATCGCAGACAAGCCCAAAGCTGCGTTTATTTCCAATATGCTGGGTATTAGTAAGAAAGGATATTTAGGCGATAACTTTCCGTTCTATGAAACTCGCTATGAGTACCAGAAAGCCGCTTATAGCTCAGAGCGGATTAATACCGTGGAATCTCTCCTGACGATTCTATCCCTTGCCGAAATCCGGCAGCATGAGCCCTCTAGTATTCGTTTTATCAAGGACCAAGTGAAGGCAGGTACCCTGTACGGGCAATACACGAAGGAAGGCAAGCCAACCACGGATATCCGTTCGACTGCGATCTATGCGATAACCGCGATGATCGGAGCGGAGCTCGGAGACCGTTCCTTGTATGAGGATAGCATCCGGAGAATGAATGAATTCCAGGTGCTGGACAGCGGCAATATGCTGCATGGGGGCTTTGGGGATACGGGGTCTGGACAGGCGTATTCCTTTGATAATCTGATGGCTTTACTAGCGTACGCATACTAACTGGAAGGAAGGCTAGCAGCATGTCAGCGGGTAACATCATACGTTGGTTCACCCGATGGGTATCGCCCGCGGCATTAGCTGCGGCCGGGGTGTTCTTAATAACGACCATCGCCTTATTTGTGCCTCCCTATATCGGGATGGCGGATAATGGAGACTATTTCCGAATTTTGTATGGAAACGGGCTGTATTTCAGTGCTCCGGATTATAACAGCCAATACTTGGGGTATTTCGTCAAGCAATACGGCTTGCTTCAATATTTTAATGAAAACGGAGCAGCCTTGTTCTCATCCCAGTCCTTGTTTATTCATATGGCCATGTTTCTTAACGGTATGCTGCATAGCACCGAGGTGTTCGATATCCGGTTTCAGGCCGCGATCTATACGGTGTTATACACGGCGGCTGTCTACTTGCTGGTGGAAGCAGTCACTTGGAAGCTTTCTAGAGGGATTGGTTATTCGATTGCTGCCTTGGCAATTTTTATGTTTGCGGATACCGGCTATACGGCATATTTCAGTTCTTTCTACAGCGAAAGTGTCGTTCTGATTATGGCTATGCTCGTAGTAGCATCCGGATTGCTGCTGTATCGGAAGAGATACAATGACTACGCCATGCTGGCTGTGTTCGCGGTTAGCGCCTTGCTCCTGACGACCAGTAAGCAGCAAAATGCGCCGGTGGGTGTCATCATGGCAATAGTTGGCGTAGTCCTGGTCTGGATCCGCGGGGGCCGAGCTTACAAAAGCTTGACGGCATCTATACTGATCGGGCTGTTTGTCGTCGGAATTGGCACGTACGTACTGATCCCGAAGGAATTCGTCAACATCAATAAATATCATGCGATGACCCGCGGAGTACTTATGGATTCGCCCGATCCCGAGGCTACGCTGAAAGCCTTCGGCATCGATAAACAATTCGCGGTGCTGAACCGAAGTATTTATTACCATCCTTATACGACCGTGGATGTTGATTCCGAGCTGCTGGACAAGGAGTTCTACAGCCAGTATGGCTTCGGTTCGATTCTCGCTTACTATCTTACTCATCCCGATCAAGCAGGTAAAATGCTCAATCTGGCGGCACGCAGCGGCTTTACGATTCGTCCGCCGGCCATGGGGAATTACGAGATATCGGTGGGCAAGCCCTTCGGAACACAGACGGTGTTCTTCTCCGGATACAGCCTCTTAAAGGATGCTCTGGCTCCCAAAACCTTCGGTTTCATCATCATCTGGACACTCGTCGTCATGGGACTGTACATGCCTTCCTTCATCGCTGCGATTCGAGCCCGGAGGATGAGGCTGGTCCTGAGATTGCCGCTTATCACAATGATGATACTGGTAGGATTGTCTGGCATTCTGGTTTCGATCATCGGGGCAGGGGATGCGGACTTATCCAAGCATGAATTTTTGTTCACAGCGAGCTTTGATCTCGTCTCCTTCCTCACAATAGCCGATCTGATAGCCCGCAGACTTTGGGGAGCTCAGCCAGCCGAGCCTGAGGATGAGCCTGAAGCCGAGCCTGAACTTGCTCTTTAATCTTATCGTTAGGAGGAGAAGCCCATGCTTCGAAAGAAGGCCATACCGATGCTCCTGTTGTCGCTCTGTTTCCTTCTTGCGTCTGCTTGCTTCTCCGTCCAGGCCTCCGCTAACGGTATTCATCAAGACTCTCCGCCGAAACAGGTTTTGCTGATCTACGACAGCCTGTCCTTGGAGACCCGCAAGGAAGGGAATGTAGAGGCAATCCAGCGACTGCTTGCAGCGTTCAGCGTCCAGGTGACCCTGACTTCCTTCGACCGGTATGAAGCGGGCACCTTGAAGAAATATGACTACCTCATTGCCGTGCGCAATGCGCAGGATCTTCCCGAACTGCCTGCTGTCTTTGACCGGGACTTTGCGGCTTACTCTGGCCACTATCTTCACGTTGGGCAGCATGTACCGGATCAAGCTGCACAGGCACTGGAGCTTCAGGAGGAACCGGGCGGGCGAGATACGGCCCGGCTCACGCTGGGACAGTTCTCCCAGTCCCCGATGATCGTAGAGCAATTGCCGTATATCGTCCGCTATGCGGGTAAGGCGTACGGCAGTTGGAGCTCCGGCAGCCGTTCCAAGCCATCTCCTTACGGAGTGGCCAACGGCCGCTATGGGTACGTACCTTACCTGGAAAAGGGGAATTTGAGCGAATTGGGGCTCTCCTATCTGCTCCAGGATTGGCTGGCGTCTGACGGACAGAGCCAGTATTATGCCGTATTCAAGGACATCTATCCGTTCTCCGATCTGGGTCTGCTGAAGCGTCTGGCGGATCAATTGTACGAATCGGGCATCCCCTTCATTGCCAGTATCCAGCCGGTGCTCAGCAACTTTGATTATCCGGCTATGCAGCGCTACATGGAGACATTGAAGTATGTGCAGTCGCGCAACGGAAGTCTGGTCGTCAATGCACCGTTCGTGGCCTCGACCATCAGCCAGAACATCACCACGCTGAAGGATGAGATGTCGTCGTTCATCGATGTGTTGGCCGAGCATGGCATAGCACCGCTGGGGATCGGGGCGGAGATGTACTGGACGTACGACGAGCACTACACGGCGAGAGGCATGTCCTTCTTCGATTCGATTGTGATGTTTCCTAATGAGCGGGTCATGTACCGGGCGCCTACGGATACGGCGAAGACCTTTGCAACCTCCTTCTACACGGTGGAGTCGGGGAAACTGGAGGCATACGGCGAAGCCGCCAGAAGCGGGGAGCCGCTCCCAATGAACACGGCTCTTGTCTTTCGGTTTCCACAGGATGAGCAGCAGTTGAAGGAAACGGTGGCCACTCTTCAAAGCGACTGGAGAACATTTGGCGATTATAAGAACACGGCGCATGCGGTCCGCACGGACAAGCATGACATCCGTTCAAGCCGGGGGATTCTACAGATTAACGGAAGAACGCTCGTATTAAACACGACTATGGAAAGTGTGGATTCTAACCATACGTACATTCAGGAAGGCCCGAAAAGCTTGGATACGCTGTTCACCGTTCAAAATAATATATTTATTGTATTAATCATCACCACGCTGATGATTTTCGGCGGATTCCTGATTGTCGGGTATCGGCTGTACAAACGCAAATATATCCATCCGGAGAGAAAACTATGACCCTAGCAGATTTGTTCATGCTGATTTCTGTGATTTGCATCTGGTCGCTTCTGCTGGTGAATGTCGTGCTGATTGTGGCGGGCTATTTATACTACATCCAGTTGGAGAACCAGGCGGTCCCCGAGCTTGTCGGGGAAGCGCCCTTCGTTACGATTATGGTACCCGCCCACAATGAAGGCAAGGTGATTACGCAGACCGTCGAGGCCTTGCTGGCGTTGCATTATCCCCACGACCGGTACGAGATTATTGTAATTAACGATAACTCCTCGGATAACAGCAGCGATCTGCTGGGCAAACTCCAGCATAAGTACGCCGGGCGCAACCTTACGATATTGAATTCCGACTCCGTTACAGGAGGAAAGGGGAAATCCAATGCGTTAAACCTCGGATTCGCCCTGGCCAAGGGAGAGCTGATCGCGATCTATGATGCGGATAACACCCCTGAGAAAAAAGCGCTGCTCTATCTGGTTTCGGAGATTATGCATGATCCGAAGCTTGGGGCGGTGATCGGCAAATTCCGCACACGCAACCGGGACGCTAACCTGCTGACACGCTTTATCAATATCGAGACGCTGTCTTTTCAATGGATGGCGCAGGCCGGGCGCTGGAAGCTGTTCAAGCTGTGTACCATTCCAGGCACGAACTTCATTATGAGAAGGGAGATCGTCGAACGGATCGGCGGCTGGGACGTGAAGGCGATTGCGGAGGATACCGAAATCAGCTTCCGTATTTATATGATGGGCTACAGGATCAAATTTCAGCCGAAGGCGGTCACCTGGGAGCAAGAGCCGCAAACGGTCAAGGTGTGGTTCAAGCAGCGCACGCGCTGGGCTAAGGGCAATATCTATGTTATTGTCAAAAATCTCCGTTTATTGTTTGACCCGACAGCTAAAATTATCCGGTTTGATATTCTTTACTTCTTGTCGATTTATTTTTTACTGCTTACCTCGCTCATCATGTCCGATCTGCTGCTTATTCTGAACGCGCTAGGGTTCGTTACGACGACGATTGCCGGGTTCAGCTCCTTTCTATGGCTGCTGGCGATCACTCTGTTTATTGTCGGTACCTTCATTACCCTCGTCACGGAAAAAGGCGAGATGAGGCTCTCGAATGTGTGGATCATCATGCTAATGTACGTCTCTTACTGTCAGCTGTGGATGGTGGTAGCGGCTTACGGCATGTATGCTTACTTGAAGGATCTGGTGTTTAAAAGAGAAGTAAAATGGTACAAAACCGAACGCTTCTAAGGCAGGAGAGAAGACTTGTGAACAAACGATTGATATTGACAGCCGTGCTTTGCTCGGCCTTGCTGCTTCCGCTTGCAGTCCATGCCGAGGGAGCAGAGGAGGGGCAGGCCGCCCGAAAAACGTATGGAACGATGTTTGCCGCTTCGTCCTTATACGGAGGGGGATCGTCCTTCCAGCAGTTTTTTCAGATCGAAAATTATTGGAAGGTCGATGCTGTCCAGATTCAGCTCGATTATAAAGCATCGCCGTTGACGCAGAGCGACCGTTCCAGCGTAACGCTGTTTCTGAACGGTACGCCCTTTCATTCGTTCAGACCGGTCATCAGTGACGCCCAGAAGCAGCAGCTCACGGTAACGGTTCCTACTTCACTGCTGACCGAAGGCGTCAATACGGTTACGGTACAAGGTAACTTGGAGTCGACCGAGACGAATCTGAACCTTGCCTGCCTGCCGACCGATACGCGGGAAAAGTGGCTGCAGGTCTTCGAGACTTCTCGAATTTCCGTACAGTATGCCAATGATGCCATGAAGGACAGCATCCGTGATTTCAATCGGCACTTTATTGGCCTCGATACGGTCGATGAATCTCTCAATGCTATAGCCGTATCTGAGCGAAGCGATGCTGCAGAGCTGGAAGCTGCTACCTATGCCTTGACCGGCTTTGCGAAGGCCAATTCACTGAAGTCCCGTACGATTCCTCTGCTGGAATACGGGCCGGATAAAGTGAAGGGGAAGCAAGCTGTTGTGCTGGTGTCCCTGTACGATAATTTGCCGACGGATCTGAAGGCTCTCTTGAGCACGGCGGAGCTTCAGGATAAGGCGCTTCTTCAATTGGTGAATCTGGGTACCCAGCCTACGCTGGTTGTGACCTCCCGAGATGCGGGACTCTTAGTTAAGGCAGGCCGTCTGGTGGCCAACCAGGCGCTGCTTGGGCAAATCGATGCCAATACGAAAGTGGTTGATTCTTCAACCGAGGTCGAGACTCCGGCCGTTAATGTGAGCCGTAATGTGACACTGACCGAGACCGGAGATAAACTGACTGGAGCTATGCACCGAGAGAAAACCTACTTTGTCCCGCTGCCCGGCAACCGCTCTATAGCAGATGCCAGCAAGCTGAGTATCGATTTCCGCTATGCCAAGAACCTGGATATGGACCGCTCTATGGTGACCGTCTTGATTGACAAGACACCGATCGGCAGCAAGAGGCTGTCTACGGAGTTGGCTGACGGAGACCATCTGTCGCTACCCATACCCAAGAACCTCAACATCTCCGGCAATTTCTCCGTAACCGTTGCTTTCGACCTGGAACTGAAAAGCAATATGAGCTGTATTGAAAATCAGGATCAGATGCCGTGGGCTTTCATCGAGAAGGATTCCATGCTGCAACTGAATACGAAGGACAGAGCCGATTTGCTGTTCAACAATTACCCGTATCCATTCCTGAGAGACGGCAGTTTCAATCAAGTTGCCGTGGTACTCCCAGGCAAGCGCGAATCTTATACGTATCAAGCGCTGACCAGTCTGTTCAATCTGCTCGGTCAATATGCGCAGACCAACACGGGAGAAATCCGTTTCTACGGGGATGAAGCGGGAGCAGATGTACTTAAGGGTCGGCAAATTATTGCTATAGGCAGCTATAAGGATAACAAGGTTATCCGGGATAATAATGATAAGCTGTACTTCCGTTATGATCCCAGCGGAGGAGGCTTCTTGTCCAATGAGAAGATGAGCATCGATGCCGACTACGGGAAGCGGATCGGTTCCCTGCAGTTGATCGACTCGCCTTATGATAAAGGTTACGGTCTGTTGGCTATTACAGGCAGCGGACAAGAGTATGCTTACTTGGCTTCTAAGCTCATAGCTACAGAAGGAACGCTGTGGAAGGTGTTCGGGGATGGGGTCGTGACCGATAAGGACGGAAAGACTCAGGCTTTCCGCTTCAAAAAACTGACCGAGCCCGAGCCTTCCTCGGTTCTGGGCGACGTGCTGGCCCGCAAGGATGTCGTCAGTTTTACGATAGCTGCGGTACTGGTGCTGGTTCTGGTGCTCGTCTCCCTGATTCTGATGATCCGCAAGCATAAGAAGAAAACGAAGCGAGGGCGAGGACGATGAGGCGGATACAAGGCAGCACGGTATCGGATGGCGCATTCTTGCTGCTGTTCATCGCTTGCTTTATCAGCATCGTATTTACGGCGGCCGATCCGAATCTGTACATCCAGAACATTATTTTCTTGAATTTGGCTTTTCTGATCGCGGTTATCACCTATTTTACGACGGTGACGACAGGCTTGATGCTGAATATTGTATTTGTCTTCGGCTACGGTACCTATACCCTGTATCGTACGGTTGTGGAGGGAGGATTGGTCGGCACCCAGAATTACTTCTGGCTTATCATGACGCCCGTCTTCACGATTGCCACCTGGCTGTTTACACTGGCTAACAAGCAGCTGCAAACCGAGAATGAAGACTTGAAGAAGGCCAACGCCTCGCTGGCTACGATGGACGAAACAACCAGCCTGAAAAACAGCTTGTCCTTTCAGAACGATGCGACCGTCTTCATGGCTTTGTCCGTGAGATATCATATGCCGCTGACGCTGCTCGTGCTCAGTGTGAAGTATTGGGATGAGATCCGGCGCATGATCAGTGAGGAGAAGCTGATGAATGCCGTCCATGATCTGTCCCAGATCAGCCAGACGAGCATCCGGACCAATGATTCCCTATATCTGCTTAATCGGGACAATCCGACCTGGGGCATGCTGCTGTTCACGGATCGGGAGGGAGCGAACTTTGTCATCGACCGTTTGAAGAGTCGGGTTGACGAATTGAATAGTACGGAATTTGCACAAAAATATAAAGTCGAGCTGGCCCTCAAAATCGGCGCAATCGAATACGACAAGGATGTCATCTCGACACCGGTTGCGTTCATCGCTCAGGCCAAGAAGCAGCTGGAGTTTGATGTGTAAGCTCGGGGAGGTCACGGCCTTCTCTCGGGATTTCCAGACGGAACGGTCATGCCCGTTCTTGAATAGGATGATTCCGAGAAGGAGGGACGCCCGATGTCGACCCTTGTGCAGATTGCTGCTGTAGGCGATATTTTGATCTCCGAGTCGATCGTCCGCTCAGCGCGGCGGGAGATGGGGAGCTATGACTTTGCGCCGGTTTTCCGGTATACGGCGCCGCTGCTGCAGAAGGCCGATCTGACCATCGGCAATCTGGAGGTTCCGCTGGGCGGGCCGCCTGCCAGGTTTACGTACCGGCATCCGAAGACGCGCTTCTATACGTTCCATGCTCCCGAACAGCTCGCCCCGGATCTCCGTGAGGCGGGCTTTGATGTACTGGTCACCGGGAACAATCATTGTCTGGACCGCGGGACGGAGGGATTGGTCCGCACGCTGGATATGTTGGACCGGGAAGGTATCGCCCATACGGGAACCTTTCGCAGCCGGGCGGAGGCGGGTCAGCCACTCTTGCTGGATATTAAGGGCATACGAATCGCGGTGCTATCTTACTCCAAGAGCACCAATAAGCTGCCGCTGGCACGGGAGCAGGCCTGGATGGTGAACCTGCTGGATGAGGAGCAGATGCTGCGCGAGCTGGCCGCGGCGCGCCAGCAGGCGGATTACACGATCGTTTGCCCGCACTTCGGCAAAGAGTACACGCACAAGCCGGTTGCGGTACAGAAGCGTCTTGTCGGGAAGCTGCTGGAGGGCGGAGCCGATCTGATCCTGGGGGCGCATCCTCATGTCGTGCAGCCCGCCATACGGACTTCCAGCGGCCAGGCAGCGATCTATTCCTTGGGCAATTTTATCTCAACGACGCTGATGGGCCGAGCGGCCACGAGACATGGACTGATGCTGTTGGCGACGATTGAAAAAGACGCCGCAGGTACCCGCCTGCAATCGCTGGAATATGTGCCGACCTGGGTGCGCCGGGCCCGAGCCGCTGCCGGGAACATGACATACCAGGTGATCCCAGTCCGGGAAATGGCGATCGCAGGTCGCTATCAGCCGAGCTCAATGCGCGAGGCGGAGCGGAAGGCCATGCTGCTTGCTGCGAAGCAGACGATGGAGATTGTGCATCGGCCGGTGAAGTAGAGGTGTAAGCAGTTGAATTTGATAAGATCCGTTCACCGACCTCTGGGGCATTGCCGCAGAGGTTTTTGCTTTTGTAAGCATGAGTTTCGTGTGAAGGACAGTTAATGAGAGGAAAAGAAGAATCGGTGATTCTTTTGCCTGTCACTTGACATAGGGATGGGGGGTATATTATATTGAGTATATAAGAAGGAGAAGGGGGACCCGGACATGGACATTCCTGTGACGGAAGAAGCGATGGCCGTCAAAGCCGAAGCATCCGGCTGCGAGTCCGCAGCCGTTCGCAAGAGCCATCATTCGGATCAAACTAAAGCAGCGTTAACTTCGCGTTTGAACCGGATCGAAGGGCAAATTAGAGGGATCAAGGGAATGATCGAGAAGGACGTATATTGTGATGATATTCTGAATCAGATGGCTGCGATTCAATCCGCGCTGAATGGTGTGGGCAAGCTGCTGCTGGAAAACCACATGAAATCCTGTGTGGTGGAACGGATTCAGTCCGGCGATCATGAGGTACTTGACGAGCTGCTCGTTACCGTTCATAAGCTGATGAAGTAAGAGGCGTATGCGCTGCTTCCTCATCGGCTTTCTATACAAGATGAGTGATCCGTTCGATTGTCTTCTCTATATAGAAGATTATTTTTTTACTTAAATACATACCCTATAGGGGTATATTGAGAGGTGTTAGTTATGACAACCGCCGGACAACGCCAAGAAACCTGGCAAGTAACAGGGATGACCTGCGCCGCCTGCGCCAACCGGATTGAGAAGGGACTGGGCAAGCTGGAAGGGGTCTCCGAAGCAACGGTGAACTTTGCGCTGGAGCAGGCATCGGTTACTTATGATCCTGCTCAAACGGACCGCTCCAAGGTCGAAGGCAAGATCGAAGCGCTCGGCTATGGGACCGTGAGGGAAACGGCAGATTTTCAGATTACGGGCATGACCTGCGCGGCTTGCGCCACGCGTATCGAGAAGGGCCTGAATAAGCTTCCGGGCATCGATAAGGCAACCGTGAATCTGGCGCTGGAGACCGCTCACATCGAGTATAATCCGGCCCACGTCGGGATATCGGATGTGGTGAAGAAGGTTTCCCAGCTCGGCTACGAAGCGGCTCACAAGCAAGCGGATCAGAAACCGGAGGACCGCCGGGCCCAAGAGCTCAAGAAGCAGAAGAGGAAGCTTATAGTCTCTGCGGCGCTTTCCCTGCCTCTGTTGTGGGCGATGGTGAGTCACTTCTCCTTCACTTCGTTTATCTGGCTGCCTGAGCTGTTCATGAACCCCTGGTTCCAGCTCGCGCTGGCGACGCCCGTCCAGTTTATCATCGGATGGCAGTTTTACATTGGGGCTTACAAGGCGCTGCGCAACGGCAGTGCGAATATGGATGTATTGGTTGCGCTCGGTACGTCGGCTGCGTATTTTTACAGTCTGTATCTGACCCTCCAATCGGTTAGTGCCGGTGGGCATCTGATGGTGGATATGTACTACGAGACCAGCTCTGTGCTGATTACACTGATTCTATTGGGCAAGCTGTTCGAGACGCTGGCAAAGGGCCGCTCGTCCGAAGCGATCCGCACACTGATGGGATTGCAGGCTAGAACGGCACTCGTCATCCGGGACGGGCAGGAGCTACAGGTTCCGGTCGAGGAAGTCGTAGCCGGAGACTTGGTCATCGTGAAGCCGGGAGAGAAGATCCCGGTAGATGGCATGGTTGAGCAAGGCTCGTCGTCGGTTGATGAATCCATGCTGACCGGTGAGAGCATTCCGGTGGAAAAGTCGGTCGGGGACAAGGTGATCGGAGCAACGGTCAACAAGAACGGCTCTCTGCGCATCCGCACGACACAGGTAGGCAAGGATACCGCACTGGCTCAGATTATTCGGGTTGTGGAGGAGGCGCAAGGGTCCAAGGCTCCGATCCAGCGCGTAGCCGATTCGATCTCGGGCATCTTTGTTCCGATTGTCGTGGGGATTGCGGTGCTGACCTTCTGCGTCTGGTACTTCGGCGTCGAGCCGGGGAGCTTCTCAGGCGCGCTGGAGAAGGCGATTGCCGTGCTGGTTATTGCTTGCCCATGTGCACTGGGGCTGGCTACGCCGACCTCCATCATGGCCGGTTCCGGCCGCTCGGCGGAGCTTGGGATTCTGTTCAAGGGCGGCGAGCATCTGGAGGCTGCGCATAAGGTCGATACCATTATCCTGGACAAAACGGGTACGGTAACAAAAGGAAAGCCGGAACTGACGGATATCGTCGTAACGGAAGGTATGGAAGAGGAACGTTTCCTGGCCTGGGTCGGGGCAGCGGAGAAGCATTCGGAGCATCCGCTTGCGGAGGCTATCGTTGCAGGGATCATGGCTAGAGGTGTTACTCTGCCTGCTTCCGAACAGTTCGAAGCCATACCAGGCTACGGGATTAAGGCGGTCGTCCAAGGCAGCACGCTTCTCATCGGAACACGTAAGCTAATGGCTAAGTTCGGTATTGCCGCAGATTCGGCATACGAAGCGATGAACCGCCTGGAGGAAGCGGGACGGACGGCGATGCTGGTCGCCGTGGACGGCCGGTATGCGGGCATGGTCGCGGTGGCCGATACGATTAAGGAGACTTCGCCCGAGGCTGTGGCAAGGTTGCAGCAGGCAGGCATCGACGTTATCATGATAACAGGAGATAATGAGCGTACAGCCAAGGCAATTGCCGCTCAAGCCGGTATCGGCCATGTGCTTGCCGAGGTGCTGCCGGAAGGCAAGGCGCAGGAGGTCAAGAAGCTTCAGGAAGCGGGACGCAAGGTAGCGATGGTGGGTGACGGCATCAATGATGCGCCTGCACTGGCCACTGCCGATATCGGGATTGCCATCGGCACAGGCACGGATATCGCGATGGAGGCAGCTGACGTGACGCTGATGCGCGGTGACTTGAACAGCATCCCCGATGCGATCGGGATGAGCCGCAAGACCATGACGAATATTCGCCAGAATCTGTTCTGGGCACTGGCCTACAACGTTATCGGCATCCCGATAGCCGCGATGGGATTCCTGGCCCCTTGGCTCGCCGGTGCTGCCATGGCCCTTAGCTCGGTATCCGTCGTATTGAATGCTTTGCGCCTCCAGCGTGCGAAGCTGTAAACTGGCATCCAGGCAGGAGAAAGCCGGTTGCGCTCCCTGGAAAGGAAGACGCATGTGAAAATAGCACTAGCCGTTCTTATGTACGTGGCGCTAATCGGTGCAGCTCTATTCTACAAGGATGAGTTGATAAGCTGGGTGTCCAGTGGAGACATCTCGGATATTCCGCTGATGCTGCTGGTCTCGATTCTGTTCGCCTTTGTACCGGTTGTCCCGTTCGGGGTGATCGGGGGGATGATGGGAGCCAAGTATGGTATTGTCATCGGTGGTCTTCTTAACATCTCAGGTTCCTCGATCGCATCGTTGCTGATGCTGCTGCTCGTCCGGACGATGTTTCGTGAGCAGGGACGGAAATATCTGAGCAGATTCCGCCAGATGGAGAAGTTCACCGTCTTGTATGAAAAGCACCCGTTTCTGGGCGTGCTGACCGCCCGGCTCATTCCCTTCATGCCGGCTCCGGTCATCAACGTGTATTCAGCGCTGAGCCGGATACCGGTCCTGCTTTTTATGGCGGCTACGATCCTGGGGAAGATTCCGGTGATGTTCTTTTTCGCTCTCGTAGGCGAAACGGTACGGAGCTCTCCCCAGACGACAGCCGTCTTGGTAGTCGTCTACGTTTTGTTTCTGGGCCTCTTGCTATGGGGGTATAGGATCGCGTTCAGGAGATTTAGCCGCAGCAGCCGCCCTTGATCTGTTGCGCGTGGGCGTGGGCTCTACAGCTGCTACCGTAGCTCGATTCCAGTCCTAGCTTGCAGCGTCAGGCTGGGATTCTATCCGTACTTATCCGAGAACGATTCTCCTTGTTGAGAATCGTTCTCTTTCGGTTGCTGCCAATCTCTTATATAATAAAGTTGCACAGAATGGGAGGCTCGGGAGGTTGACAGTTTTGTTATCGATTCAACAGATTGCCAAGCGGCGCTTCGATGCGCCGGACCGGTATTTATTCGAGCAGGTCACGGCCGAGGTAACGGGCGGACAGCGAATAGCGGTACTTGGCGTATCCGGCCAGGGGAAGAGCACACTGCTGCGTATCCTTGCCAGATTGGACGTTCCCGACGAAGGGAAGCTGCTGCTGCAAGGAACGGACAGCGCGACCTGGAAGCCGGAAGAATGGCGCTCCAGGGTAAGCTATGTGGCGCAGCAGGCTATCATGCTGCCCGGCAGTGTGGAGGACAATCTGCGAACGGTCAGTTTGCTGCATGGCCGTCCGTTCGACCGTCCGTTGGCCGAGCAATGCATGGCAGCATTGGGCCTGGGCGATATGGACTGGAAGAAGCCTGCTGCCGAGTTGTCTGGCGGCGAGAAGCAGCGGACAGCTCTGATCCGGTCGCTGCTGCTGCGTCCGCAGGCGCTGCTGCTCGACGAAGTGACGGCTTCGCTCGATCCGGGGAGCAAGCTAGCCGTCGAGCGGGAGTTGAACGCGTGGGCGCGCCGTGAGGGTACGGCTTGCTTATGGATCACGCATGACCTGGAGCAAGCGCGTCAGGTCAGTGATACCGTCTGGTTTATGAGCGGAGGCCGGCTGCTGGAACAGGCGGATACCCAGAGCTTCTTCCACGATCCGCAGACGGAAGCGGCCCGGCAGTTCCTGCCGGAGCCCTCCGCGGGAAGGGGAAGGCACTGATGTCTAATCTGGCCTTGGGCTGCACACTGATCTTCATCATCTTCACCATGCTGCTCTCCAACCGCCAGAGGCTGGGACTGGAGAAGGATATCGCGATAGGCACGGTCCGCTCGGCGGTGCAGCTGCTGCTCATCGGCTATGTGCTGCACTTCGTCTTCGATGCCCGGAATCCTTGGGTGATCGTGCTGATGGTCTTGATCATGACCGTTATCGCAGCCTGGAATGCAGGCGGAAGAACACGCCGGCTGAAAGGGATCCGGCTGCGAATCTGGCTGTCGATCGGCTGCACGGAAGCCGTGACGATGGCGCTGCTGCTCGGCCTGAACATCATCGAGCCGCTCGCTCAATACATTATTCCGATCAGCGGGATTACGATTGGAAGTGCCATGATCGTCTCGGGCTTGTTCCTGAACCAGATGAAGCGGGAGGTCGAAACGTCCCGCGGCGAGATGGAGGCGCTGCTGGCACTCGGCTCAACGGCACGCCAGGCGGTGCAAAGCTCGCTCAAGCGCGCGGTGCGCGCCAGTATGATCCCGACCGTCGATGGGATGAAGACGGTGGGTCTGGTCCAATTGCCAGGCATGATGACGGGCATGATCGTAGCCGGGGCCGATCCGATTCAGGCTGTACGGTATCAACTGCTGATCATGTTCATTCTGACTGCATCCGCAGCGTTGACGGCTATCCTGCTGAGCACGCTCAGCTACAGGCTGTGGTTCACAGACGACCTGAGAATCGTGCAGCAGCAGGATGCTTGACCGAATCGTCAACCTGCTGCCGCGTGAACCCTTATAGATCAAAAGCCAGCTGCACCGGGCTCTGCTCGGTGCTATGGGTGTCGTACGGCGTTGCATCATGGCTCTCCCGGCCGGCTACCGGCTTAAAGGAAGATAAGCCGTGGGCCTGGAGCAATGCCTCCAGCCGATCCGCAATCTCTGAGCGAAACAGCTTCGGGGCCGAGGCCGATCCTGCGTAAAGCCGGGCGTACCGCTCCGTGAGCCGCGGATAATGATCCCGCAGCGCGGAGAAGAACCAGGATTTCACAGCGGCATTGTTCAAGCGGAGAACGGAGCCCATAACGAACGAAGCGTCGGCTTGCTTAATTGCCTGGATGAGCGGAAGCAATTGTTCCTCGCTATCCGTCAGATAAGGCAGGAGCGGAGCGATGAACACACCGGCCTCGATGCCTTGTTCCCGCAGACCTGCCAAGGCCCGCAGCCTCATCGACGGGGCCGGTGACATTGGCTCAAAGCTTCGCCATACGGTCTGATCCAGCGTATTCATGCTGATATTGACAGAGCAATCCGGTAAGGAATGCAAGAGATCCACATCCCGGAGAATGAGCGGTGAACGTGTCGTGATGCTGACAGGAATCCGGTAGGCGGCCAGCACCTCCAGACACTGACGGGTGATGCGCTCTCGTCCTTCGATCTGCTGGTACGGGTCGGTTGCTGTGCCTAGAGCCACCTTCCCGAGCCGGGCGAGGCCGTTCCTCGACTTCAACATGCGCTGAAGCTGGGCTTCGAGCGCCTCGGGCGCATTATGCTTGATCAGGATCCGATGCTGGAATGTATCGTCCGCATCCAGACCAAGAAATGTATGAGTAGACCGCGCATAGCAGAAACTACAGCCATGCTGGCAGCCCCGGTAAGGATTGATCGACCAGTCGAACGGCATAGCGGGACTTTGGACCGCGTTGAGCACTTGCTTTGCGTGAATCGGTTCATAAGTGGTTTTCATAGCGCATACCTCGCGAACAATTAAAATAGGAACATTTGTTCTCGTTTTATAGTTTAAATGAAATCGCATATGAACGCAAGATGCCTCTTCCCAGCATCTCGATAAACCTTGCCGGAAGTTATTTCCTTTACAACTAGAAAGGAGCGAAGCAAGTGGCCCGAAGAAGAAGCAGACACCCCGTTGTGCCCGGAGCCGGACAAGCGCTCGATGCCTTCAAGGCGGACGTGATGCACCGCGCAGGCTATACCTCCGTATCGGCGCAGCCTGAGCAGG
Organism: Paenibacillus filicis; assembly: GCF_038070315.1. Lineage (NCBI taxonomy): Bacteria > Bacillati > Bacillota > Bacilli > Caryophanales > Paenibacillaceae > Paenibacillus > Paenibacillus filicis. The sequence continues at coordinate 201,320 of NZ_JBBPCC010000001.1, read as the reverse complement.
TCAAGTACGAGGTAGCCAAATCTCTAGGCATTCCCCTCCAGCGGACCGGCAACGGCTCGCTGTCCACCGAACAGGCAGGCAAAATAGGCGGCCAGATCGGTGGCCGCATGGTGCGTGAGATGATCCGGATGGCACAGGAGCAGTTGGCGCGCAAACCATAAGAGGCAGTCCATTGCTTGTCAAAAGCAAAAGCAAAACAGAAGCCGTTCCCCGGGAGGGAGCGGCTTTTTGGCGTTCTCATGTAAGTTATGTCGAATTTGCGGCGAGTGATTTTTTTCACAGTGAAAACTGGAATCCGGGTTTACAATAAAGACAATTCCAAATCAAGGAGGATTCCGGCATGCAGACACCGGCAGTTGAAATACATGTGCAAAGCGCCCGGCCCACCCAGTTCATGGAGGCTATAGAGCGGCTCAAGGATGAGCATGAAGAGCTGCGTTCACGCCTCATGGACATCCGCCGGCAGGGCGACGCGGTAACCAAACTGAAGTCCGCGGCTGAGGCTGCCCTGCAGCTAGGGGAATTAAAAATTTCCATCGGCGCCCTGATGGAATCGCTCGACCGGCACGCACACTGGGAGGAGCAGGAGTTGTTCCCGCTGCTGACGCGGTATTTCAACAAGGTGCAGGGGCCGTCGATTTTGCCTTCGATCTGGGTGATGGAGAAGGATCACGAGCTGGCGCATATGTTCGTGCAGTCTTTCTACGATGCTGTGGATGGGCCCGCAATAGAAGGTGAAAAAATTCACGTAAAAAATGCAGCTTCCCATCTCATTCAGGCTTGCCTGATTTTGACCGAGCATCTGAACCTGGAAGAAGAGGTCGTCTACCCGATGGCGGATCAAATTCTCACGGATATCGACAGCTTATTTTCCTGACCAGGCAAGATCCTGGAACCAGCCTAAGCACTTATTCAAGGAGGAGAGACCCATGTCACACCGTAAAGTCATCGATTGCAACAGCTGCGGCAAGGTTCAAGGGCACGGTGAAACCGGCACCGAGTGGATTTGCGAGGATTGCCGCGTATCCCCGGCTGCAGAGGAGCGCTCCGATCCTAAGGATCGAAACAGCCGCCTGTAAATCAGGGAGTTTGAGTTACTCGGCTTCACCTAGCACCGCGCTTGTTCAGATAGCCTGCATATACAGCCTGCAGATTTGCCGTTAGCCGTCAGGACCGAACAAAGAAACCGTTAATTTCAGGAGGAGATTATCCATGGCTGTGAAGGAAACGAAAGTCCAAGTTCAACAGGTGTCGGCTCAAGAAGAAGTAAACAAACTGGTATCCCAGGCGCTGCAAGCACAGCAAGCCTATCTGGAGCTTGATCAGGAGCAAGTCGACCATGTCGTCCAACAGATGGCGCTCGCGGGTCTGGACCGTCATATGGAGCTGGCTAAGCTGGCCTTCGAGGAGACGGGACGCGGCGTCTACGAAGACAAGATCACCAAGAATATCTTCGCCACTGAATATATCTATCACAGCATCAAATCCAACAAGACGGTAGGCACGATCGAAGTGAACTCTTATGAGAATTACCGTCTAGTCGCCGAGCCGGTCGGTGTGATCGCAGGGGTAACACCGGTGACCAACCCGACATCCACCACGATGTTCAAGTCACTGATCTCGGCCAAGACGCGTAATCCGATTATTTTCGCCTTCCATCCGTCGGCGCAGAAATCCAGCGTAACCGCAGCCCGCACGCTGCGCGATGCAGCGGTTCTGGCGGGAGCCCCTGCTGCTTGCATCCAGTGGATTGAGCATCCGTCCGTCGAGGCGACCCAGCTCCTGATGAACCATCCCGATGTGGCGCTCGTGCTCGCGACTGGCGGGTCCTCGATGGTGAAGGCGGCTTACAGCACCGGCAAGCCGGCGCTTGGCGTAGGCCCGGGCAACGTGCCATGCTTCATCGAGAAGACGGCCGATCTGAAGCAGGCGGTTACGGACCTGATCCTGTCCAAGACGTTCGACAACGGCATGATCTGCGCTTCGGAGCAAGCGGTTATTCTGGAGGAGCCGATCTACGAGCAGGCTAAGAAGCTGATGATCGAGTACGGCTGCTACTTCTTGAATAAAGAGGAAACCGAGGCAGTCTCCAAGCTTGTGATCAATCCGGAGAAATGTGCGGTCAACGCCGTCATCGTCGGCCAGCCGGCACCGGCTATCGCCCGCATGGCAGGGCTGAATGTGCCCGAGACCACGAAAATTCTCGTCGCCGAGCTGCAGGGCGTAGGTGAGGCGTACCCGCTGTCTGCCGAGAAGCTGAGCCCCGTGCTGGCTTGCTACAAGGTGAAGAATGCCGAGCAGGGCATCCAGCGTGCGGCCGAGGTCGTCGCCTTCGGCGGGATGGGTCACTCTTCCGTCGTGCATACCAAGAATGACCAAGTCGTGCAGGCGTTCGCCGCCAAGCTGCAAACCGGCCGCGTGATTGTCAATTCGCCTTCGACGCATGGCGCGATCGGGGATCTTTACAACACGAACCTGCCTTCGCTGACGCTGGGCTGCGGTTCATACGGGCATAACTCCACGACGGCTAACGTGACGGCAGTCAACCTGCTGAATATCAAGCGCGTTGCGGAGCGTACGGTGAATATGCAGTGGTTCAAGATGCCGCCTAAGGTGTACTTCGAGAAGGGCGCAACGCAGTACCTAGAGAAAATGCCGGACATCACGCGCGTCATGATCGTCACAGACCCGATGATGGTGAAGCTGGGCTATGTGGAGCGGGTCGAGTATTACCTGCGCAAGCGCCGGACTCCGGTGCATATCGAGATCTTCAGCGATGTTGAGCCCGATCCTTCCGTCGATACGGTGGACCGCGGCACGGAGCAGATGAGATCGTTCCAGCCAGACTGCATCATCGCGCTCGGCGGCGGCTCGCCGATGGATGCGGCCAAGGCCATGTGGCTGTTCTACGAATACCCGGATACGGATTTCCACTCGCTGAAGCAGAAGTTCCTGGATATCCGCAAGCGTGTCTACAAATACCCGAGACTGGGCCAGAAAGCCAAGTTCGTCGCTATTCCGACCACTTCCGGTACGGGCTCGGAGGTAACCAGCTTCGCGGTTATCACGGATAAAAATAAAGGCAACACCAAGTACCCGCTGGCCGATTACGAGCTGACGCCGGATGTGGCGATCATCGATCCGGAATACGTATACACCCTGCCGAAGACGGCAGTCGCCGATACGGGGATGGACGTATTGACCCATGCGATCGAAGCGTACGTGTCGGTTATGGCGAATGATTATACGGACGGACTTGCGATGAAGGCGATCCAACTGGTGTTCCAGTACCTGGAGGCTTCGCATCATACCGCAGACCCGGTGGCAAGGGAGAAAATGCATAACGCGTCGACCATCGCAGGTATGGCCTTCGCCAATGCGTTCCTGGGCATCAACCACAGCCTCGCGCATAAGTGGGGCGGACAGTACCATACGGCCCACGGCCGCACGAATGCGATCCTGATGCCGCATGTCATCCGTTACAACGCCCAGAAGCCGACCAAGTTCGCTTCGTTCCCGAAATACGATCACTTTATCGCTGACCTTCGCTATGCCGAGATCGCCCGGATGCTGGGACTGCCGGCCAAGACGACCGAGGAAGGCGTGAACAGCCTGATCGAAGCCATCCGCAAGTTGAACAAATCGCTTGGCATTCCGGAAAGCTTCCAAGCGCTGGGCTTCGATCCGGCCGACTTCGAATCGAGAGTCGATTATTTGGCCGACCGTGCGTTCGAGGATCAGTGCACAACCGCGAATCCGCGCTTGCCGCTGGTCAAGGAGCTGGCCGATGTATACCGCAATGCTTTCTACGGCAAATTCTAATTCAAGCTTGAACTAGGGCAGGAGGGATCTTCCATGGCTATTCATGAAACAACTGCTAGGGCCGGAGCGGAGCAGACCGGACCGGTCGAATGGCGCAGCTTCTCAGCGGGCAAATGGCAGACGCATATCGACGTCAAAAACTTTATCGACCGCAATCTGACGCCTTATACTGGCCGCGAGGATTTTCTGGCGGGGCCGACCGAGGCCACAGAGGCACTATGGCAGCATATCCGTGAACTGATGCTCAAGGAGCGTGCCAATGGAGGGGTGCTGGACGTTGACGTCCGCACCGTCTCCACCATCACCTCCCACGGTCCCGGCTATATCGAAAAGGGGTTGGAGCAGATCGTCGGCTTACAGACCGACGAGCCGTTCAAGCGCTCCGTCCAGCCTTTCGGCGGCATCCGCATGGTGGTGGATGCATGCGAGGCTTACGGCTTCCAGGTACCTGAAGAGCTCGTCAAGGTGTTCACGGATATCCGCAAGACGCATAACCAGGGTGTCTTCGACGCTTATACGACCGGCATGAAGCTAGCCCGTAAGGCAGGTATCATCACGGGGCTGCCGGATGCATATGGCCGCGGACGGATCATCGGCGATTACCGCCGCGTCGCCTTGTATGGCGTCGACCGGCTGATCGCGGACAAGAAGAACGATCTGCGGCAGCTCGAGGTCGACACGATGACCGAAGAGGTGATCCGCGATCGTGAGGAGCTGTCCGAGCAGATTCGCAGCTTGGCTGAGCTGAAGGCGATGGCTCTCGCTTACGGCTCCGATATCTCCCGCCCTGCGGGCAGCGCCAAGGAAGCGATCCAGTGGGTATACTTCGCTTATCTCGCTGCGATCAAGGAGCAGAACGGTGCTGCGATGAGCCTGGGACGCGTCTCCAGCTTCCTGGATATCTATATCGAGCGCGATCTGAAGGACGGTGTCCTGACGGAAGCGCAGGCACAGGAGCTGGTCGATCATTTCGTCATGAAGCTGCGGATCGTGAAGTTCCTGCGGACTCCGGATTACAATGAGCTGTTTAGCGGCGACCCGACCTGGGTGACCGAGTCGATCGGAGGCATGGGCTTGAACGGTAAGACACGAGTCACGAAGTCTTCGTTCCGCTTCCTGCACACCCTGTACAATCTGGGTCCGGCGCCGGAGCCAAACCTGACGGTACTCTGGTCCACCAAGCTGCCGGAAGGCTTCAAGAATTATTGTGCCAAGGTATCTATCGAAACCAGCTCCATTCAATACGAGTCGGATGACCTGATGCTGCCGCTTTACGGCGATGACTATGGCATCGCCTGCTGCGTATCGGCGATGCGCATCGGCAAGCAGATGCAGTTCTTCGGCGCGCGGGCCAATCTGGCGAAGGCGCTGCTCTATGCGATCAACGGAGGCGTTGATGAGAAGCTCGGCATCCAGGTCGGGCCGCAGACGGCGCCGGTTCTGGCGGATAAGCTCAGCTATGACGAAGTCTATGCCAAGTTCGATCAAGTGATGGAATGGCTGGCAGGTCTGTATATGAACACGCTGAACGTCATTCACTTCATGCATGACAAATACAGCTACGAGCGCATCGAGATGGCGCTGCATGACCGGGAGATCGTACGGACGATGGCTTGCGGCATCGCGGGTCTATCCGTCGTCGCCGACAGCCTCAGCGCGATCCGCTACGCTCAGGTTCGCCCTATCCGCAACGAGAAGGGCATCGCCGTCGACTTCGAGATCGAAGGCGACTATCCGAAGTACGGCAATAACGACGACCGGGTCGACCAGATCGCTGTCGAGCTGGCCGAGACGTTCATGAACAAGCTGCGCAAGCACCGGACGTACCGGAATGCGCTGCCGACGATGTCCGTGCTGACGATCACGTCGAATGTCGTATACGGCAAGAAGACCGGTACGACGCCAGACGGGCGCAAAGCCGGCGAGCCGTTCGCGCCGGGCGCCAATCCGATGCACGGCCGCGACACCAAGGGCGCGCTGGCCTCGCTGAACTCGGTAGCGAAGATCCCTTACGAGCATTGCCTCGACGGGATTTCCAACACCTTCTCGATCATCCCGAAGGCCTTGGGCCGCGAGGAAGAGGTGCGGGCGAAGAATCTTGTCGCCATGCTGGATGGCTACGCGGAGAGCGGAGGCCATCACCTGAACGTCAACGTCTTCAACCGGGAGCAGCTGCTCGATGCGATGGAGCATCCGGAGCAGTACCCGCAGCTTACCGTCCGTGTGTCGGGATATGCCGTTAACTTCATCAAGCTGACCCGGGAGCAGCAGCTTGATGTCGTGAACCGGACGTTCCACGGCTCGATCGGATGAGAGGACGGATTCACTCGCTCGATACCTTCGGCACCGTAGACGGTCCCGGCATCCGGTTCGTGCTGTTCATGCAGGGCTGCGCCCTGCAGTGCGCCTTTTGCCACAATCCGGATACCTGGGATACCGGGGGCGGCCGTACCGTCGACGTGGCGGCTGTACTGAAGGAGATCGAGTCGTTTCTCCCGTATTACCGGAGCTCCGGGGGCGGACTGACTGTCACCGGCGGCGAGCCGACGCTTCAGGCTCCCTTTGTCGCCGAGCTGTTCCGGGAGGTCAAGCAGCGCTGGAATCTGCCTACGGCTCTCGATTCCTCGGGCTTCTGCGAGCCCGAGCATGCCGAGGGACTGCTGGCGCATACGGACCTCGTGCTGCTGGATCTCAAGCATATCGACCGTGCGAAGCATCAGGCGCTGACCAGCCAGCCCAATGACCGCATTCTACGCTTCGCCCGGAGGCTGTCCGAGCTGGGCAAGCCGATGTGGATCAGGCATGTGCTGATCCCCGGCATTACCGATGATGCCGGGGACCTGCTGGAGCTGGGCCGCTTCATCGGCACGCTGAGCGCGGTGGAGAAGGTCGAGGTGCTACCTTACCACCGGATGGGCGTCTACAAGTGGCAGCAGCTCGGGCGGGTCTACCCGCTGGGCGATGTCCCGACTCCGAGCGACAGGGAGGTCGAGCGGGCGCGTCAATTGATCGCCCAGGGAAGGACTGAGAGCTTACGCCAGCCTCAAAGCTAAGACTGAAAGGAAGAAGGGCCGGGCTGGAGCAGAGCGCGGTTCCTTGTCAGAGCGAAGAAACCTTGCATCTGGCCTGCCCTTAACGTTTACCTGCACCCAGCAGTAAGACCCCGCCGTGGGGACGGCGGGGTCTTGCTGCGTTGATGTGCGACACAGACTGGGGAGGTATCTCCATGAGGCTTCTTGCTATCAGTCAGGCTTTTTTAAGTCTGCCAAGGTGACAAAGTCACGGAATCAGGGCAAGATTTCCCCTAGAATGAGCTTAGCTTCCAACATTCACATTTCGGGAGGAAACCGTATGTCCCCTTATTATGACCGTTCGAACTTGCAGCGCATTCCTGATCTAATGAAGCTAACTCCGCAAGTCTCCTCTTCGTTTCTGTCGTTCGAGCGGGATGTCTTTCAGGCATCCAGTCACATCCCAGAGAAGACGAAGGAACTGATCGCCATCGCGGTAGCCCATGTCACCGGTTGTCCGTACTGCATCGATGTTCATGTGAAGAAGTTCCGAGCGCTAGGAGGGACGCCGGAGGAGATGGTGGAAGCCGTGACGGTAGCCGCGTCGACCCGGGCTGGGGCGATTCTCAGCCATGCGACGCACGCGCTGATCGCTTACGAGGAGAAGCCGGACCCGAAGGCCGCTCCAGCTGGTCCCGCAGCCTCTTCCGGGCCTGACTGCTTCTGCTGACAGAACAAGACCCCGCCGGGTAGCCGGCGGGGTCTTGCCGCATTCACTTGTCCGGATGCTGGGCATCGTATTCGTCCGAATATTCGGCAATCGCCTTGATCTTGCCATGGGGGTGCGGGGACTGCTTGCGGATTTTCCACTCATTTTCCTGTCGGCGTTTGGAATGGCTCATCGTATTACACGTCCCTTCTCGGATATAGAAGCAAGATGATGCCTCTATAGGATGTCTGAGAACGCGTCTACTTATTACACGTGAAGTATTGCAATCTGGCCGGCATTCCAGTAAAGTGGACTCCAGATTAAGAGGGCTGCTCTAAAGCTTGGCCCGATTGAACTTGGATGAAGCTTGGAGGTTCGCTGTGAAAACTTTTCTATGGACAGGCTGCATCTCTTATTTCCTGATCGGTCTGGCGCACGTCATTATCGGGTCGCTGATGCCTGAGCTGTTGGCCCATTACGGCAAGGATTACAGCTCCGGCGGTCAGCTCGTCGCCCTGCAATTTTTTGGTTTTCTTGTGGGCGTGCTTGCGGGTCCATGGTTCTCCGCCCGGCTCGGCAAGCGGGGAGCGCTGCTGCTCTGTCTGATCTGCCTGACACTGGCTGAATCCGTCTTCTTCACGCTTCCGGCTTGGTCGGTTGTGATGCTGACGGCGCCGCTGGCGGGGTTCGGCTTCGGCATGATTGAGACGATTATCGGCGGGATGGTCATCGGTTATATGGAGGAATCCAGGAAGACGGCCGCGATGGCCCGCCTGGAGGTTTTTTTTGGCGTCGGAGCGCTGGTTATGCCCTTGATCTCATCGCTGCTCATCACAGGAGGCTGGTGGCGGGGAGGCTTCCTTACACTCTCTCTCCTATCAGCTGTCGTGCTCGTACTCTGGCTGCTGCTGCCCATGGGCCAGATGACAGCGGCATTAGGCAAGTCATCCCCTCATTCGGACGCGGCTCCTGCGGCTGCGAGCGATTCCCCTCCTATTGCGTCCCGAACAGGGAGATCTGTAGGGAAGATGGTCTTATTTATCTCCGTGTTTGCGCTGTACGTAGGGGCGGAGATGAGTCTGGCTAACTTCCTGCCCTCGATCCTGCTGGAGAATGCGGGAGTCAAGCCGGAGCTTGGCGCGTTGTCGGTCACCTGCTTCTGGGGAGCGATGGCTGTGGGCCGCTTGTTCGCCGCTCAACTGGCGGGCCGCTGGGGACATGCGCGGTATCTGATCGTCAGCTGCGTCGGCGGTGTCGCATCGCTCGCTGTGTTCGCGTCGATTTCGAGCGTGGCCGGAGGCTTCGCTATCATTCTGGTGCTTGGCTTATTGATGTCGGGCATGTTTGCAGTCGCGCTAGTCTTTGCCAATTCATTTTTCCCCGGCAAGGAGGAAGGAACCACGAGTATTCTCATCGCCTCTGGAGGCGTCGGAGGAGCGGTGATTCCCCTGCTGACCGGCTGGTGCATGGACCGTTTGTCGCTCGGGGTTACGTTGTGGGTACTGGTGTCGCTGTATGCGCTGCTGCTCGTATTGGTCATCGGAGCTTCCCGATTTACGGCATCGGCGGCCGTTGGTCGTGCCGGTCAAGCGCCAATCTAATTGCTGAAGGGCTGCTGCTAGCAGGCTATTTAATCGTCATCGGGCTCCAGGTGCAGCTCCTGGCGGGTATATTGACCTTTCCATAGAACCTCCAGGTCGTAGCTGGACGAATCGCTGACTACAAAGTCCATCAGCAGGATGGAGAAGGTCAGCATTAAGGTAACGAACAAGGAGAGCCACATCAGCAACTCGATCCAGTAGACGCTCATCCGATCACGCTCCTTTCTAACAAGCTGCTAGTATTCTATGAGCGCACGGGTTGAAAGATGACAGAAGCCATAATAGATTTTTAGAAATCTTGCACAAGAGATGAGGAGCCTGGGGACAGGCTCTTTGTTTGTTTTTCATAAATGGTATCTTTATGAGTGGTTTTAACTTTTTTTTGCTTTTTTTATAAAAAACAAGGAACATTTTGGCAGAATGGACCGTCTATGAACTTCGGAAGACCAAATAATCTAGATTGGAGAGTGAATGTTTTTGAGAAGTTCTAGTCAACAAAGCCGAGTTGGAAAATGGTCAAGGTCGCTTCTGCTGACCGGCGGATTATCCCTCCTGCTGGCGGCTCAGTCGCTGGCTGCCCCCGTCACCGAGAAAGTGGCGGAGAAAACTGCGGAGATTACGGTTTCCGCTTTCGGTGCGAGCAATATCGTTCATACTTCAGGAGGAGAAGTATGGTATTGGGGAGGCCTCTTCGATATCTCGGACGGCAAGCACACCTATCGGGACAATCGTCCGCAGATTATCAAAGAATTGAAAGATACCGTTTCTGTTCAGTCCTCTTCGGTGGGACCAGTTGTCTTAAAAAAGGACGGTACGGTGTGGCAGTGGGATATCGATATAAAGCGGAAATCGCAAGACAAACCTGACGGCATTATGGAGTTTAAGGCGCCGAAGCAAATTGAAGGATTATCCAATATCGTCAAGATTTCGATAAGCAACGGATCCGCGGCTATCGATAAAGACGGGGCGGTATGGGTCTGGCATCCTGATTATTACTATACGGGACCTCATAAATTAACAAATATCACCGGTGCCAAAGATATTTCCATGAACGGGGATGCCAAGCTGCTGATTCTGAAAGAGGATGGCTCCGTGTCGGAGTGGAACTCTTATAACAACATGCAGACCAATGACAACTATACGGCTACTCCGATTAAGGACTTGACTGGAGTTGTTGCTTTGTCAGCCGGTCAGGGGAGAAACCACTTGGTTATCAAGAAGGATGGCACGGTCTGGGGCTGGGGGAACAACTACGGCGGATCACTGGGGCAGCCCATCACCACAGCGGCTAAAGAGCTTCCAACGCTGATTGAGCGTCCAACTCTGGTCAAAAGCTTAACGGACGTCTCCTCCATAACTACGAGTGTAGGCAGGACGCTGGTCTTGAAGAAGGACGGGTCTTTGTGGGTCATGGGTTACGATGTAGACGAATATAACTTTCCCTATACTGGAAATCCGGAATTAAGGCGCATCGAAGGATTGAAGAAGGTAACGTCCATTGCTATGGGGCACTACCACGCTTTGGCTGTCACCGAAGACGGAAAATTGTGGGCATGGGGAGGCAATAAAGCCGGACAGCTTGGAGACGCCAGCTTTAAAAGCAGCAAGACTCCTATTTTGATTAAATCTTTTAAATAACTGTCAAGTAATATATAACATACATTAGATGAATTGGATAAGGGTGTTCCGGCAGCCATCAGTATGGTTCGGGGGCACCCTTTGACATGAGATCCTTAGCAAGGACGGCTTCCTTGTCAACGAAAAGTGACTCCTTCCGTGACAAAATGGAGACGTTTTTTGTACCTTCGAAGAGAATGAATAAACAAGCACTTCAACTCGATGAGTGCGATCAATCAGGCATTCTCTACGGAATTGTGAGCCAAGATTTCACTGGAAAATAAAGATCCACTTCGCAGTAACGATCATTCGCCAAAGCCGGATAAGAATGACCACTCTATGGGTCACGTTATGGATTTTGCCCGTTCTTACGGATATTTAATGCTATTTACAGATGGGAATCGTATAGATCTTCATATTGAAACGATTGAATCTATGAAGGATGGATATGTGAGTGACAAACTTACAGTCCCGCTATTGGATAAGGACAACTGCCTGCCGGCTATTTCTGCCCCCACTGATTTGGACTATCATGTCCAAGAGCCTGCAGAATCATTGTACGCCAGCTGCTGCAATGATTTTTGGTGGTGTCTTCAGAATGTGGCCAAAGGAATATGGCGTGATGAATTACCTTACGCTAAACAAATGTTTGAGCACGTCATCCGACCTCGTTTGGATGAGATGATTTCGTGGTGGATAGGTACCCAAACTAATTTTCAAGTATCTACAGGAAAAATGGGGAAATATTTCAATAAGTATCTGCCTGAATCTTATTGGGACATGTACCAACAAACCTACTCGGACAGTCATTATGAAAACATGTGGAGCTCTGTATTCACGGCTTGTGCATTATTTAGGTCGCTGGCACAGGAGGTCGCTGAGTATTTTCAGTACACGTACGAAGTGAAGGATGACAATAACATGACTAAATATCTGGAACATGTTCGGGAATTGCCTGTTGATGCCCAAGGCATCTTGTGAGACCCGGTTAACATAGTTTGAGAAACTATCACATGGTCGCCAAACCTGGAGAGTAATTCGATTGCGAATCTTATTGCGCATGTTCGTGGTGCCGTTTTACCGCCTCTGACCTATAGTCAACAATGAAACGACCGCTCTAAATTTGATGGTAGCCATGGTCAGAGAGGTTCATTATCATACGGGGCAGATCATCTATGCAGCCAAAGTAAGGAAGGGCCAGCTGGAATGGCAGTACGATTAGAAAGCTAATCATCTAAACAAACTGCTGGTGCGGACCATAGCTTGGTGGCACTTTGAAATTATTATGGAAATGAATTGAAATAATATGAATTGATATGTATAATTATTAATTAAATTGAATTATTATTCATATCGAGGTGAAACCCATGAGCTACAAAGTATTTGTCGATGGACAAGAAGGAACGACAGGTTTAAAGATCTTTGAGTATTTATCCAAGCTATCCGATATCGAGATTCTCAGGATCGACTCCGATCAGAGAAAAAATCCTGAAGTCCGCAGCAAATTTCTGAACGAAGCGGATCTTGTGTTTCTTTGCCTACCCGACTCGGCGGCCAAAGAATCCGTAGCCCTTGTACACAATGAGAAAACCAAAATTATTAATGCCAGTACTACGTTTAGAACGGATAGAAACTGGGTCTACGGCCTGCCTGAGCTAAAGGGCCACAGAGAGCTCATACGGACGGCATCGAGAGTCTCCGTTGGAGGCTGTCATGCCACGGGATTTATTCTTTCGGTGAGGCCGTTGATTGAAGCAGGAATTCTTGGACCAGATTATCCGGTTACCTGTTACTCGGTGACAGGCTATAGCGGAGGTGGAAGAAGCGAGATCGAGAATTATGAAAATCCAGCCTTAGCTGCTGCCCACAAGCTTAATGTTCCCAGACATTATGCGCTGCAGCTCAATCATAAGCATTTGCCGGAAATGATGTTATATGCGGGACTTTCCTATGAACCGTTATTCACACCAATTAAAGCGGACTATGCCCAGGGGCTCGCCATGTCTGTTCCCTTAGTCAGCAGGCATCTCGCTAAGCACGCTTCGGCTAAAGACGTCCACGAAGTATTATCCTCCTACTATGAATCGGAGCGCTTCGTCCATGTGATGCCTTTCGATTCGGAGGCTGGTCTAGATCAGGGAGAGTTTCAGATTACGGCATGCAAGGATACGAACCGGCTGGAGATTTTTGTCTTCGGCCAAGGCGACAAGATTCAGATCATGTCCAGATACGATAATTTGGGTAAAGGCGCATCTGGTGCGGCTATCCAGAATATGAATCTGATGCTCGGCTTTGACGAAGGAACAGGTCTGGTGTATTGAAGCAGTTGATATCCTGGAGGGAATAGTAAGAGGGGCGGCGAACCCCTCTTGTTTGTCTTTACTCTAGATCAACTAGATTGGAAACTTTACCTAATTGAAGTGTGAATTTGTTATCTGCGTCTTGATCCTCAAGGACAGTAGGCCAGAATCTTAATAACCAAAATATTGAAACTAGCTCACGAGAGATTAAAACTTTTTTTCACTTTCTCTTGATAAATTGAACTCACTTATAAAGCCTTCCCATAGATTATTATTAATTTTTTTGGATTGAGGATGTTCGATAATATCTGCTAGATCAAATTCCATTTCAGGTCCAACCAGAATATTCAAAGTCAATCATTCTACAGCTGCTATTTTCAGTCCATATGAGGTTATGTAAACTTGGATCGCCATAGTTTTTCTTCTATTATCGATATTATTCTCTCGAACGCAGGTGAAATAATAGCACCTCCTAAAAACTACTTTCTAGAATTAATCTTAATGCAAATTGATGGTGGTGAATACCTACTTAAGGCCATTGTTCATACATATAGAAAGAAGGTAAATTAAGACTAAATATGGAAATAGTTATCTTCGGATAAAGAGAGGCCGAGCCTGGAGGCAGATATGCTGAACATTCCTACGGATATTCCTGAATACCACAGACTTTCTTCGAAAGCTTTACTCGAGTTTTTCACGCGAATGGAGCAATTGAAATTAGAGGTCAACAGCTTTATGCTGCTGCAGGATGGCCATGCCACCGCTCAATTTTGGCGGGAGCCCTATCGCAAGGACAGTCCGCAGCTGTTGTATTCCCTGAGCAAAAGCTTTACGTCCATCGCCATAGGTATCGCATGGGACCAAGGATGGTTAGACTTGGAGGATCCCGTCATTTCATTTTTTCCGGACAAGCTACCGGCTACGATTTCCCCGAACTTAGCCAACATGACGGTCCACCATCTGCTATCGATGAATACGGGTCATCAGGAGAATATCTATGCGGCCGTAGTGAGCGAGCAGGACTGGGTCAAGGCATTTCTAGCTCAAGAAGTCGAACATGAACCGGGAAGTCACTACCGTTACAGCACACCTGCTACCTACATGCTATCTGCGATAATCGAACGGGTAACCGGTCAAAATCTGGTCGATTTTTTGATGCCCAGATTGTTTGAACCGCTAGGCATACCAAGACCCTCTTGGGAGACCTGTCCAATGGGCGTTACAGCAGGCGGCATGGGATTAAGCCTAACGACCGAGAGCGTAGCCAAATTCGGGCTTATGCTGTTACAACGAGGCATTTTCGAAGGCAAGAGAATGGTTTCGGAGCGATACATCAAGCTAGCGACAATGGAACAAAGCGATAATCGGGCAGGGGCAAAGCGGATCGATTCTGCACAAGGCTACGGCTACCAGTTTCACTTAGGCAGGCGTGGTTGTTACAGGGGGGATGGCTCTTTTGGCCAATTGTGCTTGGTGGCTCCTGAAGAGCAGATCGTGATCGTGGCGAACTCCAGCTTCAAGAGTATGGAACCCTTGCAGACGCTGCTGAATTTGATTTACGAGCATATTTTCGACCGGTTAGACGAAGAGGTTACCCCTTGTTCAGAAGCGTATATGGAATTACAGAATCGGTTATCTACGTTGACTCCTATTATACCGGCCAATCAGACTGTCCCCGATCCTATCCCGATGGTCCATCCTGGCCGTTATCATATGGATGACAATCCCCAAGGTCTCAGAACGATTGGCCTTGAAGTGCACGAAGAGACATGGGAGCTTCACGTCTGCTACGGGGATGACCGGGATCATCGGGTGCCTTTTCATTTTACACAGCCGATGCGCACCAAGCAGGTATTCAATAAAGATTTGTCCCTGCACCTCCAAGAGGTGGTGACGTATGCCTCGTGGCAAGATCATCGTACGATACAGCTTACAATGTTCTACATCGAGACTCCGTACGTGGTCACCTATACCCTAATACTTCAAGGCAAGACGCTATGCTTCCGATTCAACATCAATGTATCTTTTAACCTATCCGAGTATACCGTACGCGGGCATTTAAGAAAGGATGACTATCTTTGGGAGTCTCGTTAAGTACCGTGAATTGGGTCGATACTCATCAAACGCTGGATCATTTACTGAATCAGGAAGACCGTCTGACCGTACATCCGATGGAGCAAGGATTGGAAGCTGAGGTTGTCAAGATCTGCTCGGATCAAGAGAGCTTTGTCATGAAAACATGGAATAAGAGCTCAAAGCCGGATGTTCGTGCTCAATTTCATTTACTGAATGCACTGTCTGAACGGGGAATATCGGTCTCCAGGCCGGTGGGGTGGGGGATCGATCCAAACTCCGATACGGTGTTGTTAACAACCTTTGACGGAACGCCCATTCGGAACGTAGATGAAGATAAAATAAAGGCGGTTGCAGAGATTTTATCCAGCATTCATCGAATCCGCATAGAAGAGATCGGTCCTGTCCCTATCCCCAAGTACGATTTCATCGGGTATTTTTTTGCTGAGGCAAGCGAACATGCTGACATCCATGAGGCCTTAACGGCTCTTATTCCAATCGCCCAAATCCAGCAAGATCGCATTATTCATGGCGATTTTCATGGAAGCAATATTGTGGAGGATCATGATCGTCGTTATACCGTGATCGATTGGACGAACGGACAAGTAGGGGACCCCCGGTATGACTTGGCGTGGGCACTAATCTTGCAGAAGATCTATGCCTCGGAGCGGGTTGCTGATGTATTTTGTTCCGCCTATTTAGCGGAGAGTGATATGCAGCAGCAGGAGCTTGAAGTTTTTGAAGTACTGGCTTGTCTTCGTTGGGTCCTGCTGTATAGAAGCGGCGGCGTTCCCCTGGAGCCTGCGACTAAAGATATTGTGCAAAGCTTGCTCATGAACAATTCATTTCTAAAGGCTCTTTCCATCAAGATTGTTGCTTAAAATCCTTTTTGTTATAATATAATAGGAACTCTAGTTCGTACAAAAGATCCTCTCAATAGATTGCAGGAGGTCATGAGATGAGTACGACTTTCTTTCTTGTCAGGCATGCTATCAAAGAAAAGGCAATAGGGGATGTTCCCATCACCCCTAAGGGGGTCATACAAGCACAATCGACAGCTAAACGTTTATGTAATTGGCCTATAACAGCCATACTTTCAAGTCCGCTTCGAAGGGCGAAAGAAACCGCTGAATATATGGCACTGGAGACGAAGTCCACCGTTCATGTGGATAGTCGTTTGCGGGAACGTGCTAATTGGGGGGACCTTCCAGGACAAACCTTCGATGAGTTTGTTGCCATGTGGGAGCGATGCACCTGTGAACCCGAATATATACCACCCGTAGGCGATTCGGCCAAACAAGCAGGTGAACGTTTATCTTCTCTATTGACGGAATTAGCACAGAAACATCCGGTTGATGGTCACATTGCTATTGTTACGCATGGAGGATTAATAACTGACTTTTTGGTTCAGACCTTCCGAGAGGAACAATTGAAGGTTTGGCATCCTCATTTCGTTGCCGTACAAAGTGAGCTGATCCCCGAATGTTCTATAACAACACTCATCTATGAAAGCGGAGAGTATAGAATCGAAGATTTTGCATCCGTGGAACATCTGAGTTAAAGGAATGGAGGACTTGTGAATGGAAGCTAGAATCATCACCTTACCGCCGATCCAGGTGGTAGGCTGCAGAATCGAAGCGACGGTGGAAGAGTTTGAGTCTGGCCTGGGGAAGGATGCCTATCGTTCCCTGGTGGAACGAAAAGACGAGATTGCAGGCAAGAAGCATGAACATCCTATTTTGATGCAGATTTATCCCGACCGCCCGGATTTCGATCCTCAGACGGATTCATTCAGCCATCTGCTCGGCTATGAAGTGGTTCACCCTGGCGGGGCGCCTGCGCCTGCACAGATGATCAGCCACTCGGTTCCTGAGGGCAAGTATGTGACCTTCACGCATAAAGGTCTTGAATCGGAGCTTAGTCATTCCTACGCGTATGTCTATGGGGAATGGATGTGTGAAACTGGTCATGAACCGAAGGACTATGATTTTGAAATTTGGGATGAGCGATACGAGCCGGACAGTCCGGATAATGAAATTGATTTATTCATCGCGTTGAAGTAGGGACTAGAGCTTTTTGGCCAAGCAGTGTCTGAGAACTCCTCCGTACATCGGCCTCGTGAATTGAAGAACAAGCTGGGCATGCTCCAAATTACGGAGACTTGCTGCGTTATCCGGGTGGACCGTGGCATACAGGTAATGGCCGCCAAGCTGTCTGGCACGTTGTTCCCGCAAATCATTGAACAAGCGCTGTAGCCCGAGGCCACGCCCGGATTCGTGAACGATCGTTGAGTCGAGCACCCAGACGCGGGGCAGCTCTGCCTCCGGCACTCCGAACTCTCGTCCCAAGTTCCCCTCCGCCTTTCCGGGGGAAGCAAGTACCGAATAAGCGACTAATATTTCCTGGTTATAGGCCCCGTAAATTTCACCGTTCTGCTCCAGCAGGTCATGGAAATAGTCTTGATCGTCCATAGCGAACAGCACGTTCTGGGGGAGTCTGGATACAACATCCTGCATGAGCTCATGTATCCAGGCCACCTCGGAGTGGCCGAGCTTACGAATCTTCAAGCCTTTGTACAAATAATCTGTCTGGCAGTCCATCTCACTTGTCTCCCCTATGATGATATGGTCAGGTGGTCAGCTCAGGTTCTTTCCCATACAGATGCTGCTAGGGCAATCGACATATTCGCCGAATCGTTCGATATCGACAAATCCGAATTTCTTGTACAGCTCAATGGATTCGGGCTGCATCAGCCCGGTTTCGAGGAGGAGGGAGGTAAATCCAGCCCTCTCGGCATGCTGCTCCAGAAAAGCTAAAAGACGGGACGCAATCCCTCTATTCCGGTATGGAGGGTCGACAAATATACGTTTGAGCTCACAGGACTGCTCATCCAGAGGGCGATAGGCTCCGCAGCCGACAGCAACGCCCTCCTCATAGGCCACGACAAATAC
Source organism: Paenibacillus filicis (assembly GCF_038070315.1). NCBI lineage: Bacteria > Bacillati > Bacillota > Bacilli > Caryophanales > Paenibacillaceae > Paenibacillus > Paenibacillus filicis. Next base: position 183,236 of record NZ_JBBPCC010000001.1, on the reverse strand, counting down.
GACCTGGCTGACCTCAGGCTTATCCAAATCAACCACAAACACTTCTTCCGCGGGGTACAATCCGTATAAATAATCGTCCAGCTTCGCGATCAAAGCAAGTAAATCCTCATTCTGCGGCTCTACCCACTGCAAAGTCAGTTCTCCCATTTTCTTCTCTCCCTCAGTAAATTCGTTTGCCGCCTCTTTTGACGATTTCCCAATCGCCTTCTATATTTTTTCTGACCTTTTGAAGTAGGCTGAGGAGGGTTGCCTGTTCTTTCATAGACAGCCCCGATAGCGCAACCTGATCCGAATAATCGGCTTCTCTTTTTAAAAACAGGTAGGCATCCTTCCCTTTGCCGGTAGGAAGTAGCCTCTTGTTTTTTTTATTGTCCGGCTCGTTTTCTTTCTCGATAAAGCCTTGAATTTCCAGTTTACTAATGGAACGGGCTGCTGTCGTGCGATCGACTTTAATCATCTCGGCAAGTTTCTCTTGGATGATTCCCGGATTCTCGCATATCCGCACCAGGTATAGATACTGGCCTTTAGTCAGGTCCAGCTCTTTAAATTCTATATTGCTTATGGAATCGCAAGCTCTGGCTATCATGCCTACTTCGCGAAGAATTTCTTTCATAGACAACCTCCTTTTTATTGCATTTACCATATTATATTGTTGTATTTACAACATATCATATCGAGTTTGAAGTCGCAAGCAGGCTATTGGAGTTCCAGTTTTATGAACGGTACCTTACAGATGTTTTTTACGGTTGAGAACAAGTGTATACTCAACTCATCTAGACGAGTTTGTGTGATGGGTATAGCGGTTGCTCATTCCCCATCCTGACACAGTAAGAAAAACCAGCGTCCGGCTCCATGCTAAGGCATGAAACGGACGCTGGTTTTTGCTTTATTTGCCCGAGCGGAGAAAATAGAATTTTACTTCACCTGCAGGGTTAATTCGAGCTCAGACACATAAACTTTTTTGGTAGGAGCTGAGTAACTGAGAACATTCCCGATTGCGGTGGTCTCATCCGGTTTCGCCGGTTCGCCTGTAGGAACATTAAGATAAGGCTTAATGGTCACGAATTTGGGTTTCGTCTTGAACGGTTCAAAAGTCAAAGTAGTGATGGGTACTTGAGGGACCATGAGACCGACAGGTCTCAGAGCAACGCCCTGATCGTCCACGACCTCATATTGAAGGATCAGGAAATTACCGTCTGAACCTTTGTATGTTTTCGGAATTGCGGCTAGCATATCCGCTATACTTTGGCCTTGGCCCGGAACGTATCGAATGTCTAATTGGGTTGTGATTGGCGTGAGATCCAGCTTGTCGATTTTTAAGTTAATATGCTCAAAGGATTTAACCTCATTCGAAGCAAGTGTGGTTTTGTCGGCCGTTTGGGTCAACGGGAGCACCAAGTTGAACGGCGTATTATAGTCTTTCAATTTGACTTTCAGTGTCAAATCTATTTTTTTCGGAAATTGCACGGTTTGATAGCTCGGATTGCCAGTATGTTGCGGGTCTATAAAATTTGAGATATTTAGCAGCATTTTCGAAGGGTTATCGTTTTCTATAGCGGCGCTCAGTATGAGCGGCTGACCTTGATAGATGGCTTGGATTTCCTCAAGCGCCCCTTTCCCCTGAACAGGGGGTTCCATTCGATTTCCCGCTCCGGGTTCCGGAACCGTGACCGTATTCAACGTATTTCCAGGGGTTGCAAGCTCCATGACAATACGTGTACCGTCAAATACAGCATTGTTAATATGGATGCTTAGACCATCCTGGGTTACCGTTTTTCCCACATTGACGGCATATTCATCAGCCTGCTCAAGGCCGATGTCCCCCGATACATATCCCCATTTGGCAAAAAGCCCGTTTAAATTCGGAATTTTGCTGAGCGTCTCGGCCATCACTGGGGATATGAACCCGGATCCGATGACGGCTACCCCCATCACGGCAGCAGCGGATATGATGATACTTAATTTATGAATGAGTTTCATTGGTTTTTTCTCCTTTTTCGTTCGTCTGGTCGGTTGTTCCGGTGCTTCCATTTGTTCAATCATTTTATAGGTCTCATCCAGTCTGGAACGAACGGTTTGCGGCAATTGCTCGGGAAGCGTGCTCTTGGCTTGAGTCAGCTTATCGTCCAGAAATTGATTCACCATGGATCAGCTCCTTGTCATCGGGGGTTCGAATGGAATCCTTTAATTTTATTCTGGCCCGGTGCAGACGGGTTTTCACGGCTTCGAGCGAGAGATCAAGCACTTCACCAACCTGACTTAACGGCATGTCTTCGAAATAATGCAGCACAATAACCAAGCGCTGCTTATCCTCCAGCCGGTCAACGGCATCCCATAGATCAATTTTTTCGTACTCGCTCGATGGGGAGACCACGTTGGGTAAATCGGCGAATGGCAAGGTCCGAGCTCTTTTCTTCAGAATCTGATTGCATACATTAATAAGAATACGGAAAATCCAAGTTTTGAAGTAAGACGGTTCTTTTAGAGCCTGTAACGACTTAAAGGCATTCAGCATCGTCTCCTGAAGAGCATCTGCACAGTCTTCCTCTTGCTTGACGATGGCCCATGCCGTTCTATACAGCTGTACTTCTATTTCCCGCATAAGCTGAATGAAGGCCTCGCGGTCGCCAGCTTGAGCCTGGAGTACGAGATCTACATGTGAATTCAGGGGGCGCACCACCTTTCTCCTATGGAAAATTTATGATTAAGCTCTATTTTTTTGTTACATGTATTAGAGTTCGATGGACTGAATTTGGTTACATGGAAATAAATAATTTTTTTAATATAAGCTTTATACGTATGTATCTAATGGGATGATACCAAAGCGCAGTAGTATGCAGCTATAATGGTATATGATGAAGGACTATGGACAAGCTGGAGGAAACCCCGTGGACAATCAAGCAAAGCTGCTGTGGCAGCGGATTACTGAACAAGGAAGCAGCAGGAAAGCGAGCTTCGAAGAAACCCTTCACTTGCAGCCGGGTGCAAGCGATGAGGATTTTCAACGGCTCGAGCGTATCCTAGGCATTAGGCTTCCTGAGGAAATGAAGGATTTTTACAAGGTACATAATGGACAGCATTGGCTGGCAGGGACGTCAGCTTTCGTTCGAAATCTCACGCTGTCTCCGATTGCTCAGATTGTGGAAAATTGGGAGTTCCTGCAGGAAGAATTTGATCCGGATGATTTGGAACCGGAGATTGGGGAAGAGATCAAGCCGCTGCTCTGGAATGCCAAGTGGATTCCCATCGCAGAGAATGGGGGCGGAGATTACCTCTGCCTGGATACAGACCCATCGGAAGCGGGAGCTCTAGGACAAGTACTGTACTTCTGGCATGACTGGGGAAATCGTTCTGTCGAAGCGAAAAATCTGTACGCATTCATCGAGATGTGTCTGGAGGAAGAAGACGAACCGGACGAGGACTAGCAATACACTCTTGAATCATACTTCGGGAGGTTGGACTATGCATCAAGTGATTGCCGAGCATCCTTATTATAAAATTGAAAGATCCTTGACATCGTCGGGCCAGACGAGCCTTGTCGATCACCGTATCCTCTGCTTATATGCGACGAAAATCACGACCAGATACCGAGAGTTTCCGCTAGATGAGGTCTACGATATGTCCTATCGCAGAATGGGTCCCGATGAGGGAATGCTGTATCTGCACACGAGGCAGGGGGTATACCCGTTTCAAGTGAACGCCGATCCGGCGGCATTTATTGGGGCATTCAAGCGGCTGACCAAGAGCGAGTAAAGCGGAGCCGCTGGTAACCGGATCCGGTTACCAGCGGCTCCGCGATGCACGAGCGTTACACCTGAAAAAACAAGCGAAAAAACCGCAGACCAGCTGCGGTTTAAACAAATGTCGGCTACATGAGCAGACATGCTCCAAAAATGAACGTGCTACGATTGCGAAGGGTCCGACTCATCCAGCATCAGATTGAAGATGCGGATCAAATGCCTGGCATCCTCGTCCGCCAGCTTGCCGAAAAATCCGTCCACGATAGCCTTGCGGTGGAGGCGGAATTCTTCCAGAACTTCACGGCCGTTATCGGTGATCTCCAGATAGACGACCCTGCGGTCTTCTTCAGATCGCGAACGCTCGGCGTAGCCCCCGGCAATCAGCTTGTCTGACAGAGAAGTGACCGCTCCGGCTGTAATCCAGAGTGCATCGGCAATCTGAGACACCTTCAGCGGACCGTCGGTATGAAGTTTTTCCAGAATGGAGGCTTGAGAGGAAGAGACGCCTCGCACCTCGAAGCGCGTCCAGGCTGCCTTGATCCGACGGAACAACTGCCGGAAAGCTTCTTCCACCTCGTATAAATCTTGACGGTTAGGCATGTTAACCCCCTGAGAGCATTGATAAACGGTAGTAAGCGGCGGCTGTGGCTTTCGCTTCATATATAATACGCAATAAATACGAGTTGGTTTCATATGATAGGTGAATACATAAAATTTGATTGATATCGTCAAAAAAATGATTTAAAATTTGATAAAAGCGAGCGAACGTAGTGGATTGCGAAGGAGGCATGATCATGGTTGATCGGGCTCCCAACAAGGGAGATAGACGGCGGGAGCAGATTATGAACCTGTTGAAGCGTCAAGGACGCATCACGATCCAGGAAATGATCGACAAGTTCGACTGCTCGGAAGCGACAGCCCGGCGGGATCTCGATGAGCTGGAGCGGCAGGGAGGCATTATCCGCAGTTTGGGCGGAGCCCAGCTGGAGAGTCCTGCGGCTGCTTCTGCGCGGGAAATCTCTTTTTTCGAGAAAAAGCAGCTGCTGTGGCTGGAGAAGGAAGCGATCGCAGCCCAGGCGGCGGCGCTGGTCGAGGATGGAGATGTCGTCGGGTTGACGGGGGGGACGACAACCTTCCTCATCGCCCGGGAGCTGAAGCTGCGCAAGGGAATCACCGTGGTGACCAATGCGGTGAACATTGCGATGGAGCTGTCCGAAAGCGATGGCGTGCAGGTGGTGCTGACCGGCGGCGTAATGCGCCGCAACAGCTTCGAGCTGTGCGGGCCTCTCGCTGAGCGGATTATCGAGGGTATCAATATCGGGGTTATGTTCATGGGGATCGACGGTATTACGGAGGAGCAGGGGCTGACGACGTTCTCGGAGCAGGAAGCGGATATTGCCAGGCTGATGCTGAAGCGGTCTCTGAGATCCTATGCCGTCTTCGATCACACGAAGGCGGGGCGCACGTCGCTGTTCAGCATGGCGTCCCTGACGACGCTTACGGGATGCATCACGAATCGGCTGGATGAGGGCCCGCTGCGCACGTATCTGGAGGCGAACGGCGTCAAGCTGTATTTGGCTGAGCCGGAGCCGGAGCGCGTCAATCCTTAACGCAGGCGGGTCCGCAGCGGACAAGCCGGGGCAACTATAACCGGGAGAAAAGAGGAGAGCCAGTTGAAGCATTACATAGGCGTAGATATCGGCGGAACGAATATGGTTGCAGGTATCGTGAATGAGGCTGGGCAGACTTTGCGGATGGTGAAGATTCCTACCGAGGTGCAGCATGGCGGCGAAGATGTCGTAAGACGGCTGGCCGAGGCGATCGAACAGCTGCGGGCAGACGTACAGGTCCCGGTCGAGGGTGTAGGAATCGGCGTACCCGGCTTCGTGGATCATGTTCAAGGAACGAGCGTTTTCGCGGCTAATCTCGGCTGGAAGGACTTCCCGCTGGCCGCACTGTTGAGCGCGCGGATCCGAGGACTGCCGGTATTCGTCAATAACGATGTGCGCATGTATGTCTATGGAGAGGCTACTGGCGGAGCCGGACGCGGGTTCCAGCATGTGCTGGGCATTACGGTAGGCACAGGTATGGCTGCCGCGATGTTCAATGAAGGCCGTCTGTATTACGGCAGCGGCGGTCGTGCAGGAGAGCTTGGTCATATAGCCTTGGAAGGTATAGACTACGCTTGCAACTGCGGGCTGATTGGCTGTCTGGAGACGGTAGCCTCAGCGACAGGCATCGCGAGACAGGCGCGCGAAGCGGTAGAGCGCGGGGAGTCGACCGTGCTGGCGGAGCGCTTCCCGGGCGAGCGGGTGCAGGAGATCACGGCGGCGGACGTATCCAAGGCCTATGACGCTGGAGACCCGGCAGCGATCGCGGTGCTGCAGCGTACAGGCACGCTGCTCGGCCGCGGACTGGCAACAGCCATCACACTATTCAGTCCTGATGTCATCGTAGTCGGGGGCGGTGCTGCGCAGGCTGGGGAGCGGCTGCTGAAGCCGATGCGGGAGGAACTCCAGCGCGCGGCTCTGTCGTTCTACTGGAAGGACCTCCAGATCAAGCCTGCAGAACTGCTAGAGGACGCGGGAGTTGTTGGCAGCGGCTTGTATGCGCGTGGACGTCTGGAAGCGGGAGAAGTGCTGTAGCGTCAGCAAGCTCTGAATATAAAAACAGAAATGGCACCTTCACTCGCGGATGACGAGAGGTGCCATTTCTTTTTGTGCTTGCCGTCCTGTTTGTTCTTCGTTTCCTTGTAGGTTGGGGTGAGCTTCACCACCGGCAGACAGCCATTCCAGCTTTTGCGGTTAACCGCGGGATCGACCTTTCCTTCACGCACTTGCTTGCTGCGCTGCTTCTGTGCTTTGCTTTGTGCCATAAGGCACCTCCTCTATCGGACGGCACTATGCCTGGGGTTACAGCCCCCAAGCCGAGTCGTCTCTGCCTTTCAGTATAACGTATACAGGCCGGGAGTGCCATAGGGAGGAACCGGGATGTAAGCTGATGCATGGGGCAGTTGCCAGCCCGAGGCAGCATTTGACAACTTTAAGGCAGATTGTTCAAACGGTTGTCCGGGCGGGGTATTCGTGATACGCTGTTGAAGGACTTAGAGCGAACGAAACAAATGGTAGGGAGCGTGAGGGGACGCCTTGACGTACGATACGATATTTTGGTTCATTCTCGGGGCAGGCTTCGTGCTGACCGGAGTTGTAGGCATATGGCCGATGTGGAAGACGGAGAAGCTGGGTCTTTCTTTTCTGGCAGGATCGGTGGTGAATACGCTAATTGCAGGAGGAGGCATCTGGTGGTGGGCATCCTCCTTTGGCGGGGCCGGGCAGGATTTCTCCCGCATGTTCGGCATTTTCGGACTGAGCGTGTCTTATGTGAATAATGAGGTGCTGCTATTCTTTGCCTTGCTGGCGATGAAGCGCAAGATCGGGGGAGATCAGCCACCGGTCTATGAGCCGCATCCGGATGATGATTGAGCGGGGGAGCAAGTACGACGAATTGTCATGGAACTGTAATCTGATATTCATCATCCTTTAATGTTGTCCCCCTATAATAAGCAGTGACCCCCTTTTTAATTATATACATTCCCTTGATGCCTGCGACCGCTTCTTGCGGTAGCAGGTTTTTTCTTGTCTGTGCATAGGTTAACTTTATGAGTATGATTTGATTTCTTACTCAGCCCTGCACGATATCTGGAGCTTGGGCTTGCTGCTGTTGGCCTTGCGCCTGCAGCAGGCTTGCGCGGCCGTGCAGAGCCTTGGCCGCCAGCTCCGGGTTTTCTCCGCTCCGGACGGACGGCAGCAATCTGGACAACCACAGCAGTCCCTCGTTCCAGTGTCCTTCATGCACCCAGAACCAGATGAGCGAGCCAGCCAGACGAAGTCCGGTATTCAGCCGCTCCGGCTGCTCGCAGGCCCACTGGAGCGCAGCGCGGAGGTCTGCGTACTCGCACCGGATCTTCTCCAGAGCAGCTTCCTCGTCTCCGCTGGCGTAGTGCTGCTCCATCTTCCCGCTTAGCCGCGCATAATGCTCGGCGTGGAGACGGTGATTCTGTCCAATATCACCTCCGTGCAGACGGTGACATTCTAGCTGGCACTCAGCTAGCTTTTCTTGCGCATACTGCTTGATTGGAGCCAGTAATTCATAGCGGAGCTGACCGGAGGAACCCGACCAGTCCGTCGCGATGAGCGATTTGTCGACCAGATGGGAGAGCAGCTCCAGCACGTCTTCCTTGGAAAGTGCGCAGGGCTCATGGTTTGTCGGGCTGTAGACGCACACCTCCTCCACCGCTTCCAGCGTGAATCCTCCCATGAACACACTCAGCAGCCGCAGCAGCAGCTGCTCCTTGTCGGAGAGCAGAGAGTAGCTCCAGTCAATCGCCGCCTTCAGCGTCTGCTGACGCGGAGCGGCGGTCCGCCTTCCTGTGGTCAGGAAGCCCAGTAAATCGCTCAGACGCTCCTTGATCTGTTCCAGCGACAGCATGTTCATGCGAGCGGCTGCCAGCTCCAGCGACAGCGGGTTTCCTTCGAGCCGCTGGCAAATTTCGGCGATGAGAACCGCTTGCCGCTCCGATACCTGGAAGCCGGGGAGGATCGAGCCCGTTCTGTCGATAAATAGCTGGACGGCTTCGTAGGCGATGAGCTCCTCACGGGACATCTCCTCCAGACGGAGAGACGCCGAAGGAAGGCTTAGCGCGGGCACCCGCACCAGCATCTCGCCGGACATGCTCAGCGGCTCCTGGCTCGTAGCCAGGATGGTGACCGCAGGGGCATGAGCCAGAAGCGCCTCTGCCGTATGGGCGCATGCCCCGATCAGATGCTCGCAGTTATCGAAGATAAGGAGCAGGTTCTTTTCTTTCACAAAATCCTGTACGGTCTCCAACTGCGAGTGTCCCTGCCGGTCCTCCAGACCGAGTGTAGACATGATCGAGCCGATCACAAGCTGAGGCTCGGACACAGAGGCAAACTCGAACAGCCAGATGCCATCCGTATACCTCGAACCCAGGGCGGAGGCCGCATGGAGCGCGAGCGAGGTCTTGCCGCTGCCTCCCGGTCCGGTCAGTGTGACGAGCGGGGAGCGGAGCAGAAGCTCGTGAATCTCCTGCACATGCTGCTTGCGCCCGATAAAGCTGGACAGGGGAAGCGTCAGGTTGCCTGCTGCTCGCTGTACCCTGCGCTCGAAGCTCAAGCTCCTCAGGCCTGGCCGCTCCTTCTCCTGGGTATGGCCGTCTCTTACCGGCTCAGCCAACGGTTCTGTCTCGGTACGAGCGAGACCAAGAGGGGAGGACATGAGCTGCTGAAACCAGCTTCTATCAAATTCCGGATAGGTGCGAAACATACCCGGCTTGTTGTCATGATACCGTTTGACGGATTGCCAGAGCAGCATCGCTTCCTGCTCCCCGGCCTCCGCTTGGAAAATTCCTTCATCCCAGAATACCTTGACCAGCTTCTGCAGATTAGGCGCACTCGGCGTGCGCTCGCCGCTTTCCCACTGCTGGATGGTTCGCGCATCCACGCCGACCAGCTTGGCCAGATCGACCTGCCGCAGCCTTTTGCCGGAGGCGGTGGCCGACCTGATTCTGAATTTTTTGATATATTCCTCCGGAAGGTTCTCCACATTAGCTTGGTATGGCATCTTCCCAGCCTCCTTACGCATTCCCTGATACACAGAGACGAACAAAAACGAACGGTGGATACGAACTCAGGTACATTCCAGCAAGCGATATGCTCCTGATACAATTTAATCATGTCGGACCACAAGTAAGCAATCCTAATTCTCAGTAAATAGGGAGGAAAAATTGATTATTGGGGTTCGCAACTTCACCATCCCTATCTTTCATACCTTAAGGAGGAGATTTGATATGACCACACAATCCACAGCAGCCAGCGCGTCCGGTACATTTACCCTGGGAGGAGATCTGCCGGTTACCCGGCTGGGCTATGGTACGCTGCAGCTGACCGGCGAGGGCAGCTGGGGAGATCCCCGCGACCCTGAGGAAGCGGTCCGGGTGATCCGCCATGCCGTAGAGCTCGGCGTTAATTTTATTGATACTGCGGATGCCTACGGTCCGTTCGTAACGGATCTGCTGATCAAGAAAGCTCTGCATCCGTACCGGGACGGGCTGGTCATTGCCACCAAGGTCGGCCTCAGCCGTCCGGGTCCCAATGACTGGCGTCCGGTCGGCCGCCCGGAGTACCTGCGTCAGCAGGTGGAGTTGAGCCTTCGTTTCCTCGGCCTGGAAAGGATCGATCTGCTGCAATTGCACCGTATCGATGCGCAGGTCCCTCTGGAGGAGCAGATCGGAGAGCTGGCGAAGCTCCAGCAGGAAGGCAAGATCCGCCACATCGGACTAAGCGAAGTGAGCGTCGAGGAGCTGAAGGCGGCAGGCAAGATCGCCAAGATTGTAGCCGTGCAAAATCTGTATAATCTGGCGAAGCGGGATTCGGAGCAAGTACTCGAGTATGCGCAGGCCAATCAGATCGCGTTCATACCATTCTTCCCTCTAGCTACCGGGGAGCTGGCAAGAGACGGTGGTCCGCTCAGCGAGCTGTCCGCACGTCTAGAGGCTAAGCCGGCTCAGCTGGCTCTGGCCTGGCTGCTGAAGCGCTCGCCTAACGTTCTTCCGATCCCGGGCACCTCATCGATCGCCCATCTGGAGGAAAATATTGCTGCAGCCGCCATCCAGCTGAGTGACGAGGACTTCAATCTTCTGTCTAATGCCGTAAACACAGCGGGATAATCACCTATTCATCAAGCAGCTGATCGCGATGCGGTCGGCTGTTTGGTGTTTTATGCATCACGCAACGGGCTCAATAGATGAAAAAGGGGCTGACCCGGAAGCAACTTTGCTTCGGGATCAGCCCCTCTTCGTCGTGCCACGCTTGCTAAGCTAGGCGGGGTTATTTCCTGCGGGCCTTCGGTTTGCCCGTTCTGGAAGGACCGGCATGCTTGCTGCCTGACTTGGAATTCCCGGTTCCGGAGCCGCCAGATTTGGAGGGCGCGGAATTTTGCTGGAATGCTGCGTACTTGCGCTCATTGCCGTCCCATTGGAAGTTAGCGGCGAAGAAGCCCACGATTCCAAAGACGAGCAGCCTCACGGTCAGCCAGGATGACTGCAAGGAACGCTGCGAAAACAACTCGATCGCGGTAAATAAGGCCGCGAGTGTGATCCCCCACAGAAGTACGCCCCGGATCATTACGAACTTGGCTTTGCCCATCTGTCTGGTTTTGCCCCAGGCGGCAGCCTTGATTTCATTCATCTGTTATTCGGTCCCCCAACGTTTTTAGCTAAGACAACCCATTCGAGCAAGGAATGGCAAATTCCTGCCTATACGGTCAAAAAACAGCCGTCCCCGACCTGCGGTCAGCCGCTTCTGTCCAAAGACTGGCAGCTTATGGTACAATCGGCTATATATTGAGCGGGGAAGGATGCGTGTCGTTTGTGAGTAAAGTTTTTATATTTATCCTGTTGACCTGGTTATTTGGGAATCCATTCGTTGCCCTCATCGTACTGCTGCTGATTGTGTATATGCTGGACCGCCGCTTTGTCGGACTCACCCCGAGCTTCCTCAAGCCGCTCAAGCGGGCACGTCGGCTGAGCCGGCTGCGCGATGAGCTGCGGTTAAGCCCACATGATCTCTCAACCAAGCATGAGATCGCCCGAATTTATATGGAACAGAAGAAATACGATGCGGCTTACGAGCTGCTGGTTGACGTGCATCGCATCATGGACGATTCCGCTGACGTGCTGAGCGAGCTCGGCTTATGCCAGCTGAGGCGCGGTCACCTCGACGAAGGAGAAGCCTTGATTATCCGGGCGCTTGCGATCAACCCGCGAGTCAAATACGGCGATCCTTACATGTGGCTGGGCGAGGCTTATGCCGTCTCAGAGCCGGAGCGTGCCATCGGCTATCTGAAGAAGTTCAATGAAGTTAATTCGTCCTCTTGCGAGGCTTACTACCGTCAGGGCATGCTGTACCGGCAGCTCGGACGCGCCGAAGAAGCCCGCCGTTCGTTCCGTGAGACGATGGAACTGTACCGGGGGCTTCCCAAGTATAAACGCCGCCATGAACGGCGCTGGGCGCTGCTTGCGCGATTCAAGTCGCAGGGCTGACCGGTTACAGAGTCAGAGGAATTTCTTGCCCTCGGCTGCCGGCCGCCCGTCCGGGTGCATAAGGCGCCAGGTCGAGCTCTGGCGCAGCCCCTAGCGCGAGGCTGGCTACGACCTTCCCTGTCACCGGCGCCAGCAGAATACCGTTGCGGTAATGTCCGGTAGCGAAGATCAGGCCGGGCGCATGCTCCCACGTGCCGAGGAACGGCAGCTCGTCTTCGGTGCCGGGGCGGAGCCCGGTCCAGGTGGAGACGAATTCGGCATCGGCGATCCGCGGCAGCAGCGCTGCCGCTTTTTCGTATAGTCCGGCTATGGTGCTGACGTGGGCCCGCTTGTCAAAGCCGGCCTGTTCTTGTGTCGCGCCGATGATATAACTGCCATCGCTCTTGGGGACGATGTAGCAGCCCTTGGTGAAGACCGTCGAGCGGATGAGCGGCGCGTCCGTGCGCACGGATATACATTGTCCTTTCACCGGGAAGATCGGGAGCTTTAGGCCGAGCGGCTCGGTCAGCGGCGAGCTCCAGGCGCCTGCGGCCAGCACGACGAGATCGGCGCGCAGCTCGCCTTCCGGAGTGGCGACGCCGCATACGCTCCCGGTGCAATCCGTCAGCAGCCGGGTAGCCGGGGTCCACTCCCGCACCAGGCAGCCTTGCCGTGCAAGCGCAGCCCGCAGCGACTTGGCGAGCCAGACCGGGTGGACCTGATGGTCTTCCGGCAGGTGCAGGCCGCCTAGAATGCCCGGGGACAGCTCAGATTCGATACGCAGTAACTCCTCGGCGGTCAGCCAGGAGGCATCCTGCATCCAGGGAAGGCGGCTGCGCAGCTCATGCTCATCGTCTGCCGTCATCGCCGCACGGACGATGCCCTCGGGTATGTATTGCACCGGAATACCGCCCGCATCCTCCAGCTCCTCGGCCCAGCCGCGATAGATAGCTAGACTGGCGCGGCACAGGTCATAAAAGGGACCTGGCTGATGGATTTCCACCTGGGCGCCAAGCATGCCTGCCGCTGCGGTGGAAGCCTCCTGGCTCCAGCCGCCTTTGTCGAGCAGCGTGCAGGCGAAGCCGGCCTTGCCCAGCTCATAGGCGCTGGAGGCGCCGATCACTCCGCCTCCGATGATGAGGGCGGTTGGTCTGTCCCCGCGGATTGGCGTCAGACTGCTGCCTGGGCTTGGAATGGAGCATGCGCTTGATGGGTTGATCATGACAATTCTCTCCTTGAAGTTGGGTTCGTCCTGTCCAGTGCTTCCCGGAAGCGTACCACCTGATTCCCGGGCTCCTGATGCAGCAGGATGGAGGATAGTACCGCGATGCCTGCGGCTCCGGCTGCCAGCACGTCCGCCGTCAGCTCCGGCCGGATGCCTCCGATGGCTATGACGGGCAGGGCAGAGGCCTGTACGGTCTGCGTGAGCGCAGACAGACCCCGGGCCGGCAATCCAGGCTTGGAGCCTGTCTCATAGACATGGCCGTACACGGCGAAGTCCGCTCCCTGAGCTGCGGCTGCAGCCCCTTCGTCCGGCGCATGCACCGAGCAGCCGATCAGGCTCCCTGCGGGCAGCAGTGCCCGGGCCTGGAGAGCCGACAAGCTGCCTCCGCCGAGCTGAACTCCGTTCGCCCGGACTGCGAGCGCTGCGTCGACTCTGTCATTCAGCAGCAGAGCGGTGTGCGGAAGCAGAGGCTTCAGTGTCTCGTACCAGCGTATCAGCTCCTGTGCCGGGCGGTGCTTCTCGCGAATGTGCAGCATGTCGATCAGATGGACGGGGAGGCGGCTCACAATCTCTGCAACTTCTCCGAGCTCTTGACGGCCCGTGGTCACGACATGCAGTTGTTTTCTAATTAGGTTCATCAACGTGAAATCGACCTTTCCGCGTGCTGCTTCTTCATTTCATCATACCCCCACGTATGGATGGCGTCAAAGCGTTTGGACAAGTTGTCATGAAATGCTCACGAAACCCGGGATATCGAATGCCCGAAGCGCCTTGACTAGTGAAGCGGAGGAGGAATAAACTAGAGAGAAGGCGTTTGAAACGGAGAGGATTGAGAAAGCGATGAAAGTGTACAAGGCATTGACCATAGCGGGTTCGGACAGCGGAGGCGGAGCAGGCATTCAGGCCGACCTGAAAACGTTCCAGATGCTCGACGTGTACGGCATGTCGGCCCTTACGGCGATTACGGTGCAGAACACGCTGGGTGTCCACGGCATCTACGATATTCCGCTGGAAGGTATCGAGAAGCAGATTGAGGCTGTTCTATCCGACCTCGGCGCCGATGCGGCCAAGACTGGCATGTTGTCGCAGCCTGAGGTCATCGAGATGGTCGCGGGCTGTGTCCGCCGTTCCGGGCTGAGCCAGCTTGTCGTCGACCCGGTTATGGTCGCCAAGGGCGGGGCCAGTCTGCTGGCTGTGTCTGCACAGCAGGCGCTGCGGGACAAGCTGCTGCCGCTGGCAGCGGTGGTGACCCCGAACATTCCGGAGGCCGAGGTCCTGACGGGACTGCGGATCGAAACGCTTGATGAGATGAAGAAGGCTGCCGCTCTGCTCGTGCGGGAGCTTGGCGCTGGAGCTGCCATCGTCAAGGGCGGTCACCGCAGCGGAGATCCGACCGACGTGATCTTCGACGGCGAATCGTATCATTTGATGGAGGCGGAACGGTATGAGACCCGTCACACGCATGGGACGGGCTGTACGTTCTCGGCTGCGATCTGCGCCGAGCTGGCCAAGGGCCGGACTCTGCTGGAAGCGGCGCATACGGCCAAGCAGTTCATTACCCTAGCGATCCGAGAGGAACTGGGGATCGGTCAGGGCCATGGGCCGACCAACCACTGGGCTTATGCCCGTGAGAAGGCCGCCGGACGGGCGTAAGACAAGAAGGAGTGACGACAGCTTCATGAGCTACGAATATTTGATGCAGGCGGTATTGCTGATCGTATTGCTGATCGCCGCGTTCCCGGCCATTATTCTGTGGTCCAAATGGAAAAAGAAAAAGCGGGGATAGATGAGCTATGTATTATGTCAATCAGGAACAAATCGACCGTCGGCTGTCCTTCATTCCGACATTGCTGCAGGCTTGCAGGGAGCTCCAGGAAGAGAGCGAGGCCGATGATTTCGGGGATGGGGCGCTGCTGTTTCATCTGGCGCAGGAACGTACGCTGGTATTAGCGATTGAGACCGTGACAGATGTGGGCAGTCTGCTTATTGACGCCTTCATGATGCGCGATGCGAGCAGCTATGAGGATATTGTTGACATTCTGACCGGGGAGAACGTATTCGGCGAGGAAGTCGCTTCTGTGCTGGTATCGCTCGTACAGATGCGGCGCTTCCTGACACAGGATTACACGGAGATTTCCCGTACGGGTCTGCATCCTCTGATTCGCACGCTGCCGGAGGCGCTGGAGCAGTTTGCTGCCTCAGTTCCGGCTTTTATCAACAAGGAAGTTTTGTAGGTCTTCGAATAGCTGTTCACAGCCGTTACCGGGATCCCAGGTGACGGCTATTCGTTGTGGGGTAAAGCAGGTAGGAGGAGAATTAAGGGTATCCTTGGACTACAGCGTACGCTGCCCAGAGAGAGACCACCGGGGCTTACACGTACTCCGGGGGTGATCTGACGATCCATTACAGCTTCTATGATTCACATATCAGCGGATATCTGCAAGTCTCGGTGTATAAAGTAACGCCAACTGGGGATGTCCTCATCATGTACTTCTCCAAAGAAGGCGGTAGACCGGACAGTGGTGTTCAGAATGGCACCTGGTATCTTGGCAATCAGCCTGCAGGCGCTTATAAGTATGTAGCGACAGTTCCGGAGAACTGGATGGGTCCGTCCATATGGTTCACTGCCAACTAGACTGTAACAGTGAACCATCCATGTTTTTACAGATGGCTGCCAGGTGCAGCCCGTTACTTATTCACGTTTTCCTTGATCAGAGGGGCTCCTGCATCGTCTCCGCATTCTTCTGGCAGTCCTCCATCTCCAGGTAATTCTGTCCGTGCCTTGACCATATTTACAACATAAGATATCCTAAAGTATCGGAAGTAATTCCGAAGGGATAGAATGGTATTTGTACATGGACCTGGCATGCTTTTCGCATGATAGCGACTAGTGCTGGAGGGACGGTGAGACCGGATGAATCAAGAAGCGGATGTACCTACACGTAAAATATTAGTAACGTTGCTGAAGACTAAGGGAGCCCAAAGCGTCGGTGAGCTTGCCAAGCAGCTCGGCATCACCGAGATGGCCGTTCGCCGTCATCTGAATACGCTGGAGAGAGATAATCTGATCGAATCGAGGCTGGTCCGTCAGGCTATGGGCAGACCGACCCATCTATACTCGCTGGCCCCCGCGGCCGACGAATTATTTCCTAAGAAATATCAGCATCTCACGCTAGATCTGCTGGAGGAGCTGGAGGCGCTAGCCGGGCAGGAGAAGGTGGACCTGCTGTTCGAGCGCCGAAAAGACCGGCTGATTGGCCGTTATGAGGACCGGATGGCGGGCAAGCCATTGTCCGAGCGCGTGACCGAGCTGGCCGATATTCAAAATTCGAATGGTTACATGGTGAACCTGGAATCCAAGGAAGACGGAAGCTTCGTTCTGCAGGAGCATAACTGTCCCATTTCCCAGGTGGCCAATCAATATAATCACGCCTGCACCTGTGAGCTGGCTATGTTCCGGGATCTGCTCGGTTCTGCCGCGACGGTGGAGCGCACCGAGTGTCTGGCCAAGGGCGGCAGTAAGTGCTCGTATGTGATTCAGCCTGCCGAAGAGTAATTAGAGATGATAGAAGGACAGGGACCGTTTTCCTCTTGAAGGGAAGCGGTTTTTTTGTGTTGTTCGGCAAGGAGGGCTAAACGATGCTGAGTAAGACAGACATCTGTTTTCGTATAGGGCGGACCTTCCACCGGGAATACTGAGTAAGAGATCGCTTGGCAGGTTATGATTCGATAAATCGGCGAGGAGGGTTCCTATGCAGAATGACATCTACCAGGAGTATGGTGTATTGGAGCCGGATAAGGACGAATTCTGGTTCGACGCGATCCCGGATGCGGAGGATGGATGGTTCGCCAGGGATGAAGAACGTGAGCTTGAGCTTCAGGCTCAGGATGAACGGAGGGCCAGAACGTGAGCCGGTTGCATGATATTGTGGAGAACCATCAGCAGTTAGGGCAGCTGACTGCCGTGCTTACCCATTATGGAGTGAACGCGGCTTTCGTAGCGTCGTCGCTGCTACAGGCCTTCGAACAAGAGGCGGAAGACGAAGCGCCAGATCAGGATCTGATCGCCGATCTAAAGCTGCTGGTGGCCACCAGCTAGGATCATGAAAAGCAGCAAGCCGTGCCGCAGTTTGCGGGACGGCTTGCTGCTGTCGAATTTTAACCGGGATTTCGTCGATTCTTATTAGTCGTACACGAGCTGCGCCAGTATGTCCGACAACTTGAGGTCTGCACAGGCCATCGTCGTATCTGCCGCTCCATAGTAGATTCTCAGCGTGTCGCCATCAGCCAGAATTCCGCAGGAGAAAACAACACCGCCGAAAAATCCGTTTAGCTCGTAATCGGTCTCCGGCTGTAGAATCGGCCCGGGCGTACGTGCAAGCACCTTGGATGGATCGTTCGCATCCAGCAGCACCGCGCCCATGCAGTAGCGATCCTGGTGATCGGCAGCATGGTACAGCTCCAGCCAGCCATGCTCCGTACGCAGCGGGACGGCGCCTCCGCCGATCCGGCCGCTATCCCAGGCTTCCTCTCGCAAGCCGAGCAGGAAGCGGTGATTTCCCCAATGGAGCAGATCGGGGGACTCGGCGATCCAAATCTCCGGCAGGCCGATCGCCTTGGGGACAGGGCGGGTCAGGGCGTAATACAGTCCTCCGATGCGCTCGGGGAAGAGGATCACGTCCTTGTTCTCCGGGCCGAAGATAAGCCCATGCCGCTCCACGGTGACAAAGTCACGGGTCGAAGCGAGGCCGACACCCACGCCCTTGGCGGATACGGCGCTGTAGGTGATGTAATAGGTATCGCCGATAGGTGTGATTCGAGGGTCTTCAATGCCGAACTGTTCCAGCTCAGTGGAAGGAAGCAGGAAAGCGCCATCATCGACGGTAAAATGAAGACCGTCCTTGCTCCGGGCCAGGCGCAGGCAGGAGACGGACGTCAAGTACAGCGTGCTGCCGGCTCTCGAATCCTTCACCACGCGGGCGTCGGAACAATCATAGCGCGGATCTGTCATGTCCAGCGATAAGGCAACCGCTCGCTGAGTCGTCACATCGAAGTAGGCGGTTTGCACGTAGGCCGGATCGTGGGTTAACGGCCGTTCGGCCACCCGGATCAGCATCAATACCTCGTCCTTCAGCCGGACTATACCGGCATTGAAGGTTCCAATGACTTCAAAGCCTTCCCACAGCGGACTTACATCGGCTGGGGAAATGAGCGGGTTTTCCTCATAACGGTGGACATGCACAGCACCATCACCCCTGTTTGGACAAACGGATCAGGTCGAGAACCCGGATCGGTTTATCGGTGGATTCGTCGTACAGGTCTCCTTGCTTCACATGATCGATGAATAGAATGCCGTCCAGATGATCGATTTCGTGCTGCATACAGACGGCGAGATGGCCCTCCGCCTCCAGTACCGTTTCTTCCCCGGTACGGGTCAGGGTCTTGACCTTGATCGAGGTAGCCCGGGTGACGAAGCCATAGATGTTGGGTATCGACAGGCAGGCTTCTGCGCCTTCCTGACTGCCCTTGCGCTCGATAATCTCCGGGTTAATCAGCTCGATCAGTCCTGTGCCGCAATCCAGTACAGCGGCCCGCTTCGCGATGCCTACCTGCGGAGCCGCCAGCCCGGCCCGGCCGGGGACCGCGTAGAGGGTGTCGCGGAGGTCGTCTAGCAGCTTGATCACCGTCGGGTTGATGACGCTGATCGGTCGGCATTTTTCCCTTAGCACGGGATCTCCGATTTTACGAATCATTTTTTCTGCCATGATTTCACCTTATTCCTAGTCGTTGATCCCTACAGTATACACGAGGCATCGGGCACAGAAAAGAGGATTTTGGTGAAGCAAGTCCAAAGCCCGAGAGGGCGATAATCCCATGAAGCGGTGACTTTGGCCGATTCGCTTCGAAATGGACGTAAAAAAAGCGGTAGCTTAGGACTCTATCTCTCTCGTCCTAGGCTACCGCTATATCCGTGATCGGGGTCCGTTCCTATTTTCTAACCTGTTAAATCACAACGTTCGCACGGCGCAGCGTATCCCGCAGCCGCTCGATATCCACATCCGCAGGCTTGGCCGTGCCGGATGTGACGGCCAGTGCAGCTGCGGTGCCTGCGGCTTCGCCGGTCGCCATGCAGCTTGGTGTAAGCCTGGTCGTCGCGAGCGCTTCATGCGTGGTGGAGATGCAGCGTCCCGCTGCCAGCAAATTATCGATGCCCTTAGGAATCAGGCAGCCGTACGGGATGTCATAGGCTCCGTTTCCTTCGATGGAGGCGAAAGCGACGCCTTTGCCTGTCGGGTCATGCAGGTCGATCGGATAGCCGCTGCGCGCGATACCGTCGGCAAAGCGCCGCCCCTGCACAACGTCCTCGATGGTTAAGCAATACTGCCCATCGATCCGGCGTGATTCCCGGATGCCGATCTGAGCGCCAACCGAAGAAATGGACGCCTTGGCGAAGCCGGGAATATGCTCCTGCAGGAACCGGGCCATCAGCAGCACCTGCTTGCGGCCTTCTTCCTCGGCCTCCGTCATCTGCTCGATGTCGGTCGCATCCTTGCCTTGTACGCGGGTACAGTTGATCAGTACCTCATCGTCGGCCGGTCCGGTGAAGAACAGCACCTGATCCCGGTTAATTGGCACATTGCCGGCTTTCCACTCGGCATAGAAGCCGGAGACGGCGGTCAGCGGGATACGGTCCAGCTCGCCAACAAGTGTCTTGTGGTAGAAGTTGGATGGGTTGTCCAGGATCGCCTGGCGTACCGCCTCCAGATCAACCCCGCGCATACGGAACTTCATCGTCATCGGCTGCGTGCGTCCGTCCTCTTGCCGCCCCTGGATGGTGGACGCGCCGGACAAATAAGCGACATCGGCATCGCCGCTCGTATCGACGAACTGCTTGCCGTATACGTCGATACGGCCGGACTTGCCTGTCAGACGCACAGACTGGATGATCCGGTCCGACACGACGACCTCATCAACGAAGCTGTGCGCGAGCAGCTTGACCCCGGCTTCGCGCAGCATCTCGACGGCCAGTACTTTGAAAATCTCCGCATCATAGGGGGTAACGCTGTACGTGAAGCCGATCGTATCCCGGAGATGGCCCGGCGAACCGCCGCGCTCCTTCAGCCGGCTGACGATCTCCTCGGCTACGCCCTTAATGACCTGCTCGCCTTGGGAGGTGTGGAAGGTCATCCATGGGTAGACGGAAGCCGCTGTGGACATGCCTCCGACGAAGCCGTAGCGCTCGATCAGGATTACGGATGCTCCTTGGCGTCCTGCGGCGATAGCCGCCGCCACACCCGCGGGTCCGCCTCCGATGACGACGACATCCGCCTCAAATGTACGTTTCATGCTGTGAAATCTCCTTTCAGCGGCGCGTCTTGCGCCTCGATAACCGTTATTCCTTCAGGCCTGTCATGGACACGCCTTCGATAAATTGCTTCTGTGCAAAGAAGAAGATGATTAAGAGCGGCAGCGTCGCCATCACGGAAGCGCTCATCAGATGATGCCAGGCCGTCCCGGATTCATCGGTGAACAGCGACAGCGCGAGCGGCAAGGTCATCAGGGCACGATCGCTGATATAGATCAGCGGGTCGAAGAAGTCGTTCCAGGACGCCAGGAACGTGAAGATGACCAGTGTCGCAATCGCAGGCTTGGCCAGCGGCATCATGATCTTGGCATAGATCTGGGAGCGGGAATACCCGTCGACCATCGCGGCTTCCTCCAGCTCCTTGGGGATGCCGATGAAAAATTGACGCATCACGAACACCCCGAACACGCCGCCCGCCCCGAAGATCGGAAGCAGGATCAGCGGGACATGGGTATTGATGAGCCCGATCTCACGCATAAACAGAAACATCGGGATTGCGATGACTTCATTCGGAATCATCATCGTGCTCAGCAGCAGGAGAAACACGACGCCACGGCCCCAGAACGGAATCCGGGCGAAGGCGTAACCGGCCAGCGAAGCGAAGAAAATGGTGCCGAGCGTCACCAGCGCGGCAATATAGACGCTGTTCCAGTAAAACAGATGAAACGGAATACTTTGCAGCACTTCCGAATAGTTGCTCCAGCGGACCGGAGACGGAATGAATTGCGGCGGAAACACGAATACCTTGGCAGGCTCCTTGAGCGAAGTGGAGACCATCCACAGGAACGGCATCAGCATGACGGCCGATACGGCCGTCAGCAGTGCATATTGCACCGAAGCGCCCAAGCGGTTGGAGCGCCTTATAGACAAGCGATCAGCTTTCATGCATAACCCACCTTTTCCGCATGCCCCATTGGATCAGAGTCAGCGCCAGGATGATCACGAACAGCACGTAGGCGAGGGCGGAGGAGTAGCCGAATTCATACAGCTTGAAGGCTTTCTCCCAAATGTAATACACCAGCACCTTGGTGCTGCCCACAGGGCCCCCTTGCGTCATCACGTAAATCTGCCCGAATACCTTGAGGGAGCCGATAATGGTCATGATGATCGTGAGGAACAACGTGTGCGTAATCATCGGCAGCGTCACGCGGAAGAACGTAACGAACCGGTTTGCGCCATCGATCTTCGCAGCTTCGTATAAGTGAGCCGGCACTTGCTGCAGCGCAGCGATAAACAGCACCATGTTCAAACCTAAGTTTTTTAGAACGCTGGTGATAATGACGACCGGCATCGCGAGCTGCTGGTCATAGAGCCAAGATGGGCCAGTCACCCCGACCAATTGCAGCAGCTGGTTAATAAAGCCGGAGTCGGTGGCAAACATGTACTTCCATACAATTGACCAGACGATGAGCGACGTCATGACTGGAATGAAAATGACGGTTCGGTAGATCCCCATCCCTGGCAGCTTCCCGGCCAGCGGGAGTGCCAGCAGCAGCGCTAATACGATGTTTAGCGGGACGAGGCCGACAGCGAAGTAGAGGGTATTGCCCAGCACCTTCCAAAACTCCTCATCACTGAAAATGGCCCGGTAGTTATCCAGCCCGATGAACTTGGCCTCTCCCAGCAGCGGCCAATCCGTCAAGCTCATGTACAGCGCCATCATCAGCGGGATAAAAAGCAGCAGGGCAAAGCCGAGCACCATCGGCGCAACGAACAGCCAGCCGGTCCGATTGGCATCCCGGTCGAGCGGATTCCGGCTGCGCGCCTTCCTGAGCTTTGCCTCGGGGCTAACGGCGGTCGATGGCATTGCGCAGCTCCGCGACCGCACGGCGAATACCGTCGGCATCCTTGCCGGTGACGACAGCACCGATTAGCAGCACCTTGATACCGCTGTCGATCAGCGCCGGGATGTCCGCCGATCCGATCTTGCGCTGGGAAGGAACGATGACGGGCAGCCCCGAATGCTGCACCAGCCAGCGGTACTTAAGCAGGTCAGCGAAAGTCAGGGAAGTGCCGTACTCATCACCGGGTACGACTGACGCTTCTAGCGCCTCGACGCCGAAGGCACCGGCCCCTTCCACCAGACGCAGGTCAAAGCTGCTGTCAATGGCGAAGGTACGCGAGAGCTTCGGGAAACGAAGCAAGAAGGAAGACATGTGGAACGCGTAGATCGATGTAAAGTCGACGCCGAGCGCCGGCAGCGCTTCGATCTCTTCCTCCCGGACGCTGTCCAGCGAGCCGCCCGGCACAATGCCGAGCGGACCGTCGAACAGCGAACGGATGTGAGTCATGGTGTCCGTGTATGCGGATAGCGGACCGAAGTTGTTGCCGCTGGCACGATGGCCCACGTTGATGTGGACCTTCAGGCCGTCGGCCCCTTCGGCTAGAGCAGCCTCGGCCAACGCAGGATCGTTGGCCGGCAGGCTTACGTACAATTGCAGCTTGTCGCTGGTTAAGGATTGCTGAAAACGATTCATGATGGGACCAGCTCCTTCTATTTTTTGAGCAGCGGATCGACCTTATCTCCGACCAGCTTCAAGATCTCTTCCGGCGTGCCGGATTGTCCGAACAAGCGGTCGAAGCCCGATAATATTTCCGTATCGATCTTCTGCCACTGGATATGTCCAGGCTGTACCCGGGCCTTCGGCATCTCGTCGATAACCGATTGCTTAATATCCGCAGGATCGGGGTTGCCCTCTTGCTTCAGGAAGGCGTCGGAGCTAAGCACAGACTTGCGCGGAGGCACGAAGAACGCGGAGGTCGTCTGGATGCCTTCTTGGCCGGCGAGGAACTTGAGCAGCTCCTTGGCTTCCTTCGGATGCTTGCTTTCCTTGAACAGCACATAGCCTGCCTGTCCCATCATCGGCACCGAGCCCTTGGAGCCTGAAGGCATCGGCGCGATGCTCCATTTGAAGTCCTTGATCGCACGTGCTTTGGATACGAAGCTGTAGTTGTCGAAGATCATGCCGAGCTTGCCTGATTCAAAGCTAACCTGCTCGCCGGCCTTCGGATGCGACTTGTCGGTGAACATCATCGTTTTAAGCATGTTAAACGTCTCTACGCCATACTTATCGTTCCAGGTGAACTTGCTCATATCGTCGCTGAATGGACCGCTGCCGTTGGACCAGGAGTAGGAGGCCAGAATGATCCATGTCTTCCAATCACGGAAGAAATTCGCTCCATACGTCCGGCCTGAAGCCGGGCCGTCCGAGATGGCTTTGGCCGACTTGGTGAATTCCTCCCACGTCCATTTGCCTTGCTTGGCCAATTCGTTAGGCGAGGTAAGGCCGGCTTTGTCGAACAGGTCCTTGTTGTAGAACACCACGCTTGGCGGCGTCGAGAACGGAAGACCGTACAGCTTGTCGTCCTTGCGGAAGAGCTCCAGCGTCGAGGGAATGATGTCATCGCCCTTGAAGGCAGGGTCTTTGGTAACCTCGGATACATCCTCCAGAATCCCATTGGCCATGAACTGCGGCACCATTCGCTCGGAAATCCAGGCAATATCCGGCAGCTCCCGTCCGGCTGCTAGCACGGAAATTTTTTGCTGATAATCAGCAAACGGGATCGAGTCGATCTTGACCTCGATGTTTGGATGCGTTTCCTGGAATTTGGCTGCCAGCTTCTGATACAATTCGAGCTGCGCCGGGTTGCCCCAGGTTGCAAATTTCAATTCCACTTTCTTACCGCCGGATGCTCCGGCGGCTGTCTCTTTTTTTTCTGTCGTACCGCCGCCGCAAGCGGCCGTTGCCGCTGCAAGCGACAATACGAGCAGACCCGCCATGGTTCGTTTCATATGATGCTCCTCCTTCAGGTGAAATAGGTGGCTTGCATATGTCAATTATAATGACATATATCAGGGAGGATATAGCACGCAGGCTTTGGCTTTGGTACGGTTTTTTTGGAGAAATATCCTGGGGGAGGGGAAAGAGCCCGTCAGTCCGCGTGTTGGTCGCGGTACGTGCCGGGCGTGAGGCCAACCTGCTGCTTGAAGACCAGCATAAAATGCTTGGGGCTTTGGTAACCGGACAGCCGGGCGATATCATAAATTTTCAGCTCGGTATGAGCAAGCAGGTACTTGGCACGGTCAATGCGGACGGTCGTGATCTGGTCAGACAGATTGATGCCGGTCTCCTGCTTGAACAGTTGGCTTAAATAAGCGGAGTTCAAATGAACGTAATCCGCCAGCGTCTGCAGCCGCAGGTCTCCTTCGGGATGCGCCTCAATATATTCCTTGACCTTGCGGATCAAGCGCCGTCTCTCCGCACCAACAGGCCGTTCCTCGGGTTCTTCCGTGGTCTCTGCCGGCTCCAGACTCTTCCCGCTGCGCCGCTGCAGGAGCGCATGGATTTTGTCCAGTGCGCATACCAATTGCTTGCGGTCAATCGGCTTCAGCAAGTAATCCGAAACCCCGTATTGAAGCGCTTTCTGAGCATAGCTAAAATCGCTGTACCCGCTGATGATCAGCAGCGGCATATCCTCGAATTGCTCACGGATTTTCTCCAGCAGCTGCAAGCCGTTCATCTCGCGCATGCGAATGTCGGTGACGACCATGTCGACGACGTTCCGATTCAGATAATCGAGCGCTTCCCGGCTATGGGCTGCTTCCTTCACGACGTTGAAATAGGGAGAAGCTTGACGGATCAAGGAGGAGATACCCTCTCGGATCACATCTTCATCCTCCACGAGCAGTACACGGATCATCATTCTTCTCCTCCTTCCCGCCGCAGCGGGATCGTAATGGTAAAGGCCGCACCTTCCCCGGGACTGGCATCCACCTGGAGCTCGTAACCGATTCCGTACATGAGCGCCAGCCGTTGGCTGATATTGCGCAAGGCGACGCCATGGCCATCAGCCTGTCCGGCCTCAGAGGATGCGGGTCCGTTCAATGATAGACGCAGCCGCTCCAGCTCGTCCTCCGTCATCCCGCTTCCGTCGTCTCGGACGGTTAGCAGCAGATCGTTCTCGAAGCGGACGGCATGGACCCAGATCGTACCGCCGCGATCATGATCGCCTATGCCATGGTAGATCGCATTTTCAATCATCGGCTGGATCATCAGCTTGGGGACGGGATGAGGCAGTAAATCGTGCTCAATATCGAACAGGATCTGCAGCCGATCCCCATAACGCAATTGCTGGATACTGACATAAGCCTCAGCGGTTTCCAGCTCGTCGCGCAATTGAACAAGCCTGACGTCATGTCCGACCGTATAGCGCAGCAGGCGTCCCAGCGCCGTCACCATATCGGAGACGCGGCCGCTCTGTCCTTGGACCGCCAGCATATTGATCGATTCGAGCGTATTGTAGATAAAATGCGGATTGATCTGGCTTTGCAGCGCACTCAGCTCGGCTTCTTTCTCCCGCAAGCCGATTAGATACACCTCTTCGACCAGGCGGTCGATCTCTCCTACCATCCGATTGAAGTTGCGGCTGAGATGCCCGATCTCGTCCTGCGTTTCGACCTGGACGCTTTGCTTGAAGTCGCCGAGCTCGACCCGCTTCATCTTATTCTTGAGCGCGACAAGCGGCCGGGTGAGCCGGTAGGAGAAGTAGATGGCCAGCACGCTGCCCAGCACGAGAGAGACGATCCCGATCAGCATCGTCACGACGCGAAGCGCATTCGTCTCCTTCAGCAGAGATTCCACGGGAATGAAGCTGACAATCTTCATATCCGAGTACTCCGAATAATCGGAGATGGTGAGAAAGGACTTGCCTCCCAGCTCCATGCGGCGGACGGTCGATTCGTTGGGCAGGGCGGCTGCGCTGCTCAATTCCTCATCGCGGTCGGGCGGCAGCCCGGAGCCATTTTGCATGAAAAAAAGCTCGGTGCGGCTATTAACGGCGATCAGGCTGCCCTTGTCCTCGAACTTCACATTGGAGAGAATTTGCCGGAACACATCCATCTTCAGATCGATCTTGACTACGCCGAGCGCCCGGTTCGTATTTGGTTCCCGAATCAGCCGTGCAACGGAAAAGTATTCCTGAGCATCACTCTCTAGGTAATAGGAGGGGCGATGCGTCGGGATCAGCGTCCAGGCGCCGTCAGCTAAGCGAACCTGTTCGTACCAGCTTTCTTGCGAGAGATCGTTGAACAAACGAATCGAATTGGCATCCAGATTGGAGAACGTATAGCCGTTGCCTGCAAAGATATGGATGCCGCGAATTTCGGAACGGTCATAGGTGCCGCTGGCGATATGAAGCAGCATTTTCTCGAGTTCTTCTACGGATGGACGCGAGTAGACGGACTCCGGACCGCTGTACTTGCTCAGAATTGCGAGCACCCCGGGGTCATAGGTCGACATCAGGGAGAGATGCTGCATGTCCTTCAAGGTACGGTCCAGATTGCGGTTAATTTGTCCGACCAGCTGCGTCGAATATTCGGCAGCCCGGCGTTCGGTAGAGGAGGAAAAATCATAATAGGTCAGGGAGCCCTGCAGGCCGAGTGGGATCGCAATCAGCAGCAGGAAAATAAGCAGGGTTTTGGAGCGCAGGCTCCATTGGGATAACGGGGATAACGCTGCATACCAGGGATGTACACGGTTTGTCATCAATAGTCGCCTCTTACTTGGATGCCGATCTCAATATCGGAAATAGTTGGTCCCATTATAGCACACGCTGGGCTATCGCCATAGTAGGTAAAGCGAGTGCGGTTATGGGCCGAGGATGGCTTCAGACGTTGCCGAAAAACCTTCATTCTATTAAAATAACCATATATGTATAAATATAAAATAAAATGGGAAAGAGGTATTTCTATGAAAAATTTGTTTTCTTTCATTTTGATATTGAGCCTAACGCTTGTTGGCGGCTGGAACGCTCAACCTGCCTACGCGGCCGTGACATTAGACGACTACGGCCAGATGTTCGTAGAAGGTAATCATGACAACGTGGTTGACTTCACCGTCACTTTCACCAAGCAAACGGTACTGTACTCGTCCCCCCAAGAGTCGGGTCGAACCTCTTACTCCTTGGCTCCGCAGACTGTACAAGCGATTTTCATGGATGGGATGTACTTCAAAATCAAGACTTCCTGGCTCGGAGAGATGTGGATACGTCCGGACTGGCCTGTAATTTTCAATTTGAACGTGGAGTCTAAGGAAGTCGTCTTGCCAAGCGAGACGGCGGTGTATGACTATCCCTACAGCAATGTTCTTGGCAGATTGGATCCTCAGACGGTTCAAGCAACGGCTTCTGCCGCGGGCGGATGGCTCCGGGTTGAAACATCTTATGGAAAGGAGACGTGGCTGCATCCTAAAATTTCGGCTCCTTTAAAGACGGTTCCTTCTACGACTCTTCTTGAAGTAGATGGCTATCTGCTGGATGCCTACATGTATCCGAATGACCGGTCCCGACTAATAGGCGAAATCCAAGAAAGTCATCTGCGTCCGTTTGAGAAGACTGCCGAAGGCAATTGGTACCATATTCAAAGTGAGTGGGGCGAAGTATGGGTTCAATTGGGGCCGGAGCGAATAGCTATAGACGACAATCAAGAAGTCGAACTTCCGTTCAATCGGGATATGTATGAACGGGCCGGAGGCGTGAAATGGATGGGGGTTCTTGGTCCGCAAACGGTCAAGGCGAGCAAACGAATTGGGATATGGATCAAGGTGGACACCTGGCTAGGTGAGGTGTGGATAGTGGACCCTATGCATGAGATCCGGATGAAACAGGGTCCGAGTGCCGGGACCGTCTAATCTTCATGAAGAAGGACATTAGAATTCGTGGCGCCGCTGAAGAATACAGTAGTGGGGCATATTACTGTAGCGGATAACCCGCTGAACCTAATCTGCAGGTCCCCATGGGAGGCAGGGTCGCCTGAACCTGCGCCTCTCTGGCCCAAGCCTTGCCTCGAACACAGGCAAGGCTTTTTTAGCGATACCATGTATCATACGACAAACACGTTCCTAGCGGCTTCCGCCTGTTCTTATGGTCTCCGTAGATCCGGTGGTTCCCGGTGATCTGGAGCTAGAAGAAGAGGAGGAGGGCTTCTTCTCAGCGGGATCAATACCGAATTTCTTACTCAGGTTTTTGTAGGTAGAGCCGGTTACGGTAGAACCGATCCCTGAAGAGGCCGTATCCGAAGGCAGACCCAGCTGCGTACGCAGTGAAGCGATAGCAGCGGTCAGATCCTCTTCCTTGATGACGATATAAGGGCTGTCCCAGCGCCCGTCCATGTGAATAAATTCAATATGGTCCGGCTTCAGCTTCTGGAAGGACAAGATGAAATTGCGCAGTGTATCAACGGGAATGTCGGTTTTGACATTGCGTCCTGCGATATCAAGGATACCGCCCCATTGGGTGATACCTCCGAGTGAGGTCAGCTTTCCGAGCAGTTTATCCAACACGATCTGCTGACGCTCGTTGCGGGCGATGTCGGAGGATTCGTCCGTGCCGCGGTTGGACTTGCGATAGCGCAGGAAGTCGAGCGTGTTTTTGCCATCCAGTGTCTGCGGCCCCTTCTTCAGATTGATGTTGGTCCCGTCGTAAGCATCGACATAACGCATATCCATATCAACATTGACTTCCAGGCCCTTCAGCTCATCGACGAGCTCACGGAATCCGTCGAAATCAATCACGGCCATATAATCCAGCGGGACGTTGAACATGCTTCCGAATAGCTCGCGGGTTTTGGACAGCGAGGTTGTTTTGTCCTTATTGTTATAATACGCATAGTAATAGTTGGCTTTCTGGTTGGAGATGCCAAACTCCGTCGGTTTCATTTCGAAATCCCGGGGGATCGAAACAACCGTTGCCGAACGGCGCTCGGGGTTCAGGCTGACCATCATCAGCACGTCCGTATTCATGGACCCGCCACTTCCCTCCCGGCTGTCTACACCGGCCAGCAGGAAGCTCATGGGCTTCAATTGCTTGCTGTCTCCGGTTGTTTCCGGTCTGGATTGGCTGATCGAGTCTTTGGGCAAAGCCATCTGTTCCAGTGCTGTATCTGCTTTATGTAGAAGATATCCGGCATAGCTGAGCGCGCCGGCTCCAATGATAGCCAAGGTGACAAGGGTATTGCGGAGCGTCTTGCGGTTCTTGGGTTTTCTCGGTCGCGACATGGACATTGGCCATCCTCCCGTACAAGTTGTCGAATTCAGTCAAACTGTTAGACGAAAGAGAGTTGAAAAAAGTTTTACGTTTTTAACATTTCTCAGAAAAAGTCCTATAGATCGTCATTACCCGGTTAAGCGGTCAGCTACACAAATTGACAAGGATTGGAATTCGGTGGATAATGAGCTTGTACGATCTCGCGAAAGGGGAAATTGTTCATGTCCTATGAAGTTGCGATTATCGGAGCAGGTCCGGCTGGGGCCAGCGCAGCGTTGTTTACGGCCAAGGCCGGGAAGAAAACGGTGCTGCTGGACAGCGATCACAGTATCACGAAACGTGCATGGATTGAAAATCATTATGGAGTAGCGGAAATTACCGGTCCCGATCTGGTTGAGATCGGCAAGAAGCAGGCCGTGAAGTTCGGGGCGGAGCTGGTTCAGACGAAAGCGGTTACGATCACAGCGTCGGACGAAGGCTTCCGAATCGAGACGGAGAATGGGAGCTTTGAAGCCCGTCACGTGATTCTGGCTACAGGGCTGTCGGTGGATCTGGCTGAGAGCGCAGGCGTTCAGACCAAGCCTGGCACGGAACCGCGGATCAAGACGGTGATCGACACCCAGCATGACGGAAGAACGAATGTCGCGGGCATCTGGGCAGCCGGGACGGTAGCAGGCGTAAGCGTGCATACGATCGTCACTGCAGGGGATGGGGCCAAGGTCGCCATTAACGTTGTCAGCGAGCTGAACGGTGAGCGTTACGTAGACCATGATGTACTGAAAGCATAGAAGAGAAGCGGCCGGAGGGCCGCTTTTTGTTTGTCTTCGTTGGCATTATCCAACCGAATGCTCCACCAGTCTTGCGGCTTTGTCCCGGATCCAATCAAAGTTGCCGGCCGCGATTTCCTTGAGATTGATCAATGAACCACCGACGCCTACCCCGTAACATCCCAGACGCATATAATCCCGGATGTTGTCCTCCTGAACGCCGCCGACAGCCATCATCGGAATATGGCTGAGCGGGCCCATCAGCTCCTTCATATAACCGTAACCGAGACTGGCACCGGGGAAAATCTTTACGGCTGTCGCTCCGGCCTTGTAAGCTTTCACAATCTCCGTCGGCGTCATCGCTCCTGGGAAAACCGGCAGCCCCCGCTTGCACGCATATTCGATCACCGCTTCATCTGTATTCGGGGTAACCAGATAGGAAGCTCCGGCATCGAAGGCCTGCCGCGCATCATCCAGGTCCAGCACGGTTCCCGCTCCGATAAACATTTGGTCGCCGAAGTGCTCACGCAGCCGCTTGATCATAGAGAGAGCTCCCTCCGTGTTCAGCGTGACCTCCATCACCGGAATACCCCCGCGCAGCAAAGCATCCGCTACCTCCGTAATGTGACGTTCCTGTACGCCCCTGACGATCGCCATGATTTTCACGGTTTCCAGCAGCTTCAATCCTTGATCCTTGTTCATGTTCCGCCCCCTGATTGTCTTCATGCTATTCCTATTATACCCGTGCTGCGGGTGGACGAACAGCAGGCTTCGACAAAAAATCCCGCAGGGTTCAAGACCTCCTTTCGGGAGCCTGGTCTTTTTTGCCGAAAAGTGTGTCAAATCGTCTGCCGGTTACTTATACTGTACTATCTCATAGGCATTCGCCCTGGGAGCAAGGAACATGACGGAGGTGGGAGCCTGTGGTGTGGTGGCAGTGGGGAATCGCGATTTGTATGGTTGCTTTCGTGGCGGCTTCGGTCTGTTTTGTCCGCTTTTTGCTCTATACCCATACGTTGTTGAGGCTCGGTGAAACGTCCATCGACCGCTTGCAGAGACAGGCGCTGCGTACGGTCAAAGAATCGGAGAAGATGATCGAGGCCTCCGTGATCCTGATCGATGATCTCCAGCAGAAGCTGGAGGCGCTGGATGCCTGGTTTCAGGCGGCCAATGAAGCCGGCGAGGCCTTGCGGCGAGCCACCCGCTCCGTCGGTGTGATTTCTCAGACCGTGGAGGATACGGTTCAGGAAGCAAGGCGTGCGGTACATACCCGTCAGGATACGGTGAATGACCTGATGGAGTGGACCATCAAAGGCATTACGCTCGCCTCGCGTTTCCAAGCTTCCAGGCAACCCAAAACGAAGGAGTGAGTGAAGCATGTCAAGCGAAAACAAAGGCAAAGAGTTTCTGGTTGGAGCCGTCGTCGGGAGCGTGCTGGGCGCGATTACGGCACTTCTGCTGGCGCCCAAGTCGGGACGTGAGCTGCGTTCGGATATCGCGGAAGGCTATCAGCAGGCAAGCGAGAAAACCCAGCAGGTGGCCAGCGAGGTAACGGAGAAGACGAAGCAGCTCGCCTCGGAGGTTTCATCCAGAACCAGCACAGCTGCCAAATCGATCAGCCGTCAAACCTCCGAATGGGCCGGTAAAGCGAAGGATATCGCCGTGCAAGCCCGTGACGGAGTGAGGTCCTGGCGCAAGGCGCAAGAAGGGGAAGGGGAAGAGCTGGGAAAGGCGCCGGTGGCCGCTACAACTGTGGAATCGGATGCCGATTCCGAGACGTCGCGTTAAAAGATATCAGCAAAAAAGGAAGCCGTGTGCCGGTATCGGCAGCACTTGCTTCCTTTTTTGCTGGAAACTGCGCCCGGGACAGACTGCCCTGTATCAAGCGGCCTGGTAAAGTCACATGCTCCGGGCTTTCATTGCTTTATGCGGAGCTGCTCCTGAACAAACCGCCCCACGTTGGAGATGGCCTGCTGTGCTTCTGGCAGCATGTAGGCCAGCGCTTGAAAGACGCTCCACATGTTGTCCCAAATCTCCAGCGATACGTCGACGCCAGCCGCCTTGGCCCGTTCCGCCAGCCGGAGCGCGTCGCTTAGCAGCACCTCGTGATCGCCTGCCTGTATGAGCAGGGCAGGCAAGCCCTGCAGGTTCATGCTTAGCGGGGATAGCAAGGACGGGAAATCGCCGGACCATCCTGTCATGTAATCCCGGAGTATCCGCTCGCTGGCCGCCAAGCTTCCCGTAGGGTCCAGCTCAGCACGGCTCCGGTAGGATTCCCCGTCCAGATTCACGAGGTCGGTGTGCGGAGATAGGAGAAAGGCACCCGCAGGAAGCAGCTCTCCGGCCTCCTTCAAGGACAACAGGGTCATGAGCGCCAGGCTCGCGCCCACCGAATCTCCGCCCAGCACGATGCGATGCGCCGGGTATCCCTGCTCCCGCAGCCAGCGGTACGCGGTCAGGCAGTCTTCGTGGGCAGCCGGATACGGGTGTTCGGGAGCTAACCGGT
Organism: Paenibacillus filicis; assembly: GCF_038070315.1. Classification (NCBI taxonomy): domain Bacteria; kingdom Bacillati; phylum Bacillota; class Bacilli; order Caryophanales; family Paenibacillaceae; genus Paenibacillus; species Paenibacillus filicis. The sequence goes on along the minus strand of NZ_JBBPCC010000001.1, from coordinate 150,492 downwards.
ATTCGATCGTCAGTACCTGAACGCCGCTCGCCTTGGCCAATCTGGCCGCCATGTCTCTGTAAAAGGCGCATGTCCCGGAAATAAATCCGCCTCCGTGCAGATAAAGCACGACCGCATTCGCCGACTCCGGCACATGTTCTTCATCGCGTACCCATTCACCGATGAAGTGGCCGATAGCTTGGGTCTCAATCCGGATGCCGGGAAGAGCGGGAAATCTCGTTGACGCAGCTTCCATCTCCTCGCGAAGCCGGGCTACGGACTTATCTGCATAAGAGCCGCTTTCCCTAAGATAGCTCTTGATCGCAGCCAGGTGCTCTGCATTTGTTGGTTCCATTTAAATACCTCCTACAGGTTAGAATAATGCCAGTATAAAACCTGTAGGCAGGTACAAGGTCAAGCTACTTGTTCATGTGAAGAATCTGCAGGACGTCGTTCATCTCGTCAGACTTGTCGGCGGCATGCAGATCGGACTTCAGATTGGAGAGGAGCAGCTTGGTCCGTTCGCGCTCTGCGATCTCCCGGTTCAGGCTATCGACTTTCCTGTCGATGACGCTCATGAAATCATTCAGGCTGATCGTTCCGGCTTCGGATTGAACCAGAGCCTTTTTAATTTCCTTCAGCGTAAAGCCGCAGGACTTGGCGTTTTTGATGAAGGTGAGCAGGCGCAAGACGTCCTCGGAGTAGAGACGATAACCCGAATCGGTTCTCTCCGGGGCTGGGATCAGTCCATGTTTTTCATAGTATCTCAACGTCTCCGCATGAATCTGTGCTAGGCTGGCCACCTGACCGCGCAACAAGCCTTCCATCGGGTCACCCTCTCGTCGTCACCATTTGGAAGGATCGATTTTGCTTGGATCGAGGCCTTGCCAAATATTTTTGATCTGGACCTTCTCCGGTTCTTCAAATACAAGCCAAGCGGTAGGCAGATAGCGCTCGCCGTATTCGCTGGAAGGCTTATTTACAATCTTATCATCCACGACCAGTACGCTCGAAGAGCCTCCGTCCAGATTGGCGGCCGTAACGGCTCCATGATCCAGGAAGATCTTCTGGATATCGAATAGCGTGGCCCCGATGCTATGGGCGGGTTGTCGGCCATCGATGATGACGAACATGATCGTGCCGTCCGCCTTCTGGGCCATCGCGGTACGGGGAGCGATCCCCCAGCCGTCGGCCTGGTTCTTGATCATACCGACACCGTTGACGATAAATTTCGGAGCGAATGTGACGGCTTCCTGTACACCCATATTGAGCAGTTCCTTGGGCGTATATTTCCCAGCGACCATACGGCCTTCCTTGTCGATGCCTACAATATGGTTCGGCGTATTCATCGAGCCGTCATTGTAATAGATGGTGCCGCCTGACATGACCAGTCCTGTCGGCTGGAAGCCATTTCCCTTCCATTCCGGATCGACGAAGCCGCCGGCATTCACTCCGGCCTTGGCGCCGAGCCGCTTGACCATGCTGGACACCTTCTCGCCCTTACCGGCCGTACCGGGAACCGCGATGCGCAGCATCTTCGGATCATGGACGGTCAGCAGCTTGCCTTTGAAATTCGTTCCTTGAATATCTTCGACCTCAATAGCCGGTTTCGTTTCTTTCACGACAGTATGCGGCTTGTCATCTACTTTGACCAGATTCTCATTGTCCTTAACTCCAGAGTACACGTCGAACTGAGCCCAGTACCGGTTGACGCGCTTCTCCAGCTCTTCATTGCCGATCAGGTATTGAGCCCAATGCCGATGCTGGGTGGAGATCAGCGTGTCGGCCATCATAAAGCGGAGGTCCGACCCTGGCTTGGTGAGGAAAAACCAGTAGCTGAAGCCCATGCCGAACACAAGCAGGCAGAAGACGGTGTAGAAAAACAACGTTAGCCAAGGCGAAGAACGTCGCTTGGAAGCGGGCTTTTTCTTGGGGCGTGAGACCGCCGGCTTGGCCTGAACGTTCGGGCTGCTTGGCATTCTTGAAGACATGATTCCAATCCTTCCTCATTGTCGATTAAAGTCTTTCATGGTTTCCATAGACATAGGGCTATAACGTATACGAAAAAAAAGAGAAAAAGGTTGCAGCTCGTGCGCCTCTTTCTCTAGGTTTAGGTTAAGTTCAACTGTTTATTGCGGCTGATCAAGTCTTCGAATTCACTTGCAGGCATCGGCTTGCTGAACACGTAGCCTTGAATCTCATCACAGCCTTGCGCAATCAGAAACTGGAGCTGCTCCTGAGTCTCGACGCCTTCGGCCAGCGATTTGATTTTCAGCCGGTGGCTCATCGCGATCAGAGCGGTCACAATGGCGGCATTGTCCTCATCGGAAGTCACATCGCGGATGAATGACTGGTCGATTTTGAGCGTGTGCACGTGGAATCTTTTCAGATAGCTGAGCGAGGAGTAGCCGGTCCCGAAATCATCGATCGAGATGCGCACACCGAGTTCTCTGAGCCTATGCATCGTATCGAGAATATGAGACACATTATTCATCGCTACATTCTCCGTGATCTCGAGACAAAGCGAGCCCGGGGGTAAGCCTGAATCCCGCAGAGCATCCATCACGATCTGCACAAAGTTCATCTGGTGAAACTGGATCGCCGAGATATTGACAGACACGACGAGCGCGGCATAGCCTTTACGCTGCCATTCCCGGTTCTGCTTACAGGCTTGCCGGAGCACCCAATTGCCGATCGGGACGATCAAGCCCGTTTCCTCTGCAAGCGGGATAAACTCACCGGGAGATACCATACCCCAATCGGGGTGATGCCAACGGACCAGCGCTTCCATGCCAAATACCGAGCCGTTCTTCAAGTTAACGATCGGCTGGTAATAGACGGCGAACTCTCCGCGTTCCAGTGCTTTACGCAGATGAATCTCCAGGTTCAACCGGTGCATGGAGCGTTTGTTCATATCCGAATGGTAATAATGAAAGGCATTACCGCCCTTTTCCTTGGACCGGTACATGGCAATGTCTGCGTTCTTCAGCAGTGTCTCGCCTTCGCTGCCATCCTGGGGATACAAGCTGATCCCGATACTGGCCGTGACGAACAGCTCCTGCTCCTCAATAAAAAAGGGCTCCTTCAGTAGATCAGGAATGCCTTCGGCAAACAGGGCGGCCTCCTCGGAGTGAGCCATCTGGGTAAGCAATATAATGAATTCGTCTCCGCCGAAGCGGGCCACGATATCTTTGTCGTCGACGTAGCCTTGCAGTTTCTGGGCTAACCGCTGCAGGAGCTGATCCCCTACATGATGACCCAGCGTGTCGTTAATCACCTTGAACCGGTCGAGATCGAAGAAGATCACGGCCATCATATTGCCGGTTCGTTCAGCTTCGGTGAAGCAGGCTTTCAGCTTCTCATCAAACAAAAGCCGGTTCGGCAAATTAGTCAGAGCATCGTGGTAAGCCATGTGCTGAATCTTTTCTTCGGCGCGCTTGCGCTCATTGACTGCCCGAATCGTCGCATACGACCGGAGCAACTGGTAGTCGTTGGTCTCGCTGATAATACGGGAGAACAGTTCCTCATAAACTTCCGGGTTATGCCCGCTTGCCGAGCTATCGGCGGTATGAATGAGTTGCAGGGCGTTATCGACATGCTCGCGATGAATTCGGGCCGCAGACGCGGTTTTGGGCGATTTGCGTTTACCCGAGCTGAGGTAGAGCAGGCCTTTCTTGGCGTCATACTCCTGCACATGGTTCATATTAACGATATTGGCGCTGTCCAATTGTCGAAATCCGTCCTCGAATAACCATTCTTCCAGGTTGTCAAAAGAGAAGTCCAGGTAAAACTGCTCGTCTTGGGTGTGAATGATAATTTCGCGTTCGCGAATACGATCGATCTTGACCACATCATTGGCATCGACAACGAGAACCTCGGAACCTCTCTTACCGTCGCGAGTAACGGGAATTTTCTGCATACTTTTAGATCAGCTCCATAGGAAAAGATAGGGCTGACAAGCAGAGCTTGCCAGCCTTGGGCGAAATAACGAACATTACTTTTTGAGAAGTTCTGCTGGTGTTTCTGGGCGGTGGCCGAAAATTGAGTTAGTTCCAACAAATAGTGTCGCTACAGCCACGAGTAGTGCATTTGCAATAATAGCCAATCGTGTTTTCATGGTGTGACCTTCCTTTCTAATTTGTCTAAGATGAAGTAGGCTGGTTTTGTAGTTAAAACCGCTTGAAAAAAGAAAATAGCGGCTAATACCGAGGATTGGAAGTAAAAGTTGCTTAGCACGATTAAACAAGAAATAACTTTAAGCAGCGGATAGTAAGCCTTCGGTATTCTACTGATGCCTTCTATACCATTTGGAGCTGTTATTAAAACCATAAAAAAAGCCCCAATAGTTAACCACAATCCGGAGAAATGGTAGTTAAAATGAACATGACTGGAAAGAATAATTACAAATGTAGAGAATATACAACAGCCTAGTGAAGAGTTTAAATGCAACCCACCGCTAAAATACCTTAGAATTAAAAAGCCAAGAATTGATATAGTAGTTTCTAGGAAATGACCAGTAATCAAAGAAAAAAATATAGAAAACACAACAGAAGAAAGTACATTAATAGATAAACTAAGAGCGTAAAATAAAACTTTTTCAGATTCGGCATTTGGATTGTGTGTTCTTATTAAGCGAGCTAAGTATGTAGCCGAGCGATCTATAACATTTTGTCTTTTGTTCATTTTTTTCTCTCAAGTCTTTCCCTTCGATCTTTCCAAAGCTTCTTATTATGTTTGTAGGAAAGAAAAATAGCAATAATTAATATTATGCTTATTATCAACGGAATCATAAGATTAAAACTTGAGTCGTTGTTGACGGAGTATGTGACAAATTGAAACAACATAACTGAAATAACTAAAATTGCTGATAAGTAAAAATTATACCCTTTTAGCGAATCTTGCATAGTAAAGTGAAAACCAATTTTTCGTTGTTGCAAGAAAGCTGTTAAAAGCAAAAGCAACACTGCAGTTGGGAGTTGAACATAATAATAATGATTCATGATGTAGCTTAGTGAAGCGATATCAAAGTATGTCTCTACAAAAAGAACGAGCGTTTCTATAGTGCCGGAAGTCAAAACACCAATAACGACAACCAAAAAGGAAAAAAGCAGTGGGAGTCTAAACAGTAAAATCATAAGAACCAATTGTACTGTAATAGTTGGAATCAAAGCAAAATCACTTTGAATTTGGCGAATATAAATATATACTACTGACATTACAATTGAGGTAAACAAGATTTTATGAAGGGAATACTTAATAGGCAACCTGAATGCTGAAAGAGCTAACAAAATAACAGCTACGTATTCGATAAAAAAGAATGGAAGCTCATTCCAAGAACTCATGGTTTGTAGTTCTCCTTCTGATTAAGAAAATAATACTAAAAAATACATGGATTGGACATAGATACATAGTCATACGCGTAAAGATTATGTGATATTATTTGCTTTCTCTGGGTTTAAAGTATAGTTACATAAGTTCATTTTAATTTAAGTTTAATACACAAAGATTAGGTGCACAAGTAGAAATTTGTCGAATGATTTTAGCTAGCTCTTTCTGTAAAGCTAATTGCGGAGAGTCATTGCTATTAAACCAAGTATATTTATCACAATATGGGTAATAATTGGTGCGGCTATCGAGCCTGACTTTTTGTAAATTACACAAAGTATGAGTCCTACAGCCAAGAAGGAAATAAATCGAGACAAGGTGAAGTGATAAGCCGCATAGATGGACGAAGAAATTAGTGCATTTAACCAGAAAGGTGGATAACTAGATAGTTTTAGAAGTATCTTTCTGAAGACGATTTCTTCCAAGATAGCCCCAGTAACAATATAAACAGGCATAATAACATAGTGAAAGCTTGTTTTTTCTGCAGATGTGCTTTCCAGTCCAAAGATTATTGTAAAAAATGCTTGTACAAGTATGCAGTATGTTATACCTCTGCCAACCCACACATAGAGCGCACCACTTTTTAAAAGATTAAAATCATAGGCTAGCCATTCTTTTTTTAGAAGCCAAATAATTGACGCGGTTCCTAGCAACGGGATTAGAGTGAGTGAAACCTTGTTATCAAGCGAGACTCCAGGGATTCCTCCTATAAAAAAAATAATCAGAATCCACATCTCTTGTTTTTTTAAATTAATTCCATGTTTAATCTGCATCTGATGCCTCATGTTCTTTATTGAAATAGTAAGCTTTTCTTCAATCTAGTACTTATTTTATAAGAGGTTTCATTCAAAATAAATAGTCTTACTAAAGAAATTATTAGAATGTGTAAAAAAAATTGACTTACGCCATAAGTAACAATCGGAAAATCATTTTTTTCCTAGTCCCCTAGTTCCCTCTGATACGAAAGAAACAGCACAATAGCCCAACATGATGTAAATGAAACAGCGACAGGAACCAGTAAATGATTAGAAAAATACAAACTAATATTAAATAGGGCGAGGAGGAAAAAAAGTCCAAAAGTCAATATGAAACAAGTGCGTGAAAATTTATTTTGTTTAACTGAATTACCACAGAGGGAGCAACGAAGTAAAGCCCAAACGTACTTTGTGGAGAATCAGATATACGATATAGTTGTGTAAAGCCATGAGAAATGTTGAAATCATTAGATCATTCCTCTAATCTTCTAATTCCTTCCGATAGGAAAGAAATAGAATGATAAGCCAGCATACCGTATGCACAATTAAAATTATGATCAATAGCTTACTGGTAAAGTAGACGGAAATATTGATCATAGCTAGCAAAAACGATATGCCTAAGGCTAGTACGAACCAAGTCCTAGGATACCTTGTCTTATGGTTAGCCAAAGAAGGCGAAATAAAGGTAAAGCCTAGTCGCAGCCTATGTAGCAGAGCATACAAGCCCATATGTTGCAAACCTATAAGAATACCTACCATGGCTATGTCATTTTGCAAGTAGTACAGCATTTGTTCCAAACGGAAGCCCGCCGCCACACTATTGTACAAAATTTCAGAAAAGCCACCGCTAGCATAAACACTCTGACCAATCAGGATTGCATGAAATGGGCGGAACTTGAATATCAGCCAGAAGCATAAGGAAGCAGATATAGGAAGAACTATCCCGAACAAATAAACTAGTTCAAAATATTGCCCCATTACCGATACGATGCTTAGAAGCATAACAGATAGAAGTAGTTGCTTTTTATAAGCGGATACCCTCGCTCTACTTAAAGCTAGTCCAAAAGAAAACAATCCAGACCATAACACCGGATAATACAGGATGTATTCTATAATTGTCATCCAACATCTCTCCAAATTCTCTGCTAATCTTCCATTTCCCTGAGATAAGATAAAAATAACAAAACGGACCAAATCAATACGCATAAGATCAATGCTGGAACGAGCAGAGGCTTGTATTGATACAAGGCGTAAGTCATGAAGAAATGAAGCAAAACAAATCCGGTTGCCAGATACCTCCAAGCACCTGAATATTTCCTTTGGGCAGAGGTTAAGAATGGGGACGGGGCTTTAAAGGTGAAGCTGAGTCTCAGCTTATGTAAAAGGAAATAAAGGGCTGTATGATAAAAAATCAAAATTAGGGCCGTGGTTGAGGAGTCAGTCAGTTGGATGGCAATAGCCTGCTCCAGATGGAACCCAGTTATCATCCAGTTGATGAGCACCTCCGATATGCCCCCGCTGGCAAAAGCACTTAAAACAACTAGAAGCGCAGGAAAGGGCCGGAATTTGAAGATGAGCCAGTAGCAAAGGGTTAAGGCTACCGGTTGTAAAATTCCAAACCAATGGGCCTGCTGATAATACTGTACGACAACAGCCATCACCGTCAGGGGTATGATGGAGAAGAGCAACTGCTCCTTGAAATCCGAGGCTCGCAGTCTGCAGAGAGCGCAGTTTATGCAGCAAGGCATACAATCCCATATGATGAAGCCCCATAAGGACGCAGACATAAGCCAGATCGTTTTGTTGATAGAAGAGTGCCTGTTCAAAGTGAAACCCAGCCGCCAGGCTGTTGTACAAGAGCTCAGATATGCCTCCGCTGGTAAAAAGACTCAGGGCGACGAGAAATGCGTGAAATAGGCGTAATTTGAAAATCAACCAAAAGCACAAAGTAAAAGAGATGGGCACCAAGATACCGAGTAAGTAGGCTAATTTGTAATATTGTACAGTAACGGATACGATCCACAGAAAGGTGCCGGACAGAAGGACTGGTCTCATATAGCAGTTACCCTCATCCTAAATAAGGCACATCCAAAGGCCAACAGTCCGCCCCATAAGATGGGATACACCATAACATAATCCATGAGAGTCACGGTTCCTTACTCCTGTCCGTCTGTGTAATTAATATTTCATTTCCTCCCGATAGGATTGAGCGAGAACTATAATCCAGCAACGAGAAAAGAAAAGAAATTTGTAGGCGACCACCGAGTGTTAAAATAAAGAGAGAAGTTGAACAAGGCGAGAAAATAACGAATCCAAAGATTCCGATCAGCCAGGTTCGAGTATATGCTGCACCGTGACCGACAAGATAGTTAGAAGGATGACTGAGAGAAGCATTTTCCTTTTATAGGAGGATATTCGCATGCGGCTCAAGGCCAGCCCAAAGGAAAAAAGTCCGACCCACATCACAGGATAGTAAAGAGTGTAATCGGTAAGCGTCATCAAACATGCTCCTGTTTATCAACTAATCTTCCATCTCCCTGCGATAGCTCATATACAAGATGATAGCCCAAGTCGCGATGCATAGAAGCGACGACGGAATGAGCAGCCGGCTGGAGTTATAGACGCTCATGACGAGGATGGAGTGGAAGAAGATAAGCGCTACCCCCAGGTAGATCCAAATACGACTATACTTCCCTTGCTTGGAAGGGCAAGTGGGAGACGGCGCTGGAAAGGTAAAGCCGATTCTCAGCTTATGCAGCAAGAAATAAAGCCCTACGTGATAGAAAAGAATGAGCACGAAGGAGGGCATAGGATTGCTGAGCTGAATGTCCTTGGCGAGTTCCAATTGAAATCCGGCTATCATCCAATTGATAACCAACTCGGATATACTCATGCTTGCAAAGGTACTCAAGGCGATCAGAAAAGCATGGACAAAACGAAACTTGAAAATAAGCCAGTAGCACAAAGGTATGGTTAACGGTTGAAGGATGCCTAGCCATAGGGTCTTCTGATAATGCTGTCCGACGGCAGCTAACAAGGTAAGCAGGACAATGGATAATAGCCACTGCGCTATAAAATCGGTCACTCTTAGTCTGCATAAGGCCAGTCCTACGGCTAAAAGAGCTGCCCACATCAAGGGATACGTCAGGAGATAGAAGGTTATACTCACATTGCAGATCCTTTCTTCATGTTGTATATAACTCTATTGATGGGGATAACGCCAGGAAGATGTGTGATTTTTTTAAATAACACATGTTAGAGTGTAATGGAATTTCACCATTTTGCCAATATTTAGATTCAAAAGCTCAATTTGGAGTTCACAGGCTCCAATTGGGATTCTCAGAAACAATGCAAAAAAAAACGATTCTCGGGTGAGAATCGTTTTTTTTCGTTATACTCAGCCGGTTTTTTCTTTCGGTGAAAGGGTCGCATCAGCCGTAGAGGCTGCCAGCTTGGATTTGAAGATAACCTTGAGCAGTGGAGGCACCGCGAGGAAAATAAATAAGGTTCGGAACAATTGATAGCAGGTGACAAAGGAAAGATCCGCGTGAACTTCTTTCGCGATGATCCCCATCTGATCCATGCCGCCGGGAGAAAGGCTTAGAAAGCTCGTCGATACCGGCACGTGGTGCAGGTAAGAAAGCAGGAGGCTGAGCCCAAGCGAGCAGGTCAACAAGGCTATCCCGCTCAACAGAGCCAAGCCGATAATTTTGACTTTGTTTGTCAACTGTTCGGGCTTCAGCATGAGTCCGAGGTAGCCGCCGATGAGCAGCTGAGACAGATTCACGAGCGATGGAGGCAGCGAAGGCCCTGACCATCCCGCTAGATGGATGATAATCGTCGCAACCATCGGTCCGAGCAGGAAGGCGGTCGGGAAGCGCAGCTTCTTCCAGAGCAGCGCACATCCGGTGCAGGCGACTGCATAGACCAGGATGTGAGGGAACAATCCTTCCCAGCCAGCCGCCGGCGCTGAACCAAGGCCTGGTGCCGCATGATGGAGCGAGCCGAATAACGGACTAAAAATCAGCGTAGGAACAAAGAATACGATCAGAATGATCCGGGAAACCTGCAAAAACGTGATAACCGTCAGATCCGTCCCTTTCATTTCCTCAGCCAAGGCGATCATTTGGCTGAGGCCTCCAGGAATGCTGCCAAGCATGACGGTGGGGAAGTCCATACCTGATAGCTTGGATACTAGCCAAGCTATCAGGCACGAACCGAGCAGCAGCAGCGCAGTGAGCAGAATCATCGAGGGCAGCTGCTGGCCGATCTGCCGGAAGGTGTCCAGGGTAAATGACAGTCCCAGCATATAACCGACAATGATCATACCGGTATCCCGCAGCTTCCCCGGCCAATAGGGCTTCCAGCTGCCGAACAGTCTCGCCCCGAGAAACACGGCCAGCATAGGCCCGAGCAGCCAGGGAATAGGTCCATGTATCCATTGAACAAGGAACCCGCCGATAACGGCAAGGATGGCCGAATACAGGAGCTGCCTTGCTTTCTCCGGAAGCCAAGGGAATTCTCTCATGCTTCATCACTTCTTTTCGATTGTCTCAGTCTAGTTTAGGCTGGAGGTCAGTTCCTCGATACGCGCATGGATAATCGCCTTTGGCATACACCGCCGTGGTAACAAATCACCGATTGGGTCGCACAGGCCCTAGAACTTATGAGTTCATTATATGACCCTTGGGTTTTTGATGTCAACCTTTATTGACCACACCCCGGCAGCATGTCAGAATAGGAGGGAATGAAGGGGTGAAACTCATGGAAGAACTCGAAGAATTGAAAAGAAGGCAAATTCTGCATACAGCTAAGGCTGTTTTTATAGAGAAAGGTTATATCGCGGCATCCATGAAAGATATCGCCGATGCCTGCAGCATGGCCAAGGGAAGTATTTATAAAGTATTCGAATCTAAAGAAGATTTATTCACGGCGGTGTTCGAGGATTGTCACCGCACGATGTTCGAGCAAGCCAGAGAGCTGGATCATTCCCGGGATGGAGCGCCTCCTATGGAGAGGTTGCGGCGCAAGATCGAGTTCCAGCTCCAGTACATGTTGGAGAATTATTTTTTCATGAGTGAGTTTAGAGAGCTCCCCATCATCCATAATGAGAAGTTTATCGTGGCTTGGAAGAAGAAGCGGGCCGCGCTATTGACTTGGCACCGGGATTGCTTGCATGAAGCCTATGGGGAGCAGATCGAGACCTATATCTGGGACCTGGTGGCCTTATTCAGAGGGCAGCAGAGAGAATATATCACCTACGCACACCAGCAGGTGATTGCGCTTCCGATGGCGGAACTGGCCCACTTCTGCGTGGAGCGGATCGATGCACTTGTCCGCGATATGCTGGTCCGGAAGCCCCAGCCGGTTCTGAATGAAACGACGGCTTATTTCAACCATATCAATCCCATCGATCCAGGTACGAAGGTGCGGACGATAGATGAGTTCTTGCAGGCGGTTATAGACAAAATCCAAGAGCTGCCGGGGGCCGATGATACCCGTCAGGAGCTACTGGAAGTGAGCGCCTTGCTTCGAGAGGAGCTGGGACGGGCGGCACCTAATCGCACACTGCTGCGTGTGTACATGACTTTTCTCGAGACCGAGGTGGAGCTTAGGTCTTATGTCAGGCAGTTGAACCTTATGGTGAAGTAGTTCAGGGGGCTGGGTATGAAGCCTCTATAAGACAGGCTTGTTTATCTATTCACTCATCGCCTATAATTATGGACGGAACGAAGGATATGAGTTGGCGGGTCAAGGAGGAAGTCCGGATGGTGTACCCCAGATACATGCAAATCAAAGAAGAGCTGGAGAAGCAAATTGAGGACGGTACGCTCGAGGTGGGTTACCGCTTTCCCTCCGAGCCGGAGATGGCCAGTAAATTCGGGGTCAGCCGGGAAACATTCCGGGCGGCCGTCAAGAAGCTGGAGGAGGAAGGCAAGCTCCGCGTGCAGCACGGCGTAGGTACGTTCGTCATTCGTCAATTAAAGCAAGTCCCGAGCGATATTTCGAATCTGCAGTCAACCAGTGAAATGCTCAAAGCCGTCGGCCATCTGGAAGGCGACCAGCAGCAGCAGATCAGATACGGGACCTGTACGGATGAATGGGCGACCCATTTAAATATACAGCCTGGCGATCCGGTCGTAATCATAGAGCGGGTGCGCACGGCCAATGGGGAGCCGGTGATGTCCTCGACCTATATTTTGCCGCAGGCGGTCGTGGGCCATGCGTTCGGGGACACGCCATTCAGCGGCTCCCTGTTCGGGTTCCTGGAGCGAGAGCTGAACATCGTGGTGAAGAGAAGCCATACGGAGCTGGTTGTACCGCTGCAATCCGACCCGCGCGTACAGGCGCTGCTCGTGCATCCGCAGACGACGGTGCTGCTGATGAAGCAAACGCATTTCGATATGAATCATTTCCCGGTTTTCTATGCATACGATTATTTCCGTAACGATGTCTTTCAATTTTGGGTGGAGCGGTTCAGATGAACCGTTCCCCGCAGGGCACCCGCTATCACAGCGGGTGTTTTTTTATGCAGTTTTCTCACTTTGACAATGATGTCTAGACAACTCTTCATGAAACATTTACACTCGCTTTATACACAGCTAACATTTCTCCTGCAAGATAGAGATAGTTGAAGTCTAGACATCTAACCGGCGTTCCGGCGGATGATCCGGCTCAGTCCAAACAGGATCAGGAGGAAAGAAACAATGAGAAAACAATGGCTTCATGGCTTGGTGGTTTGTACCTCGGTCGTCACGCTTATGGCAGGTTGCGGTACTCAAGAGGGGAAGACGGGCAGCGCCCCGGCAGCCTCCGGAAGCACGGCTCCGGCGGACAAGCCCGCTAAGGAAGTGAAGATGAGCCTGAACCTGGCCACCGCCGGCGACACGAATATGACGGAGCTGCAGGAGAAGCACGTCATTCCCGAACTGAAGAAAACCTATGCCGATGCTCAGGTGAATGTGGTCGGTACAGGTCCGGGAGATGCGGGCTCGCAGAAGATTTTCGAGAAGCTCAAGGCACAGAAGGATGCCGGCAAGCAGGACTGGGACATCGATGTTGCCATTGTCCACCAGAGTATGATGAAGTCCCTGATTGATAACGATCTGCTGGAGAAATGGGTGCCGAACTCCGCCAACAAGAGCGCGGTCGTCTCCGGCGACAGCAAAAATTCCCTCGGAACGAATGTAGACGGCTACGTGATCCCGCTCTACCACAGCCAGGTAGCCCTCGCTTACAACCCTGAGAAGGTGAAGGACGTTCCGAAAAACTTCGAAGAGCTGGAGAAGTGGATTCAATCCAATCCCAAGCGCTTCGGCTATAACGGCATCAAGAACGGTATGAGCGGCGTGGCGTTCGCGACAGCCTACACGTACGCCAAGTCCGGTGATTATAAGACATTGACAGAAGGTCCGTACAATGCCGAGCTGGAGAAGAAATGGCCGGATATCATGAAGCAGCTTAAGTCGCTGCCGGTTATCTATACGAACGGCAACAACGGCACGCTGGACATGCTGAACCGCGGCGAGATTGACATGGGACCGGTCTGGGTCGATATGTTCTACCAATGGATCACCGACGGCCGGATGAACCCGAGCTTCAACCTCAAGATGATCGACCCGGGGATGCCGGGCCAGCCGATGTATGTCGTGATTCCGAAGAACGCGAAGAACAAGGAAGCGGCTCTGAAATATGCGGATTTCCTGACTTCGCCTGATATTCAAGCCAAGGTGATCGTAGAGCGGTATAGCTGGTACCCGGGGATCAACGCCGATGTCGTGCTGTCCAAGATCAGCTCGGAAGGCAAGCAAAAGCTATTCAAGTCCATCACGGCTGAAGATCTGAACAAGCGCGGACAATCGCTTCCGATAGGCGACTACTTCGGTAAGCTGCAAGCTGCCTACGAGAAAAACTAATACCGAGAGGGTGGAGAAGGTGCCCAAACAAAGCGCTGCGGCGTCTTCCATACTCCGATGGCTGGCTGGTGCGACCATGGTCGCACCAGCTACGCTGATTGTTGTGGTGTTGTTCGTCTATCCGTTCTTCTCTTCGCTGATAGGCAGCTTCCAGGACGATAAGCACAACTTTACATCGGAGAACTATACGCATGTCATTGGAACCTACTATGGTGATATTGTGTTCACGCTCGTCATCTGCCTGGTTTCCCTGGTACTGGTGCTGGCTCTGGCGTCCCTGCTGGCCGGCTGGCTCAGACTGAAGGCCGATCCGTTTATCGAATTTTTGTTCAAAATTCCGTTGTTTGTCCCGTTCGTTGTCGTCGGTCATGCCATGCGTGTATTCCTCGCGCCGCACGGCACGCTGAACTCACTGCTCGCCTCGACGGGGCTGTTCAACCCTGATTCGCTGCCCAGCGTAGCCTTCTCGACGAGCGGGTTGATCGTAGCCTTGGTATGGAAAAATATCGGATTGACTCTGCTGCTTGTCATGGGCGCTTTTCGCGGCATTAACTCCAGTTATCTGGAGGCGGCGCGCAATACGGGCGCCGGAAGTTTTCGTCTGATCAAGGACATGATGATTCCGATGTCCTGGGGCACGATCAGCGTGGCCGGTATTCTGACCTTCACCTCCATGATTGGGAATTTCTCCATTCCCGCGATGCTGGGAGATGGCGGAGGCAGCCAGATGCTGATGATCGATCTGTATTACGAGCTTGTGTATCGTCATGATGCGGGTGCTGCCAATGCGATTGGCGTCGTTTCGTATATCGCTTCGATGGGTGCTGCGATTTACTATGTGAAGAAGGTGGCCAAGTCATGATTGCCAACGTGGAAAGGAAGCAGGCGCCGCCTCGCGTATCCGGTACAAGCGGCAGTATCGGACGGATGGTCGTTCGCTTTGTCATATATGCGTTTTCGTTGTTTCTGATTCTGGGTCCAATCTCCAGCCTGGTCATCTGGTCGTTCGCCGAGAAGTGGTTCTGGCCGCATACGCTGCCCCAGCAGTGGGGGCTTCTGTACTGGTCGCGGGTATTTGACGGGAAGATGCTGCACTCGCTTTCGCTCAGCTTCGGGATTGCTTTCCTGGTCACGCTGATCAGCATCGTATTGTGTCTGCCGTTATCCTACCTGATCGCGCGTTACAAAATTCCAGGCAAGTCGATCTTGCTGCTTATCTTCCTGCTGCCGCAGGCGTTCCCACAGCTGCCTGTATTCACGAATGCCATGGTGCTGATGTATAAGTGGGATCTCGTCGGCACGCTGACCGGCGTGACGCTCATTCATCTGGTCGGTGCGCTAGTATTCTCCGTGTGGACGATGGTATCGGTGTTTCAGAACATTTCCGTCTCGCTCGAAGAGGCGGCGGTCAATCTGGGCGCGTCGCGGCTGCAAACCTTCTTCACGGTCACGCTGCCGCTCGCATTGCCGGGAATCATCGCCTCCTCGCTGCTGGTCTTCCTCTATTCGCTGGATGAGTTTACGGGAAGCTTGCTGATCGGTGCACCGTTCCTGACGACGATGCCGGTCTTCATGTACAACTCGGCGATGGGGTATGAGATGCAGACGGCATCTGTGACAGGACTCTTACTGATGCTTCCGGGCATCATTCTGCTGCTGCTGATGCAGCGGTTTATGAAATCCGAATATATGGCCGCTTTCGGAAGGGTATAGGGGGAACGTATAGAAATGGAAATCCGATTGGAGAACGTAACGAAGCAATACGGCAACAGCCGGGGCATCGAGCATATCTCGCTCGCCCTGCCCCAGGGAGGCTTCACGGCGATCGTCGGACCGAGCGGCTGCGGCAAGACGACCTTGCTGCGTGCGCTGGCGGGCTTTCACGATATCGACTCGGGGACGATCCGGTTCGGGGAGCGGGACGTGACGCGGACGCCTTCCCGGGACAGGGGAGCCACGATGGTGTTCCAGAACTACGCGCTGTGGCCGCATATGTCGGTGTTCGATAATGTCGCATACGGCTTGAAGATCCGCAAGAACAGCAAAAGCGTGATCGAGCACAAAGTGGAGGAAGTGCTCCGCCGGGTCGAGATCCCGCTGCAGGATATCCGCAAACGCAAGCCTCAGCATTACTCCGGGGGACAGCAGCAGCGTATCGCACTGGCCAGAGCGCTGGTCCTGGAGCCGAATCTTCTGCTGATGGACGAGCCGCTGTCCAATCTGGACGCCAAGGTCCGGTCGCGTCTGCGGGTGGAAATACGCGCGATTCAGCAGTCGTTCGGCATCACCGCGCTCTATGTCACACATGACCAGGAAGAAGCGCTGTCCATGGCCGATTACGTGGTGATCATGAAGGACGGGCGGATCGAGCAGGCCGGTACACCACAGGATGTGTATTACCGTCCGCAGACTTTGTTCTCCGCCCAATTCATGGGGGAGAGTCATACACTCAAGGTCCAGCATGGCGACAGGCAGAGGCAGCTGGTGCTGCGCTCGGAGGATGCCCGGCTGGAGTCCGCTCCCGCACAGTCCCAGCCTGACGCAGCAGGAACCTCCTCGCTGCCCGGCGTAACGTATCATGACGGATGCTTCCGCTTCAACGCCGAAGTGAAGGAGCATTTATTTATCGGCTCGGCTTACCGATACATGGCGATGGCACAGGGTCAGACCTTCTTCGTGGATGCGCAGGAGCTGTATGACCCTGGAACTTACTCTGTCAGTGTGCCGGAGGAGCGGGCATACTGGTTCGATAACGAAGCTGCCGCTGTCCGCTAACGCCCGTTAAGTCAAGCCAAGGGAGAGATCATACGCGCGATGAATCTGCTGACAAGCTGGAAGACGATCACTGCCTCTATTCGGCGACGATGGGGCTGGAATTCGGTCGGGGGCAAATTGTTTATCTTGTTCTTTGTGTGCATTACGTTATTCGTTTCCCTCGCCGGTTATGGAACATTCAGCATCGCCAGCCGCATGATCGAGGATCAGGTGGCGTCAGCTTCGCAGCAGATGATTATACAAGCCAGACAGAAGCTGGATATGGTCTATGAGCGCTACGAAACCTTCGCTTTTCAATTTGCTATAGATAATGAGCTTCAAAGCACGATCCGGCTGTACCGCGATGCGGCTCCAGGCAGTATGGAGAGGCAGTCGCAGTGGGACAAGCTGAAAACCAGGTTCGAAGATACGCTGTTTCGTGACTCTACTCTGCATCTGATCGGGCTGTACGAGCCGGATGGCCGGGAGATGACGCTGGTCGGAACCCATAACCGTTCCCAGCAGCAAGGCCAGTCCAGCGCGGCCGGGCAGCCGTGGTATCGGGAGCTGCACGAGAAGAAGCAAAGCATAAGCTGGATCGAGCCCAAGGACACGTCCCAGGATGGCGTGGCGTTCGGATTAGCCAGTTCGATCCAGGACCCGCTGACGAAGCAGACGATCGCTTACCTGCTGGTTCAGATCAAAACCGACTCGCTCGTACAGCAGCTGAATACCATTAACCTGGGGAAGACGGGCCGCAACAGCATTGTCAACGCCCAGCTGGAAACGGTGCTTGCTGCCGGAGCCGAAGGAAGCGGCAGCGTCATGCCCGACATACCGGTGGATGCTTCGACCGGCAAGAGGCAGAAGACTGGCTCTGTGATCTCACGAAGCGGCCCTGGACAAGGTCAGCTCGTCGTCTTCGATCAGGCGACAGACGAACGACTGAGCTGGTACGTCGTCAGCTCGATCGCGCTGGCCGAGGTGCTGTCCGGAGCCAATCGCGTCTTCCAGGTCACGCTGGTCATTGTACTTATAGCGGCCGCGGCCGCAGGCGCTCTCGGCGTGTATGTGATTCGTTTCATTGGACGCCCGCTGCGGGTGCTGGAGGACATGATGAGACGGGGCGCTGAGGGTGACCTGTCGATCCGGGTTCACTTTGAGCGAAACGACGAGATCGGCGGGGTGGGAACAAGCTTCAATCAGATGATGCAGAACATCCAAACCCTGGTAGAACAAGCCAATGAATCCGCGAGGCATGTCTGGATGCTTGCTGAGGAGGTGCTCGGCGGAGCGGAGCAGACCACGGAATCTGCGCGGCAGGTCTCGCAGACGGCATCCCAGATAGCCGGATCGACGCATTTGTTAGCCCGGGAAGCCGCAGAGACGAGCGAGATGACGGAGCGGGTCGCCGGACAGATGCAGCAGGTCGTATCCGAGAATAGGCTGATGGAGGATTCGGCCCGAGCTGTGCAGGGTGTCAGCGAGGAAGGCAAGCGTTATATGGAGCAGGTTGTGCGAAGCAACCGGCAGGTGGAAGCGATGACGCAGACCATGCAGGAGCGGGTGGCGGAGCTGACGCAAAGCACACGGGATGTAGCCAAGATCGTCACGGTGCTGCAGGGCATGACCAAGCAGACGAATATTCTGTCCATCAATGCCTCGATCGAAGCGGCACGGGCCGGCGTTCATGGTAGAGGCTTTATGGTAATCGCTGACGAAATCCGCAAGCTGTCCCTGGACTCCCACCGGTCGGTCGAGCAGGTTGGCCGCATCGCCGGCCAGATTCGACAGAACATGGAAGAGACGGTACAGGTGATCTCGGAGGCGCAGCCCTTGTTCCAGGAACAGTTTCGCACGATGAAACAAACCGATACGCTGTTCGGACAAGTCAGCGAGCAGACGCAAGCCTTCATCCTGCATCTGGATAGCGTGGCTGCCTCGATCGGACTGCTGCAGCAGTCTCAGTCTCTACTAGCCCAAGCCATGCGGCGCGTCAGCGGCTTCTCGGAGCAGACATCAGCCTCCACCACGCAGGTGGCGGGGGAGACGGAGAGTCAGATCCAGGTCAGCGGCAGCCTGGTCGGCTTATCCGGGCGGTTGAAGGAAATGTCCCGCAGCTTAAAGGAATCGCTGAGCCATTTTCAAACTTAGCCGCATCATTTTGAATATAGAAGGTAGATACTATGAAACTTATTTTTCAGACAGAAGGGCAGTTATCGACTGCTGATTCGCAGACTCACCGCCGGTTTACGTTTGACGTAGCTCCGAATGGCCGGGAGCTGCACTTGTTGTTTGATTATTCGCCCACCCTTCTGGAGGATGAACAACTGTCCAAGGAGATCATCCGCACCAGTCTGTTCAAGTACAATGAAGGGAGCGAGCCGGTGACAGAGGACGGCTGGCGCAAATATTATCCGCTGCGCAACCTGCTGACGGTGTCCCTCGACGATCCTGACGGCTTCCGCGGCGCCTGCCATCGCAAGGACGCCTCACAGCGCTTGTCCGTCTCGGCGCACGAAGCGTCGCCCGGGCTGATGCCCGGACCGGTGATTGCCGGAGCGTGGACGGTTACGCTAAGTCTTCACGCCATCGTAACCGAAAGCTGCGAGTTCAAGCTTACGGTCTGGCAAGAGGATGGTGACTTATTATGAGAAGCTGGCTGCCTTACGAATTGCATACGCATACGTTTCATAGCGACGGCGAGCATTCGCTGCAGGAATTGGCCGCAAGCGCCAAAGATATCGGCCTTCGTGGAATCGCGATGACCGATCATAATACGATGTCCCCGCTGCTGGACCGCCAAGCGGTCGAGAAGTCCACGGGTCTGCATATTGTGCAGGGGATGGAGTGGACGACGTTCTTCGGCCATATGCTGGTGATGGGGATCACTCGCTATGTGGACTGGAGAGATTTGGGGATCGATGAGATTCACAAGGGCATCGAGCGCGTTCATGAGCAAGGGGGGATTGTCGGTATCGCCCACCCGTTCCGCGCGGGCAGCCCGCTCTGTACCGGCTGCTATTGGGAATATGAGATTGCGGATTGGCATGACATTGACTATATTGAAGTATGGTCGTATACGCTTCCGTCCATGCTGACCAGCAACCAGAGAGCCTTCCGCATGTGGACGGACCTGCTCAATCAGGGATACCGGATCACGGGCGTATGCGGGCGGGACTGGCATAGCTCTGCGGTTAAGCCGTCAGACCCTGTAGCTGTCACATACCTGCAGCTTGAGCCGGAGGAGGCTTCTGGCACCGTCCAGGACCGTCAGGTCGTAGAAGCGATCGCGAAGGGGACGGTCAGTGTCACGATGGGGCCGCTGCTGCTGCTAGGCTTAGCTTCCCAAGGGAATGGCAGCACCTACGGCATCGGGGACGAGGTGCCTGCTCCGCATGCTCAATCCGCATGGGAAGCGACGGTCAAGCTGGATATGTCCGAGCGGTCAGAGCACTGGCAGCTGACGGATACGGACATGACGGTAGTCCTCGTAGGCAACCTTGGTAGGATCGCCGAGCTGGCCGTGGTGTCATCCAGCCTGACGGTGTCTTGTCCCATCCAGACGGAGGGACTGAGCTGGCTTCGAGCGGAGCTGCATGGAGGCATCGCTCACTGCCGGACGATGATAGCGTTCACGAACCCGATTTATTTCCAGTAGGCGAAAGGGGAGCGAATCCATGCATGCGAATGTACCCAAGATTGCAGCCCATACCGGCTGCGGCCAGGCTCCTGACAACACCGTGGCATCCTTCGAGGAAGGAATAGCATCCGGAGCAGCTATTGTTGAGGTCGATATTAGGCTGACCAAGGATCGTGTAGCTGTCCTGTTGCATGACGATTCCCCGTTGCTGCAGCAGTATAGCTATGAGGAACTGAATCAGCTGGAACAACGCGTGCAGCTCCACCCATCGTACCAGGACTATGAGCTTGCGCGTCTGGAGGATGTTCTTCGGCTAACTGGAGGAGATGGCGTTCAGTTGAATCTAGATATGAAAAGCCAGGATGCCATCGATCCGGCTCTACAGCTTGTATTGTCCCTGGGGATGGCGGACCGGGTGTTCGTAACCGGCTGCAGCGAAGGAACAGCCAAACGCTACGAGTCGATCCGCGTCTTGTACAACGCCCCTATCACCGTGGATTTCTCAGCTGAGTCGTCTTACACACAGTATGCCCGTACCGTATGCCAGACGGCTCTGGAGCTCGGCTATTACGGTCTCAATCTGAATGCGTCCACCTGCCGACAGGAGCTTGTCGAGCTTGCCCATGCATCGGGGTTAGTGGTGTGGGTGTATACAGTGAATGAAGCTGCGGCTATGGAGAAGCTCGTCCGTATGGGCGTCGATGCGATTACGACGAGAGAGGTACAGACGCTGGCCGGTGTGCTCCAGCTTGCGGGGGAGCGGATCTCTTAACCGTATAAAACCGACACGCCTACTGTCTACAAAGAAGCGTCCTCTGCAGCACCCGATCTATGTGATCGGGTGCTTTTTAGGGTACAAGAAAGCATGCGGGGTTTAGCTTTTCATTTCCTCAGTCCTTGCGGTATGATGGGCTTAAAGATGACAACGCCAACGGACGGAAGCTGCCGGCCATCGGTTGCATGCAGCTTGAGGCTTTAGAAGGAGCTAGCCCATTCTATGACTCAACTATTGATTGCGGATGACGATGCACATATTCGCGAATTAATGAGCTTGTATTTGCGCAATGAAGGCTTTGATATCGTAGAGGCCAAGAATGGCGCAGAGGCGCTTGCTATCGTCGAACAGGCGACTATCGATCTGATCATACTCGACATCATGATGCCGGTCATGGACGGCTGGGATTTATGCGAGGAAATCCGGAGGCGGGACCCGGACATTCTGATCATCATGGTGACAGCCAAGGGAGAAGCGGGGCAGAAGGTGAAGGGGTTCCAGCTCGGAACTGACGATTACTTGGCCAAACCGTTCGATCCGATGGAGCTGGTGATGAGAGTGAGAGCGCTGCTGAAGCGTGCTCGGATCGCGGCTTCCAAGACGATTCAACTCGGTGGGATTGTGCTGAACCGCAAAACCTATAAAGTGACTCGAGGTGAAGAGGAGCTGACCTTGCCCCTGAAGGAATTCGAGCTGCTCTTTACACTGGCCAGCCATCCCGGTCAGGTCTTCACACGAGAATTGCTGATCGTCCAGATCTGGGGCGGCGATTATGCCGGTGACGACCGGACGGTAGATGTACATATCAAGCGGCTGAGGGAGAGGTTTGCGGGCGATAAACGGCATTTTCGCATTGAGACGGCGCGCAGTCTCGGCTACCGGCTGGTGGTGAGCCCGGAGTGAAGACGTTATACGTCCGCGTCGTACTCACCTTTCTCGCCGTCATCGTCATGAGTTTGCTGTCGTCTTTTCTCATCGGCTTCGTGCTGTTTCAGAAGGAGCTGAATCACCTCGGGCAAGAGGATATGATGACCGCAGCAGAGACTGCGATGGCTCTCTACGAGCAGACGCATCCGCAAGATCTGGACGCCTTCATGAGCAAAATCTCGCAGTTATCCGCGTATCCGATGCAAGTGGTCTCGAGCTCTGGTGAACTTCGCACATATGGGGTAACAAACGGCGGGGAGGCGCCGACGATCCCTTCTGAACCGCTGCGTCAGGTGCTGGGAGGAGAGCCGTACAGGTCGGGTGTGCAAGGAGAGGACAGCTTGTACGTAGGGGTTCCGTTCGTATTCGACGGCAAGCGCTACGCGCTGTTTGTCATGACGTCCTCGAAGAACGAAACGGCTATCATCCGCTTGGTCATGACGGTGTTGATTCTTGTGCTTGTGACCGGAAGCCTATGCATTCTAGTTGCGGCTAGGTACCTGGTGAACCCGCTCCGGGCACTGACAGAGGCCACCAAGAGGCTTGCCCAGGGTGATTTTGCAGTCGAATTGAAATTAAAGCGCAAGGATGAATTGGGTGTTCTCGCCCAAAGCTTCAACGATACGGCACGCGAGCTCAAGCAGCTTGAGCAGATGCGGCAGGATTTTGTCTCGAACGTGTCGCATGAAATTCAATCGCCCCTGACGTCCATCTCGGGCTTTGCCAAGGCGCTGAAGCATGAGCATCTCGTTGCAGCGGAGCACCGTGAGCGGTATCTGGATGTCATCATCACCGAAAGTGACCGGCTATCCAGGCTGAGCGAGAACCTGCTCAAGCTCTCCTCGCTCGAGTCCGAGCAGCATCCGTTCGAGTCGGCAGCCTTCAACCTCGACGAGCAGCTCAGGCAGATTGTTCTGGCTTGCGAGCCACTCCTCTCGGGTAAGCATATCCGCATCGATCTAAAGCTGCCCCGGGCTGCCCGAATAACGGCCGACCAGGATCAATTGAACCAGGTTTGGTTAAACTTGATCGGAAATAGCATTAAATTTACCCCCGACGGGGGCAAGATCCGTATCGATCTGGCCGCAAGCGGAAGAGAATGGGTCGTCGGGGTCACCGATTCGGGAATCGGTATGCAGCCGGAGGAGCTGTCCCGAATCTTCGAGCGGTTCTACAAGGCGGACAGCTCTCGAAGCGGCAGCGGTAACGGTCTCGGTCTCCCTATCGTCAAGCAGATCATCCATCTCCATCAGGGGACGATCGAAGTGAGCAGCAGTCCCGGAGAGGGGACGCGGGTTACCGTCAAGCTCCCTATGCACCCGTCGTCATCCGTCTGATGAGAGACAGTCAGCCCCCTTAGGGGCTTTTTGTCATGAGTTCATGCTCCGTTCATATTCCGCTTCTAATCTGGGTTGGAGCGCAAGCTAAGAATGGAGGAAATGAAGGATGGTTATGTTGCAGCAAGCCGTGGATGCATTCAAGTGGCTGACCGTGTATGAATGGATATTATTGGCTATCGATCTGATCGTGCTGATCTGGTATACCGTTCCGATCCCTAAGTATTACCGGTGGATTGATTTTTTGCCGGGGGCTGGGGTCGTTGTGGCCGTCTTGAGCATGCTGGACGGAGATTTTACCTTACTGGCGATAGCGTTCTATACGCTAACGGCTGTACTCTTTCTATGTACGCCGACGAAAATATGGAAGCCGGTGTATCGCATCCCGGTTCCCAAGTACAGAGTGCTCAGGGCTGTGCTGGGCCTCTGCGGCCTCGCCCCCCTGGTGCTTGCGCTGATGTTCGCAGGAGAGAACCGCTATAACCCGGTCAGCTCATTCGGCCAGATGAGTTATTCGCAAGCGTTCATTCAACTGAACGATCGGCTGGCCAGAGAGTATCCGTTCGGGGAGCGGAAGAAAATCGACTGGGAGGAGCTAGAGCAGACATACGAGCCGCTCTTCCGTCAGGCGGAGCAGGACAAGAACAAGGCTTTATACTACAAAACGTTGAGAGCCTACTTATTCTCCTTCCGGGACGGCCATATCAAAATAACGAATGAAAACCTGTATGACCATCCGGTGTTCAAAGCCGAAGCAGGCGGTGGTGTCGGCATCAGCACCCTTCAACTGGATTCAGGGGCGGTACTGGTGAATTTGCTTCTGCCGGGAAGTACGGCCGAAAGGAGCGGAATCAAGCTGGGTGCGGAGATTCTCTCCTGGGATGGGAAGGAAGCGAAGGCAGCCTATCGCGATACGGCATGGAGCGAAAACCCAATGGCTACGGACGGGGACAAGTGGTACAACCAGGGGCGGTTCATGGTTAGAGCGCCTGTCGGCAAGGAGGTGCGGATTGCTTACCGGAATAAAGGCGAGGCCGAGATCAGAGAAGTAACGCTAACCGCCTACGATGACCAGTACGAGACGCTCCTCAAAACGAAAGTGAAGCTGAAAAGAGAGGATGCGCCGCTGGAAGGCGAGATCCTCAGCAACGGATACGGTTATGTGAAAATCAGATATCTGCTTCCCGGGGCAGCGATGCCTGACCCAGGCCAAGTCTGGGTAGAGTTATTGGAACGGTTCCAGAAGGAGGGCATCAAAGGCCTGATTATTGATGTACGGGATAATCCGGGAGGGAGTGACGATCTGCTGGCTGCTCTGGCGGGCCACTTGACGAAGGAGCCGGCCTTGTATGAATATGTCAGTTATTATAGCCGGATTACGAGGAAATTCGAGATCAATCGACAGGAAACCCGCAAGATTCAGCCTGCACAACCGTCGTACCAAGGCAAGCTGGCTATTCTGGTCAATCATCGGACCGCAAGCTCCGGGGAAGGGCTGCCTCTGCTGGCCAAGGGATGGTCGAATGCGCACGTAGTCGGGTTTACGGGGACGAACGGCTCCTTCGGCGTTGTTACAAGCCCCATCGAGATTGAGATGCCCGAAGGATATCTGCTGCAATTCCCGGACGGCCGGTCGTTGGACGCCAATCAGCAGATTCAAGGCGATAGCGATGATCGAGGAGAAGGTGGGAGCATGCCTGATCTTAACATTCCTTTCAATCAGCAGACGTTCGAAGCGAAGTATATACGAGGTGAGGATGTCGAGCTCAACGTTGCGGTTCAGGCTTTGGAAGCGATGAAGTAAGCTGCTGTCCATAAGGGATTGCATCTGAGGCGGCTTCGAGAAAGCCAGGCTTGGGACGCAATCCCTTGGTTATGCAGGAACCCGTAAACAGGTCACCGGTTGATACAGAAGTTTGTTAAAAAAGTAAAATATGTTGTGAAACAAAATGGAGCCAAGCAACGTATTAAGAAAAGAAAGCGGCCGGCCCAAGGCTATGCGTGATCCTCCACGATCTGAACGCTTGTCCTCGTGCCGCTTTTGCCCAAGCTAAACTCCAAGCTTCTATGGGTATTATTGGCTACATAGCGCTTCAGCAGCGCATGATACTTCTTCTGCCGCAGTGCCGATATCGTAATCTCGACCCC
This sequence comes from Paenibacillus filicis, assembly GCF_038070315.1. Classification (NCBI taxonomy): domain Bacteria; kingdom Bacillati; phylum Bacillota; class Bacilli; order Caryophanales; family Paenibacillaceae; genus Paenibacillus; species Paenibacillus filicis. The sequence continues at coordinate 124,873 of NZ_JBBPCC010000001.1, read as the reverse complement.
GGTCGCGTCCTCATCAAAGTAAAGCTTGCCGCGCTTCTCATCGTAGCAGCGGATCTGATGGAAGTTCACGTACAGATCGGCATCCATCTTGCGGAAGCCATGTTCCTCCAGCTTGTCCAGGAAGGTGCTGAAATCCAGCAGGGAATCGATGCTGTAAGCGGTCACAGAATTTTGGCAGTGATAGACAAGCTCCCTGAGTCCGATCTCGATGTAACGGACATCGACAAGGTCGAAGCTTTCCCTGAAGCCGCTCCGGCTCGGTGCGATATCGCCATCCCTCAGATGTCCTGCCTTGATCATCAGCGCTGTGTACGGATAGCCGTAGGCCGTGGACAGCTTGTGCAGCGTGTCGGGGGACGGGGTGATCCTGTCGTTGGTGGAACGGTTGCGTTCAAGCTCCAGATCCCGAATATAGGCATGAGACAGACCGCTTTTCTTAGCGGCTTCGCGAAGCGACATAGAGCCGCGCAGTGATTCTAGAAACTTGCCGAAGTCCGGAATTGGTTGACCCATAATTTGAATACCCCCTTTCCCATCATTGTAATGGAGTCGAGAGTAAAAATAAATAGAATTTTCCCTTTAAAGTAAAAAAATTCCTATTACCGATAGACTGAAAGCTTAACGGTAATAGGCATATTTGAAAGTTTGCAGCGTAAGATTTACTAGAGTACCAGCTGAGGCATCCCTATCAGCATCTATACGTTATCTTCAATGATGTGGGCAAGCTGGCTTTTGCCGTTTTTGCCGAACGAAAACTCGAGGCTTTTGTTGGTATTGTTAGCTACATGACGGACCAACAGATCGTGATACTTCTTCTGACGCAGCGCTGAGATGGTCACATGCGCACCCTTGCCTTCTTCATCGAAATACAGCTTGCCGCGGCGTTCGTCGTATTTCCGTACGTGGTTGAAGCTGACATACAGGTCCGTGTCCATTTTACGGAAGCCGTACTCCTCCAGCTTATCCAGGAAGCTGCTGAAATCCAGCAGAGAATCGACGCTGAGGGTGGTGTCCAAGTTTTCGCTATGATACACGATTTCCTTCATACCGATCTCGATAAACCGCACCTCGTTCAAGTCGATATCTGCCTTGGCCCCCTGGCTGCCCGTAACAACATCTCCATTGCTCAGATGGCCGGCTTTGATCATCAGCTCTGTATAAGGATAACCGTAGGCAACGGACAGTTTCTGCAGCGTGTCCGGAGACGGGGTAATGCGATCGTTGGTTGAGCGGTTGCGCTCGAGTTCCAGGTCCCGGATATAGGCGTGGGACAACCCGCTTTTTCTAGCGGCTTCGCGTAGCGACAGCGAGCCTCGAAGTGATTCAAGAAACTTGCCAAACTCAGGAACAGGCTGACCCATCCTTTCACCCCTTTCACAACTATTGTAATGGACTGTTGCATGAAAATAAATAGCAATTCTAAAAAAATGTTTAGCTGGTTAAATAGTACTTGACTGCGTGTAATACGGATAATACGATAATATTAGTAGCTTTTTTAGGTCTGAAGGGGGAGAACAGGATGAAAGATAAGGTGATGAATCGATGGAATACCTATGAACCCTTCTATGTGCCTTTTCATGGATATAAGATTGCGGATATTGTCATCACCAGCCACGCCATCAGCCGATGGGCGGAACGGGTGGAGCCGGATGAGGCGACCGTGGAGCATATTTGCGAATTTCTGTGGGATAAGTTAAAGAATAACCGGATTCATCCGTACTATCCCAATGAGAAGGACGTCTACCTGATCGACGAGGATCTGGTGATGGTCGCAGAGTTTATGGAGCTGAAGCAGGAAGTCGATATTGCCGGCAACCCGCTGCATAAAATGATTGCGGTTACCTTTCTGGGTCGTATCTCGCAGGATATTCAGCTGCGCGATCTTAAGGCCTATTATTCGTGGCTGCGGCATTCCCGGCGCATGACGCTGGTCAAGCATGGGCGCAAACGCAGATAACTGCATAAAAGGCGATGCAGCGGGTTCCTTCGGGGCCGGCTTTTTTCGTTTTGGCCATGGATGCATAAATCGATTCCTGCTAAGGGGAAATTAGGTGGAGCAGGAAGGAGATGAGCTGACGATGGCAAGGGATCTGCCGATTGGCAACGGCAACGTGTTAATCAATTTTGATGCGCATTATAATGTGCGCGACATTTATTTCCCTTATGTGGGACAAGAGAATCAAGCGATTGATCATCTGTCGCATTTTGGCGTATGGACTGCAGAGGATTTTTTCTGGATCGACAATGACGAGCTGAAGAGGCAGGCAGGGTATCTGAATGATTCGATGGTGACCCATCTGGCGTGCAAGCATGACCGGCTTGGGCTGGACATGGTAATTCGCGACGGCGTGGACAGTCAGGACAATGTATTCATCCGTAAGATCGTCGTAACGAACCACTGGAATACGGATCGGAAGGTAAAGCTGTATTTTCATCTGGATCTGCATCTCTACGGCAACGGAGTGGGAGATACGGTGTATTACGATCCGGAACTGAATTCTCTGGTGTTCTATAAGGGACACCGGTATTTGACGCTTTCCAGCAAAGGTCCGGACGGGAAGGGCTCATCCCCATCGTCGTATGCGACCGGACAGAAGGAAATGAACCGCCTGGAGGGAACCTGGAAGGATGCGGAGGACGGACAGCTTGGACGCAATCCGATTGCCCAGGGCTCGGTAGACGGCACGCTGGAGCTGGAGCTGACCTTGCCAGCCGGAGGGACCGCTGAGGGATGGTTCTGGGTTTGCTTCGGGCGCAGTCTAAGCGAGGTCCGCAAGCTGGAGGAGCGAGTTCGCGAGCAGGCTCCCCAGGCGCTGCTGCAGCGCACATATAATTACTGGAAGCAGTGGCTGACCCAAGACCGGCATGAGCTCGGACTGCTGGATACGGAGCTGGCTTCCTTCTATCAGCGCAGTCTGCTGATTATCCGTACCCATATGGACAATCGGGGGGCCATACTGGCGGCCAATGATTCGGATATTATGAAATTCGCCCGCGATACGTATTCGTATATGTGGCCGAGGGACGGGGCGCTGATCTCTCATGCGCTGGATCGTTCCGGATATTTCGCATTGACCCGGCGCTTCTTTAACTTTTGCCGGAAAGGCTTGTCGGAGGAAGGGTTCCTGCTGCATAAATACAACCCTGACGGATCGCCGGGCTCAAGCTGGCATCCCTGGATCAATGCGCAGGGCGAGAAGCAGTTCCCCATTCAGGAGGATGAGACGGCGCTCGTGCTGTATGCGCTCTGGCATCATCATAAGCTGGCCGGCACGGTGAAGGAGGCCCGTGAGGACTACGAGTCCTTCGTCATCCCGGCGGCTGACTTTATGTCCGGTTACAAGGATGCATCAGGACTCCCTCTGCCCTCCTATGACTTATGGGAGGAGAGATACGGGGTGCATCTATTCACGGTCTCCAGCGTTTACGGTGGGCTGATGGCTGCCGCTGCATTCGCGGAGACCTTCGGCGACAAGCTTCGGGCGCTGCGCTATCGGGAGGATGCCGCCAGAGTGAAGCAAGCAGCCGAGCAGTATTTGTATTCGGAGGCGGAGGGGCGATTCATCCGTTCCTTGTATTGGAACGCGGAGAAAGGAACGTATGAGGCTGACCTCACGCTGGATGCGAGCATGTACGCGGTGTTTGATTTTGGCTTGATACCGGTGGAAGACCCGCGCGTGGAAGCGACGATGAAGGCGATCCGCCAGAAGCTGTGGGTGCAGACGGAGGTCGGAGGGCTGGCCCGGTATACCAACGATTATTATCACCAGGTGACCAAAGATGTGGATCGGGTCCCGGGCAATCCCTGGTTTATATGTACCCTCTGGTATGCGGAGTATGTGATCGCGGCGGCGAGGGACGAGAACGCGCTGAAGGAAGCCGAGGAGCTGCTGCGCTGGACGGTCAGGCACGCGCTTCCGTCGGGTGCGCTGGCTGAGCAGGTACATCCGTATACGGGGGAACCGCTGTCCGTCTCGCCGCTGACCTGGTCGCATGCATCGTTCGTCAAGGTCGTACAGGAATATATATCGAAGCTCAAGTGGTTCCGCCATCAACGGAAGAGCAGTGAGGATCAGAGCGACGAGAAGCTGCTGTCTCGGACGGGGAGGGCGGATGCATGAAGGCGGTCAAGGTGACAGGGCTGCTCCCGGACCCGCAGGCAGACGGCACGGAACCCGTACGTAAACTGGTGTACGGTGAGGTCGAGACGCCGCAGCGACGCTCGGCCACGGACGTGCTGGTACGTGTGCTGTGCGTAGGGCTGGACGGGACGGACCGTGAGGTGCTGACGGAGAAGTACGGGATGCCCCCGGAGGGCGAGGACTCGCTGATTATCGGTCATGAATCGCTCGGCATCGTCGAGGGGGCTGAGGAGGGCACCGGCCTTCGGCCGGGCGATCTCGTAACGGCCCTCGTCCGGCGCCCATGCTCAGAGCCGTGGTGTGTAAACTGCCGCAACGGGAAACAGGATTATTGCGAGAGCGGCGGTTATGTCGAGCGGGGGATCAAGGGCGCCAACGGTTATATGTCGGAATATTATGTCGAGGATGCACGCTACCTGGTTAAGGTACCACTCTCTCAATTGCGCCATGGCTTCCTCACGGAGCCGCAGAGCATCGTGGAGAAGGTATGGGATGAAGTGCAGCGTATCCAGCAGCGGCTGGTCTGGCAGCCGAAGACGGCAGTCATCCTCGGCTCAGGTCCGCTGGGGCTGTTGGCAGCCCTCACCTGCCGTTGTCTTGGACTCGAGACCCTCGTATGGTCCAAGTCTGCGGCAGACTCATCCGGCGCTGACATCGTCAGGCAGTGCGGAGCGGAATATCAGCAGTCCGATGCCTGGCAGGCGGCAGGAGGCGGGGCGGCACAGGAGCGGACAGCTTCGGGGCTGGCCGACTTCCTCCGGCATAAGGACAAGCGGGCTGATCTGATCATCGAATGTACGGGCTTTAGCCCTCTGGCGTTCGATGCGATGAGCGCGCTGGGACCCAACGGCGTGCTGGCGCTGCTCGGAGTGACGCCCGGCAGCACCAATATAGACATAGCGGCGGACTCGATTAACCGGGAGCTGGTGCTGGAGAATAAATGCATCGTCGGCTCGGTGAATGCCTCCCGCAAGGACTTCGAAACGGGCCTGTACCGTCTGAAGCGAATGGAGGAGCTATTCCCGGGCGTGCTGGATAAGCTGATTACGGACCGCCTGACACTGGAGAATCTGCCGCGGCTTGACTTCAAGCGTATCGGGATTAAGGCGGTCGTCGATGTGGTTCCTCCAGCGGAGTGGACGAAGCTGGTCAAGCCGGCGGAGCATGAAGCTGAGGTGGCTTATAGCTTTTCGGTGTAGCCTTGCCTCGTTGGAATAACAATATTATTCCATTTATACCGGGAATAATAGATGGAGCGATATTTTTTTGAACCTAATCTGGAATAGAAATGGGACATGGATTTGAAAGAATAGTCTTCGAAGCCGAAGGAAAACCTGCGGTGGAGAAGGCTTTTTTCATCGCTTGGGCTGAAATTCCGACAACCCTTTACAAAATCTTAATCCGAGCTTAACACTGTATTTACAACGGGATAATCTTCTCTTAATGCTTGATGGTAGAATAAAAGAGAAGATACTATAACAGTTCTGGAGGGAATTCCCATTGAGAAAGCGTGTTAATCAAGTCGTTCTGAGTTCCATCTTGGCTTTGTCGGTATTGCCGATAAATGCAGCTGTCGCGGCAGATGCCGTCAAAACTTCTGAATCCGCAGCAACAACTGTGCAAGCTCCGGCTTCCAAAAACCTGATCGTCTTGATCGGCGACGGCATGGGTCCTGCTCAAGTATCCGCTGGCCGCAACTATTTGAAATACGAAAAAGGCATTGATCACTTGAACCTCGACAGCATCTATGTCGGACAAGCTACTACATATGCAGATCGTGGAGAGGATGGCGGTACGATCGTATCCGGCGTAGTTACGGACTCGGCTTCTGCCGGTACCGCGTTCGCCACAGGTAATAAAACATACAATGCGGGTATCAGCGTATCCAACGAGGACGCTTCCAAGCCTTATGCATCCGTCGTAGAAGCGGCTGAGAAGAAGGGCAAGGCAACAGGTCTGGTAACTACCGCCCGGATCACGCATGCAACCCCTGCTGTATTCGCATCTCACGTGCGCAACCGTGACAATGAGAATGCGATCGCTTCCCAGTATCTGGAGAGCGGCGTAGACGTGTTGTTCGGTGGGGGCAGCGACTTCTTTACGAGCAAGGAAGAGAAGGGCAAGCGCACAGACAAGACGATTCTCGGCGACTTCGAAGCGAAGGGCTACAAGATCGTGAAGGATACGAACGCTCTGAACTCCCTGTCTGCAACGACGGGCAAAGCGCTAGGCCTGTTCGGCAAGTCCCACGTGAACTACACGCCGGACCGGACGGAAGACATCCCGAGCCTGGCACAGATGACATCCAAAGCCATCGACATCTTGTCGCAAGACAAAAACGGCTTTGTCATGATGATCGAAGGCGGCCGGATCGACCATGCTTCCCACGCGAACGACTTCCCTTCGACGGTAGCGGAAGTGCTGGACTTCGACGCGGCGGTGAAGGTAGCCTTGGATTTTGCAAAGAAAGACGGCAATACGTCGGTCGTGATCACGGCTGACCACGAAACCGGCGGCTTGTCCCTGGCGCGTGACAATATCTACGAAATGAATATGGATCTGTGGGATAAGCAGAAGAACTCCTCCGAATTCATCGCTGGCAAGCTGAAAGCGGCCAAGACCGTAGACGAAGTGAAAGCGATCGTCGCAGCCAATACGTGGATTAACGATCTGACGGATGAAGAAGCCCAGTACATCATGAAAGGTGACGGCTCCTCCTACGCTCAAGAAGGCGCTTATAATGCAGTCGTATCCAAGCGTATGCTGATCGGCTGGAGCGGACATGGCCACTCTGGGGTAGATGTAGGCGTTTGGGCATACGGTCCGATTAAGGAACTGGTAAAAGGCCAAATCGACAATACGCAAATCGCTAAAGCATCTGCGCAAGTTGTAGGCGTGGACCTGGAAGGTACGACTGCTGAGCTGCAAGCGAAGCATGTCTATCCGAAGTTCAAAGTTACGCGTGATAATGCCGTCCTGTTCCCGGCCAAAGCCGTTGGCGAGTCGCTGGGCAACAAAGTCGTATGGAATGCTCAAGACCGTACCGTTAGCCTCGAAAATGCAGGCAAAAAACTGGTCGTCAGCATCGACACGCTGAGTGTAACCCTCGATGGAGCAGATGCCGGCTTCAAAGCTCAAGTGGACAACGGCACGTTGTACCTGCCGCTGGAAGCTTTCAGCAAGCTGAGCGGCAAAGCCTTGACTTGGGATGCCTTGTCTGAGCGTATTGTAAAACTGTAATACCTACCGGGAACCAGCGTCCCCGCAAGAGCAGACAGGAGGGCCTCGGCTCTCCTGTCTATGTTTTGTAGAAAGGAGTCAGGACCAATGATCCGGATTCAAGAGCTCGAAAAATCTTTTCGTCTGCAAGGCCAGACGCTCCCAATTCTGAAGATTGATGAGTGGTCGGTTGCGCCCAAGGAGCGAGTAGCCCTCATCGGCCCGAGCGGCAGCGGCAAAAGCACCCTGCTGCATATCATCGGCGGCGTCATCCCGGCAGATCAAGGTGAGGTCGTCATAGACGGGCATCCGATTGCTGCATGGCAGGAGTCCAAGCGCGATGCCTTCCGGGCGCGTCATATCGGGTATATCTTCCAGGATTTTCACCTTATTCCTTCACTGACCGCGAGACAGAATGTCGAACTCGTGCTTGACGGCTCCAGGAAGCCCTCTTCCCGTAAGTCGCTGATCGACGATTGGTTCGAGCGTGTCGGGTTGCTTGACAGAATGAACCATCTGCCGTCGGAGCTGTCCAGGGGTCAGCAGCAGCGGGTCGCGATGATCCGTGCGCTGATCAACCGTCCCCCGGTGGTGCTGGCTGATGAGCCTACAGGCAGCCTGGACTGGGAGACGGCAAGCTCTGTGATGGAGCTGCTGCTGAGCTTGTGCGCGCAAGAACGACTGACTCTGCTCACAGTCACGCATGATCTTCATCTTGCGCAGCAGTTTCCCCGCATCGTCAATATGACGGATATTAACCTGCTGATTGCTGCCAAGCCGCAAGGATCAGGGAGGGCAGCCGTATGAACGGATGGATGCTGATCCTTCGAAACGTCCTGCACCGCAAGACGCTTTCCCTCCTGACGGTGCTCGCAGTAGCGATCACGATCTCGCTGTTCGTGCTGCTGCTGCAAAGCCGGGAAGCCGTGGAACAGGGGGCTCAGAAGGGCTACGGGCCGTTCGAGCTGGTAATTGGGGCAGACGGGAGCGAGTCGCAGCTCGTGCTGCACTCGTTCTACCGGCTGGGGACGCCGACAGGCAACATCCCGCATTCGGTGCTGGAGTCTCTGCAGCGAGAGCCTGAGATTGAGGCTGCGTATGCGATGACGGCAGGCGATCAATTTAACGGCTTCCCGATCATCGGCATCGACCCGGGATACTTCCAGACTCGGTATGCCGACCGCAGCTTGGCTCAGGGGCATCTGTACAAGCAGCTCGGTGAAGTCACCGTAGGATATGAGGTGGCAAGAAAGCTGAATGTCCGGGTCGGGGACGAGTTTCATGGCGGCCACGGTCTGGTGGAGAGCCACTCGATGGACGAGGATGAGCATGGGGAAGAAGAGCATGACGCTCACGCAAGCTTCTCCTATCACGTCGTAGGCATCCTGCCCAAGCTGAATACAGCCGACGACCGGACGGTCTTTACGACTGTCGATCATGCCTGGGCTGTGCATGCTCACCAGTCGGAGCAGCGCGATGTGACGGCTGTGCTGGTCAAGCCCCGTTCGCTGCTGGGTGCGCAGATGGTTAAGCTGAAGTACGACAAGCTGGAGAAGGTGCAAGCCGTCTATGCTAGCAAAGCGGTCGGAGACGTGCTGAATTTCGTCGATACGGGGACGCAGCTGATCCTGATTGTCATGCTGATCTGCGTGCTGCTCGCTGCAGTCTCCCTGCTGCTGTCTCTGACGGCCGCCGTTCAGGAGCGGAAGAAGGACGTGGGGCTGCTGCGGCTCATCGGGAAGAGCCGTTCGTATATCCTGGGCATTCTTGTAGGCGAAGGGGCTCTGCTGACGGCTGCCGGACTGGTGTTGGGCCTGGTAGCGGGCCACCTGATCGGCTGGTTGATCAGTGATCCGCTGTTCATCTATGCGGGTATCCGGCTTGGCGGTCTTGCTCCGGCAGGGGACCTGCTCCTATTGACGCTGGGCACGCTCGTGCTCGGTGCCGTTGCCTCGCTGATCCCGGCAGCACGGATTTACCGGGTGGATGCGCTCACTTTATTTCGACATTAAGCATAAACGGGGTGGAGTCATGACGAAGCAAGTCTGGAGGGCCGCACTATGCGCGGCCCTGATGATAGTGGCCGCCGGCTGCGGACAGGTGAAGCCGGGCACGGAGGCCGGTTCGTTCGCAGAGGCGGGCAAGGGAACGGCAGAGCCGACGTCCAAGCCTGCAGCCGGGCAGCAATCGGCTGCAGGCTCGACAAGCCAGGCTGTGGCAGACCAGTCCGCAGCGGCAGGGACGAGCAGCGCTGTGAGCGCCGGGCCGGAGAAGAAGGCGGAGGCGCCGGAAGCAGCCAAGCCGTCCGAGACCTCGTCGGCACCGGCCAACCAGGCCCCCGCAGGAGGCGCAGCGGAGCAGCCGCCTGCTGCGCAGACAGCCGACCGCGTCGCCTCTCCGCAGACTGCCTCCTCGCAAGCCGGCGGAAGTACGGCGCCACAGGGGGCTCCGCCGGCAGCAGCTCCCGCCGCTGAAAGCACGACTCCGCCTGCTACGGCGGCCGTGAAGGCGCCTGAGCAGGCGGCTGCCCCGCAGTCAGGCCAAACGCCGCCTGCGGTCAAGGCAGAAGCGCCGGCAGCCGGTCAAGGAGCGAAGGCAGAGAGCGGGCCGCCCAAGATCAAGTGGCAGGACTTTTTCGACGATGACAAGCAAAACCGGCCCGCTGAAAAATTCTGGGATCTGAGCGAGCAGCATAAGACGGTGCAGATCAACGGCTATATGGGCGAGGTGCTGTCCTTCGACAAGCATTGGTTCCTGTTGATCCCTCAGCCAGGTGCGGAATGTCCGTTCGATAACGGCGACGAAACCTATTGGAACAAGATCATGATGGTTTTTGTGCCGGATGATGTGAAGCTTCGTTATACGTCCGGACCGCTCAAAATCACGGGGAGGCTGGATGTCGGCATCAAGGTGGACGAATCGGGCTACAAAACGATGTTCCGCCTGTACGACGCGAAATTCGAGCCGATCAAAGAATAGGCGAAAAGCTCAGTTGGACCTGTGTCCAGCTGGGCTTTTTGGCATTCTTTCTCACGCCGGACGAATAGTGATATAATAGATTGATTTCATAGATTGATAGAGGGAGAGACACTATGAAGTGGAAACCATTCATTCGCGAGAACGGACTTCATTTATCATGGGTCGTTGCACTGGTCGCGACGCTGGGCAGCTTATATTTTTCTGAAATTCTGCATTATGCTCCCTGCAAGCTGTGCTGGTATCAGCGTATTCTGATGTACCCACTGGTTCTGCTTCTCGGTATCGCAGCTGTGCGCAAGGACAGACGCATCTACCTGTACGTGCTTCCGCTCTCGGTGTGGGGCGCCGGGATTTCCCTGTATCACTATCTGATGCAGAAGACCGAATGGTTCAAAGACGGGGCGAAGGCTTGCGGACTGGTGCCTTGCGATGTCGATTATATTGACTGGTTCGGCTTTGTGACGATTCCATTCCTGGCGCTTGTGGCATTTGTGCTGATCAGCGGGCTGATGGTGCTGCTGTGGAGAGCGGAACGGGGAGAATCCGGGAAGTAGCCTGCAGACGCGAGCCGGATAGCGTATCAACGCTGCATACTGCGTAAGTGGCAGGGACCGGGCAGGACTGGACTGGCTTGAACAGGCTCTTATCAGGAAGTTATGGGGTAATCATCAGTCGTCTAGTCAGACACTCTTTAGTATACTGGTTCATAGATGAAGGCTGGTTATCTAGAATTAACCATTTCATCACGAAATTACATAGAGATAGACTAGGGTTTCGTCATTCGGCCGATTCGCTTAATCGCAAGGCTTTCTGTGACTGGAGGAGACATCATGAGAAAAAATACGGGCGCCTGGTTCACGCTGGCTGCACTGACGGCTGTGCTGGCCGCCTGCAGCGGGAGCGGAAGCGGCAATGAGGCATCCTCTTCGCCGCCGCTCATCGGCCTTCAGCAGAAGGAAGCTCCGGCCTCCGATATCGTACCTGCTCCGCCGGTTACTCCGGTGACGTCGGACGTCGGGACGGACAAGGCCGCGGATAAGCCTGGGGACCAGGCTGAGAACGCGCCGAAGCCCCCCGCTGAGCCGTCCAAGCCGGCTGCATCCGCTGCCAAGGAGACGGCCACAGGGTCCGTCTACAATGGTGCCCGCAATCCGGCCGGCACTGCCGTCTCAGCGAATGTGAAGAAGCCGCAGGAACCCGGCACAGGGGACCGTAAGGCGCTGTCCTGGTATTACATGAAGAAGGGCAAGGGCCAAGTGCCGGGCTTCCCGGCTGAGACCAAGACCTTCACAGAGGACATGAAGGCGTTATGGGTAGGCACCGGGAAGAAGGTTTACCTGACCATAGATACGGGCGGAGAGCTTGGAGATACGGATAAACTGGTGAAGGCGCTGAAAGATAACGATGCCAAAGCCAACTTCTTCATCGCCGGCTATAATGTGAAGAAAAACCCGGACTTTGTGCGGCAGCTGGTGAAGGACGGACATCTGGTTGCCAACCATACGATGACGCATACGGACATGAATCTGCAGACCGACGACCAGGTCCGCAAGGAGATCAAGGACTACGAGGAGCTCTATAAGGACGTGACGGGGCAGGAGATGCAGCCGTATTTCCGTTTTCCCTACGGACGTTATAACAAGCATCTGCTCGAATTAGTATCGGGTATGGGGTATTCGTCGGTCTTCTGGTCCACCGCGATGCGCGACTGGGAGCCGCGCAAGAACGGCGCCGAGGATCCGTATAACGATATTATGAATAACCTGCATGACGGCAATATCATTCTGATGCATCAGGGCTCCCCGGAAAATATTCAGGCGCTCGACCGCATCGTCAAAGCGATCAAGAAAGCCGGCTATACGCTGGCGCGGCTGGACGATATCGAGCCTCCGAAATAACAAATTAGCGAGGCATAGGAAAGGCCAGGGGCTGCCTAACAGCAGCTCATTAGGCATGTCTATGGTACATTTCCTCTCCGGTTTACATATTCTGTAGAGCAGGAACCGGTCTTACACATCCTATCATGAAGGAAGCGAACATACGTGCAGCAAGCGATTGCCATATTGGATTCAGGGGTCGGCGGACTTACGGTGGCTAAGGAAATCATGCGCCAGCTGCCGCAGGAAAAAATCCTGTACTTCGGCGATACGGCCCGGGCGCCTTACGGCCCGAGAGACGCTGAAGAAGTCATCACTTTCACGCATCAAATCGTCGATTATTTGCTCCAATATCAGCCCAAGATGATTGTGATCGCTTGCAATACGGCGACGGCTGTTGCGATTGAGGAGATTCGGGCACGACTGCCGGTTCCCGTAGTCGGAGTTATTCATCCCGGTGCGCGAGCTGCCATCAAGTCGACCCGCAATCAATTCGTCGGTGTGATCGGCACGGAAGGCACGATCCGCAGCGGTGCTTACGAGCAAGCTCTGCGCCAAATCTCACCTCAGATTCAAGTGGTGAGCATGGCTTGTCCACAATTTGTTCCGCTTGTCGAGCGAGGGCAGTTCCGCGCGGATCGGACGACCCAGATCGTAGCGGATACGCTGGAGAGCCTGAGCAGCGTTCCTCTGGATTGCCTGATTCTCGGCTGTACCCACTACCCGTTCTTATCCGATGCTATCGCTCAGGCGATGGGACCGAACGTGAAGCTGATCAGCTCCGCGGACGAGACTGCAAGGGAAGTGAGCACGATTTTGTACCATAAGGGGATGCTGGCCAAAAGCCCCGTGATTCCCGTGCATCAATTTTTCTGCAGCGGTGATCCGGTCATGTTCCGGATGATCGCCCAGAGCTGGTTGAATGAACAAATTCGGGTGACACCCGTTGTCTGGCAGGTTCCGAATATTATTTAACCGTCCGGCATATGTTGGAGAAACGCGCTGCTAGCGGCGCGGGCACCATGCCGGAGGTGGATCTAAGCATGACATTCCCTTATAGGATCGGGCGGGGAGATACGTGGGAGCGCATCGCGCTGCGGTACGGACTGCCCGTAAGCGAATGGTTCCGGGTTAGCCGCGAACTGAGGGAGCGGCAAGGACTGTATGGGCAAAGGCAGGTGTCCGCCGGAAGGAAAGCGGTCCAGCCTGCGTACAGCAGCTATGTGCTGAAAGCAGGCGATACCATCGACGGGGTAGCCCAGAGGTTTGGGCTGGAAGGGGCTGAGCTGCTGGAGGTCAACCCCGGTATTCACCACCGGCATCTGCGTATCGGACAAACCATCGTACTGCCGCAGGTTCACGAGATTATGCAGGCCGAGGGAGAGGGCTATGGCTACGCAGCACTCGTCTCCCAACTGAAGCGGCTCCAAAGGGATTACCCGTTCTTGGAAACCGGATCAGTCGGCCGGACTGTGCTGGGGCAAACGATTCCTTATATCCGGATTGGAAGCGGAAGCCGGGAGGTTCACTATAACGGCGCATTCCATGCCAATGAGTGGATGACTTCTCTGCTGCTCATGCAATTCGTCGAAAGCTATGCGGCCGCGTGGCGCAATGGTGACAAGATCGCCGGCAGGGACGCTAGGAGGCTGGCTGAGGAATCGTCACTCTGGATCGTGCCGATGGTCAATCCAGACGGGGTAGACTTGTCACTGCACGGAGTGGCTTCGGGTCATCCGTACTATGAACGTCTGCTGGCGTGGAACGGAGGCTCAGCCGATTTCTCCGGCTGGAAGGCCAATATCCGCGGCGTTGATCTGAACGATCAGTTTCCCGCATACTGGGAGACGGAGCGGGATCGGCGTGACGTCGCCGGGCCAGGGCCACGCGACTATACCGGAGCAAGCCCGTTATCCGAGCCGGAAGCGGCAGCTATGGCTGCGTTCACGGCCAGCCGGGATTTCCGATTAGTGATGGCCTTCCATACCCAAGGCCGGGAAATCTACTGGAATTACCGGGATTATGAGCCCGGGGAATCCGCGGCTATGGCGCAGCGGCTGGAGGAGCTGAGCGGTTACCGAGCCGTGAAGCTGACAGGCAGCGATGCAGGCTACAAGGACTGGTTTATCCGGGAATACCGAAAGCCTGGCTTTACGATTGAAGCTGGCTTCGGGGTTAATCCACTGCCGGTGGAGCAGCTAGGCTCCATCTATCGCGAGCTGCTGCCGCTTCTGGTTGAAGGGCTGCTGTTATGAACATACGAAGACCGCCGGAAAATTGAAACCGGCGGTCTTTTTTGGGGTATTATACATTAAACGAACTTAAGGGGGGAAGCGGAACATGTTCAAGCGATTAGGTTCTCTTCGTCAATGGGGCCATGTGTTCCAGCGGATCATTCCGTTGCTGCGCTCCTCGCGGGTACCACTGGGTGAGAAGCTGCTGTTCATTGTGCCGGCGCTGGTGTATTGGATAGCGCCGGACTTGATGCCTCTGATGCCCATTGACGATATCGCGGTTACCCTGCTGCTGATGAACTGGTTCACCGAGCGGGCTGAGCGGAAGTACGGGGCGTAGGGGCGACCGAGCCGCTATTTGTATACGGGCGGCTCGACCTCGTATTCCTCCGCGGGCATGCGAATCCATGTTTTCAGGTAGCCCTGCTCGTAGAGCGCTTTGATCAAGATGATCAACACGGGCGACAAGATCAGCCCTGCTACTCCGAAGAGCTGCAGCGAGATAATCATGAAGGACAGCATCGTGAAAGCGGACACGCCCAGTGAATCTCCGGTAATCTTGGGCTCGAGAATTTGGCGGGCCCCGATGACGACAGCGAGCAGGACGGCCAGCCAGATCGCCAGCGTCGTTTGTCCGACGACGAGCAGGTAGATGATCCACGGGATAAACAAGGTAGACACGCCGAGCAGCGGCAGCACGTCAAAGATAGCCGACAATAGGGCAATGGAGAAGGCGTTATTCACTCTAAGGGCTAGCAGGGCGACGAAGATAACGAGAAAGGTGATGCTGATCAGCTTGGCTTGCGCCTTTATGTAAGTTACGATCCCGAACAGGACGTTCTCGCGCAAAAACTGAAACGCCTTCTTGAACGTCTTCGGCGTCTTCTCAGAAGCGATCCGTCTCCAGGACTGGATCTCGATGCTTAGGAAATAGGCCAGAATAATGCCGATTACAAAGTTGACCACGAAGGTGGAAACGGAAGTCAGCATGCCGAACAGATTGATTAGAAAATATCTGGCGAGGTTGGTGACCTTCTGAATAATATCCACCGAGTATTCCTTAGCCTTCTCGACGAGGTCCAGATCAACGGGCAGTGAACCGAGCAGCGACTGGATCGAGCCGGAGCGGCTCATGACTTCTCTCTCCAGCACAACGGCATAATCCGGAAGCTTGTCCGCAAGCCAGATGATCTGGGTGGTGAAGATGGCGCCGAGACCCGTAATCAGCCCCAGAATGACCACGACGAATACCAAGGTCGAAATGGCGGCAGCGATTGATTTGGCAAGACCTCTGCGATGCAGAAATCGCGCCAGTGGCTCGTTGATGAGGTAAATGACGAACGCGATAAAGATCGGCTTGGCTACATTGTAAACGTGGCTGAAAACGAACATAAACAGGTACACGGTCAACACAAGCAGCGCCATATCGAAAATCGTCTTGTAATATTTCTGATAAAACGAAATCATCCGTTCACCTTAGCCTTTCGGTCGGGTCGGCGCTCAGCCGCCCATCGCTTCATGATCTTATTGTCTTCGGGTTCATTCCTTGTTGCTTGCTTTCTTCATATTAAAAGACCGAAGGTTTCTGCGCAAGTCGCTATCCATGACGAGGACGGATTTCTTAGGTTTCAGTGTGACATCCTGTTGATGTTTATTCTTGACTGTTCGATCTATTATGTGTAATATAAGGACAGAAGGGAGGGAAACTAGATGGCAAGAAACAAGGAGTTTGATGCGACCGAGGTCCTGCATAAAGCTATGGAAGTGTTTGGTCATTACGGATACGAAGGTACATCTCTCCAGAATTTGCTTGAGGGATTGGGGATTGCGCGCCAAAGTCTGTACGACACTTACGGGACAAAGAGAGATCTCTTCATCAAAGCAGTGAAGCATTATGTGGAAGAGAAATCTTTGGCGGTTGTTTCCCATCTCGATCGTGCGGAGTCTGCTAAAAAAGCGATTGCTGAAATTTTTCAGATTATTGTGTCGGCCTTGCAGGATGAAGAACGGCGCAAGGAATGTTTGATTATTCATAGCGCCATCGATCAGGTGCCTCACGATCCTGAGATCGCTGCGTTGTTTGAACGCGATCGCATGCTGCTCGAAAAAGCCTTCTATGAGGCGCTGCTTCGTGCTCGTGAACAGGGAGAGCTAGGTCTGCATCAGAACTTAGATGCGCTTGCACGATATTTATACCATGCGCGATACGGGTTGACACAGGCGGCAAAACTGTCCAATGATCCTAAAGTTTTGGAAGATTATTCATCCGTCGTACTCTCTACACTTGATCATTGACTGATAGAGCAAACAGGGCCATTTTATTTTTTTGGAATAATGGTCTATTTATTTAACTATATTAGACTGATCGATCAAATAAGTGTTTGTTATGCTGTGGCCTTTTATTTTTTTTGATTAAATTAGACTGTTTAGTCCGGAATAAGAAGGAGATGTAGACATGAATGTTAGCAAGCATAAAGGTCTCGCATTAATGCTTCTGGCAGTATCCCAGTTAGTACTGGCGCTCGATTACACGATTATTTTTGTGGCACTGCCTTCTCTGGGAGCCGATCTGGGGTTCTCCGCCAACAGTTTGCAGTGGGTGGTTAGCGCGTACTCGCTTGTTTTCGGCGGTTTTTTGCTGATCGGTGGACGATTGTCAGACTTGCTCGGCAGGCGGAAAATGTTTATTGTCGCAACAGCCATTTTCGCCCTAGGCTCATTACTCGGGGGACTTGCAACCTCGCAAATGATGCTGATTCTAGCAAGAGGACTGCAGGGTCTCGGGGGAGCGCTGCTCTCGCCAGCGACCTTGTCACTGATTATGTCCAATTTCAATGAAGGGACCGAGCGCAACCGGGCCATGGGAGTTTGGGCGGCTACAGGAGGCGTCGGGCTCTCTCTCGGATTGCTGCTTGGCGGCGTGTTGACCAGCTATATCGGTTGGGAGACCACTTTTTACGTCAACGTACCGATAGCGATCATCTCGATCTTCCTCGCTCCGATTGTACTTGTGGAGAGCAAGGTCGAAACGAAAAAACGGCATTACGACGCGGCAGGCACGATATCGGTGACGGCGGGCATGATTCTTATCGTGTATTACTTGATCGAATCTCCAATGGAGGGTTGGCTCAGTGCGGGGACGCTGCCGTTCGGTCTGCTCGGCGCCGCCTTGCTCCTGCTGTTCGTCTTCATTGAAAATCGAACGCAAGAACCTCTAATCCCATTCAGATTGTTTCGCAATCGCAACCTGACCGGAGCCGCATTGATGGCGGCCTTATTCTCGGCTTCGTTCGGTACTCTGTACTACTTTTTGACCTTGTATACGCAAGAGGTATTGCACTATTCGGCCATTCAATCAGGTCTAAGCTTCTTGCCGCTAACGATCAGCGCGTTCCTTGGCGCAAGGCTGATTAATAAAATGTTATCGTCTGTCGGCGTGGCTGGGACGATTGCGATCGGTATGGGGCTTGGAGGGATCGGGTTCTTCATGTTAACCGGGATATCCGTTTCCGGCAATATATGGAGTATCATCCCGGGAACCGTCATCATCGGCATCGGGCAGGCGCTAGTATTCACCACGATGTTTATTGCAGGCAGCACGGGAATCGATCCGAAGGAACAGGGCGTGGCATCCGCGATGATCTCGACCGGCCAACAAATTGGCGGTGCAGTCGGCTTGGCTGTCATTATGGCGATCATTTCCGCCAGTCTCCGTTCAGACGCAACGTTGGAATCGATGGCACCCGCAGATCTCACTCAAGCCATTCAAACGGCTTTCATCATAACCGCCATCGTTACGGCACTGGCTATTCTCGTTTCCTTCGTCACGCTGAGGCAGAAAAAAACGGCTCACGTTGATATCAATATCGGTGCGCCCCATTAATAGCACCATGTAAGTTTCTCCTGTCGCATGGTGACCGTATCACAGATGAACGACAGGTTTCGGTGTGACGGGTTGCTTTCGCCGCGCGGTTTTTATACAATAAGGAGAAACGCCAAGTGGGAGAAGTGACATAACGATGAAATGTAAAATATCGCGCAACGCGGCTAAGGTATTGCTGGCCGAAATCGACAAAGAAGAAAATAAAGAGCTGAAGCTTCGCGTCTATATTACGCACAAGCACGGAGACCATGCCCATTACGGCATGGGGATGGACACGCCTACCGACAATGACGAAGTCGTCACAACGGATAGCGGCATCGAGGTTATTCTGCAGAAGGACGAGCCGATGTTAGATGGCATTCGAGTGGACTATTTCTACGTACCGGAAGAAGGATTTGCAGTTACGAATCCAAGCAAGGGCAATCACGGGGACCATTGATTAGGCCGCGCTAAGAAAGGGATGGCCGCATGGCTAACGATATACGCGTTTGCGACAAGTGCAAGAACATGAGAATGAAGACTACACTGCCCAAGCTGCAGAAGCTGGCCCCCGACGCCGAGATCAAGGTGGGCTGCAAGTCGTATTGCGGACCTTGCACCAGATTTGCGTTCATCTTCGTCAACGGCCGGTATGTGACCGCTCCAACTGAGGATGAGGTCATTAAGAAAGCAAGTAAGTATATAAAATAGAAATATATACCAAATCCCCGAGGCGTAGGCTTTCGGGGATTTTTTTGGCATGCATGTAAAGATAGAAATAGTCTATCGGTAATGGCAGGCATGATGTATAATAAGTCACTGTATGTATTTTACCCTAGGTTAATAAAAGGAGTTTTACCTAATGCTGGAATCGATGTTCCGCAATAGCCGATACCGGATAACACGGTTCTGGCAAGATTACCATCCCATCGTACATGTGCTGCTCGTAGGTACTGTACTGGCGCGCACCGCATCTTCCATGAGCATGCCCTTCCTGGCCATCTATTTATCGCGGGAGTCCGATCTCAGCCCGGTGCTGATCGGGATGATCATAGGTCTGGGTTCGCTCGCGGGAACGTTCGGGGGATTTATCGGAGGGGCGTTGTCGGACCGGCTGGGACGCAAGGTCATCATGATGGTGGCGTTGGTCGGCTGGGTCGTCGTCTTCGGGGGATTTGCAGCCGCCAAGGCCCCGATTGCCTTCATGCTGCTGAATATGCTGAACGGGCTATGCCGCTCCTTGTACGAGCCCGTATCTCAGGCGCTAATGGCGGATGTTACGCCCAAGGAGAAGCGGCTCCGGGTGTTTTCCCTGCGCTATCTGGCGATCAATATCGGGGTAGCGGTGGGCCCGCTTCTCGGCGCTTTCCTGGGTGCCTTCGAGGCATGGCTGCCGTTCCTGATCACCTCCTGCATCTATCTGGCGTACACGGTGATTCTGTATATCCTGCTGAACGTATTCGGGATTACCAAGATCGAAGGGGAGACCCGCACAGGCGCAACCGTAGCCTCAGCCTGGAAGATTATTGCGAGAGACCGAATTTTCCGTTATTACATCGGGGGAGGGATTATTGCCGCTATCGGGTACTCCCAGATGATGGCCACCTTGTCGCAGTATGTGTCCCAGAGTGTAGCAGACGGAGCTATGCTGTTTGCATGGCTGATGAGTCTCAATGCGGTGACAGTTGTCGTGCTGCAAGTGCCGCTGACGCGCTGGTCGGAGAAGCGCGGGCCTCTGACGGCCATCGTGACGGGCGGGGCCATGTTTGCGCTGGGTGATCTGGGATATGCGATCGCAGACAATACGCTGCTGTTCCTGCTGTCGATGTTCGTGTTTACGATCGGAGAAGTTCTAAATTATCCGGCGGCCAATGTGCTGATCGACCGGCTCGCACCTGACGGCATGCGCGGGACTTACTACGGCGCGCAATCATTCTCCAATCTCGGCCATTTTATCGGGCCTGTGCTGGGAGGCTACTTGCTGGCGGAGTGGGGGGGAGGACCTATGTTTGCGACTATCGCAGGAGTTACGCTGGCAGGACTTTATTTATATTGGAAAGGATTTCAATTCCACAAAATAATTCGAAAGTCCTGACATAATTCCTGAAAATAGTCATAAAGAATTATATATACAAAGGTCCTGATCTTTTATTCTTAATAAAGAATGTTGAGCGGTAAAACGATTGAACGTACTCGATAAGGGCAAACCAGGCGAAAGCCTGCGGACGCAAAGCTACAGGGGCTTAGGCGCATGAAGGAAGCGCGATGCCAGCCAGCTACCGAAGGAACGGAGCGATTCCTGAACGATATTCAGAAAGCGACTCCTGTGCCTGAACACGGGGAGTCGTTTTGGCGTAAACAGCAAGGAGGATTAAACCGATGTTGAATCAGGAACGCAGTATTATGAATAAACAAGGCTTTTATACAAAGATCGGTAGCGATTTTATCGGCGTGTTTTTGTCTCAGGAAGGCCCGCGGCTGTTCGTAAACAATGAGGTGTACGACCTGACCGCCCCAAGCTGGGACGTGGAGATGATCCGTGGACGGAGCCGTCAGATGCTGACGTTCTATTGGGAGGGCAAAGTCAAGCTGTCCATCCAATGTGAAGCCGATCAGGATCTGTTCCTTCCGTTGTTCGATTATCTGATGTGCAAGCCGCAAAAGCTGAATCACGCCTGATCCGAATTCTGCATGTCCATCGACCCGTCACTTGCAGAGTCCATTCCGTCTGGGAACAGCCGCTTGCCGGTGGCTGGGTCGTTTTTGTTAT
This sequence comes from Paenibacillus filicis, assembly GCF_038070315.1. Taxonomy (NCBI): domain Bacteria; kingdom Bacillati; phylum Bacillota; class Bacilli; order Caryophanales; family Paenibacillaceae; genus Paenibacillus; species Paenibacillus filicis. Next base: position 103,790 of record NZ_JBBPCC010000001.1, on the reverse strand, counting down.
TGCAGTGAATGCCGGGGAGCTAATGTATCCTGAGGGAGCAAAGATTATCATTTGTACATCCAAGGATTAGCAAGGACTGTGGCTCGATCATCACTCCAGCGAGCTTAAGCGTACGGACAATCAGGCCGTATTCCAGGGAGACGCTCGGGTCGGCCTAGCGCTGCGTGTGCCGAGGGTAAATAGTGTGCGAATGGAAAATAAGCAAAAAGCCTTCATCGTGACTCCGGAATTCCGGGAGATGAAGGCTTTTTGCGTGGAGTTCCGTAGCTGCTCAGGCTGCTAATAGAACCGAATGCTAGTTGTCGCTGTCTTTGGCTGCTTCCTGCTTCTCTCCGTCTTTGCGCCAGCCGTAAAGGCCGCCCGGTGCGAAGAACTGGAACAGATTGCACTCGATACGCCCGTTGAACAGCTTGCGCTTCTTGTCTGCGTGGCGTCCGACGTAATGCTCAAGCTGCTTGCTCGGACTTAACAGATAGCTCGACCATGTAGGGAGCTGCTTGTACATCTGACCGAACTGGCGCAGCGCCCTCTCGACCTCGCTCTGATCGCCAAGCCGCTCGCCGTAAGGCGGGTTCGTCACGATGCAGCCATATTCGCCGGCAGGCAATGCCTTGGCTACGGGAATCGTCTTGAACGTCAAGTCCTTGGCGAGACCAGCTGACTTGGCTGCGGCGAGCGCAACCTCGACCGCGTCTCCGTCGATATCCGAGCCGCCGATTTGCAGGGGGATATCGTCCTTGACCGAATCATAGGCTTCTTCGCGAGCTTGCTCCCAGAGCTCCTCGCCGATGATCGGCCAGCTCTCCGCATTGAAGCTGCGGCGCAGCCCCGGAGCCAGGTTCCAGCCGATCATCGCGGCTTCGATAGGGATGGTCCCTGAGCCGCAGAACGGATCGTACAAAGGCTGCTGAGGCTGCCAGCGGCTGAGCAGCACCATGGCTGCGGCCATCGTTTCCTTGAGCGGAGCCTCGGTCGCGATCTTACGGTAGCCCCGCTTGTGCAGTCCGGGGCCGGTGGTGTCCAGTGTAATCGTGGCGATATCGTTCAGCAACGACACCTCGATCACGTAGCGACCTCCGGTTTCGCGGAACCACTCTGTGCCGTAGCGCTGCTTCATGCTTTCGACCACGGCTTTCTTGACGATGCCCTGACAAGCGGGGACGCTGGATAGCTGGGATTTATGGGAACGTCCCTCGACCGGGAATTCGCCGTCCTCGGGGATCCAGTCTGCCCACGGAAGCGCCTTGACGCCTTCGAACAGTTCATCGAAGGAGCGCGCTTCGAACTGGGCCATACGGATCAGGACGCGGTCCGATGTGCGCAGCCACAGATTGGAGCGGCAGATCGCCAGCAGGTCGCCTGTGTAGTTGATACGGCCGTTCTCGACAGTGACCTGCTCGTACCCGAGCTCCCGTACTTCCCGTGCTACGACGGCCTCGAGTCCCATCGGCGAGGTTGCTATCAATTGAATAGGTGAAGATGAAGACATAGTCGTTGTTCACTCCGAATTAAACGAGTTGAACGGCCTTACATAAAGCCGTACAATAAACTAGTATAGGCGATTCCTGGTGAATATACAACGACAGGACGCTAGGCAAGGGATGAGAAGGAGCTGGAGCAGATGACGAATGAAGTGTCGCAAGAGCAATACGCGGAGAGCTTGTTTGGACCGGATGAAGTGCTGAATAAAGTAACTGCCTCCATCCTGGAGCAGGGGATTCGGGATATCTCGATCGTCCCGGGGTACGGCCGACTGCTGACGCTGCTGGTGAAGTCCATGCGGGCGGCGGATGCGCTGGAGATCGGGGTGCTCGGCGGCTACAGCGGAGTTTGTCTCGCCCGTGGACTGGACAAGTCCGGCCGGCTCGTATCGCTGGAGCTGAGACCTGAGTATGCAGAGCTGGCCCATGCCAACCTGCGGATGGCGGGATTCGGCGACCAGGTAGAGTACCGGGTCGGAGATGCACAGGATAGTTTACGCCAGCTGGAGGAAGAAGGGCGGAAGTTCGATTTTTTCTTCATCGATGCGGATAAGGGTAATTATCCGAACTATCTGGAATGGGCGCTGAAGCTGGCCCGCCCGGGAGCTCTGATCGTAGGCGACAATACGTTCATGCGCGGCAAGACGACGGATGCTAGCCAACAGGGCAATGCGGTTGCGAGAATGCGAGAGTTCAACGAGCGGATCGCTACCGACCCGCGGCTGGACAGCGTTATGCTGCCCGCTTATGACGGGCTTGCTATCGCTAGAGTGAAGGAAAGCAGCTAGAGAGCGGAAGAAGAGAGCCATAAGCCCCACTGCCCGTAGAAGCCAAGCTTCTGCGGACAGCGGGGCTTTTAGTGTTTGCTGTCATGGATAAGAATTACGTCAGATCCTAAGTCTGGTGCGAATTATATTAAGGAATGGAGCTGGAATCCTCACTGCGTATAGGCGCCAGCGAACGATTGGCCCAAAATGCATTGATCAGCAGCAGCACGCCGGAGAACAGGAATATTTGCTGGAGGGTGATGATACCTGAGACGGCTCCGCCGACGACGGGTCCGAGCATGTTGCCGAGACTTAGCGCGCTGGAGTTGAAGCTGTAAGAGCGGCTTTCCATGCCGGACGGCGTATGCTTGCGGATCAGCGCATTGACCGTCGGGAGCAGCCCGCCGAGGAAGATGCCGAGAAAAAAACGGGCCGCAAACAGCTGCCATACATTGTGCACGAGCGCTTGGGGCACGGACGCGATGGCGGCGCCGACCAGACAGAAGATCAGGATGCGCTCGGGACCGATCCGGTCAGCTACTCGCCCGAGAATCGGCGAGGCGACCATATTGGACAGTCCGGTCACGGAACCGACCATTCCGGCATAGAAGGCGAGCATAGCATCCTGGCCATGCAGCTTCTGAACGAATAGGGGCAGCAGCGGCTGGACGCTAAGCAGCGAGAATTGGATCAGGAAGGTGACGGCATAGAGCGACGGCAGCTGACGGGTAAGCCGGAGCTCGTTGAAGCTCGCGAGCATGGACTGCCTCGGTCTGCTGGCAGCTTCTTTGGCATCGAACTTTTCTTTTACCAGCCAGGCAGCGAGCATGGAAGCGGCGAACAGCAGTGCACCCGTGATGAAGAAGATCGGGCGGAACCCGACCCATTCCGCCATCAGTCCGCCCATAAACGGACCAAGAATCGAGCCCGCAACCGCTCCCGACTGCAGCGTTCCCATCGCGAAGCCCATCTTCTCCCGCGGCGTATTGGCTGACATCAGCGCTACGCCTGCAGGGACAAAGCCAGATACCGTGCCGTTCAGCATACGGAGCAGCAGCAGATGCCAGGCGGTTCCTGCGAAGCCCATCAGCGCCATGACGATGGCCATTCCGAAGCCGGAGCGCAACAGCATGACCTTGCGGCCGTAGCGGTCTGCCAGCCCGCCCCACAACGGCTGGACAAGGAATGACGTAACGAAGTTGCCGGCAAAAATCATCCCGGCCCACAGCGCAACCTCATGCTCGTCGTGCATCCCGAGCTCCTGCAAATATAACGGCAAGAAGGGCACAATCATCGTCATGCCTGCCATGACGAGAAATTGTCCTGTCCAGAGTACGATTAAGTTGATTTTCCATCGAGCCAAGCTGTTCTCCTTCTTTCCGTGTCCGCTAGAGATCTCAACGTTATATGTCTAGCTTTTCACCATTCAGCGGCCTCTACTCCGGCGGCTGCGTCTTCATTGGTCAGACGCAGGCTGTAGAGCCGTCTTCTATTGCTCCCGCCCACTCAGCTGCTCGTAGCGGAAGCGCTCCAGCTCCGGCAGCCCAACCGTCTCGGCGATCGCTACGGCGCGCCTCGCGTCATAGGGAACCCGCACCCACTGCAGACTGAACGGAGCATCTTTCCGTCCCCCGACTTCCCCTTCAAGTACAGCATAGCAAGCCTGAGGCAGGCCGTCATAAGGAGCCCCGACGCTGCCGGTGTTGAACAGCAGCAGGCCGCCCTTCCTCTTGGTTTTCAAGGTCTGCATGAATGGAACATGCAGGTCCCCGTATCCGACGATATCCGGCGTTGCATCCGTTTCCAGGAACGGACCTGTCGCCGCAGTATTTTCGAAAAATCCAAGCTTTTCTTTCTTCCCGGCCTTGCGGGTGACCCGGTGATATACGCTGTCGGAGGACGCGTGAACGAGCCGGACTTTGCGGCCGCTTAGGTATATATCGTAAGAGAAGGGAAGGTCGTCTAGAAATTCGAGCTGCTCAGGTGATAACCTATCCTTCTGCCACTGGGCGGTTCCTTTCTCTTGAGGACGGACAATGCCGTGGTCCCAATTGCCTTGTACAGTCACTTCGCAAGTCTCCATGATGCGGTCGACGGCCTCCGAGGGCTGCGGCCCCTTGCCGACCAGATCTCCCAGACAAATGACCCGGCGTATTCCGCATGCCCGGATATGGTCCAGCACAGCATCGAGTGCTGTTACATTGCTGTGAATATCTGCGATTACTGCGAGTTTCTCCATGCGCTCACCTTCTCTTATGTAGGTATGATTCGGCTGAGTTATTATATCACAGCCGGGCGTCCCGTACAGATATTTGGGACAATTGCTCATGACCGGGCATGTCCGATTTGATATAATAGAGCTTGATTTGCTGTAAGCCCGGTAAAGGAGTAGATGATGATAGAATCCCGCACAGAGAAGCGCAAGACGGAAAAACAGAAGAAGGATCGCAAGACGTTAGGGATAAAAATTGCCCTGCTGTCGGTCATCACGATGGGGGCGTTCGCTTATTTGATTCAATGGCTCGAAACGCGTCAGCCGCAAGGAAGCGCTGTGGCGGAGTCCCCGGTCGCCTCGCCCAAACCTCCTGCCGCCTCATCCGCTCTCCAGCAGCCTGCAGGTACGACGACTGGGGATAAACAGGCCGATGACGAAGGAAAACCTGCACAGTCCGGACCGGAGACCGGCAAGCAGGCCGACAAGGTATCGATGACCTTCGTGGGCGATGTGATGTTCGCCGGCAAGGTGGAGGATTTGCTGACCAAGAACGGTTATGATTATCCGTTTAAATACGTCAAGCCCTATCTGGAGAAGGCTGATATTACGATTGCCAATCTGGAGACGCCGATTACAACCCGGGGGAGTGCACAGACCAAGGAATACGTCTACCGCTCTTCGCCGCTGGCTCTGCCTGAGCTCAAGAAGGCGGGGGTAGATGTCGTGAATCTGGCCAACAACCACTCGATGGACTATGGCGAGGAGGGGCTGCTCGATACGCTTGATCATTTGGATGAACAGGGCTTTATCCGGGTAGGGGCCGGACGAGATGCAGAGGAAGCCTACAAGTATGCCATTGTGGAGCATCAGGGGATGAAGGTTGCTTTTCTCGGGTTTACCAGAGTGCTTCCCGAAGTAAGCTGGCTGGCGACCGCCAAAAAGCCTGGCCTCGCCGCTGCCCATTCCAATAAACTGTCGCTCGAGGCGATTGCCAAGGCCCGCCAGGAGGCCGACCTTGTCGTGGTGATCGCTCATTGGGGAGAGGAGCGCAATCCCCGTCCGGTGAAGACGCAGACCGATCTGGCTCATGAATTTATTGATAGTGGTGCCGATCTGGTCATCGCGAGCCATCCACATGTGTTGCAGGGCTTCGAGCAGTACAAGGGCAAGTGGGTCGCATACAGTCTCGGAAATTTTATCTTTACGACCAACGATGTTCCCGAAACGTGGGAGAGCTTAATCTTGAACGCCACCTGTACGAAGGAGCGCAAATGCGAGATGGATCTCGTACCGATTTTAACGAAATGGGCACAGCCGATCCGGATGGTGGAGGACCAGGGGCGGCAGCTTTTCGAGAAATTGACGCGTAATTCGATTAATGCCAAAATAAATGGGGAAGGCGTCGTTGCTCTGGGGCCTGTGAATACTTTTCCGCCACTGGTAAACAAGCCGCCGGTTAATAAGGAGTCGGGCGTCACGGGTACAAACAAGCCTGCCCAGGGAACTACGGACAACGCCAAGAAGAACGAGCCTGCCGAAGGCAGTAAAGGGCAGGGAACCAAAAAGCCTGCGGATTCCGCTGGTACGGGGAAGGATAAGGAGAAGACGCCCCAACAGCCAGGCGGCAAGTCCGGAGGGGATAAGGACAAGGGTAAGGATACCAAAGAGAGCGACAAGGCTGCAGGCAAGACTTCCGAAGGGAGCAAGTCGTCCTCTACAGGGAAGCAATCCCCGCCTTCTGGCGGTTCCACGCCTTAAAGTCTTCAGGCAAGTCTGATTCACTACTACATAGCCGGATATCGTGGCCAACCGATGATCCGCCGACGAGAAAAGGATGGCTGACCTTATGGACAAGCACAGCATTCGCAATATTTATTGTGTAGGAAGAAACTACGGGCTTCATGCCGCAGAACTGGGCAATACCGTGCCCGAGGAGCCGATGATATTCACCAAACCGACGCATGCCTTGACGGTGACGGACGGCGGTCCGGTTGGTCTGCCGGGAGATCAGGGCGAGGTGCATTATGAAACCGAGCTGGTTCTGCACATCGCGCGCGACTATTCCCCTGGCATGACCGTGGACGAATTAGTAGAGCAGATGTCGCTTGGCATCGACTTCACGCTGCGGGATGTGCAGTCAGTGATCAAAAGCAAGGGTTATCCATGGCTGCCGGCAAAGGGCTTCCTTCGCTCTGCCGTGATCACGGAGCCTGTCGCGTTCCCTGGCTTCGAGGCTGTGCAAACTATCGAGCTTAGCCTGCAGCGCAATGGGCAGGAGGTTCAGCGGGGCAGCGCTTCGGAGATGATTTTCAACCTGCAGACTATCGTAGACTATATCGCCGTTCATTACGGACTCGGGCAAGGCGACCTGATCTATACGGGAACGCCCGCCGGCGTAGCTGCAGTGAAGGATGGCGATCGGTTCGAGCTGCTGTGGGATGACCAGGTTCTTGGCAGCTTCACGGCGAAGCTCGGCTAAGCGAATAGGTAAGGCAAAGCTCAGGACATCATGTTCTGAGCTTTTTTTATCTATAATTTGTTATATATGGTATATTTGAGGTGGTGGAGTTATTTTCATTCGGAAAGGCAGGATAGAATGGACAATGCCCGGCTAGCCTTGATCATGTCCGTTGCCGATATGTATTTCGAACCGAATAAAGAACAAGAAGAATCATTATTTCTTGAACTGAGAGAACAATATCCAGAGGAGGGGGAAGCGCTGATGGAGCTTATGCCTGCTTGGAAACGTTGGGGTTATGAAGAAGGGGTAGAGGAAGGATTGGAGAAAGGCATCGGGCAGGCTGTCCGGAAGATGCTCCAAAAGGGCTTCACGCCAGAAGAAATAGCCGAAACTTTGGAAATGCCGATGGAAGAAGTAAAAAAGCTGGCGGCTCCGCACTGATTCTGCGGGACTATATACGGGTTGCAGCAGGACGCCATGCTTCGGGTGTCCTTTTTGTTCTTCAAAACGAACGAAAGCTTCGACAAAATTTGTAATGTCCTGTAAAATGGAAATGAAGGCAAAGTTCGAGGAGCGATCGGATGATGAGAAGATGGTATAGAGTGATGTCGATTTGTTTATTGAGCCTTCCCTTGGCATGGCCTGGTGCGGTTGCTGCAGAAAATCAGACTATTCCGGTATATCTCAACGGGAACCCGGTTTCCTTTGAAGTCCCCCCTATCCTGGAGGACGGGACGACCCTGGTGCAATTCCGACCGATTTTCGAGCGGCTCGGTCTGACCATCGGCTGGGATGAAGCAACCCGGACTGTTACAGGCAGTCGGAACGGGCTGAATATCAAATTGGTTATCGATGAACTGGAAGCTTCGGTGAATAACCAGCAGAGTGAGCTGGATCTCGCTCCGAGGCTGGTAGAGGGTAATACCTTCGTACCGCTGCGCTTTGTTGGAGAAGCGAGCGGAGCAGAAGTCGTTTGGGACGGCGAGAATGGCAGGATCTATCTGAGGACAGGCTCTTCGCCTGGAGGCTCCAATCCTGGTACAGGCACTCCTCCCAAGGACCCTGAAGAAGCAAGCCCTCCTACGAAGGGGAACCCGGACAAAGGAACCTATACCTACCCGAACGGGGATATTTACACCGGACAAATGGCAGGCGGTAAGCCCGCAGGAAAAGGTAAGCTGGTCGATGCCGGAGGCAAGCTGCTTTTCGATGGCACGATGGCTGGCGGCGTACCGTCGGAAGGCAAGTACAAAACCTACCATCCTAACGGCAAAGTCTCCTTTGACGGGCAAATCAAGGATGGCGTCCTCAGTGGTGCAGGCAAGCAGTATTCGGACATCGGCAAGCTGGTCTTCACGGGAATTTTCGCCGCAGGCGAGCGCGAAAGCGGAACGTTAACGGAAGAGAATGGGGATAAGTACACCGGCGAATTCGAACGCGGGGAGCCTAACGGCAAAGGCAAGATGGTATACAAAAACGGAGATAGCTACGAAGGGAACTTCCTGAACGGGAAACGTGAAGGGAAAGGTACTTATACGACCTCCAAGGGAGAAAAAATCGAAGGCGACTTCCAGAATAATCTCAAAAACGGAGTCATCCGTCACTATGACTCCAAGGGAAACCTGCTCTCCGTCAGCGAATATGTGAACGATGTGCAGATCAGTAAAGTGAATGTCGGCAAGGACGCGGGAGACCTTCCCAATACGACGCCACCTACGCAGTCTCCCGGCATCACGCAGGAGAACACCCGGCATGATAAGGCTGTGAAGGACATCAAGGACCGGTATGATGCCAACAAGAAGACACTGGAAGATCAAATGTCCCAAATCCGGAAAGACAACCCTGGTATGTATGCAAGTCAGGCCGCTTATGACAAAGCATTGAAGGACGCAAATACGAAGCAAGCCTCGCTTCAAGCCAAGCTGGCATCGCTGGGAAGCAGTCCGGGCAAGGCGGTAGAAGCAGCTCGGGAAGAAGTTATGAAGCAATTGGATGCTGTACATAAGCTCATCTTCGAGATCCAAAGCAAGGGAGCGGCTCAGCAGCAGGTGGAGAACTTGAAGTTCCAGCTGACCCAGGCCAAAAACCGGTACGACGCGGAGTTGAAGCAAGAAAATACTTCCCATGCCGAGATTATCAAAAAGCTGAAATAGTAACTGCGGTACCAAGAACAAATAAGGACATCCCGATTCATTTGGAATGAAGGGATGTCCTTTTATTTGTTATATGTACACTAGCTGGCTGTCTCCTCAGGCATAATATCCGCATAATGCTCACGGATGGCCAGAATGGCCGGCAGCTGCTGCATGAAGACATCGACGAGCTGCGGGTCGAAATGCTGTCCGCGCTCTTCCCTGAGCAGGTCCAGGATGCGGTCAAGCTCCCACGCCTTCTTGTATACCCGTTCGCTGCCTAGAGCATCGAATACGTCGGCAATTGCCGTGATGCGGCTGAAGATATGAATGTCTTCTCCCCGCAGGCCGGATGGATAACCGCGTCCGTTCCATTTCTCATGATGCTGATGCGCTACGATGGCAGCTGCTTGCAGCAGGCTGCGATTGGAGTTTTTGAGCAGCTGGTAGCCGATAGTCGTATGAGTTTGCATGATGGCGAATTCCTCTTCCGTCAGCTTGCCGGGCTTCTTCAGCACGTCGTCCGGGATGGCAACTTTGCCGATATCATGCATAGGCGATACGATCTTGAGCAGCTCCGCCTGATCGGTGCTCATCCCTAGACCGAGCGCCAGTATATAGGAGTATTCCGCGACTCGCTTGACGTGATTACCCGTTTCTTTGGAGCGGCTTTCGCCGATTGCGCCCATCGTGAAAATGATTTCTTTCTGAGTTTCCTCGATTTCAGCGGTCAATAGTGCCGATTCGAGCGATTTGCCCGCGTAAGCTGCGGCCAGCGTCAGATGCTCAAGATCGCGTCCGGAGAATACTTCGTCGCGGGTAAGCTTATTGACAGCCTGGTACGCTCCCATAATTTCGCCCTGATTGTTGCGGAAAGGGATGACCATCAGCGCTTTGGTCCGGTAACCGGTTTGCTTGTCTACCGCGATGGCGCCGCTTTGCAGCACCTCTTGAAACTCTAGATTTGTATAAGCGTTCTCTATAAAGATCGGTTGACCGGATTGAATGGCATGTCCAACGAGCCCGGCCATACTCGGCAGTCGAAGAGGAGGTACGCCGTGCGCTACCGTGGAGTAGATCTCATCCTTCTGTCGGTCGAGCAGCCATACGGTGCAGCGGTCGGAGACCACCATCTCCCGTCCCATGTCGGCCATAAGCATCAGGAGATTGTCCAGACGCCGTTCATTGGCGATTTTGGCAGCATAGTCGAAAATAACCCGCAGCATCTCCTGAGGTTCTAGGTCGTGTTTGAATCGTAGTTCGCCTCTATCGTTATCCACTGACACGACGTTTCACTCCTCGACATGCATTTAACATCTAGTCAAATGATATTATAATCCTATTAGGTCTGTAAATAAGAGCTTGCTATGCGGAGTAACATTTTTTGGCCGCCAGATGGACAGATAACTTGCGAAGGGGGATGCAGGATGTCACAAGCATGGGTAGAAGGAATAGCTGGCTTCATCGGAAGCCTGGTGATCGCAGGGGCGGCCTATTGGAAAAAATCATTATCCGCCTCCGGCGCTGTAGCAGCGATCGTTATGGGTACCGCGATGTACGCGCTCGGAAGCGCGCCTTGGTTCGGGACGCTGATCGCTTTTTTCGTCACTTCATCAATCTTGTCCAAGTGGAAGAAGAGCAAGAAGGCCGAGGCCGAGCTCGGCTACGCCAAGGGCGGCCGCCGGGATGCGGGGCAGGTGCTCGCTAACGGGGGAATCGGTCTGCTGCTGTGCGCGGCGAATGCGATATGGCCCCATACGCTCTGGTGGGCTGCCTATATAGGGGTCATGGCGACGGTGACAGCGGACACCTGGGCAACGGAGATCGGGGGCCTCAGCAGGGGGAAGCCTCGCTCCATCATCAATGGGAAGACGGTGGAGCCTGGCACGTCAGGCGGCGTGACACCACTCGGACTCACCGCATCAGCAGCGGGCGGCTTGTTCATAGGCGCCGCCGCCTGGGGCTTGTCACTTCTGATTCCGGATACCCTCCGCGGATCGGAATCAGCTATGGGACTTTTGGCGCTGCTGGTTCTTGGGATCCTGGGCGGCTTACTCGGTTCCTTGGCGGATTCCTGGCTGGGAGCCGTATTCCAGGTGATGTACCGCTGCAGCAAGTGCGGCCAGGAGGTCGAGAAAAACCGCCACTGCGATGCAGCGGCGGTTCGGATCAGAGGATTTACCTGGATGAACAATGACGCGGTTAATGCGCTAAGCTCAATGGCGGGCGGATTGGCTTGCGTCGTGATGAGCATCCTTTTCTTCAGCCTGCGATAAGTCAATTTCCTTTTCTTCATAGAATTTGCGGGAGTAGGACTTGGTTGTCATGTAGATCGTCAATGCGGACACAAGCAGGCAAATCACGATCGCGATCACGATAATAGTGTTAACCATGGACCTCGAGTACCTCCATCTGAGAACAGTAGTCTGTATATTGTACCTCAGGGGGCAGGTTCATACCAGCGATTATTTGCTTTCAGTATCGCGGCCTGGGCGTCCATGGCGGAAGTGTGACCGAGCCCGTCTCCTGCAGATCCGACAGGCGATGGGCTTTCACTCGATCAGGGGACGCGGAATATAACATGTCTCCGATATACAGCAGACGTTCGATGTTCCGGTCGCTCTGATACCAGCCATTGCCGGCCTTGGATAAGTCCTCGGCTGTCAGATGGGTTATCTTCCCCCGCAGCTGGAAGCCTTGCTGCAGATCGAGACTGTAGACATGAGCGCCCTGATAGGCGAACTGACCATATGAGCTGGGATTCGCAGCGGAGGGATCCTGCACCTTCATCACAGTGACCGGGAAAGCAAGCAGGTTTTTTTCCTTGGAGAACAGCAGAGCCTTATGATTATCGAGCAGCTCCGAGGAAGTTCCACGATCTCCGATCGTTTCCTTGAAGAGCTCTTTCGGCTGAGTTGGATCTGATACGTCGAACAGGGCGATCTTCATCCCTTGGTAATAGGCGATAGGTGCCTCCTGTCCTGGGTTGCCCTTTCTTTTGGCAGGTACCTCTACGGCTTCCTTGCCAAATCCGATCAGATGGTTCTCATCGTACGGGTGAAGGTAGTCGCTATATCCCGGAATTTTCAATTGGCCGAGCACGGCAGGTGCCTTTGGGTCGCTCAGATCGAGTGCGAACAACGGATCTACGTTGCGGAAGGTGACCATATAGGCGCGCTTGCCCGCGTATCGGACCGAGTAGATGCGCTCGCCCGGGGCGAGGCCTTCCAGTCTGCCTGTGACCGACATCGTCTCGTCCAGTACATATACATTGTTTTTGGATGCAAATTCATCACTGCGCCACATATCGCCGTTCGTGGTGGCAATCCGGAAATATCCGTCATATTCATCCATGGAGAATTGGTTCAGCGGGTGTCCCGGTACCTTGCCGCGTCCCGTATAGCTGACCTCACCGTTGCTGAACTCAAACCGGTAGACGGCGGTTTTCTGTTCCAGGCGTGAGGGCTCCCAATCGGGCGGCAGCAGACTCGGCGAGCTGCCGCCCGATCCTGGTGGAACGGCCGGAGCAGGTGCCGGAACAACCTCATTCTCGCTGGCAGCCACATAGAGATGGGAGGTCGAAGCATAGACTTGACCGCCGGGACCCAGGTAGCTGGTTACTTGCATGCCCTTGGCCGGCTTGGAGAGATCAAGGCCTCCGATCAGCAGGTAGTTGGACTCCACGGCTTTGGGGAAGTAGCGCACATCTTCCAAGCCAATGGATTGGAAGGCATCTCCTAGCACCGAATCCCGATAAGAGGGAGGCGATGCAGCCGTTTCCTTTTCCGCCGGTTGGATTCCATCACGCAGCAATCCGTATGCAGGGAAGGATTTGCTTGTGACCAGGTACAGCTCATCGCCGACCTTGCGGGACGAGATGTAATGGCCTTCCAGCTCCACTTGACGGATGGTCTGCAGGTTGCTGCGATCTGCAAGCTCGTACACGAGCACCTTGGTCGTCATGCGCTGTCGGGGGGAAGGAATTCCTATTCGCTTGGACTGGATCATCAGGGGTTGAACTTGTACCGGACTGTCTGGAGCAGCAGGCTCTGCTGGAATGGCAGCGCCTGAGGCGGAATCCAAGCTGTCTGGAGCCTGAGAGCCGATACCGACAGGGTGGAAGGCTACAGGATGACTGCCGCTTCCAACAATGATCAGATGCTTATCGTCCACATACAGCTCACGCGGAGAGAATGCCGGGTCTGCCCAATAAACGCTTCCTACGACAGTCATGCTCTCGGCGGGTACAGCCTTTGTGATGATGACCCGCTCTCGGTTGACCTGGTAGATGAATTGCCCGTCTGTCTTGATGATGTCAGCTTCATCGACGCCTTCTACTTGGACATTGGTTGTAGAATACGCAGAGCCTGCTTCGGAGGACGGAGCGGCTGACGATTTGGCTTCAGTAGCTGCCGGTACAGCCTGTGGAGCTTTCATGAAAGCCGACTGGTCTGTCAGGCTCAGCGGATATATGCCGCTTCCCAGTCCGGCTTCGGCTTCCTTCAGCAGCTCCTCCAGCCGTGCGACGGAGCCGATGGTCGGCAGGCTTTGGTCCGCGTCAGCGATACTGACCTTGCGGCTGCTGGCATCCCAGTACACATGGAAGTCAAAGGCTTCGCTGAAAAACCTTAAAGGAACAAGCAGGCTTCCGCTTTGCATAACCGGAGCAACCGGCAGGCTTACCTCGGTCTCGCCCTTATAAGCCTTCGTGCTTTCCAAGGTCAAGCGGATGGATGCGTTCCCTTTGGAGGCAGTTGCCGTCCGGGAAGCTTCGTTCCAGGCGACATGGACCCCGAGCGCTTCCGAAACCTCCTGCAAGGGCACCATCATTGTATGCTGCACCAGGCGCGGCGGGAGCTCGAAGCGGACCGGATGTCCGTTTAACGATAAAGCGAGCTCTTCTTCAGAGTCTGCTGAAGTGTCCACAGGTGTGGCGCCTATCAGCAGCACGAGAGCGAGCGCCAACGCAATAAGCTTTCGGCTTTTTTTCACGGTTCATTCCCTCCTTTTGACTATTTACTTCTATATCCAATGACGCAAGCTCGGTCATATTTGTTTCCGGCTGGCCGCAAAAAAAGCTCAACCCTGACGGGATGAGCAGCTCGGTAAGCTTATCCGTGGCCAAAAGCCCGCGAACGGTTCCGGCCTTCCTGCTTGGCTTGGTACAAGGCACGGTCCGCGCGGACCAGCAGCTCCCGTGGCGGCAGGTCACGGGTGGGAATGATCGTCGAATGCCCTAGGCTGGCTGTGACAAAGGACGAAACATCCGAGCTGGGATGAGGCATCTGCAGCAGCTCCACTTCCTGGCGGAGCTGTTCGGCCACATAGGCGGCTCCGCGTTCGTCCGTAATCGGCAGTACGATGACGAACTCTTCGCCGCCATAGCGTGCGATCAGGTCGCCCGGACGCTTGGCAGCCCGCTTCAAAGCCTCTGCGACTTGCTTCAGACAGATATCCCCTTCATGATGGCCGTAATTATCGTTGAATCTTTTGAAATAGTCGATATCCAGCAGAATAATCGATAATGGGGTAGAGAAACGCAGGCCGTGGCGCCATTCCTTGGCGTAATTTTCGTCAAAGCTGCGGCGGTTGGCTACTCCGGTCAAGGCATCGATCGAGGATATTTTTTGCAGCAGTGCATTCGTCTTCCGCAGTTGATTCTCCGTATTCTTGCGGTCTGTAATGTCCCTGGATACGCATACAAATTCCCGGCCATGTTCATCCGCCGCCTCGATGACGCGCAGATGGGTTTCCAGCCATATATAGTCGCCTTCCTTGTTCCGCATGCGGTAGGGAGGCAGCTTGAGTGCCGTGCGGGATTCCAGCTCGTCGACGGCGGTATTCATAAGCTGCAAATCATGGGGATGGAAATAATCATAGATGCTGGTGCCTACCAGCTCCTCTTGCTCATAACCCAGCATCGTCTGGACCGAGGGAGAAACATAAAGGTACAGCCCGTCTAGAGAATGCTTGGAAATAATGTCCGTACAGTGCTCGGTGATGGCTCGGTACATCTGCTCGCTCATACGCAGCGAAGCCTCGGCGAGCTGTGCACGCTTCCGCTCCGTAATATCCTGCAGCTGCATCAGATATAAGAGAGACCCCGGCTTTTCCCCGGCGAGCTCATGCGCCGACACGCTGACCTTCGCCCATACGGTGGAGCCATTGCGGTCGGACAGCCGCATCTCGGACGGAGTCTCCAGCGTGTAATAGGCTAGCCAGCTCGGGGAAACGGATGCAACCGAGACCTCGGGCCTCTCGTTTAACACCTGCACATGGACTCCTATCAGTTCATCCGGCTCATAGCCTAACAGGCTGCTGAAGGAGGGATTCACAGAGACGAAGATACCGTCTGCGGAAATAAAGGCCATGCCCGAAACCGCGCGCTGAAAAGCCAGTTGATTCAAATGTCTGTCGCCATCCAACGCCTGTGCATCGCTCATGATGTAGGCACCCTTCCTGCACAAAGTAGCATTTGTGCCATTGATAATCCTATTTTAAGGAAAATCGGCAAGTTCATCAATGTAAAAACTCCTAATCCTGTACCCTTAAAGAAAAATTGATATTGGGTTAATCTACTTTAAATTTCCGATTCCGTTCCCTGCGGGGTACCGGGGGCGGGTGATGCCGCGGGAAGGCTTTCGGTTGCTTCGGATTTTCGTTCTTGTTCCAGCTCGGCGATTCTTTTCTCCAGCTGGCGGACCACCCGCTTTAATTTGAATTGCTGGATCAGCCCGAGGAAGGCTGCAATCAATCCGCCCAGCAGTGTAGAGCCCAACACGACAAGAATCAAGGGAATGTCGGTTTGGGTAAACATAAAATTAACCCGTACCGGTTCAACGTTAATCACAGCGAATATCGCGGTAATAAGGGCGAAAATCAAGGTAACAATCAGCATCCATTGGGCTTTCATTCATCTTCACTCCGTTATGGTCATTGTGGACATGCAGCAGGCAAAAAGGCTGAGCCCGGGAGCCGGTCTCAGCCTTCTTACCCACTTACTTGGCGAGCGATTCCATCTGCTCCAGCAGTCCCTTGAATACACTCATCGCTTGCTTGATCGGCGCTGGCGAAGACATGTCAACGCCGGCCCGCTTCAGGATGTTGATCGAGTAATCACTGCCTCCGCTTTTCAGGAAGCCGAGATAACGCTCGACAGCAGGAGCGCCCTCATCTAGGATTTGCTTGGCGAAGCTGGTCGCCGCCGAGAAGCCTGTTGCATACTTGTAGACATAGAAGCTGTTGTAGAAGTGGGGAATACGTGCCCATTCCATCTCAATATCCTTATCTACGACCATTTTGTCGCCGTAGTAGAGCTTATTCAAGCCGTAATAAACCTCGCTAAGCAGCTGAGGAGTCAGCGATTCGCCTTGCTCGGCCTTCTCATGAATGATCTTCTCGAACTCGGCAAACATCGTCTGGCGGAATACTGTTGTCCGGAACTGATCCATGTAGTAGGTCAGCAGGTACATTTTTTCTTTCGGATCGGTGGAGTTCTTCAGCATATAATCCATCAGCAGCGCTTCATTCAGCGTCGAAGCCACCTCAGCCAGGAAGATCGTATACTGGGCATAGCGGTAAGGCTGATTCGTGTCTGATAGATAAGAGTGGAGCGCATGACCCATCTCATGGGTCAGGGTGAACATGCTGTTCAGGTTGTCTTTATGGTTAAGCAGCACATAAGGGTGCGTGCCGTAAGCCCCCCAGCTGTAAGCCCCGTTGCGCTTGCCTTCGTTCTCATAGATATCGATCCAGCCATTGTCGAAGCCATCCTGGAGCACATTCAAATAATCCTGCCCAAGAGGCTGCAGGCTTTCCTTGACCTTCGCCTTGGCTTGCTCGTAGGTAATATCCATCTTGTATTCCTCGACGAGCGGAGCGAACAGATCGTACATGTGCAGCTCTTCGACCTTGAGCAGCTTTCTCCGCAGCTCCATATAACGGTGCATCAGCGGCAGCGACTCATGAACGGCATCGATCAGGCTGGTGTATACGCTCTTGTCGATATTATCCCCGTACAGAGACATCTCCAGGGCAGAGGGATACTTGCGCACTTTGGAATAAAAAATGTTCTTGGTCACATTGGCGGCCAGCGTAGCGGCAATCGTATTCTTCTGCTTGCCGTATGTCTCGTATACGGTCTGGAAGGCTCTCTGACGTACATCGCGGTTCCGGCTTTCGAGAAACTGGATGTAGCTTCCGTGCGTCAGCTCAACTTCCTCGCCCTGTTCATTTTTCACCTTGGGGAACTTGAGATCGGCGTTGTTCAGCATGCCGAAGATCGTTCCCGGCGCCTGGGAGAGATTGCCGACTTGAGCCAGCAGCGCTTCCTCGCCTTTACCCAGCACATGCTGCTTCTGCCGGATCATTTCCTCCAGCGTCCGTTTGTAGAAGCTCAGCTCGGGACTTGCGACAAGCTGCTCGAGCTGCTGGTCCGACAGGCTTAAAATTTCAGGAAAGATGAAGGAGGTCGCTTCGTTCACTTCGACGCTCAGTTTTTTGGATTTATCGGACAGCGCCTGATAGGTAGGTTCGGCCGTATCCTCATGATGCTTCATGTTGGCGTAGACGTACAGACGCTCCGTATGTAAGGAAATCTCATCTTCGAGCTCGAAGCAGCTTTTGATCGCGGAAGGCTCGCTGAGCTTTCCATGAAATTGTGCGACATCCTTCAGCTTGTTCAGTACATTCTGGTACTCCTTGTTCCATGCCTCCTGGTTCGGGAACAAATCCTCCAGCTGCCAACGGTGCTCGGCAGGGACTTCGTTTCGTTTCAATACCTGACTCATGGGTGCCCTCCTTGTTATTGAATTTGACTGGGACTTGGGTCCTTGATCTGCCCAGGCTGTGGCCGAAGCCAGCACACCCAGGCCGAGCATGCCGCTAAGCCATAATGGGAACCAACGCATACGCTCACGCTCCATAGAAAAAAAGGATCGGTCTGGAAACATGTGGTTTAGTATGACCGGAGCGCGGCTTAAATATTAGTATAGGGATTCCACTCACGTAAGTCTATCCAGATCTCTACACCTGCTGTAAAAATGAAAAAATCATCAGCACGAAGGAAAAAGAGATCATCACCAGCGCGAGCAGGGCAAGCGGCCGTTTGACGCTGGCAGGCAGCGTATCCTTCTTCATGATTAAGATCAGAGAAAGCGAGAAGGACAGGATGATGAAGGTAATAATAGTTGCTCCATTGCTCATGAATGCTCCCCCTTTCGAACTTTAACGTTCGCCCTATAAGGTTCGCCGTTTGTTCGGATTTTCCTCTTTAGAAGTGCAAGCATCTTGTAAACCAGCAAGAACCGGCTTCCCAGGTGGAAAGCCGGTTGAGGTGGTCTTGTCAGCTATGTTATTCGCCCGAAGCTTCGAGCTCTAGAGCTTGTCAGCTTCTGGACTTCACGAGTACGAGCCGTCCGTCTTTATCGCGGCTTGCGGTAAAGCTATCATTGGGCTGAATATCAGCTACCTTCTCCAGACCCTCGGGGATGGCGAGAGAACCGGTATCCGTAATGCGAACAGTCGTTGAGGATTTTTTCTTCAGGTAACCGATGGCCAGTACGCCGATGACCACAACGCCGACAATCATCCATTTCACGACCGGGTTGGCATGGAAGTAATCAGCTACGAAGCGGTCTTCTGTCATCATCTTGGCTGCCGTATAGGCCAGAACGGCAGATCCGATCCAGATAATAACCGGGAAGCGGTCGACCAGCTTGATGAACAGCGTGCTTCCCCATACCATGATCGGTACGCTGATGATCAGACCGAGCACGACGAGCGTGAAGCTTCCGTGAGACGCACCGGCTACCGCAATGACATTGTCGAAGCCCATAGCGGCATCGGCAATAATAATCGTGCGGATCGCATCCGTGAGTCGAGGCTTAGCCGTGATATCATGCTCCTTCTCATCCACTAACAGCTTGTAGGCGATCCAGATGAGCACAATGCCTCCGATAAAGAGCAGAGCAGGGAGCTTCAGCAGCCAGACAACGGCCAGTGTAGCCACGATCCGGATGACAACCGCTCCGACGGTCCCCCACAGGATAGCACCCTTCTGCTGTTCCTTGGGCAGGTTGCGGGCTGCCAGAGCAATTACAATGGCATTGTCTCCCGCCAGTACGAGGTCGATCAGAACGATATTCAGTAATGCGAGCAAAAATGATGCGGATAACCAATCCATAGTCCTCACTCCTTCACTATCATGATGGTTACATAAAAATGAACCTATACCATGCCGGGTTAGGTTCTTTTTACCAACAAAAAAGACCTTTACCCATGAAACATAGGCAAAGGTCTTGCTAACAACGAATTCGTTGCCAATAAAGCCGGGATTTTGTTTAGAAATCCGAACTGACGACTTTACTGTGACAGCTACTCCCCTTTGGAGGACATCTTATGTAATTGACTTCATTATAGACATTAAACAAGCTTGAAGTCAAGCCCCCAGAAGCGGAAATTACGGCTATACCTGACGGAAAGCTTCCATAATCTGTGCAGCCTCTTCCTCCGTGCCGTCAAACCGGCCCGGAGCGAAGCGCTCTTGTGCCCAATGCATCATCTCGGGACGGCTGAGAAAGGTACGGCATTCTTCGCCCCACTGATCCGTAATTTCACGGAGAATCAGCTGCTTGCCATTTACTTCGACGGTCACCATATTCCATTTATCTCTTTTGAATATCGTATGTTTTTTGATCACGTGTAAAGGAACCTCTCTTCAATTAAAAAATTCGTTAGGCGGATGACTCGGCCTATGGGCGAATCATACCGCACATGCCAGGGAATTGCAAGGCTCAAGAGGGGAGCAGAGCAGGGGTGGGAGAGCGAAATCATCCGAAATGGAAGCAGATTGAATTCCAAAATTTAGGTTGAACGAGCGGCGCATCCATGGTATTATCCTGCTAAGCTCCAGCATGAGCCATAGGGCTTATGGGAGCCGGAGAAACAATAGATGAGCCGAGGAGCGTGCAGCAGAGATGAGTGAAAGTTTGAAGCCTTATGAACAGATAGGCGTAGCGATGACATGCAGGTCATTTGAGGAGTACCGCAGGATGTTTGCCTTGGAGCTGGAGCTGCTCCAAGCAGGGCCGGTCCTGGATGTGGCGTCGGGAGCATCGTCATTCGTAGCAGAAGCATGCAGCCTTGGCTGCGACGCAAGAGCAGCGGACCCGATGTATGCGCTGGGTCCCGTATCGATCGAGGAGCATGGCCATAAGGAGATTGCTGTTTCCACCTCCAAGCTGGAAGCCCTCCGGGAACAGTACGACTGGAGTTATTATGGCAGCCTAGAGCAGCATCGATTAGGCCGGGAAGCTTCGCTGAACCGATTTATTACTCACTACCGGGCTAGCCAAGGAACCGGGATATACACCCGGGCGCTATTGCCAGAATTGCCATATCCGGACGCTGCTTTTTCGCTTGTGCTTGTCAGCCACTTTTTATTTTTATACGATGGGCAGTTTGACCGGACGTTTCATCTGAACGCGGTCCGGGAGCTGCTCAGGGTGTGCAGCAAGGAGGGGGAAGTGCGGATTTACCCGCTTTCATCGCTCCGCTCGGAACGCTACCCTCATCTGGACGAACTGCTGGCTGAGTTAGCAGAAGAAGGGGTCCAAGCAAGCATTTTGGAGTCCGATTTGCCCTTCATTCCGGGGTCTAAAAACGTGCTTCGCCTGACGTATAGATCAGCCCGATCAAGTTGATTTATGCGTTTGCTGATGCTATAATCTTGTTATTCGCCCTTGATGGCGATACATCTAGGAGGTTGTTTTCATTGAAAGGTACAGTAAAATGGTTCAACGCAGAAAAAGGCTATGGATTTATTCAAGTTGAAGGCGGCGACGATGTATTCGTTCACTTCTCCGCTATTCAAGGCGATGGCTTCAAGACGTTGGAAGAAGGTCAATCGGTTGAGTTCGAAATCGTTTCCGGCAACCGTGGTCCTCAAGCTGCTAACGTAATCAAGCTGTAAGAATAACACTAACTGCGATGCCCGAGGCATCAAGCCACCGGGTTGAAAAACATATATCGTTGGGTAGTTGTCTTCTGCCGCATACAACAAAACGAATTCAGGCCAAAAGACGGTTTCCTGGAAGCTCCGCTTCCAGGAAACCGTCTTTTTTGTGTCAGATGTTAGCGAATCCATATAGCGACAGGCTGGTTTCTAGCGAAGCCCCGTTGCGTTAAGGGAGTGTATGGAGTCAGGAGGAACTGGAGAGAGACGCACAGGTGCTGCTTTTATGTTCAGGGCAACTGGGTTTTGGCTGCTGTCAAAACCTTGGTGATTTTGGCTTCCAGGCTATGGATATGTTTCTTTTCTTCATTCACTTGGCGGGAGAGCGATACGATGGAAGCGAGGGTGCTCTGAGCGGTTTTGGCGTCCTTCTGCTTCACAGCCTGTTTGAAAGAACTCCATACCGGAGCCGCGCCGGATTCGATCGTTTTGACTGCTCCCTGTTTGGCCTTGATTTGCGCTTGGATGGGATCGAGATCACCCAGCTGGGCGCGGACTTTTTTGGCTGTCTTAGCAGCCTGCTCTTTGCCCGCCTTCCACGCAGCATCTTGGGACTTGATGTTCAGCCGGGCGAGCTGCACAGGGATTTTTAACGTGTTGATCTGGAGGCTAAGCATGCGGCTCATTTCTTTGCTGCCCAGGGACCTGGCTGCTTCGAGCTGCTTATTCAGCAGGGTGTAGTGGGCCAGCAGCGGGGCGTAGCGCTCTCGTGTACGGACCGCGTCGGCTTCCAGCTTATCCAGCTTGGCGTCGTCGATTTGTTTGATTTGCTTGGTGATGGAGGCTAGCGATTCCTTGTTCTGTGTACTTAAGGCTTTGATCTTGGCGCTCCATTCTTCTTCCTGGCTCTGAGCGGACAACAGCTCATTGTACAGAGAGCTGAGCTTGTCAGCCTGCGTCCGGTCAGCCCCGGCAATCGTCTTCTCCAGCGCTGTCTTGACGGTATCGGTCATAACGGTCGCGGCGGCAGCCGCTGACGGTGTGGAAGCAGCCAGCGCCACGGCTACCGTCCATGCAATGAATGGTTTACCCACTTCAAACCCTCCTTAAGGGATAGACTCAGACGCGCGGACAACAAAAAAAGCACCAGCAAGGAAGGCAGGATGCCTTCACTTACGGGTGCTTCCATCGTAAGCGGTCGTTTATGAAGCTATAACTGAACTATACAAGATGCCATTGCCAGGTGTCAAGCCGGCGGTAGGTGTCTTCCCTAGGGGTTGTACGACCGGACGCCTAGTCGATGATCCGCAGAATATCCTCGACGGGCTTGCGTGGCAAGCGGGAAGGACGCTCCTCGGGATGGCCGAGGGCGATGACCATATTAATCTGGCATTCCGGGCGGATGTCCAGATAGGTGCGGAGCCGATCCTGGGCGAGCAGCACCGGACCGGTCATCGGGCATGTGCCCAAGCCGCGGGCGTGAGCGGCAAGCATCAGGTTCTGCGAGGCCAGGCAGCTGCTCTTGATGCCTTCCTCGTCCCAGACATGATCGGGAACGAGCTGGACCGGATCGAAGATCCGGTCGCGGAATTTGGATTGGTATGGCGTAGCCAAACATACGATCAAGACGGGAGCCTGAGAAAATGCCGTCGCGTAAGGTCCGAAGGACTTGGTGAGCAGGCGGGCTTCTTTGGACAAGCCTCTCTCTTCGGCTTCACCGGCCCGCTTATGCAGCTCTTCCCAGGTGATGGCTTCAATTTCCTTGATCTTGTCGCGGTTTGTGATGGCGATGAACTCCCAGGTTTGCGAGTTGGTATCGCTCGGCGCATAACGGGCGCAATCGATCAGCTCCTGAATATCCTCAACGGATACGGGGTCATTTTTGTATTTGCGGACGCTGCGGCGGTCCAGCAGTATCGTTTTGAATTCATCGTAGGCGAGCGTGCTTGTTGCTTCGGTCATGTGTGATTCCATCCTCTCCATGCTTGCGCCAAGACCGGACACGCGGCTGAACCGCAACGGACGGCCAGGCCTCGAGTCATTTAGGACTTGGTGCTAAAACTACTATTAATTATAACGGCCTGAGCGGAAAATAACAAACAGAACTGTGTGCTTCTACTGAATGACCACCGTGTCGCCTTCGTTCAGACCTTCCAAGATCTCCGTCTTGTCCGGCGTTTCCACCCCGATTTTGACGACGCGCTTCTCCAGATTGCCCGGTGACGTCTCCAGCATCACGTAGTACTCGTCCTTATCGCGCTGTATAGCCAGCGTTGAAAGGGTCAGCGCGCCGCTCTTCTTGGCGGTCTGGATGGAGGCGGTCAGGCTAAGTCCTGCGATCAGCTTTTCGTTGGGCTCCAGCGAGATCACGACCTCGAATTGCGCTGCTCCGCTGCTGGAGCCATCGCTGCTGCCCTTGGCGAACTTGGAGAGACGCTCCACCTTGCCTTGCAGCTTCATGCCCTTCAAGGCGTCTACACGGACTTCAACGGGCATGCCTTCACTCAGCCGGAATAAGTCATACTCACCGACCGAAGCGAGGAGCTGAAGCTGGGTCAGATCGACGATTTTACCGATCCGTTCGCCTTCCTTGACGTTTTTGGGTTCTTTGACCGCATCGAATAGGAAGATGCCGTTCTCCGGCGCCGGGAACTGGGCGGCGTTCAGCTTCTCGGATTTCTCCGTAAGCTGGGTACGGGCATGCTCCAGGTTCAATCGGGCGACTTCCTCTTGAATCTTCCGGCTCTCATTCTGCGCAAAGCGCTGCTTGGCATCCGTCTCGGAGATCCCGCTCGGATCGGTGTTCTGCGTTGCGAGGTTCGCCTGAAACTCGCCCAGACGGATTTCCATCTCCTGCTTGCGGGCGGAGGCTTGCAGCTCGGCAATCTCATTACGCAGCGTCGTATCGACGAGCTTGAACAGCACGTCATCCTTCTTCACCTGCTGGCCTTCCTTCACCACCCAAGACTTGACGTCGCTAGCGAAGGGAGCGTTGATATAGGTCTCCTGACGGTAGGAGGATTTGCCCTTGACCTCCACGGTACTGGTCAAATCTTCGCGGACCGCTTGGAACTTCAGCGCATTGGCGGTTTGCATCGTATTCTGCTTGCTGCGGTCAACCGGACGGCTCTGCCAATATAACAGTCCGGTTACGCCGACCACCACGACGGCGGAGACGGCGATCAGCCATTTCTTTTTCTTCATCGTCATAACTCCCCTATGTATAGTCGATTAATCCCGCTTGATGGCCGTCAGCGCATCGGTGCGCGAAGCCTTCACGGCCGGGTAAATGCCAGATAGTACGCCGGTCATAATGGCGAAGAACAGACCCAGCGGCAATATCCAGGGACTGATGAACAGGACTTCGTCTGAGCTTGGTCCGGAGTTGCCAGCAAACTTCATGATCACGATGTTGATGGCCCATATGACCCAGTATGAGGTGAGAATTCCGACCAGGCCTCCCAGCAGACCGAGCAGCGCCGATTCGACCATAAACATATTGCGGATCTGGCCCAGGTTGGCGCCCAGTACCTTCATAATCCCGATCTGGCGCCGGCGCTGATAGGTGGACATCGTCATCGCCACGACGATCGAGATCGAAGCTACGAACAGGATGAACAGACCGGCTCCGCCAAAGATGATCCGGACGATCGTAAGCTGAGATTGGATCTGCTCCTCCCGGTGAAGGTTAGTTTCCACGCTGACCTTCAGCTTCTGGAGCAAGCCCTCCACTTCCTTGACATGAGAGCTGTCGGTGAGCTTAAGCTTGATCATATCGAATTCGGCGTTCGCGGATGCTTCTCCATCTCTGCCAGGCCGCGGCTTGCCACCATTCGTTTCGAGCTGGGCGTCGTAGAGCCTTTTCCCCAGAGCAGGAGAGACATAGGCGATTTTCTGGTTGCTGATCATCTCATCGGACAATCCCTCCGGCTTCTTCAGGATACCGACAACCCGTACAGGGATTCCTGTGCCATCGCTGCCGTATTCGCCGAAACGCTGAGGGACCAGCGTTACCATCTTCTGATACATGGGCAGGGTAATGGTTCTCTGAATACGCCAAGCCTCTCTGGCCTCCTGCTCATTCTGATAAGAGACAGGCTGTCTGGAAGCCAGCTCATCCCGCAATCCCATGGTGGCGCCGTAGCTGAGAATAATCGTATTCTCGAGCTCAGACGGGCCTCCCTGCTGCAGTTCCACGCCAAAATCGCCCAAGGTATCGAGCTCGGTGGCGTAAATCTCATACAGATTGCCTTCCTTCGTATCGAGCTTCAAGTTAAAGCTGTTCAAGGTCCGGTAAGTTGACAGCGCCTTGATATGAGGAAAGTTGCGCATGATGTCGATCTTCGACTTGGTGAGCTCATACGGCTTGGCCGCATTGGGATCTCCCGATGCCTGAGACTCCGGCCCGCTGCCCGCCCTGACGGAGATTTCGTCCGACTTGAGGAATTCGTACATCTGCTGCTTGCTGAATTGGTTGATGGATTCGCCGAACGACAGGGCGACGATGATGGAGGCGGAGCCGATGGCAATCCCCATCGCGCAGAGCAGGGTGACGACAACCCTCCGCTTCAGCTGGTCCCAGCCTAGCCGAACATAATCCCTAAGCTTCATTCGTCCTCACCCGCCCATGCCCCATCTTCCACCAAGTAGCCGTCGCGAAGTTGAATGACCCGCTGTGTCCGCCGGGCGACCTCCAGTTCATGGGTGACGATGACGAAAGTCAAACCCAGCGTTTCGTTCAGCTCGATCAGCAGATCGATAATTTCCTTCTCCGTCTTCGTATCCAGATTGCCTGTAGGCTCGTCCGCGAACACAATTGTCGGCATGGTGACGAGCGAGCGGGCAATACTGACCCGCTGCTGCTGCCCGCCGGAGAGCTGGGAGGGAAACATCTCGGTTTTCTCGCCTAGACCCACCTTGGTCAGCAGGGACATCGCCTTCTCACGGCGCAGCTTAGGCTTCATCCCCTGGAAGACCAGCGGCAGTTCAACATTCTCACGTACAGTGAGATGGGTAATCAGCTCGTACGACTGAAAAATAAAGCCGATATGGGAGCGCCGGAACTCAGCCAGCTGATTCTCATTCATTTTCTCGATCGCGCTGCCATTGATCAGGATGCTGCCC
Source organism: Paenibacillus filicis (assembly GCF_038070315.1). NCBI lineage: Bacteria > Bacillati > Bacillota > Bacilli > Caryophanales > Paenibacillaceae > Paenibacillus > Paenibacillus filicis. Next base: position 77,657 of record NZ_JBBPCC010000001.1, on the reverse strand, counting down.
GTTGTCGGCTTCATCAGACCGGCCATCAGGTTAAGCAGCGTCGATTTGCCTGAACCGGAGCTGCCGAGCAGGGCGACCATCTCACCCTTGCCCACATCGAAGTGAATTTGATTGAGGACCGGTGTATCCTCGGTCCCGTTCCTGAAACTGTGTGACAAATGATTTACCGCAAGCACGTGACCCCTCCGTATCGCGCGAAATAAAATAAGTGCTTTAAGTAAAGACGGTCGAAAAACGTCGAGGTTGCACAAAAGCCGCCTCATTAAGAAAACTTTAAGGCTTTGTTCTGTCGTACGGCAAAAAAAGCCCCTCCATTCCCTCTCTAAATAAGACGAATGGCGGGACTTAAACCCTGCAGGCAGCCTGCGGAATGTTCTCGGTTACGACTGAAATCCGTCAGAGCCTGCGGGTCCCGATTGTCTGGCATGTAGGGCCAGAAATCCGATTAGGGCGACGAAAGCTAGAGCGGACGCGGTGCCGTACATCGCATGAGGGCTCCACGTATTGAATACCCAGCCGCCGATCGTACCGCTGAGCAAGCCGGCCAGGCCGGCCCAGATCATCGCGAATACCGCCTGCCCGCTGGAGCGGTACTGGTCGGGAATGGCATTCTGAATATAACGGATCGCCGTGAACAGGAAGATCCCGAAGGACACGGAATGCATCATTTGAATCAAAATCACCCAAAGCGGGTTCTCTACAAAGGTCATCAGCAGGAATCGAACACCGTACACCAGGCTGCAGAGCGCGAGCAAAGGCAGCTCCTTGTAGCGGTGACCGTATTTGCTCAGCAGGAAGAACACCGGGATCTCGCTGACTGCAGAGGCCATCCAGCTCCAGCCGACTATGGAAGGACTTGCTCCCAGGCTCTTCAGGTACAGGGCCAGAAAGCCGTCATTCATCCGATGGGCGATGGAGACGATCAGCAGCATAATCAGGAAGGCGAGAAAGGACCGCGACGTAATAATCGGCAGGAAGCCGGAGAAATCAGGCGGCTTGAACTGCGGGTCCCGGGCATCGCGAAGCAGGGATGCCAGCACGAGCGTCAGGCCGAGCGAGCCGAGCGCCAGCGTGGGCGTTAAGCCGGCCCCGTAATGGCGCAGCAGCTCGCCAAAGACCAGAGCTGCCGTCGCGAAGCCGATGGAGCCCCAGACGCGGAATGAGGCGTAGCTTTTCTTGGTGCCGCTCACGGTCAGCAGGATCAGACTGTCGTTCATCGAGGTCATCGGCTGCTGGAAGAAAAAGAAAGCGGCCATGAGCACCATCAGCAGGGCGAAGCCGTCAATCCGGAACATAAAGAAGGCGACCAGCAGCTGGCCGAGCACGAGCAGCACCAGTACCTTTTTGACAGTCTGATATTTGTCGCTCATGATTCCCCAGAACAGATTGGAGACGATCCCGATCAGCGGACCGACGGAGTAGAGCAGCCCGATCTGCACCGTAGAGTAGCCTTTGTACTGGAAGTACAAGGGGAAGTAGGACGAGATGATGGCTACCATCGTAAAGAAAGAAAAGGAAAATCCGCGCAGCATGATATCCTCTCGCGGGATGGCTGGCGCTTTTGAACGCATGTTAATCACTCGATTCTGTCATGGAATTACCCGCTTTGCGGGAGGAGGAGCCGAACGCTGCAGGATCAAGCCCCGAACGTTTGGCGGCTCTCAGGATCAGCCAGACGACAGAAGCCTCTGCTGCGAGTCCCAGGGATTGTGCGAGTGCGCCGATCACGCTATTCCAGCCTGGTGTCAGCAAGATGCAGACCAAGAGAACGATCAGTGTCGTGCACACGTTTGCAGCCTGTGACCATACCATGGTTTTCGTCTGTCTTCGCAGCATGAGCATGCCATTGCCGAAGTCCAGCCACGGGAAGATCAGCGTAAGCAGCATGAAGACGCGCAGCGTCGAGAGGCTGGCGTTCATCAGCCGTTCATTGACACCCATCACATGCTCCATAAACCAAGGGCCTGCTGACGTGTAGGAGAGCAGGGCGAGCAGCAGCGTAGGCAGACAGGAGACCATGACAGCGAAGCGAACGACGGTTGCTGCATCCTTGCGGTAAAAGTTCAATACGATCTGGTGCACGTAAGAGAAAAAGCTGGTGACCAGATTCGTCAGGCTGGCCGCAATGGCGAAGGCCGCGATGGAGAGCTGAATGTCATTCGTCTTGCCCAGAAAGGCATTGATAGCTGGAGAAGCGATAATCGCAATGATGGACGAATACAGCAAAGGCTTGTAGAAGCCAAATATTTGTCCGGGCCGTTCGACCGGATGTTCGGCCTTCTTCTCGGGAATATGGTGCTTCAGCAGCGACCTTCCCTCCCAGACACTGACGATAGCTTCGATGACCATGCCGACGAGGAAGATGATGGCTCCCACTCTTCCGCTAGTGACGCCCGTATGTATAAAGTAGAGCGAGACCAGGTACATCGCCACCAGCCGAATCCCCATCCCGATGGTGAGCCACTTGGTGCGCATGTTGGAGATAATGATGCCATGGAACAGACAGCGTATGCCCGAGAAGATGCTGACGAACATCAGAATGCGAAACACATCCATCATAGGGGCGATCATGCTTTCTTCAGCTCCGAACACCCCGGTAAACAGCCAGGGTCCGAGCGGCGAGTAGCTGATGGCCAGCCCTATGGCGAAGATCGAGCCCAGCACGTATAGGCTCACGATGGACATCGCCCGGAAGGAGATGCGGTCGCGAACCAGGGCGGAGCACGTCTGCCTTAGCAGGACGGCCGGTCGTTCCGTAATGCCCAGAATGCTCATAGGCAGGGCGTAGCTGGCAATGATGATTTCCGGGTGCGCCGAACGCGCGAGCGTACTGTTGATGATAACATGAGAAATGGTGACAAGGCTTGCCGAGATGCCAAGCGGCAGAAAAAATGCAAGCAGTTGTCCGAACGATATGCGTTGATGTGCTGGTTCACTCATAGCGGTCCCTCTTTTCACACAGTTCTCACATTATAGCACGAACAGGAGGAGGAAAGGGGATAAAAATTTGCCTTCCCACTGGAACGCAAGTCCCGTTTCTGTTACATTAATAAGAAAGCTCCTGACCGGGGCCACTTCGCAAAAAAAGCCAGACCCTATTTACCGGCAGCTGGGCATGCCGAACCGGATGCTTTCCGTGTCGCGGACGCTGCAGCTGAACCGGAGCTTTCTGAATGTGGGCAAGAAAGCGTGCGCGCCTTGGGCAGAACTCAGATGTCAGAGCGAGAAAAGGTGGTGCATGCGCATGACCGATGTTTTTGTGTGGGACGGGCGGCTAGGCATTCTGGTGCCCCAGTTTCCCCGGGAATTCGAATCCTACACGGACGCGGAGCAGGCGGCTATCCTGCTCAGGTGGGAAGAAATACGCGGTACGATCCCGGATCGGGTTAAGCAGATTGAGCAGGTCATTATTGTCAAGCAGGAGCAGTTGAATGTCGAAGATGACTTCGTGACCTCATGCCGGCTGAATAGTGAGATCGCTGATCTGGCAAGCACGATTAACGAGCTCCATCTGTGGTTCCGTGTGAACCAGGATATGGACGTCCGCGCCGCTCATCACTAACACTAAACATGGACGAACCAGGTGAAAGATGACTATAAGCGTTGAACCGGGAGGTTAGAATCTTGAGTTGGAGTGAGAGCTTCGGCCGGATCGCCGCACAGCTTGCCCAGCATCGCCCTTCCTTGTATCCGATGGAAGAACTGGACGATTTGACAAGCTTGAAGATTGCCAAAATTCCTGTGGACGGATTTGCCGGCGAACATCGCAGCTATGCGCTCGCGGTGAAGGCGGGTCTGCTGCTGCTGAATGAAAGTCTGGAGGAGTCCCACGAGTTGTCGCAATCCCTTCACAGCAGGGAAGGCAGCTATTGGCATGGGGTCATGCACCGCATGGAGGGTGATTACCCCAATGCCTCGTACTGGTTCCGGATGGCTGGAGGCCATCCTGCACAGGAGGCATGGACGAGCCTTATCAGGGAGAAACTGGTAGAGACCGGAGAGGATTGTTTCGGCAGTCCCTCGTTCGCGGGCAAGCTTGAGGCGTGGACGGAGGACGGGCGTTTCGATCCTGTCGGGTTCAACGGACTGGTAGAGCTGCAGGTGACGCGCGTGCGTAATGAACGCGTGGAGCAATGGCTGATGGATCTGCAAGTGGCCGAGATGCATACTTTGCTGCAGCATTGCTATACGCAAAGCGGCGGAGAAGGAACCTGGCGTGAGCGCCGCTAAAGGAAGCGCAGTTGTTCCGCGCGGACCTCTGGGCTTGATCACGAGGGTATACCGGTATGTATTGCCGGAGGTTCGCGAGCAGCTCGGCGACTGGCGCGAGAAGGCGGAGGCGATGCCGGATGCGGAGCTGCGCAAGCAGGCCATCGACAGCATGACTTCCAAGGAATTTCATTGCATCGGCGGAGCTGTCTATGCAACTGCGAACCCGTCGATGCGTCACGTACTGATCCCGCTGATCGTGGCGTTCCAGACGATCAGCGATTATCTGGATAATCTATGCGACCGCAGCACATCGCTCGATCCCGAGGATTTCCGCAGGCTGCATCAGTCGATGCTGGATGCGGTCGATCCGGCCGAGCCCCTGCACGATTACTATGAATTCCGCGAGGAGCGGGAGGATGCCGGCTATCTGAACGAACTGGTCAAGACCTGCCAGGCGTCGATCCGGCTGCTGCCCTCGTATGGGCTTGTAGCATCTGACGTCCGAGAACTCGTGGGCTTGTATGCGGATTTGCAGGTGTACAAGCATATCCGCAAGGATTTGCGGGAGGAAGCGCTATTGTCGTGGTGGAGTGTTCACCAGGGACGGTTTCCTGCCATACAATGGAACGAGTTCGCGGCGGCAACGGGCTCTACGCTCGGCGTATTCATGCTATTTCTGGCTGCTTCCGATACGGGATTGCGGGACGGAACGGTCGAAGCGATTCGCGAAGCGTATTTTCCCTACGTATGCGCCCTTCATATCCTGCTCGATTACCTGATCGACCAGGAGGAGGATTTGGCGGGCGGAGATCTGAATTTCTGCAGCTACTACGACAGTATGGATGCGACGGTCGACCGCATAGCCGCCATCGTGGAGGAAGCGAAGCGCAGATCGGAGCAGCTCGATCATCCGGCTTTTCACCGCATGATTATCGAAGGGCTGCTGGCGCTTTATCTATCCGATCCGAAGGTCAGCAGGCAGCAGGAGGTCAAGCGGATTTCCCGGCGTCTGATGAAGGGCAGCCCTCTGATGCGGTTATTTTTCCTGGTAAACAGTGTCTGGATTCGCAAGACGAGCTAGGCTGTAGGCGAATCTTTGACTTATGACAAGTTGTTCTTGAAGTTACATATAGAGAGAAGCACTAGAAACAGGGCACGACGATTAAGGAGGAAATCAGCATGACAGTCAAAAAAATTGCCGTATTAACCAGTGGCGGCGACTCCCAGGGAATGAACGCAGCCGTACGTGCGGTTGTGAGGAGCGGCCTGTACCACGGTCTGGAGGTGTTCGCTGTTCAACGCGGCTATGCCGGTCTGATCAATGACGATATCCGTGAGATGGATTTGCGGAGCGTAGGGGACATCATCCAGCGGGGCGGCACGATTCTGCAAACGGCTCGATGTAAGGAATTCATGACGCCGGAAGGCCAGCAGCTCGGCGCAGATAACTTGCGCAAGCGCGGCATCGACGGTCTGGTGGTCATCGGTGGCGACGGCTCTTACCAAGGGGCGAATAAGCTGAGCAAGCTCGGGATCAAAACGATGGGCTTGCCGGGAACGATCGACAATGACATTCCGTTCACGGATCTGACGATCGGGTTCGATACGGCGGTCAGCATCGTCGTCGATGCGATCAACAAGATCCGCGACACGATGAGCTCTCACGAGCGTTCCTCGGTCGTGGAAGTCATGGGTCGACATTGCGGAGACATCGCGCTGTACGCGGGTCTTGCCAGTGGAGCCGAAACGATCCTGGTGCCAGAGGTTCCGTTCGATCTCGATGAGATCGCCAGCCGCATGTCTGAGAACTTCGCGCTTGGCAAGCGCCACAGTATCGTCATCGTCGCTGAGGGTGTCGGCAAGGGTGAGGATATTGCGAAGGGAATTACGGACCGCAACGGAATCGAGCCTCGCGTTACCGTGCTGGGCCATATCCAACGCGGCGGAGCCCCGACGCATAACGACCGTATTCTGGCCAGCAACCTTGGGGATTTTGCCGTACGTAAGCTGATCGAGGGCGAATCGGGCAAGGGTGTGGGCATTATCAAGGGTGAGCTGGTGCTCACGGACATCGATAAAGTCGTCAATTCCAAGAAGGAATTCAATATGGATCTGTACGAACTGGCCAAACGGTTATCGCAATAGCCGAACGCTTGCTTGACAGATCTTCCTCCAAGCGGAGCTTTCTTTAACGGAAGCTCCGCTTTTTTGCGTGAACGGGCGTGCAGGATGGAGATCGTCACGGGCGGTTACGACTGTGCATGACGCAGGGCCTCCAGCAGCTCGGACGTGGGCCTGTTGCCCTTGGCCGCGTATGCGATCCGGCCGCTGCTTCCGATGACGTAAACGATCCGCTGCTGGCCGAGCAAGCCGAATAGCGTCTGGCCGACATCGTAGGCTTGGCGGATGGACTGGTCCGCATCGCTGACGAGCGGGAAGTCGTACTGAAACTTGCGCGAGAAAGCTTGATGCTCCTCAAGCGAACCGGGGTTGATGCCCAGGACGAGCGCTCCGAATTCGGCGTATTGCGCTTTGGAATCCCGTACGGCGCAGAGCTGCTTCGTGCATATCGGTGTCTCATCCTTCGGATAGAAGATCAGTACAATTGGCTGTTTCCCCAGATACTGATCGAGCTGGATTGGGCCTTTCGTGCTCTCGGCGGTAAATGCGGGAGCGGGAGTGCCGGCTGTAAGCATGCACATTTCCTCCTTTTGACCCCTTGCAGGGTAATTTTTCTATGTTGCCTATTTCTATTGTGCGTGATTCCATTGTACGTGACCTGAGGAAAGCTCAGCAACAAGGCGAATTTTGCTAGCAGAGGTTGCTAGGAATACTTGCTATACGAGCGTGAATTCGATAGGATGGGTATGCAGTCCGTTGCGCATGCAACGGCATACATACGACTACTACGAAGAGATGTTAGCGGAGGTGCTTTAGAGATGAAGATTACAATTGTAGCAGGAAGCAACCGGCGCGAGGCGACGAGTACCAAGCTTTGCCGCTATGTGGAAAAAGTATTGACGGAGAGAGGTGTACAGGTAGAGCTGTACGATCTGTATGAGAAGCCGCTCCCTTTTTATTGCGCAGATGATGAGCAGGTAGGCGAGAGCGTGCAGGCCTGGAAGGAAGCTTTGAACGGGGCCGATGCGATCGTGCTGGCTACGCCTGAGTTTCATGGGAGCTTGTCCGGGGTATTGAAGAATGCGCTGGATTTCACGGGCTTCGACCAGTTTGACGGAAAGCCGGTGCTTGCCATGTCTTCGGCAGGCGGAGCGGTCGGCGTCAGCTCGCTGCAGCAGCTGCAGACGATCGTGCGCAATGTGCACGGGGTGAACTGCTCGGAATGGATCTCCATCGGGGGGGCTCAGCGTACGTTCACAGCGGAGGGAGAGCCGGAGGATGCGAAGACGCGCGAGCGTATTCTGCGTACCGTTCAATATTTCGTACAGATGACGGAGAAGCTGCGTCATTCGTAATAAGGGGAGAGGGAATTGTGGCGGTGAATCTGGCAAACGATTGGGAGGAGCTGCTGAAGGAGGAGTTTCAGCAGCCCTACTACCTCGAGTTGCGGGAATTTTTAAAAAGCGAGTATGCGACGCAGACGATATTTCCTGACATGCACGATATCTACAATGCTCTGCGGCATACGCCTTATCACGGAGTGAAGGCCGTTATTCTCGGGCAGGACCCGTATCATGGAGCCGGGCAGGCTCATGGGCTCAGCTTCTCGGTTAAGCCGGGTGTCCCGGCTCCGCCATCGCTGCAGAATATGCTCAAGGAGCTTCGCGACGACCTGGGCTGCCAACTGCCGGACAATGGCTGCCTCATCCCGTGGAGCGATCAGGGCGTGCTGCTGCTCAATACGGTGCTGACCGTGCGGGAAGGCGCTGCCAACTCGCATAAGGGACGCGGCTGGGAACGATTCACGGATTGCATCATCTCCCTGCTGAACGAGCGGGAGAAGCCGATTGTGTTTATACTCTGGGGAAGTCATGCCCAGGCCAAGATGCAGCTCATCACGAACAAGCGCCATCATATACTGCGCAGCGTCCATCCGAGTCCGCTGTCGTCCCATCGCGGATTTTTCGGCAGCAAGCCTTATTCACAGACGAATGCATTTCTGTCTAGCATCGGCAGTGAGCCGATCGATTGGCAGCTTCCTGATCTGGGCATCCCCCGAAGATCGCCAAGCCGCTGATACTAGGCGGTGAGCGGAAGCTTACGCAGGAAGCTTAGAAGTAGAAGCAGCCACAAAGGCTGCTTCTTTGCGCTAGCCTTGCTTATCATAAAAATTTTACTTTCCAAGGGGCAGAGACAATGCTATGATTATATCAAACAATTCATATATGAAAGGTGTGTTTTAGATGAGCACTACATCTATCGTTGATCAACTGTCCGAGGAAGTAAAAGGACACCGAAATTCGGAAGCTGGCGTAACTCCTCTGTTCCTGAATCGGTGGTCGCCCCGCGCGTACTCCGATCAACAAGTGTCGGATGAAGATTTGACGACGGTTCTGGAGGCGGCTCATTGGGCTCCTTCCTCGTATAATGACCAGCCTTGGCGGTTTATCGTAGCCAAGACGGACGAACAGCTGACGGTGTTCCGCGGCTTTCTTGGCGACTTCAATAAGCTCTGGGCGGCCAAAGCGCCTGTGCTTATTCTCATAGCCTCTGACAAGCTCAGAGAGAATGGAGATCCTAACGGAGCGCATGCCTTTGACAGCGGAGCGGCATGGGGACATCTGGCTCTGCAAGCAACATTGCTGGGGCTGTCCACTCATGCGATCGGCGGATTTGATCGTGAGCAGGCTCGCGAACTGTTGAATGTTCCGGCTAATTACGAACTGCATGCAGTCATTTCCCTCGGGTACCAGGGGGATAAGAGCGAGCTGCCTGAGGCGATTCAAGCACGCGAGATTCCAAATACGCGCAAGCCGTTAAGCTCTGTAGTGTTTGATGGAAAAGTAAGCAACTAACAGGCGTACGGCATGCCAAAGACCGGCCTTCCGTTTAGGGAGGGCCGGTCTTTGTTTATCCAATGAGTGGACTTATTTGTAATTCACACCTGGGGTATATGTATTGACAGCGTTCCACAGGAGGAACTCCTCAACGCCGTTGTCCTTCAGCGCACGAATCTGATCCTCGATCTGCTTGGGGCCGTAGCGGATATAGCCAGGCACCCAGGAGGCGGTAAAATCCTGTATCCAAGGGCGGATTACGGGCTTGAGATGCTCCAGCGGCTCCAGCTTCTTATGCGTGTCCTTGGTAGCGCCGGCAATCGTCTGATAAGGGGCTGCGTCCGGCACCTTGGAGCCGTACCAGCCGGTGGAATAGTGACTCGGGTAGATCATCGGCGAGATCACATCCACGTTTTGCGAGATTTTCTGAAAATCCTGCCCGATTCCTTCCGCAGCCGGTACGGCAGCCGCATAGCCGAAAATATCGACAGATACGCGCACGCCTAGCGGAGCGAGCTGCTCATGGGCATACTTCACGAAGCCGGCGACGGCATCGATCCGGGGCCGCTCATCCTTGTCATACTTCAGGGTATCCGCACGCTTCTCGAATCCTTCGGGGAACCGGACGTAATCGAACTGAATTTCTTTGAAGCCCGCTTTGGCGGCTTCCTTGGCGACTTCGATATTATAATCCCATACTTCCTTGCGGTAGGGATTCACGAAGCTGTCGGCCGGTTTCTTGCCGTTATCCCACAGCGTGCCGTCTGGATTCACAAAAGACAGCTCGGGCTGTTTCTGGGCCAGCACCGTATCCTTGAAGACGACGATGCGGGCAATCGGGTAAATGTCGTGTTCTTTCAGCGTTGACATCAGCTTAGGCATGTCGGAAATAATCTTTTTCGTCGTGTCCATAGCCTGCAGCTTCTCATTGTCGGTCTGGTAAGTGATATATCCCCAGTCATCTTTGATGTCGATGACCATCGCGTTCAGCTCCGTATCGTCCATGAGCTTCAGCAGCGTACCCATACGCGAGCCGCCTGCGCTGTGAGCCGTTACATAGACGCCCTTCACTTGCGGTGCATCCGGCTGCGGGTCCAGCTTGGCGGCTGGCTTGAGCGGATCGGCAGAGGTGTCCGGAGCCGGTGTTCCAGCTACGGCACGCGTGGAATCCACGGATGCTTGAGCCACCTGTTCGAAGGTAACATTGGGGTGGTCGGCGCTTACGCCTCCCCAGGCCATAAGGAATGCGGCCAGAATGAGTTCCATGCTCGTCTCTCCCTGCTGATTGTGATTCTATTATTTACACACTCTATTATTATAATAAACTATCCGGTAATTCGATAGAGAAGCTTTGATAGAATTTGCCGATATATGCAACAAGAGCGAGATATGTGGAAATCGGCTAATAATTTGAGGGGAGCTTGCGGCAGCTTGAGCCAGAGAGGAGAGGGAGAGAGCCTGAGCAGATAGCCCGCAGACATGAAGGGGTATCACTCCGGCATGCATAAAAAAAACATCCGGCCGTCATGGACCGGATGGGCTGGCAGCAAATCGGTCTGCTGCTTACTTATTGACGCTTGGAGCGGTTGGCTCGGAAGGCGAGACAAGTTCAGCTTTGGGAGCCTCGATCGATTCACGCTTCTCCTCTGCGCTGGCAGCTGCATTCCCGTTCGTAGCATCCTTGAATTCACGGAACATTTTGCCGAAGCCGCGGCCCAGCTCAGGAAGCTTGTTCGGCCCGAACAACAACAAAAGTACGACTGCAATCAGAATCATATGCCAAGGAGATAAAGCTCCCATTCAGAATCCCTCCACAATTGAAATGGTTGTTTTGTTACTTCCTAGCATACCATACATTGGGCGTTCTCATAACGCAAAATTATTACAAAACCATTAATTTTAAATCAAAAGAAAAAAACGTCCCCTTCTTAATGAAGGTGGACGTCTTTTTGATGTTCCGAAATGCTGTATTGAATAATTTCCATGGCATCTTCCGTCTCCAGAGCCGCCAGCCCGTTGCGCAGCACGATCTCGGATTCAAGCTCATGGCGCTTGAGAAATGAATACAACTCAGGCGTTAATTTCATGACAATCGTTGAAAGCTTCACCGTTTCCACAAGCATCACCCTTCCCGTCATCATATGGTGCATAAGATAATCAGGAGCGACTTGCGAGCCGTACAGGCAGAACAGGGAAAGCAAAGGCAAAGGCATGAAACTAAGGCTGGCTTTATTATAGCATAATCTGAGGAAGATGACAGCGGGCAATCGTGCTGGTATCTCCTCCCTGCCGGAGCTAGCTGCGCCGGAACAATCCCATGACCCCGACGGTTTCGGTCACATTCACGAACGCCTGCGGGTCCCACTTGCGGATGAGCAGCTGGAGGTCTGCCAGCTCGTAGCGAGTGGTTACCGTCATCAGCATATGCTGGGTCCGCTTCGTATATGCACCCTCTGTCTGGATCACGGTTACGCCCCGTTGCAGCTTCTGCATCTTGGAGAGAAGCAGCTCGCCCTTCTGGGTTACGATGAACACCGTGACCTTCAGATGCCGGATGTGGATCGTGTCCATAACCTTGCCCGTTATGAAAATGGAGAGCATCGAGTACAGCGCAGGGTCCCAATTTTGCTTGAAATAGCCCAGGAGCACGATTATCACACCGTTGAGCGCGAACAGAACGGTACCCAGCGGAAAGTCGCGTTTACGCGTCAGGATCGAGGCGATGATATCGAGGCCCCCGCTGGAGCCGCCTCCGCGCATGGCGATGCCGGTTCCGAGTCCGATCAGCACGCCTCCGGCTACGCCGGACATAATCGGTTCGCTCGTGACGGCCATGACGGGGACGAGCCGCATGAACCAGGTGGTCAGGACGACCGCAATCGCGCTCAAAATGATGAATTTCCGGCCGATGGAGACGAGCCCCCAGATCAGCACGGGCATGTTAAAGAGCAGGAACAGAAGCGAGATGTCGAAGCCGGTAAAATAGCCTACGATCATCGCAATACCGGATAAGCCGCCGCTAAGCAGCTGATGCGGAATAATAAACAGATTGAAGCTGGATGCGATCAGGGCCGAGCCGATCACGGCCATTAGAATGGAGCCGGTCCATGTGCGCTGCAGTTTTGACATATACATCCTCCTGAGGCTGCTAACAGCCGGAAAGCTCTCCGCCCAGTTGAGCGGAAAGCTTAAGTTAGATACAAGCTATTTTCTTTTAAACGAGCCTGAACGTGTGCTCGTGCTTGGTTTTGACGATGATCCCGATGAAGGAGCCTTGTAGGTCGGCTTGGATCCGTCACTCCTCCGAACGGAATCTCCGGTGCTGCTGCCTGACTTAGGTGGCGCTGTAGGGGAAGTTGTGAAGCTTCCCTTCCGGTCAGAGGTTGTAGGCTGCTGCTGAGCAGGCGTTTTTGACGGTGGCGCCGGTGTGCTCGGCGAAGGCGCCGAACGGTACTTGCCATAATCATCATATCGTTTGCTGGACGTATATCCCCGGTAATCCGTGCCGCGGCTGCTATTGAACCAACCTCCTCCGAACAGGGACTGAAGCAGGGAGGCCGTGATATACCCTTGCAGGAAGGAGGAGCTGTAATTCTCCTTCGCATATTGGACTGAGTCCAACTCAACAATGGTCGTATTTTCATGATCCGGGTCCTTCTGGACGTGGACGATTTTATTGTCGTAGACCAGGAACATCCGCTCCTGGGACTCTTTGCTGGTCTCCTTCGGCTTCTCCTGTGCGGCTAGCTCCTTGGCGACGGTCGGTACATCCTTGCCTTGGACCTCATATATTTTTGACGTGCTTTTGCCATTGCCCTGAACGTCAACGAGGGAATAGTTATCCTTAATAAAATTGCCGGAATCGCCGCAGCCCGCCAGCAGTGTGAATACCAGCAGCACGGCTATCCATTTGGAAATATGTTTCATGTCGCGAACTCACCTCCTGCGTAGCTTGTCATTGCTGTCGGGTTGTGGAAGTTAAACGGGAGAAGGACCTCCTGATGCGCTGAGAAACTTGATCAAGCCGGCCGGTGTTAGTGTGCCCTCAAGCGCGACATACTTGCCGTCCTGCCATTGAAGGAAGAAATACTTGTCGCCGCCGCCCAGGTAGCGCCAGATCAACAACTCGTCACCGGATCTGAAATCGGTCTGCCCTTCGACTCTGACTCTGTCGGTGCGATTATGCTCCAGCCTGTAGGTAATGTCGGACCCGATATCGATCATAGTTGGTACATCGCTGGGATCGTCCAGTGAGCCTTCGACGAATTCGCAGATGAAGCACTCGTAGGTGCGGCCTTTCTCTACAAGCAGACATGAGATGTGCTTGCCGTTCTGTAAATAATATGCAAAACGGTGCGGGGCATACCCTTGGTCATAGTATACCACCTTGCCGGTTACCATGTACTCCTCCAAGTCAACATTCACAATGTCGCCTATCTTCGTATCCTCCAGCGGGTTGGACTCCTTGGTTACAGGCACCTCTTTATTGCTCTTCAGAATGTCCCCGACTCTTTTCCAAACGGACATATGCTGTCGCTCCTTTTTTACGATGCTGAGTATATGTATTATATACGATGCTCAGTAATTGTGGGTTTCATTTTCAACTCGTCTGGAATATAGTCTCGGGCTGTGGTATAATACTAAAGATATTCTTAAGTACGGCCTTGACTGTTCATTATTGACACAGCTTGAGAAGTGTTTCTCATGAAGAGATTAACTAAGAAAAGATAGGAGTCGCACTTAAGGGTATATATAAATCGAGAACCCCATAGTACAAAGGAGAATGAAATCATTTGAAAACGTTTAGTGAATTTGGTTTGGAACCGAAAGTATTGCGCGCCATTACAGAGATGGGTTTTGAGGAATCAACGCCGATTCAGGACAAAGCCATCCCTGTAGCCATGGAGGGCCGCGATTTGATCGGTCAGGCACAGACAGGAACAGGGAAAACTGCAGCTTTCGGAATTCCGCTGATCAACAAAATCGACATTAAGGAAGAGCGCATCGTCGCTTTGATCATGTGTCCTACGCGCGAGCTGGCTATCCAGGTTGCCGAAGAGATCGAGAAGCTCGGCCGCTTCAAAGGCATCCGTTCCCTGCCGATCTACGGCGGTCAAGATATCGTGAAGCAAATCCGCGGTCTCCGCAGGAAGCCGCAGATCATCATTGGTACGCCAGGACGCCTGCTGGACCACATCAACCGCAAAACGATCAAGCTGGATGACGTGCAGACCGTTATCCTCGACGAAGCGGATGAAATGTTGGACATGGGCTTCATGGAAGATATCCAATCGATCCTGCGCCTTGTACCGGATGATCGTCAGACGATGCTGTTCTCCGCTACGATGCCTGTTAATATCCAGAGATTGGCTCAGCAGTTCCTGAACAATCCGGAGCATGTGTCGGTCATTCCTAAGCAAGTTAGTGCTCCTCTGATCGAGCAAGCTTACATCGAGCTGCATGAGCGTCAGAAGTTCGAAGCGCTTTGCCGCCTGATCGACATGGAGTCCCCGGATCTGGCTATCATCTTCGGACGCACGAAGCGTCGCGTCGATGAGCTGTCCGAAGCTCTGCAGAAGCGCGGATATTCGGCTGAAGGCCTGCACGGCGACCTCTCCCAAAATCAGCGTGACAACGTGATGCGTAAGTTCCGTGACGGCAGCATCGAGGTATTGGTAGCAACGGACGTAGCAGCGCGCGGTTTGGACGTATCCGGCGTTACTCACGTTATCAACTTTGACCTTCCGCAGGATCCGGAAAGCTACGTTCACCGGATTGGCCGTACAGGACGCGCAGGTAAAGAAGGCGTGGCATACTCCTTCGTAACGCCGCGTGAAATCGACCACCTGCATTTCATCGAGAAAATTACGCGTCACCGCATCACTCGTAAGCCTATGCCGAGCCTGGCTGAAGCCATCGAAGGCAAGCAAAAGCTGACGGCTGAGCGCGTGCTGGAAGTACTGGAGAAGGAAGAGCACAATGAGTACAAGGGTTTGGCGATCTCCTTGCTGGAGCAGCATGACTCCGTACATCTGATTGCTGCAGCTCTCAAGCTGCTGACAGGCGGAGACAAGAAGGAAGTCGAGATCGACTTGACTCCGGAAGATCCGATCCGTGCCAAGAAGCGCCGTCCGGACGTACGTTCCAACGGCCGCAGACCATCCGGCTCCTATGGTACGGCAGGCGGCGCACGCCGCAACGACCGTCCTTACGGCGGCAGCAGCAGCACCGGCGGAGACCGTGGCGGCAATCGTCGTGATGGCGGACGTCAAGGCGGCGGATACCGTGACAACCGCGACTACCGTGGACGTTCCGATTCTTCCCGCTATGAAGGACGCAGCGGCGGCGGCGAAAATCGTGGAGGCCAATCCCGTCCGGCAAGCCGTTCTAACGAAGAGACGCTTGTCTGATTATAGAATCAAATGAATAACAAGCCCGCCTAGGCGGGCTTGTTTTTTTACTTGTACGCCCATCGGCCTGTCCCCGGAGGACTTGTTTTGACCGCAAAGTGGCAGGGTGATAAAATAAGGTATGTTGTGCCGCCCAGAACCGCTTAGACGGCTACCTGAAAAGCATGAAATAGGCTATAATAAGGGATGGACATAGAAGGAGGCGTCATTGTTGGAATTTAGAGGAGTCATGGGTGGGTTTTACCGGATATCCGAGTGGATCATGCGTTTATCCGTGATTAATGTGTTATGGGCGATTTGCTCCATTCCTTTCTTTCTTGCTGCACTTCCGATGTTTGTGCCGGGGTCAGGAGAAGGGGATATTTATTTCGCATTCTTGCTGATGGGAGTTTTGGCGCCGTTTACATTGTTCCCTGCTACGGCTGCAATGTTCAGCGTAGCCCGTAAGTGGGTGACAGGGGACGGGGATGTACCGCTGTTCAAAACTTTCTTCCGGGGATATAAATCCAACTATGTACAGGCGATGCTCGGTGGACTTGTTTATTTGCTGTTTGGGGCGATTCTGGTCGCTAACTTCAAGTATTACGGCAACCAAGAGGGCTTGTTTGGACTCTTAAGGTTTCTGGTCCTATCCATCTCGATCATGCTGATCATTTCGATGTTTCATTTTTTCTCCATCTTGACGCATCTGCATATGAAAATTTGGCAGATCATCAAGAATTCCGTTCTGATCACGATCGGCAGCCCGATCCGTTCGTTATCGATGATTATTCTGAACGGTGTTATTCTGTATGTGAGCTTTGTAAAATTTACCTTCCTGATCCCGTTCTTTATGGGAAGCCTAATAGCGGTTGTCTCATTCTGGCACTTCAATCAGATCTTCGGCAAGCTCCAGGATAAGCAGCAGGCGCTGCTGGCCAAGGATGAAGCGGACGGAGAGACGGATGAACTCGCCGAGCATGAGTCTGCGCTTGCTTCTGAAGTGCAGAAGCGCGACGAGCTGCCTGAGTACACTTCCCGCTCCGATGAGGACAAAAGGGATAATAAATAGTAGTTTCTGGCATCTTCCACAGAGCTTTGGGGCTCAGGTTTACTTTCGTGTTGGATTGGTCTATAATAAGTCTACAACAAAATCCTGCGATGTGCGTCTCGGTTTTAACGTTGTTTTGAACCAATGACTGTTTCTCGGGAGACCTACATTGAATCGCGGCTGACATGCCCTCGAAAAGGGACTTCAAAACCGATTCTGCGGACACCCACCTGCCTAGGCAGGTTCGAGACACGGAACCGGACGGCATATGCGGGTTTTTTTGTGCCCAAAACTGAAGATACATAGAAGGGATGTACGAGATGAAGCTGTTCATCGATACGGCCAATGTGGAAGAGATTCGCAAAGCGCATGAGCTCGGTGTTATTGCAGGCGTCACGACTAATCCTTCCTTGATCGCCAAAGAGGGAAGAGACTTTTTTGAAACAGTGAAAGAAATCGGTTCGATTGTCGGCAATTTGCCGATCAGCGCGGAAGTGATCAGCCTGAAGGCCGAAGAGATGATCGAGCAGGGCAAGAAGCTTGCAGCCCTGGGAGAAAGCATCGTCGTGAAGGTGCCGATGACCGAAGACGGACTGAAAGCGACCAAGCAGTTCACCGCTCAAGGGATCAAGACGAACGTTACGCTTATTTTCAGCTCGACGCAGGCTTTGTTGGCTGCTCGTGCCGGCGCGACATATGTATCGCCTTTCGTGGGACGACTTGACGATATCAATCAGGTCGGGATCAATCTGATTAAGGAAATCAGCGAAATTTTCCGGGTGCACAGCATTTCGTCGGAAATCATCACCGCGAGCGTTAGAACGACGACTCATGTGATCGATGCGGCGCTGCTGGGGGCGCATATCGCCACAGTGCCTTACAAGGTGATTCAGCAGATGGTTCGTCATCCGCTGACCGATACAGGGATCGAGCGCTTCCTGAAGGACTGGGAAGGCGCGGAGCAATCCGTATTTTAGCATAGAGACAATCAGCGTAAAGCTGTTAGGGCCGCATCGGCGATCGATGCGGCTTTTTTTGAAGGATAAGGGAGGATTACGCTGTGAAGCTTCACCGGTTGCTGGCAATCACCATGCTGCTGCTCAGCCGCAAGAGAATGAGCGGCCAAGAGCTGGCCGAGCGGTTTGAGGTGTCGCTTCGAACGATCTATCGGGATCTGGAGGCGATCAATGCGGCTGGAATCCCGATTGCCTCTTTCGCTGGCGCCGACGGCGGCTATGAAATTATGGAGCAATACCATATCGACCGTCAGATGGTGACGCTCGATGAGCTCAGATCCATTCTAACGGCTCTGAAGGGGTTCCAGGCCTCGCTGGATGATCGGGAGACCGACCGACTGCTGGCCAAGGTAGGGGCGCTGGTAGCCAGGTCTGAACGAAATAGAGCGGAAGGGCCGGGCGAGACGCTTCTGATCGATACCGATCTCTGGCGCGGGGGCCAGGAGGAGAAGGAGCTGTTATCCGAGCTTCGTCAGGCTGCCATAAGCCGAAGCCTCGTCACCTTTGCCTACACGGATGCAGGCGGGCAGGCCGGTCTGCGGAGCGTTGAGCCTATCGGGGTCGCCTGGAAAAATTATGCCTGGTATTTGTATGCATTCTGCAGGCTGCGGCAGGACTATCGGACCTTCAAGCTGAACCGGATCAAGGATTCCAGGATCGAGAGTGAAGTGTTTGACCGGCGCGGGATCACGCTGGAAGAGCTGAATGCCCGCTGGAATGGGAGGACTGGGGAGACCTTTCCGCTGGTGCTTCGCTTTTCAGTGGCCCAGCGTCAGCGGGTCGAGGAATTATTCGGAACGGGTGGCATCAGCTCTGTGCAGGAAGGTATGCTGCTTCTGAAAAAAGAACAGCTCCGTACGAGTTGGCTGCTCGGTGTGCTGTTTAATTTGGCAGACGATGTCGAGGTATTGGAGCCTAAGGAGCTGATTCTAGCGTTAAGAGAGAAGGCGGAACGGATCTGCAGGCTCTATCAGACATGAAATTTGACACTTTTTGCATAAAACATGCATTTGCTCTTTCTCTTCCTTCTAAACAGTGATATGATAAAGAATAGTGTATACCGGAATAGATAAGGAACTTCGTATGGGAGGGAATGTGTTGCTACAGCGAACCTTAATCGGTCTGATCCGCAGCCATGAAACGACGGGAGAGAAAGCCAAGGATCCGCTGCTGAAGACCCGTTACTATAAAATGTCCAAGGATCAGGCTTGGGATGAAGTGATCAACATGTTTAAGAAACTGAACGGGTACAAGCTGCTGCACGAAGTTCGCAACGTCGGTGAGATCGTATTGGAGAAGAGGACGATCACCGGCCGTACACAGGACATCACGGTGACGCTATTCGGCATCAATCCGCTCAAGACGGCCATTGATATTTACTCGGCTTCTCGGGGGTCGCTGGGTGATCTGGGGTCTAACTACCGCACCATTCTTGATATATTCAAGCACATCGATAAGAAGCTGGCTGCTTACAAGACCAACGACTGACCGGCACGGCTGCGCTTACACGATATACAAATAAAAACAGCGTGGGACCTCCACGCTGTTTTTATTTGCGAGACCTGGATTAAACGAGCTTCTTCACAGCTTCTACGGCTGCTTCGTAGTTCGGGTGATCTGTCATTTCGCTGAGGTACTCAACGTACTGGATGTTATCATCCGCGTCGATGACGAAGATGGAACGCATCAGCAAGTGGAGTTCTTGGATCAGCACGCCATAGTTTTTGCCGAAGGAGTGGTTTTTGTAGTCCGACAAAGTGATGACTTTGTCGATACCGGCAGCTCCACACCAGCGGGATTGAGCGAATGGCAGATCGTTGCTGATCGTCAAGATAACAACGTTATCTCCCAGTTTAGCGGCTTCTTCATTGAAACGGCGAGTTTGCGCATCGCAAACGCCTGTATCCAGAGAAGGTACTACACTGATGAGCTTCACTTTGCCCGCATAATCGGAAAGGGATGCGGTTTCGAGAAGGTTCTTGTTTACCGTGAAATCAGGTGCTTTGTCCCCGGCTTTCAGCGTCGGGCCGACAAGCGTGATCGGGTTGCCTTTCAGGGTAGCTTGTGCCATGTGTAGATGGGCCTCCTTTAGCATCTTGAGAATGATTGGTATTTCACCGAGTATTATTATAAGCTTTTAGAGGAGACCTTGTCCAATAAGAGTGTTTTGGCTGATGAGGTACAGGAGGCAGGATGTTTCGTGGAATTCAGACAATTGCAGTATTTTGTCAAGGTGGCACGCAAGCAGCATGTAACACAGGCTGCTGAGGAATTGCATGTCGCACAGTCGGCTGTCAGCCGGCAGATTCATCAGCTGGAGGAAGAGCTGGGTGTCCAGCTGTTCGTGCAGAAAGGGCGAAATCTTCAGCTGACGTCGGTAGGCAAGCTGTTTCTGTGCCGGGTAGAAGGCATATTGACTGATCTGGAGCGTGCGGTCAGCGAGGTTCATGAATTTATGGACCCGGAGCAGGGGGAGATCCGGATCGGTTTTCCTCACAGCCTCGGCATCTATCTGCTGCCAACGGTGGTGGCCCGCTTCCGCGAGTCCCATCCGAAGGTGAAGTTCAAGCTGCGACAGGGGACCTTTAACAGCCTGATCCGGGATGTGATGAAAGGTGAAATCGATCTTTCGTTCATTTCGCCTTTTCCTGAGAAACATTCTCACGTCAGCGGAGAGCTGCTGCTGCAGGAGGAGCTGTATGCGATCTTGCCTCCGGGGCATGCGCTGGCGGGTCAAGAAGGTATCCGGCTGGAGCAGCTGAGGGACGAATCATTCGTCATGTTCAGCGAGGAATATTCGCTAAGAAATATTGTACTGGAAGCTTGCACCGAAGCCGGATTCAATCCTCATATCGGCTTTGAGGGCGAGGAGACCGATACGATCCGCGGGCTGGTTGCTGCGGGTATGGGGGTGAGTCTGCTGCCGGAGATGGCACTAACGGAGATCAGCCAGCTGCAGCCGATGAAGGTCAAAGTGACAGACCCCCGGGTAACGCGCAGTGTAGGACTAATCCAGCGCTCAGGCGACAAGCTGCCGCTGGTCGCCGAGGGCTTCCGTAAGTTTCTGCTGGAGTTTTTCCGTGTGGATGAAAAGAAGGAGTCCTAGAGAGCGGCATATTCAGGCTGTGCATCATGTATTTATAACACCAGGCCGAAGAGCCCGGTCATTCCGAGCAGCCAGTCCATCAATGGGATGCCGGATAGCGCCAGGCCTCTGGCTTGTTTGCGCAGCGTCTCTTGCTGTTCTTTCATCTGCATTTCCAATTCAAACAGGTTCATCATAGGATCCACTCTCCCCGATCGGTTTGGCGATTCGTCTCTATTCCCGATTATAGCTTGTTAAAGGTGAATAAAAAGTGTAGCATAAAGTTTATTTCCTTCACCTTTTATCCGGAGGGGTCTATGATCGACTATTATTATCTAAGCGTTCGTAAGCAGTATCCGGCTGTCGCAGAAGAGGAAGAGCTGGAGATAACGTTGGAGGAGCTTGGCCGAATCTTCAACTGCTCGGGCCGCAATGTGAACCTGGTGCTGCGCAAGATGAGCGAAGCGGGATGGATTCGCTGGATCGCGGGAAGAGGGCGGGGAAACCGGTCGCGGCTGGTCTTTCTCATGCCGAGCGAGCAGGTCGTGCTGGAGGGGGCGCAGCTCCTTGTCCGCCGGGGGGATATTCAGGGAGCCTACGCCTACCTGGAGGAGCAGAAGCATGTCGCGTTGGCGAAGGAGCGGTTTGTTAGCTGGCTGGGAACCCAGTTTGGCTTTCATCCAGAGACAACGGACGAGCGGACGCTCGATATTTTGCGGCTTCCGTGCAATAAACCGATCGATTGCATGGACCCTTCCCTGCTGACCTTCGTCGTGGAATGTCATATGGTGCAGCAGATTTTTGATGGACTGGTCAAATATAATGAACAAACCCGCTCCTTTGACGGGCATATCGCCCATTTCTGGACCAGCAGCGATACGGCCCGGGAATGGACCTTTTATTTGCGCAAGGGCGTGTATTTTCACCACGGACGGGAGCTGACCTCGGACGATGTCAGGTTTACGGTCGAGCGAATGAGAAGCGACCAGCTGAAATCGCCTTTCCGCTGGCTGTTTGAGGATGTGGAGCAGGTTGAGACGCTGGGGCCCTATGCGGTCAGGTTTCTCCTCAAGCGAGCGAACCCGCTGTTTCTCAATCATCTCAGCTTCGATCGCGCTTCCATCGTTCCGCGCGATGTGGTGCTGGAGCTGGGCGAGGATTTCGGGAGCAAGCCCGTGGGGACCGGTCCGTTCAAGGTCAGCCGACATGACGGCAATATGCTCGTTCTGGAGGCGTTCGGCCGTTATTTCGACAAGCGGGCGCATCTGGATCGGGTCGAGATCTGGTACACGCGTGACTTGAGCTTCGAAGGCGGGATGCCGGGGGCGGTGATGGTCCAGCTGCGCTATCAAAATTCGCCGGATCTGCAAATTCCAGAGAATTGGAAGACCATCAAGCTGGAGGGACGGGACAGCAGCTTCATCACCTTCAATCTGAATATGCCGGGTCCGCAGCATCATCCTGCCTTCCGTAAAGCGCTTTTGTACGGCACTGACCGCAGGAGACTGATCTCGCCGGGGATGCAGGGGGATACCCGCTTCTCCTCCTGGTTCTATGAGCCGCCAGGTCCGCGCAGCGATACGGATGTGCAATACGATCCGATCCTAGCGGGGCAGCTTCTCCGGGAAAGCGGTTATGCCGGGGAAGCTCTAACGATGTGCGTTCCTGTGAACTGTACGGATGAAATCGAGGAGATTCGCAGCCAATGGGCGGAGCTCGGCGTTGTCATTGAATATGTGGCCCGAATGAGCAGCAAATCTGATTATGAGGATGTGCTGGCCCGCTCGCAGCTGGCCTATAACTGCAATGTGCTGGAGCAGGAGCCGGAGATGTCGGTGCTGCAGCTCTTCCTGGCCGAGAATAGCGCCGTTCATATTCATCTGGGCCAAGAATTCAAGCGCCAGGCCGATTGGCTGATCGAACGCTTATATCAAGAAAGCTCAAGGGTGACGCGGGAAGCGTATGTGTACCGGCTGAGAGAGTTGATTGCCGAGCAGGGGTATATCTTGTTTTTGCTCCATCACACGCAGCGCACGGTATATCACCCTTCGCTGCGCAATGTATCGCTTGGTGCGATGGGCTGGCCGCAATTTCACGATCTGTGGTTAGAGCCGGCAGGACCGCCCGCCCTCTAGGCATCGCGCAGGCATCAAGTTGAAAAAAGCCGCCGGGTTCATGATGAACCTGGCGGCCTGGCTATCGAATGCAGGATTAATCGTTGTTCCGGTTGTTGAAGATCATGATGTACTTGATCAGCTCCAGCAAGGAGATCAAGGCTGCGGCCACATAAGTCAAGGCAGCTGCATTGAGAACCTTGGCGACTCCGCGTTCCTCGTCATTGGTGATAAACCCTTCGGCTACCATCAAGTCGCGTGCGCGGTTGCTCGCATTGAATTCGACGGGCAGCGTGACTAGTTGGAAGGCTACGGCAGCTGAGAAGAAAATGATGCCCAAGCCAAGCAGGAAGTTGAACTGCTGGAAGAACAGTCCGGCCAAAATCAGCAGTGGAGCTACGCCGGATGTGAAATTCACGACCGGGAACATCCGGTGGCGCATGACGAGCATCGGGTAATGAACCTTATGCTGAATGGCATGGCCGACTTCGTGACAGGCTACGGATACAGCCGAGATCGAGTTCTCGTAGTATACAGGCTCTGACAGTCTGACCGCACGGGCCATCGGATCGTAGTGGTCTGTCAGGGCGCCTGGCACAGGCTCAACCGGTACATCATGCAGTCCATTGGCATCGAGCATCCGACGGGCGGCTTCGTAGCCGGTCATGCCGGAGTGGATAGGAACCTCGGACCACTTGTTGAAGGTCCCCTTGACCCTGAACTGGGCCCATAAGGAAAGGGCAAACGCAATGATGATGAGAAAATCCATCGGGTGAAAAAACATATTTCATTCCTCCGTATGTGTAATAAGTGAAAAGCATAGTCAGGATAGAGGACCCTTGCCCATGAGCAGTAGAAGAGCTTCGATGCAGGCCGCGGCGGAAGGTGTTAGCTTCTGATGCAGATTTTTGAGCTGTGTGGGCTTGAGCTTCTCGACCAGCGGACCAACCTCGCGAACTTCTTTCTCGAGTTGCTTGAGCTTGAACTGCAAGGATGTGAGCTTATCTGTCACAAGCTCATCCCGGCTGACCTTATTCCAGTGAGTAAGATCCGCCTTAATCTCTTCCAGGCTATATTTCTCACGCTTCATCGTTTCAATACGTTTGAGCCTCATTAAGGTTTCATCGCTGTATAATCGGTAGTTGGTATCGGACCGGGATTCAGGCTGAATGAGTCCGAGCTTGGTGTAGTAGTCGATGGTCCTAAGGCTTATCTCGGATAAGCGAGCCAGCTCACCGATTCTGTATAGCTTCATATCCCCATGTTCGCTCACCTCTTTTTCTATTAATGATACTCATTCCAAACCGTACAGTCAAACGTTATGCTTTTCGAGACGGGGAATGACGATTACGGGTGGAATAAGCTTTCAGCATGCAGGGCAGAACTATAGGTTGGTATGCTCTCTCACGTGCCTGATAGGGCGTTCAGGAGCTGCCAGGCCCAGGGGTGATGAGTCTAGACTGTACCGGGTTGGAAAGCCGAGTGTTGGGGCGACAGGTGCTTTTCTTGACAACCATGCCGAAATTGCCATACCATTATGATCATATAAATGTTTTAGTCGTATAGCATTGCAGAATGAAACCAAAAGGGGAATAAAAAGGCAGTCATGTATAAGGAAGAGCAGCTAGCAGCACCGAAACGGAAATTGTCACAAATTTTGTCCCAAACGGTTAAAGTCGGGATCATCAAATCCAACCTGATTCCGATGTTTGCCGGACTGACACTCGCCCTGTACACGTATCATCTGGATCTTATTGAAAAGTTTCCGGATATTGTTTTTACTTTAATCGGTACGATTCTGGTTATTGGAGCAGCCGGCTCCTTTAATAACTGGTACGACCGGGATATTGATGCCGTCATGACAAGGACCAAAACCAGACCGACGGTAACTGGTGAAATTAAACCGAATACGGTGCTCGCGCTTGGCGCTGTGATGACGGTGCTCGGCTTGGGGTTCTTGGCTTTGGCCACTCCGCTAGCGGCACTGCTGGGCTTTCTGGGCTTGTTTTTCTATGTGGTTCCCTATACCATGTGGACCAAGCGAAGAACGATCTATAATACGGAGGTGGGAAGCATCTCCGGTGCGATGCCGCCGCTCATCGGTTGGGCTGCCATGCATCCGGACCTTGCGCATCCTGCTATTCTAGGTCTTTTTATTATCCAGGTGATCTGGCAGATGCCTCACTTTTATGCGATCGCCATTCGCAAGCATGATGAGTACAAGGCGGCCCATGTTCCCATGCTTCCGGTAGTTAAAGGCATGCAAAGAACCTACACGCAGACCAATATTTATCTGGTTATTCTCGTTGCCACAAGCTTCTTGTTCGGGCCGCTCAGCTTAGGGCTTATGCTGGTGGCATTGTTGCTGAATGTCGCATGGCTTGTCTTGAGCGTGTACGGGTCCAAGAAAATGGACTCGGAGAAATGGGCGAAATCGATGTTCATTTTTTCGCTTATTCATATGACCATCTTATTTTCAACGGTCATTATCTATTCGCTCATGGGCATTATTTTCAAATTGTAAATGCGATATTTCCTTACCCTGATTACTCTGTGCCGGCACACAGAATAGTCAGGGTTTTTGTTATGTGAGGAACCCGAATAATCAAATGTTAATGTTAGATTATCCTTCGTATTTCTTGGATGATGGCCGAAAAAATCCGTTGCATAATTTGATTTTGCTGCATATAATGATATTAATCATACCACTAAATGTTATTTAATATAACATAAAATCAAAGGGGGGGCGATGTGATGAAGAGGCTCTTCTATTCGGTAGGTCTGTTGACGGTTGCCATGCCCTCTGCGATGGCGTTTGCTGCGGATGAGAATACATCGGCTCAGCTCGCGGCAGCGATCGATTAGGTGTGTTTTTACGCCGCAGTTATTCTTGTGATCAAAGCAACGATCGAACTGAGGGTTACGGAAGAAGAGATTGTCGGACTGGACTTCCCCGAGCAGTTGAAGAAAGCGGCAAGCGGCGGACAGACACATTCCGTGTAACTATAGCTGCAGACTCCCGGGGCTGTATAAGGAAGGAGAACAGGTATGGAACGTCAAGCATGGGTCAGCATGATCCAAGAGGCAACAGAGGCCCGGGATTTCCGTGAATTGCGGTCGCTGCGCGAACGCGCCCATGAGATGTTTCTGCGGCATCTGCCCACGAATCCGCCCTTTGAATGGAATGGCGAGGTCAATCGGTTTCATGATTTGGTGATCGGCCGGACGATTGCCATGACCGAGTGCATGGTCTGTGAGGAGAGGAACGAGCAGGTTCCTATTCCTTACGCATTCCTGCTGTTCGGCAGCGGCGGCCGTATGGAGCAAACCTTATGGAGCGATCAGGACAGCGGACTGGTGTATGAGGATGCTCCGGATGAAGAACTCCGTTTACGGGCCGAATTATTCTTCGAGACGCTGGCTGGACGAGTTTCCGCCAATCTTGAGCTGGTCGGGTACCCGCTATGCAGCGGCGGCGTGCTGTGTACGAATGAGAAGTGGAGACGACCGTTGTCAAGCTATATGCAGATGGTGAACGGCTGGCTGCAGAACCCGGATTGGGAAAATGTCCGTTACTTATTGATCGTTGCGGACCTCCGCTGCATCCATGGAGAGCGCTATCTCGCAGATCGCCTTATGGGGAATTTGCTGAGCTACGTGCAGAAGCATCCTGCGATGTATGGTCATATGCAGCAGAACACGCTGCATCATAAGGTGTCCATCGGTATTTTCGGGCAATTGATCAAGGAGCGATACGGGGAGGATGCCGGTGGTGTCGATGTGAAGTACGGGGCTTATATCCCGATTGTGAACGGTGTCCGGTTACTCGCGCTGGAGGCTGGTATCCGGGCGACCTCGACAGAGGGTAGAATCCGCTCCCTGATGGTTGGGGGACATGTCCCAGAGGATATCGGACATGACTGGCTGGATGCGTTGTCCATCGCCCTGAGGCTGCGTTCGACGACGCCCTTCCAGATCGAGGATGGTCAGTATACATCCCGGGGGATGCTAACGCCTGAGCTGCTCACCAGAAGCCGGACGAGCGAGCTCAAGATGTGCCTGCGCATCGCCGGGGAGCTCCAGAAATTTGTGAAAAAATCCGTCACGACGGAAATCGAGAACAGCAAGAGGTCAGGTGAGAGCGAATGAAGGACATGAGACCGCCGGGAAGAATGTGGAGCTTGTACAAAATGGGGGGCTTGACGCCTGCCATTACGTCCATGTTCGATATGCAAAGTGCGCAGCAAATGGCTTTTATCCGATCGATCATGAAAGAGCAGCGTAAAAACTCACTGTACGAGATTCCGCTTCATACGGTGGAGCTGGTTGTCTTCGACCTGGAGACTACGGGCTTCTCGCCCTATAACGGAGACGAGATCATCTCATTCGGAGCGGTGTCGGTCAATGGTTCGGAGGTCGCGAACGAGGATACGTACTACAGCCTCGTGAATCCCAGGAGGACCATTCCTCCGGAGATTGAAGAATTGACGGGCATCAGCAACAACGAGGCGTCTCAAGCTCCTGAGCTGCTGCAAGCGCTGCGCGGCTTTCTGGAGTTTGTCCAGCAGAAGGTGCTGGTTGCCCATGGGACAGGGCATGATAAGCACTTCCTGAATGCGGCGCTGTGGCGGACCTCCAAGGTGAATCTTTCCCACCGGCTGCTGGATACGATGATGGTGGCCAAGTGGCTGAATCCAAGGCTGAAATCCTACGATCTGGATACTCTGCTGGACGTGTATGGAGTAGAGGTCACCCAGCGGCATCATGCGCTTGAGGATGCCCGGATGACGGCCACACTATGGTCGAGGCTGCTCGGAGAAGCGAAGGACCGAGATGTCCAAACCTTGGGCGATCTATATATGCAGCTCAGCCGTCATTAACAATCTTCGGATCGGGGTTCCC
The DNA here is from genome assembly GCF_038070315.1 of Paenibacillus filicis. NCBI lineage: Bacteria > Bacillati > Bacillota > Bacilli > Caryophanales > Paenibacillaceae > Paenibacillus > Paenibacillus filicis. Next base: position 49,930 of record NZ_JBBPCC010000001.1, on the reverse strand, counting down.
GTTCCGAAGATTGTTTCATTTGTCATCCGATCACCTGAATATGTAGAGGAACGGCTTGTCTGGCAGCTCCTCCTATGTCCGCATAACGGTATGCGCGGACAAGCGGTTCACTGTCGTTTGCAAGGGATACGATCCACTGGCTGGGAAGCGTGTGCCAGGCGGATCTTAGGTCATGTGCAGACGGAATAGGCGGGGCTAAAGGGTGGGAATGCACAATGCCGAGCAGTTTAAGCTTGTCTCTGTCCGTTGACTCCCCTCTGCCATACAGAGCGCCGATCATTTGCTGCGGATGCATCGTGAAGCTACGGGTAGGCTCGGCGGCAACATTATCGATCGGGATAAAGCTCGATATCCGCCGTATGCCGTCTTCACGGCCGAACAGGAAGCCACAGCCTTCTTCCGGCCATACTCTCCTGCAATGATCCAGCACGAACTGAAGGGCCACGGCGGTTATTTCTATGTTCTCCTCGATTAGCATAGCTCCATCCTCCGCGAAATGCCTAAGTCTGAAGACCATTATACCCCGACGGTACCCGCCTGCCTATCCGCCAAGCGTTCCCTGGGGCTTGACGAGGAAGAATACAAACACCATTACAACAGCCATCAACGAAGCGACGCTTATAAAAACAAGCTGATGGGATTTATCCATCATCCATCCGAACAGAGGCGGGCCGAAGGCTACGCCGAGAAAGCGCAGACTGCTGTAAATGGACGTAATCATTCCGCGCTGCTCGCGTTCCACCGAACCGGCAATCATCGTATTCAGACATGGAAGCAGCAGGCCTGTTCCGATGCTGCTTGCCGTCAGCAATCCGATTAACACATACAGGCTGGTCTGGAATAGAAAGATACTCAAACCGAGAGAGAGGGTCATGATTGCGAGTCCGATATTGATCAATCGGCGCATCAGCGAACCGTTCTTTTTTATTTTGGCTCCCGTGGTATAGGAAGTGACGACCAGACCCAGCAGCGGGATAGCCAGGACAAAGCCTTTCCTTACACCCTGGATGCTATAAGGGGCTTCCTCCAGGATATCGGACAGGTAAAATAATGCGCCGAACAGGACGAAGAGAGCTGCCGAGCCCGCAAAGAAGGAAGTGATCAGCCAGCGGCCTTTTTCCTTCAGGATATGGCCGATTTGCCGGATATAGGCGCCGAGCTTGGGCGGTTTCCCCTGGCGTTCCGGCTCCTTCAGCAGAAACAGAACGGCCAGCAGCGAGAGCAGACAGAACACAGGGAAGGCGAAGAATGCCGCATACCAGACGATTAAGGCCAGCAGAGATCCGAATATGGGGCTGACGACCTTGCCGAAGCCGTTGGAAGCTTCCGTTAACCCGAGAGCCTTGCTTTCCGTCCCGTCGTTATATAAATCGCCTGCTAAAGCCATCGCAATCGGTGCGGTTCCAGCGGCCCCAAGACCTTGAATGGCTCTGGCGATAATGATGATCGTGTAAGAGTTCCACACGGCTCCCAGGCCGGCCAGTACACCTGCTCCGCCATAGATGATCAGGGAGGGAATAATCACGGCCTTACGCGAGAACCGGTCGGATAAATACCCGGAGATCGGAATGATCAGGCCGGCGGTTACGGAGAACAGGGTGATGACCAGGCTGCTCTGAAACTGGGAGATGCCTAGCCGCTCCTGCATATCGGGTAAAATAGGGACAAGCATCGAATTGCCGAGCACCAGCACCAGGGGAACGGAGGCGATGGCGATGAATTCCCAGATCAGACCTTTGGATTGGCCAGTGGATTGTCCGGAGGCGTTGTCTGAGCCCGCTTGGCCGCTCGTTGGGCTGTTGCGTGCGGGCTTATGCGTAGGCTGTTTGTCTTCGTCTATATCGCTTTCGAAGGTGATGGAGAGCCGCTTTCGTTTTGTTTTTTCCATAGTTGACGATAAACCCCCATAAGAAGCGAATGTTGGGGTTAATGTTCCCGGCAGCCAACTCTATCATGCGAGAGGGGCCAGGCAACCTTTGCCAATGGAATCATGGGCCGGATAATGGGGATACTGACAGATAAGACCAGCCTCATGAAATCTATAAAAGCCGAAAGGGGCCGATGGCATGAAAAAAACGAATGTGCTATTCGGATTGACTGCGCTTGCGCTTGTGCTGATGGGCGTCTGGCAGATGGTCCGTACCGACCAAATCATTCGTGCGGCAACCGCTCCCCCCAAGCCTGTGCTTGCTGTCACGATGCCGGTTCCTCCCGAATCCTTGAAGGGACTCGATGGAAAGGATTATACGATCGGGGGCGCTCGTGACAAGCCGATGCTGCTGAACTTCTGGGCCTCCTGGTGCGGTCCCTGCCATGAGGAAGTGCCGGCGCTGAAAGCAGTTTACGAACGGTACGGCAGTCAGTTTGACCTGTATGCCGTCAATGTGTCCAAAGGAGACCGGATGAAGGATGTGAAGTCATTTGTCAGCCAGTATGGGGTGAAATTCCCGGTACTGCTGGACTCGACCGGCGGAGCGGCCAATGATTACCGCATCTTGTTCGTGCCGACCAGCTTCCTGATCGACAAGGAAGGGAGGCTCGTGGAGATTATCCATGTGCTGCCACCCGAGGAGCTGGAGATGAAGATCCGGAAGCTGGTGGAGGGCGGTGGCGAAGCCTAAGCTCCCGGCAGTTCCCGGGAGCCGCTCTAGCCTGTAAGCGACAAAAGAGCTGCAGCAGACGCTTGACGCGCCGCTGCAGCTCTTTATATGCAGGAGCAGGACTTAGTGGTTGACAAGTCCTAGCCGTTCCTTCTGTTCCTCCGGCTTGTTGTCTGAACGGGTTTGATTGAGCAAGGCGTACCGGATGCTGTCCGCCAGCGCCTGCCAGCTCGCTTCGATGATGTTCTCGGATACGCCGACGGTGCTCCAGTTGTTCTGGAAGTCGGATGATTCGATCAGCACACGGACCTTGCCAGCCGTCGCATCCTTCTCGTCCAGCACGCGGACCTTGTAGTCGGACAGGTGCACATTCTGGATGCCCGGATAGTAAGCCATCAAGGATTTGCGCAGCGCGTTGTCGAGAGCATTGACCGGACCGTTGCCCTCGGCTGCGTTATAACAGGTTTCACCATGTACCTTGATTTTTACGATCGCCTCCGAGATGACAGGCTGATTCAAGTTCTTGGCAACCATGATCTTGAAGGATTCCAGCGTAAAGATTTCTTCGAGCTGGCCATAAGCGTTGCGGATCAAGAGCTCAAGCGTCGCGTCGGCTCCTTCGAATTGATAGCCTTGATGCTCCATTTCCTTGATCTGCTCGATCAGCTGCTTCGTCTGCTGGTTGCTGGTGTCGAATTCGAGTCCCATCTCCTGGGCCTTAAACACGAGGTTGCTCTGTCCGGCCAGCTCCGAGACCAGGACGCGCTGCTTGTTCCCGACCAGCTCCGGCTTCAGATGCTCATACGTGCTGGAATTCCGGAGGATCGCCGATACATGGATACCGCCCTTGTGGGCAAATGCTGCGGCTCCTACGTACGGCTGGTTGACCGGCATATGCATATTCGCAATTTCACTGACGTACCGCGCCACACTGGTCAGCGTCGCAATCTGCTCCTCGCTGATGACCTCATACTTCAGCTTGAGCTGAAGGTTCGGGATAATCGAGACCAGGTTGGCGTTTCCACATCGCTCACCGTATCCATTAATCGTCCCTTGAACCTGAGTTGCGCCGGCCATGACGGCCGCCAGGCTGTTGGCAACACCGAGCTCACAGTCGTTATGAGCATGGATGCCGATAGGTGCTTTCAGGTTTTGGCGTACGACGGAGACGATCTCAGTGATTTCATGGGGCAGCGTGCCCCCGTTCGTGTCGCAAAGTACGACCCAGTCCGCTCCGGCTTCTTCGGCTTTGCGGATCGTGGCGAGCGCATAATCCGGATTGTTCTTGTAGCCGTCGAAGAAATGCTCCGCGTCATAGATCACTTCGAGACCGTTCTGCTTCAAGTAATGAACGGAGTCGTAGATCATCGCCAGATTTTCCTCCAGGGTAGTCTGGATCGCCGTATGTACGTGGAAGTCCCACGACTTGCCGAAGATCGTCGCTACCGACACGCCGACTTCCAGGATACGGTTCAGGTTCGGGTCCTGGGCTGCCTGCGAATCCTTGCGCCGGGTGCTGCCGAAAGCCGTCACCTTGGCATGCTGGAGCTCCAGCTCCTTGACGCGGACAAAAAATTCAATGTCCTTATTGTTGCTGCCGGGCCATCCGCCTTCTATATAAGTAACTCCCAGCGCGTCGAGCTTTTGGGCGATTTTGAGCTTATCTTCAACAGACAGGCTGACGCCTTCCCCTTGCGTACCGTCGCGAAGCGTCGTATCGAATATTTTTACCGTGCGAGTCATGGGAATCCTCCTGTTTCATGTAGCTTGTCTTTGGGTAAAGTATAATTCATGATTATAGCACATTAACGCGGTCAAAGGGTATGGTCGGTTGAAAAATGTTCCCTATCATGCCGGGATTGCATCGCAAAGTTGACCGGTTTCCTCCTGTTTATTATGCTAAAGAAAGGAAATACTCGGGAGGAGCGGCCAAGCCATGACGGAACAAATCCCCCCACAGCCGGCTGCGCATGCGTATCCGGTCAACGGGAGAGTCATTCTTCATATTGATATGAATGCCTTCTATTGCTCCGTGCATGAGGCGGTAGAGCCTGAGCTGTATAAGGGCAAGGCGGTCGCTGTGGCGGGGAGTGTCGAGCTGCGCAAGGGCATTGTCGTCACCTGCTCCTATACGGCCCGCGCCCGGGGAGTCAAGACCGGGATGCTGGTTAGCCAGGCTCTGAAGCTATGCCCGGAGCTCGTACTGATCCAGCCGGATTTTGATTTGTACCGTCAGTTTTCCAGACGATTCATGAAGATCGCTTATGAATATTCACCGCTCGTGGAAACGATGTCTATCGATGAGTGCTATGTCGATATCACGGGCTCCAAGTCGATAGGAACACCGATGGAAATCGCCGAGACGATTCAGCGGCGCATCCGCGAGGAGCTGGGACTTCCCTGCTCCATCGGCGTGGCTCCTAATAAGCTATTGGCCAAGATCGCGTCGGACATGCGCAAGCCGAACGGCATCACCGTGCTGCGCAAGCGCGATGTGCCTGCCGTGCTGTGGCCCAGTCCTTGTGCGATGATGTTCGGGATTGGCAAGAAAACGGCCGACAAGCTGGCCCGTCTCAATATACGCACACTGGGCGAGCTCGCGCGAGCGGATGAACAGATGCTCATCCAGCAGTTCGGCGTGCTGGGGAGCTGGCTCAAGCGGGCCGCGCACGGGGAGGACGAATCGCCGGTTAATCCAGAACGCGAGCAGAGCAAGTCCATCGGTCATACTACGACGCTGCCCGTCAATTATTCCCGGCGCCCCGACCTTCACAGGGTCCTGTTGAATATAGCCGATCAGGTGGGGAGGCGGCTGCGCAGACAGGAGCTCATGGCACATACCGTGTCCATAACCGTCCGTGATCCGGATATGAAGACGATTACCCGGGCTGCCAAGCTGCCGGAGCCGTCCGAGAGCGCAGATGACTTCTACCGGATGGCTTGCAAGCTCTTCGACCAATATTGGAAGGAAGGGGAGCCTGTCCGGCTGCTCGGCATTACGCTTCAAGGTCTGTCCCCGCGCAGCGAGGCTGCTGTGCAGTTGGACCTGTTCAGCTACCAGCAGCAGCCGGTGAAGGAGAAGCTGAACCGGACGCTGGATGCGCTGCGGGACAAATTCGGAGAAGGCGCCGTGCTGACAGCCGGCATGCTTGGCGACGATCCGTCGACCCTGATCCGTAACAGCAAGCGGAGGGGAACTTCCCTTCAGATGGACCATCTGCGTCTGAAGGGTTTGGATGAAGAGGAAGATTAAGGTTTAACGCGGCATGAAACCTTCCATCCATCTCCCCGGAAGATCGGAATACTCAATACTTTCTATTTGAACTTTCCCGTTTTTTATAATATTATATGTTAGAATAAAGACAACAGCAGTATATTCACTAAGGAGGAAGATGAAGCATGTCTAAATACACCTGGGTTGAAAAAGATACCTGTATCGCCTGTGGCGCCTGTGGTGCCACAGCACCTGACATCTATGATTACGACGATGAAGGTTTGGCAGAAGTTATTTATGAAAACGACGGGAATAAAGGCGTAACGGAAATCCCTGAAGATCTGTACGATGATCTGCAGGATGCACAGGACGGCTGCCCGACGGATTCTATCAAAGTTTCCGATTCCCCGTTCAATTAATAGAAATGTTCGATCTTGCAACTTAGGACCTACCTTCCATGAGAAGGTAGGTTTTTTTCGTGGTTTTGGTTAATTTCTTCACGTCTTCCTTTTTCTATGGTAAGATATAGTCGTTAGATTAATGCGCTGGGGGCTGTCTATGAAGAAGGAACTAAACAAATCCACCGTTATGATTCTCGGCAATTCGCTGATTGTGCTGCTTTGTGTACTACTATTGTCGTATGGCTGGTTGAAGGTGCTGTCTAATCAGGTCGATACCTGGAACCTGCAGGGTACGATGTCTCAGGAGCCTCATGAGGATATCATCGTCGTCGGCATTGACGAACAGTCGATCAAGGAGGTCGGCCCGTATCCCTGGGACCGCAAGGTGTATGCGGATTTAATCGCTAAGCTGGAACAGGGCGGAGCCAGGGTGATCGGATTCGATATTGAGCTGTATACGGAAAGCGATAAGCCGGAAAGCGACAAGGCCCTTGCGGCTGAGCTGTCCAAGCATACAAACATTATTCTGCCTTCCCATGCACTGGTGGAAAACGAATTCGACCGCAGTACGAAGGTAACGGCGGGAGAGCTGATTCGGGCGCGCGGGGTGCAGGAGCCGATCCCATTGTTCAAGCCTTTTGCCAATCGGGCGCATATTAATGCAACCTTCGATCCGACGGACGGTGTCGTACGCACCAACTGGCTGCAGATCGATACACCCCAGGGCGTGTTCCCGTCACTGGGACTCGCCATGGCACAGCTTGGCGGGGTCAAGGTGGACCGTTATCTGAATCTGCCGTTATTGAAGGACCGTCCCAAGTCGGAGATGATCATCCGCTGGGATGCGAAGGAGTTTGACTTCGAGACTGTTTCCTTCAATCAAGTGCTGCAGGGCAAGGTGCCGCCATCGACATTCAAGGATAGGTTGGTCCTGGTCGGCTATACGGCTCCCGGATCGGATGAAGGCATCACACCTATCGAGAACCATATGCATCTGGTGTATGCGCACGCGAATATTTTGAACCAGATTCTTAAGGATCAATCCATCACCCGGGCCAATCCGCTGCTGGAGCTGGCACTGGCTGTTGTCGTCGCGATTCTCTCGGGACTCGTTACGTGGCGTTTAAGGGCCACCTCGGGGGCTCTTCTGATGCTGATCGTCACCATCGTGCTGCTTGCAGGTCAATATATGCTCTTCTCGTCCTCATTGATCTCTATGGATGTCATTCACGCAATAGCCTGCGGATTATTGGCATATTTGGGTAACATCTCGATGAAAACCTATTTTGAAACGAAGCAAAAGAATTATATTACCAAGCAGTTCGGGCGGTACATCTCACCGGATCTGGTCAAGGAGATTGCGAACAGCGAGCAAGAGATCCAACTGGGAGGAATCAGCAAGGAGCTGACGATTTTATTTCTCGACGTGCGCGGATTTACCCCGCTTTCGGAGCGGCTGAAGCCGGAAGAGGTCGTTGATTTTCTTAATCTGATGTTCAACCTGATTACCGAGCGCGCCCTTGAGAATCATGGCACGATCGATAAGTTTATCGGGGATGCGGCGATGATTTTGTATAACGCTCCGCTTGATGTAGAACATCACCCTTACTACGCCGTCAAAACGGCCTTCGAAATCCAGAAAGGAATGGAGAAGGTGCGTGCAGATGTGCTGGAGAAATACGGGGTTACGATCGCTGTAGGCATCGGGATCAATACGGGGGATGTCGTTGTAGGGAATATCGGTTCTTATCTGCGGGTGGACTATACGGCAATCGGCGATAACGTCAACACAGCTGCCCGGATTGAGTCCAATACGCAGCCGAATCAGGTGCTTGTGTCGGAGGTTACCTACGAGCTGACCAAGGAGTACTTCGATTATAATTATGCAGGTGAAAAACTAATGAAGGGCAAAAGCATTCCATTGAAATTGTACGAGGTGACAGGCATTAAGGGCGTACCTTCATCGGATAAGGCCAAGAAGCGACCTATTTCCTAGGAAATAATAGGAATGTTGATACAATTTCGACTTTTTTCATGAATATCCGTTGCTTAATTGATTGATGCCGTCTTACAATAAAACTATCAGACAGGCAGGATAAGGAATTATTTACGGTGAAGGAGAGGGAAAAAACATTGAGAAACACAGCTCGTATACATAAGTCCGGAGGCAGGACAAGATGGTCCTGGGTGCTCGTTGTGACTCTGGTCCTAAGCTTGCTCTCTTCGCTGACAGCTCCACAGGCTTCGGCCAAATCCGTCCGCTCGGCCGTCGTCTCCTCCGTTACCGGTGAAGTCACGTATACCAAGGCGGGCGGCTCGCGCTCGATCAGCGTCTATCCGGACTTGTCGCTTAACCAGGGCGATCTGATTAAGACAGGGCCAGGTGCCTCCGTTATTCTGAGTATTGTGGATCGTAATGACGAGATTACGATCAGTGAAAATGCGGAAATTTACATTTCTGAATTAATGGAAGACGGCGGCAAGAAGTCCAAGGTCAAGTCTTGGGCCGGGTCCGTTTGGAGCAAGGTAAAGTCGCTGGTCAGCTCCGAGGATGAGTTTGAGGTGGAGACACCTACAGCGGTCATGGGTGTTCGCGGTACGCACTGGCTTGTCAAAGTCGATCCGATAACCGGCAATACTTATGTCACGTTAGGCTCGGGCATTATCCATGCCAGTACCACTTCCACAGGGACGGGAAATAACGGTCCTGCTCAGCAGACGAGCGAAGCTACGATCTATCCTTCGCAGCAGTTGGAAGTGAACTCACGCGATGAAACGGATGATCTGCGAACCAAGATTGAGTTTTTGGATCCGAGCACTCTGGTTAATTCAGCTTCACCAGAAATCATCAAACAACTACTTCAATCCATTGCTGATATTCAACGCGAGAACGAGGAACTGAAAAGCCGTCTGACGGATGATCAGCTCAAGGGGGCTGATAGGCCGGATCAGGAATCCAGCATCAGATACCTGAATGCAGAAGAGCTGGAGAAGGTACAGGCGAATATCGACAGCATTATTTCTAATGTGCTCAAGAGCATGCTGGATGAGAACAAGGCTGACCTGGGCTTAATTCATGAATCTGTTAAGAAGCTTGAGGAACTTACCCATCGGAAAATCGATCTGAACCAGGTGAAGCCTTTGGACAAGACGGCTGGTCTAGATCCGGAGATTGAGAAGAAAAAGCAGGAGCTGAGGGATAAAAGCAACAGGCTTGAACCGGAGAATAAAAAGCAAGAGGATGCCAAGAAAAAGCTTAATGATGCTTTCAGCAAGCTGGAGGACGAAAAGAAACGGAGAGAGGAAGCTAACAAGCAAGCTGCGGCTGAGGCGGCCAAAAAGGCGGAAGAAGCGTTGAAGGCGCAGCTGGATGAAGCTGCGAAGAAGCTTTTTGAAGAAAATAATAAGAAAAATCAGACGCCACCGTCCAATCCGGGAAATTCCGGGTCCAACGGTTCAGGAGACTCGAGTAACCCCGGTTCCTCAGTAGAAGCCCCTGGTAAGCCGGTGCTGATCAGTCCGACTGCGGCTTCGCAGGTTCTCGTGAACGAGGACATCAAGGTTACGCTTACAGCTGAATCCGGCAGTACGGTAACGCTGAGAACGAAGTCTGGCTCCGTCGTGGCTACAGGCAAGGGGAACGGAGCATCTTCACCGGTGACGCTGGCGTTCAAGGCCGCTCAGACCGGACGGTATGAGCTGGAGGCCGTGGCTTCCAATGAAGGCGGGACAAGCGCCACTCTCGCAATTCCGGTCATTGAGGTCGTAGACTCGATTCCTGTTCTGTTACCCCGAGTTACACTGAAGCAGGTCGGATCAGCGGTGAATGGCCAGGTACAGCTTGAGCTTGACATGGAACATTTCACAGGCAAGCCGTTCTACGGCGTACAGGCCCATCTGGTCTATGATTCGTCTGTATTGAAGTACACGGGGCCCAAAGAACTCCCGGACAATGGTCAAACCTTGTTCAGCGGCACCTACGCTGCAGAAACCTTGAACCAGAAGCCGCCTGTGAACAATAAGACGGAGCTTATCTATGCCGGCTTGAGATTCCAGACCGCAACCTCGGGCAATGTGGAAGAAATTAATCTCCAAGCCGGTGCAGGCAAGCTGGTGACGGTTCCGCTGCAAATCGGGTCGGGCGCCCCCAATGAAACTTCAGTGAAGCTCGCTTACGTGAAAGTAGTCGATAAGCAAGGAAATACGGTGTATGAGCTGCCGTTGAACAGTCAGACGGCTATCAGCGTCAAGCTGACGAACTAATGTCCAGTCGGAATAGAGGGAGAACCCAATGAACAAAGCCATACAAATAATCGCAGGTTCCCTGCTGGCCTCGGTGCTGGCAGGGGGAAGCATGGGAGCATCGGCGGCGGGGTTTGCTGCAGACGGATTACGCGGGGAGAATAACCAGCTGCTGCTTCAAGTGACGACTCAAGCGGGCAGTGGAGATACAGGAAGCCGTGATGGAGCTCTGCTATATGCGAACTTCCGGGCGCCGTCGAGCTTGGTGGTTCGTCCGGATGGAACGATTATCGTTTCGGATTCCCGCAATCATGAAATTCGTAAGGTGACCAACGATCAAGTATCTGTCTTGGCTGGGACCTTCTATCAGAAGGACGCGAAGGGAATGCCCGTTGGCGCTCTGAACGATGGAGGTGCAGATACTGCGCTGTTCTCTGATCCTCACGGCATGGCTGCAGATGCGACAGGAAATCTGTATGTGGCCGATACCGGCAATCATGCTATTCGTAAAGTGAGCACCACCGGCCAGGTGACAACGATCGCCGGCGACGGTATTACGGGAAGCGTGGATGGACGGGGGGCCAAGGCGCGGTTCCATAGTCCGATGGATGTCGCGGTTGCCGGTGATGGGACGATCTATGTAGCCGATACGCTGAATCATGTGATCCGCAGCATTTCTCCAGGCGGAGACGTAAAGACATTGAATGCACGCTCCGAGCGTTATGTCGAAGTAACCAAAGGACAGGCTGCGGGAGCAGGCGATTATGCGGACGGCCCTCTTGCCTCGGCTAAGTTTAACGAACCTAGCGGTCTTGCGCTTGACGCGAAAGGCAATCTGTATGTAAGTGACTCTGGGAATCAGCGTATCCGCTATATCGATTTGGCTGCCCAAACCGTTAGTACGGTGGCCGGAACGGGCAAAGCCGGGAGATTTACCGATTTGTATGTGCCTGGGGGCTATGCAGATGGGGCTTCGTCCTCCGCTGCCTTTAACTTCCCGCTCGGGCTGACGGTCACGGCTGAGGGAGGCGTAGTCATCGCCGACAGCCAGAACCACTCGATCCGCTACTTGTTGGACGGCCAGGTGTCCACATTGGCGGGTGCATCCGGTCAGCGCCCAGGTGAGCAGGACGGCACGGAAGCGGGGGCTGGATTTCAACGGCCAAGTGATGTAGCCGTTCTGCCGGACGGAAGTCTGCTGGTGGCAGATTCTTATAATAATAAAATCCGTAGCATCCAGCCTTATCGCTTGCCTGCCGGCATCACGGCCGATGATACGGTGAAGGTGGCCTTGAATGCCAAACGGATTGACTTTGAAGCTGCACCTGAGATCAACAACGGGCGGACGATGGTTCCGGTACGTGCGGTGACGGAAGCCCTAGGGTACGAAGTCGAGTTCGAACCGGGCACCAGAGCCGTTAAGCTCAGCAAGGACGGGGTAGCGATCGAGCTGTATATTGACCGTACAGGCGTTAAGCGGTTCGAGGCTGGCAAGGAAGCTGCCGTCCAGCCGACGGACACTGCGCCTTATATCAAGCAAGACATCACCTATGTGCCTGTCCGGTTCTTTGCGGAGCAGATCGGGCTGGACGTGCAGTGGGATGCTGCCACGCGTACGGCCATCTTGCGAACCCCGCATTCGTCTGGCAAGCGCTAGGACCAAGCAAGCTCAAGACTTATTCTGTGGAAGGGACTGCACTCTCTTCGCAGAGTAAGTCTTTTCGTTTAATGAATAGCCAGAAGGAAGGGAAGAGGAACCAGATGACTATATCATTTCGTATTGGCATCATGACCGATGAGGTTTCCCAGGACCCGGCGGTTGCTATTGCACTGGCCCGAGAGTACGGGCTGCAAGGTGTAGAGCTGCGCTCTGTGGATGGCAAGCAGCTTCATCAGCTGGGGGATGAGCGGATCGAGGAGCTGAGAAGCTTGATCAGCGGAGCCGGCCTTGAGGTGTGCGGCCTGTCGACGCCGGTGTTCAAGTGTGAGCTTGACCGTCCGGACGAAATTGAGCAGAACCTGGAGATCTTGAAACGAGATGTGGAGCTTGCCCGGGTATTCGGCTGCCGGATGATACGCGGCTTCAGCTTCTGGGCGCGTAAGCCATTCGAAGCGGCGTTCGATGATATCGTCAGACGCCTGCAAGGTATCGTTCCTTTGCTGGAGGAAGCGGATGTCATCTTCGCGTTGGAATTCGATCCGGCGGTCTACGCGACGAATGCAGAGAAAACGGCCCGCCTTGTCCAGGCTGTGGGATCTCCTTATATCCGGGTATTATTCGATCCCGGCAATGATCTATGGGACCCTGACGGCGAGGTTCCTTATCCCCAGGGCTATGAACATGCCCGCGACCTGATGTGTCATATGCATCTGAAAGACGCGATTCGCCAGGAGACGGAGGTTGAAGGTGTAGCTATCGGAGCGGGTAAGGTGGATTACCAGGGGTTGTTCTCGGCGCTCATCCGTGACGGATATGCGGGGTACCTGGTCGTGGAGACCCATTATCGGCTGCGCTCCAAGCTATCCGAGGAGCAATTGAAGCGGCCTGCAGGCTATGCCTTCTCCGAAGGCGGAGAAGAGGCGAGCAGGCAATGTTTGGACAGTCTGTTTACACTGCTGGAGGGTCTTCCTGATCAGGCCTGAGAGACCTGTGCTGGGCCGATAATACCCTGTGCTGTGGTCCATGAGGCCTATGAGCCGTCCCTTCACAAAAACATCATCTGAGCCGATAAATACAGGGAGATGATGGAAAGGGAGGGGTTGCATCGTGAAGAAGAAAGACACCGACGACCAACTGCAGCTCTTTTTCAAGCAGGACCCGCAATATCTGAAGAAATATGTAAGGCAGCATCCTGAAAATAAAATGGCCTGGTATTTACTCGGCCGTGAATATGAAGCTCAGGGCAAGCAGGGAAAAGCCTTATACTGCTATGGACAGGCCGGTGAGGTATACGAGGCCTATGAGGAACAGAAGATCTCGCTGCCGTCTTTCCCGGAGCATGTGGAGAAGGGGAACGAATCCACGCTCTCATCGAGCGGACAAAGGCACGGGGGAAAGCGCTGGAAGCGCTGGCTGTTCAGCTTCGCACGCACGGCCATACTGCTGTTGCTGGGGACCTTACTGCTGCTAGCCCCGGGATTATCAGGCTCGGGCAGCAGGGAGTATAAGCAGACGCAGGAGCCTGCAGCGATACCTGCTGATGTGACCACGGCTCAGCTCCAGGCCGGACATGTGTACTACGGGGTAGGACCCAAGACAAAGCAGGCGATCGGGCAGGCGCTGCAGCATATGCTGCTGCAGGAACGGCTCCTGAGCTTCGGCATTCTCGTCCGTGGGATGCCCCTGGCCGACTCGGCCTGGATTGAATGGCTGAAGAAGCCGGAGCCGCTGTTGTCGGTAGAGGCGAAGGAGGATGCGTCACAGCAGCAGGTCAGCTACCACGATGCTGAGAGCTGCAGCTGCCAGCCGACCGATGCCGGACGGGCCGAAGGCCTTGTAACAGGCTGGATGGGTCAACGGGAGCAGCAGGCGGTATTACGCTCGGCTGTCGCCGCCTACATGCGGAGAAACGGGCAGCCGCCTACAGCCGCCTCACAGCTGACGGCGGATTACCCTAATAATCTGTTGCCCGGGCTCACTCCGTATATGAACGAGCTGTTCGAGCGGGATAAAACCGCTATGGCGGCTGAGATGGATGCCTGGAACAAGGCTATCGCTGCCGGGGCGGCACCCGCGGCGGCTGCGGCTGCCGTTCATCAAGCCGTGAAGCCTGGCCAGTCCCCGCTGCCCGAAGGGCTCGTCCAACCGCTGGAGCAGCCGCTGGAAATCCTCATAGACAAGTCCGCTCACCGGCTCGCGCTGGTGAGCGGTACGATCGTGCTGCGCAGCTATCCGGTTGGGCTGGGAGCCGACAGGACGCCCGAGGGTGCCTTTGAAATTTCGGAGAAGGTCCGCAATCCCAATGGAAAGTCCAATGGAGACTTCGGGAGCCGGGGCATGACGCTGTCCGATACGAATTATGCGATACATGGCACCAATAAGCCGAGCAGTATCGGCAAGGATCAGTCGCTCGGCTGCGTGCGGATGCGGCAGGCGGATGTGGAGGAATTGTTCGACATGGCCCCGATGGGGACGAAGGTTACGATCGGCAAAGGTCTGCTGCCGTCCGCTGCCTCCGTCAGTCCGGTTCCATTGAAGCTTCCCGTTCAGGGGCAGGATACCAATCCCAATAAGGTGTACCGCTGGCTGGATTAGGGCCGTGCGCGGTCCTAGCTGTTGACGATCAGCAGGACGGACATCCCGATGACAATGGCGCCGAGGATGGAGCTGACCCAGATGATCAGCTTCTTGTTCGGCGCATCCTGTTTGACCTTGCGTTGCGCGTATGGCGTAGTTTTTTTCTTGGACATTGACATCAGCCCTGCCTTTTTGGTGAGATTAAGCATATTTTAACATATTGTAAACGTTTTAGCGGTAGGAACTTCATGGTTTGTCCTCTTTATTTTTCCTTCATAAAACGATAAACTGTCAACGAGAGAGTTATCGTCAGCAAGACATGGACGGGAGAGGGCGACAAAAGCATGTTGTACAAAAGTTTAGCAAAACCGGTGCTGTTCCGAATGGATCCGGAGAAGGCTCATCACCTGACAATCGACGGCCTGCACACGGTCGGCAATATTCCGGGAGGCCGCCCGCTGCTGCGCGCGATCTGGGGAGTCGGCACCCACGCGGAGCTCGAGACCGAGCTATGGGGCATACGGTTCGGCAATCCGGTCGGGCTGGCCGCAGGTCTGGATAAGAACGGGAAGGCGGTTCCGGGCTTCTCGAACATCGGCTTCGGCTTTATGGAGGTAGGGACGGTGACCCCGCAGCCCCAGGAGGGCAATCCGCTGCCGCGCTTGTTCCGCTTGCCGGAGGACAGCGCACTGATTAACCGGATGGGCTTCAACAACGTCGGGATCGAGGGCATGAAGCGGAATTTGCGTAATCAGGGAAAGCGTACGATTCCGCTGGCCATCAATATCGGGAAAAATAAAGTAACGCCGAACGAGCAGGCCGAGGACGATTATCGCGCATGTATCCGCTCGTTGTACGGCTATGGAGATTTCTTCGTTGTCAATATCAGTTCGCCGAATACGCCGGACCTGCGCAACCTTCAGCATGGAGACGACTTGTCCAGACTGCTTGCTGCGGTCAAGGATGAGATCCGTATCCAGCATGCCAAATTCGGCGGCCGCGAGAAGCCGGTGCTGGTGAAGATCGCTCCCGATCTGACAGCAGAAGAGACGGAGTATTCGGTAGCCACGATCGTGCGAAGCAACATCTCGGGCATTATCGTCTCGAATACGACGCTATCCCGCGATGGCCTCGTGCATGCGAACCGTGGAGAGATGGGAGGTCTCAGCGGACGGCCCTTAACGGCAAGGTCAACGGAGCTTATCCACACGGTGTATCGGTTGACAGAGGGCAAGCTGCCTATTATCGGTTCCGGGGGAATATTTACGGCCCAGGACGCCTATGACAAAATCCGGGCGGGAGCCAGCCTGGTGGAGATTTATACGGCTATGATCTACGAGGGTCCGGCTATCGTCAAGCGGATCAACGAGGGACTGAGGCAATTGCTGAAAAAGGATGGCTTCCAGCATATTTCGGAAGCTGTGGGTTCGGCGCATCAAGGCTAGTCTAGGGAGGATCCTATATGGATGGTCGCGATTGGAAGAAGTTCCTGCTCCCCTATGAGCAAACAGTCGAGGAATTGAAGGTCAAATTCAAGACCCTGCGAGGAGAGCTGAAGAGCCGTGAAGAATACTCGCCTATCGAGTTCGTAACAGGCCGGGTAAAGCGGATCTCCAGCATCTTCGAGAAAGCCAAGCGGCTGAATGTGCCGATCGAGCAGATCGAAACGGGTATCGAGGATATCGCTGGCATCCGGATTATGTGTCAGTTCGTAGAGGACATCAGCCGTTTGGCCGAATTGATCCGGGCTCGCGAAGATATGACGCTGGTCTATGAGAAGGACTACATTACCAACAAAAAACCAAGCGGCTATCGCAGTTATCATATGATTGTCGAGTATCCGGTACAGACAGCGCTCGGTATGAAGCGGGTGCTGGCGGAAATCCAGCTGCGCACGCTGGCGATGAATTTCTGGGCAACAATCGAGCATTCGCTCAATTATAAGTACCAGGAGGAGCTTCCCCAGGAAGTGGTGAGTAGGCTGAGCAAGGCCGCCGAGGCCGCCTATCTGCTGGATCAGGAGATGAGCAGCATCCGGGTAGAGATCATGGAGGCCCAGCAATTGTTCGAGGATAATTCCAATATCGTCAACCGTGTGCTCAACGGGATCCAGGAGCTGTATTTTTTCCATCGCGTACGCGAGGCGGCTCAGTTCCAGATGCGTTTCAACGAGCTGTGGGATACGAACGATACATGGCTGCTCAAGGAACTGTCCGATCAAATCTCGGATGCGATCAGCCGGGCAAAGAAAAATTCGTAGCGCTAATTCAGCTCGAACCGGGGAGGTATCGGCTTGAAGACGAACTATGATCGGCTGTATGTCCTGTTCGTGTATTACTTCAATATCGAGAGGGATTATTTCGAATGTCATGAAGTGATGGAGGAGCTTTGGCTAGAGGAAGGGCGCAATACGTTGTATCAAGGCCTGCTGCAGGTAGCGGTAGGCCTTTACCATTACCGCAACGGCAACACCGGCGGAGCTGTCAAGCTGCTGACGGCAGCGCTCGAGAAGCTGGACAGGGAGCCGCCGATAGTGCTTGGGATTGACCTGGGTCGGCTGAGGGAGGAGTCCCGGAGCTATCTGGATAAGCTGGCAAGACTTCCGGATGAGCCGTTCGCATTCTATGACTTGACCATTCGCGTGCTTGATTCTGCATTGGAGGAGAGGATGGAGATCTTCAGGCTCCATCCACCTGCAGCGCATGAGGATTAAGGGGCAAGGGAGGAACCCGCAATGATCCGGGTTGAACAGTTGTCCAAGCATTATGAGGTTCACGAGCGGGAGCCTGGATTTTTGGCTTCGCTCCGAAGTCTGATCCATCGTAAGCACCGGCTGGTGAAGGCCGTAGATGATATCAGCTTCCATATTCCTGCAGGGGAAATTGTGGGCTTTCTCGGTCCGAACGGCGCCGGGAAAACCACGACCATGAAGGTGCTGACCGGCCTGCTCCATCCGACGAGCGGACGCGTGGAGGTAGCGGGTTTTCGTCCTCAGGACCATAAGAATGCGTTCAAGCGCAGGATCAGTCTTGTTATGGGCCAGAAAAGCCAGTTGATCTGGGATGTCCCAGCCGCAGATAGCTTCCTGGTCAATAAGGCGATCTATGAGATTGAGGATGGCGCTTACCGCAAGACGCTAAGCGAGCTGGTTGAGCTGCTCGAGCTGGAGCATGTGCTGCATAAGCCGGTCAGGCAGCTGTCGCTCGGCGAACGCATGAAATGCGAGCTGGCCGCCTCCCTGCTTCACCGCCCGGATATCCTGTTTCTCGATGAACCGACGATCGGTCTCGATGTTCAGATGCAAGAGGTCGTGCGGCGCTTCATCCTGGCATATAACCAGTCGGTAGGAGCAACCGTGCTCTTGACCAGCCACTATATGGGCGACGTAACGGCGCTGTGCGACCGGGTCATGGTCATCGGCGGCGGACGATTGCTGTACGACGGGGAGCTCAGCGAGCTGACCGAGCGATATTCTCCGCGAAAGCGGATCAGGCTGCTGCTTGACGAAAGCGGTTCCTTGGATAGGACGAGGGAGATTCTTCTCTCCACACCTGGGGTTACGGGGATTCAACTGGAGGAATATCCGGCGATTGGTCTAGAGGTTCCCCGTGAGCAGGTATCGGCCATCTCTGCTTCATTGCTGACCAGCCTGCCTGTACTGGATCTGACGATTGAGGACCCGTCGATGGAGTCGGTGATCGGCCAAGCTTTCACGGAGAAGTCTGCTCCGTCTAAGGATTGCGAGCCCAAGCTCAAGCAGGCGGAGGCGGTGCGCGATTGAACTGGACGCATAAATATGCGGTGCTGCTGCGCGTCGAGTGGGCGGTTATGCTGGCCTACCGGAGCGAGAGCCTGATCTGGATGATCGGGTCGTTCGTGCAGCCGATCGTGAGCCTCTCCGTCTGGCTGTCTATCACCGGCAATGGTGAGGTGGGAGGATACTCGGCGAACGATTATATGGTCTACTTCATCGGCGTGCTGGTGGTAGAGCGGCTGTCCCGGTCCTGGGACGTCTGGGAGTTAGACAGTGATATTCGTCAAGGCACGCTGTCAGCCAAGCTGCTGCGGCCGTTTCATCCGATGCATTGGAGCATCGCACAGAATCTGGTGTACAAGTTGTTTTTTGCGGTGCTGCTCGTTCCTGCCTGGGTCGTGTTGGCATGGATCTGGCCGGCGCTGAGGCCTGCTGCTGCGGCAGACGCCGGGATGCTGGGATTGGCCATGCTCGCGCTGCTCGGATCCAACGTGCTGCGCTATCTGACCGGCTACGAATTCGGCCTGCTGGCCTTTTGGACGAACCGGGCTACCTCGATTTTTGCGTTGTACGAGGCACTGCATTTGTTCCTGGCGGGACGCATCGCACCGCTCTCAATGTTCCCAGAGCCGGTAGCTTGGGTGGCGTCCTGGTTTCCGTTCTATGCCACGGTCGGGTTTCCCGTCGACTTGCTGACGGGCAAGCTGGCCGGACGGCCTGATCTGATCGCTCAGGGCTTTATCCAGCAAGTGGTATGGAGCTTGATTCTGATCGTCATCTTCCGCATCCAGTGGAAGCGCGGATTGGCGAAATACAGCGCGGCGGGAGGGTAGGCCGGGATGGGCAAATATATGCGCTCACTGCAGTCGTTTTTCCGGGCATGTCTGGTCGAGGAGTTCGAGTACCGGGCGAACTTCGCCGCCAGTGTGCTGAATACGGTATTCGCACTGGCGATGGCCTTGCTGACCGTTCAGCTTTATTTCTACAAGACCGAGCAGATCGGCGGCTGGTCTTATGACGAAGTGCTGGCGCTGCTGGGGGTTTTTACAGCGGTACAGGGGTTTATCGGCTTCTTCCTCCAGCCCAACATGAGCCGGCTCGTCGACCATATCCGCAAGGGTACGCTGGATTATGTGCTGACTAAGCCGATTGACAGCCAGTTTTATGTCAGCTTTCGTCACCTCGTCTTTTGGCGGTTGGCTGATGTCGCGCTGGGTCTCGGAATGGTGGTCTTTGCTCTAATTAGACTAAGGATTGTACCGGGCTGGCAGGAGATTGTGATGTTCATTCTGGTGCTTCTGGCCGCCTTGGCGGTGGTCTATTCGCTGTGGATGGGTATGATGACGGTATCGTTCTGGGCGGTCAAGGTGGATAATCTGTCCTTCCTATTCAACTCGTTCTTCGAGACGGCGCGCTTCCCTGTGTCCGTTTACCCGGTAGCGATGCGGATCCTGCTTACGTATTTGTTTCCGGTTGCATTCATCACGACCTTCCCTTCCTCGGCGATCGTCGGCCGGATCGGCTGGCTGGAGACCTTGATCAGCCTCGGGGTGGCTGTTCTCTGTCTGGTATTGTCCCGCTGGCTTTGGCGGTTCGCGGTAGGGCATTACACGAGTGCGAGCAGTTAGTGGTATGAACGGGTAATTGCCCGAAGATAAGCTGGAGGAGCTGATGAGCATGGACCCTGTGATAAAAAAGCAGAAGAGCGTCTGGAGTGGCTGAGCAGCGACGAGGAAACGATCCGGCTGTATGAGGCTCGTGAATTCTCCAGGATCGAGCGTGACAGCCTGATAGCCGAAAGCGAGGCGTTTGGGCGACAGAAAGGAAGAGAAGAAGGAAGAGCCGAGGGAGAGCAGGCAGCCAGAGTCCAGATGGCTTTGAAAATGCTGGAAAACGGGATGGACCGGGAATTGATCTCTCAGATGACCGGCTTGGACAAACGGGAGATCGCCCAATTGGCTGCTGATCGTTCGTCCTAGGACATAGAGCACGGAGGGACGCTTGGAAGGAACGCCTTTCAAGCGTTTTTTCCATGCAAAAAGCCCCGCCGCGTAACGGCAGGGCCCAGGTTCCGAACATTTTAGGCTTTATATTTCGATAGAAACGCTTTGATCGCGGCGTCGTTTTGCTCGCCAACCATGCGTTCTACTTCCTTGCCGTCTTTGTAATAGATCAGGGTAGGCGTGGCGGTGATGTTGTAATGATTCCAGCCGTCTTTGAATTCTTCCAGGTTAAATTGCTTGATATCCACGGAAAGGCTCTTGGCGGCAGGTACCAGGATCGGCGTCATTGCTTTGCAGTGTACACAAGTAGATGAGAAGTAGTATAGGAAAAAAGATTCCTTCTTGGCGATTTTGTCATCAAGCGAAGCCGGCAGGATGATATTCTGGTAGTTCGGATCGTCCAATTGCTTCAAGGTTTCGGGGTTCAGCTTCTCCGGGGCGATGCCGTACGCGTTATTTTGGTACTTGCTGAACTTAGCGCTGTTGGATTGCTGATTGATCACATACAGGGCTCCGAATAGCACGATGATGACGGAAAGATAAATAGCCAGCTTTTTCATAGGGTTTCGGTTCTTCCTTCCTACATGGAAAATTGCACGCTCTAGAAATATTCGTTACTTCCTGAAAGTTTCCTGCTTGCAGGTACTAGGAAAGATGAACGAATTTTGAACGTCCGCTGCTTGCCTCGCCCGGAGGATTCGAAGTACAATGAAAATCATTGGGTCTTGACGGCATAAGTGACCGGTACAAGCAGAATAAAGATTCAGACAGAAACGGGTTGAACCTATGATGACAGGGCGCATACTGCCTGCGGACTTCTTACAAAGCATGGAACGGTTGCTGGGCGAGGACTATCCGGCTTTCTACAATTCTTATGAACAACCCCGGTTATACGGGCTTCGCGTGAATACGCTAAAGGTATCGGCCGAGGCTTACCGCGAGCTGGCCGAATGGCCGCTGACTTCTGTTCCCTGGGCCTCTACGGGCTTCTATGTACCGGAAACGGCGCGGCCAGGCAAGCATCCGCATTATCATGCGGGCCTCTACTATATTCAAGAGCCTAGTGCGATGGCGCCCGTGGAACTATTGGATCCCCAGCCAGGTGAACGGGTGCTCGATCTATGTGCGGCCCCAGGCGGCAAAACGACGCAGATCGCGGCCAAGCTCCAAGGTCAGGGGCTTGTTGTGACCAATGATGTGCATCCCGACCGGGTCAAGGCGCTGGTGAAAAATACAGAGCTTAACGGCGTGCGTAACGCGGTGGTGCTGAACGAGGATCCGGAAAAGCTGCTGCAGGCGTTCGACCGTTATTTCGATAAGATCCTGGTCGATGCTCCCTGCTCCGGGGAGGGCATGTTCCGTAAGGAAGAGGACATGGCCAAGGCTTGGGAGCCGTCCTGGACGGCCAAATATGCCGGTATGCAGCATACGCTGCTTGCTCAGGCAGGACGGATGCTCCGGCCGGGAGGCCGCTTGGTGTACTCGACCTGTACGTTCTCGCCCGAAGAGAACGAACAAATAATCGCGGCGTTTCTAGCCGAGCACCGCGAATTTGAAGTCGAGCGGGTGCCGCTGACCGGCGGCCGAGCGGGCTGGGCAGCAGGCCGACCGGATTGGGTCGGCCCGGAAGAGAGTGTCCGGGCTGGCGAAGTCGCCGGAACGGTCAGGCTCTGGCCGCATCTCATCTGCGGCGAGGGGCATTACGCCGCCGTGCTGCGGCGGCGTGAAGATAGCGCGCTTGCGCAGCTGCAGGCGGCCGCAGCGCCCGAGCCTGCGCCGCGGCACGGGCGGACGCCCCGCCGCGCGGGAGCGGGCGCGCCCCAGGGCCGGGCACAAGCGGCCCGGGGCGCAGGCGAAGACCCGCGCGAGGCGCTCGCCCGCTTCGCGGCGGAATGCTTGACGGCGCCGCCTTGGGAGGGCGCCGAATTGGTCTGGCGCAGCGAGCACGCGTACGCTGTGCCGCAGGGGCTGCCGCCGCTGGACGGTATCCGGGTCATCCGGCCCGGATGGTATCTCGGCGGCGCGGCCAAGCAGCGCTTTGCGCCGTCCCAGGCGCTTGCTCTGGCGCTGCGTCCTGAGGATGCGCAGCGCAGCGTCAGCTTCCGTGCGGACGACCCGCGCACGGTGCGGTACCTGAAGGGCGAGACGATCGAGCTAGCCCCAGAAGAGCTAAGTCTGGCCGATGCGAAGACATCCCGTAAAGGCTACTGTCTGATCGCGGTCGACGGCTATTCCGTCGGCTGGGCCAAGTGGCAGGACGGTATGCTGAAAAATGAATATCCTGCCGGATGGAGGTGGACCTAAATATGAAAACGACATTGCGGCTGGACAAGCTGCTCGCCCACTCCGGATTCGGTACGCGCAGCATCATCAAGCTGCTGGTTAAGCGCGGAGCGGTAACGGTCAACGGCAAGAAAATAAAAGACAGCGGCATGCAGGTCAACGCGGAGCTCGATCTTATTGAGGTAGACGGAGAAGCGGTCCGTTATCGGGAATTTATGTACCTGATGCTGAACAAGCCCCAGGGGGTTGTCTCCGCAACAGAGGATCGGCGCGACCGGACTGTGCTGGATTTGCTGGATGAGACTTACAGTCACTTCGAGCTGTTCCCTGTAGGCAGGCTGGATAAGGATACAGAGGGGCTGCTTCTGCTCACCAATGATGGTAAGCTTGCTCATAACCTGCTGTCACCGCGTAAGCATGTGCCTAAAACCTACTTTGCTGAGGTGGAAGGGATGGTAGGAGAGGACGATATGCTATCCTTTCGTCAGGGCGTGACACTCGATGATGGGTATGAGACGATGCCTGCGGAGCTTAGGATCCTGAGGAGCGGAGATCCGCTACTAGGGCAGGTCTCAGAAATTCAACTGACGATTATGGAAGGCAAGTTTCATCAGGTCAAGCGGATGTTCCAAGCGGTTGGCAAACGGGTGGTTTTCCTCAAGCGGATTTCGATGGGACCGTTGCTTCTCGATGCGGAGCTCTCTACAGGGGCCTACCGGGAGCTCAGCGAGGATGAAGTCGGGATGCTGTTTGCACATGTGGAGTCTGACAAGGGAAACTAGTAAATAGACTAGAGAGAAATGGGAGTGGAGAAGCGATGAACTACCGATTAATTGCGCTCGATGTAGATGGCACGCTGCTAGATGATCATCATCAGCTTAGCGAGAAGACGATTCAGACACTCCGCGAGGTACATCAGGCGGGCTTGCGCATCGTGCTTTGTACCGGACGCGGGCCGGGAAGCGCTATTCCTGTTCTGGAGGAGCTAGGGTTTGAAGGGGTTCTGATCACACATAACGGAGCTTCAACGGTACAGTCGCCTGGACCGGAGGTTCTGCACACGATCGGATTTCCGATGCGCGAGCTGGAGCAGCTCGTGCTGTACTGCCGGGAGAATCACATTCACTTTGACGTGAATACTTCCCTGGAGTTGTTTATCGAGAAAGCGGATGATGAGGTCCTTGGCATGTATGAGCGCTTCCTGATCACACCCAAGCGGGTGGAGGACGTGCTCGTCATGGATGGTACCGTGAAGCTGACGATGTTCGGTACCGGCGAGCAATTGGACCGTATGCAGCAGGTCATTGGAACCGAGCTTATTCTGCCCGATACTCTGCACAGCATCCGCAGCGGCGTGGAGTTTATCGACGTCATCTCCCTGGCTTCCTCCAAGGGCAATGCGCTCAAGCAGCTCGCTTCATCCTGGGGCATTAAGCCTGATGAGATAATCGCTATCGGCAATTACTACAACGATCTCGATATGATTCGTTTTGCCGGGCTTGGCATTGCGATGGATAATTCCCCGGATGATGTGAAGGAAGCGGCTGATGAGACGACCTTGTCCAACAATGAGGATGGCGTACATGAAGCCCTGCTCAAGCATGTACTTGCTCCACTGACCGCGAAGCGGAATCAATAGGCCGGTCCTCATCTGCATGAAATCATCTCTCTCGTAAGTAAAAGGTCCGGTAATCCGGGCCTTTTTGGTATGGAAATTTTACGTTTACTTACCTAATACGCATAGTATAGGCAGAAGAAGGGACAAGATAAGAAAGCAGTCTACTTGGGATCAACCCAAGATCTTCAGGGAGGGAACCCGAATGAGCAGCGTGATGATCAGACCGGATTTGAAAACGGCTGGCGGAGAAGTAAGTGATATCTTGTTTAAAAATCGGTTCGCAGGCACGTTGACCATCGTCTACCGGGAGTCCGTACGCCTGGCAGGTTCTCTGCAGCTGGAACAGGAAGTGCTGTCCGAGAATGATAAAGAAGAGGTTTTCCGGGCAGTCCATGATTATGTCCAGGCATTCAGCGACGCAATAGACGCAAAGGAATGCGAGATCTTGGCTACTTACAGCAGCTATGATCATGTGATAACCGTACACCCGTCACCAGGGGTGCGGGATTTGGGCTGGAAGACTGCCGACGAGGATTTTGATTACGATAGTGATTGGGTCGATCATGACTCCGTGCTGGAGGACGAGGACGCTGTGTATCGGGAAGAATATTCGATGGGTGGACTGGATCTTGTGCTAGTCGCCGAAGACGAAGAACTGCTCGAGTATCACGTGTACGATGAGGAGAGAAACTGGGTGGCGGAAGCCTTCCTGCATATCGAGGACACGGATGTTTCCGGTTCCGTACATTGGCTCGTCCAGCCTGAGGAAGAGGACCTGGATACCGTTGCGAATCTGATCGTGCTTGATTTTGACGAAGATGAGATCGATACGTTCGTTATTCATATGGTCGTGAATAATGAGGTCATTGAGACGATAGAGCTGACACACGAACAACTGCTGGATAACGGCAACGATGAAGACGAAGCTGGCATAAGCGGGTTTGATGCTGAAGCTGAAAGCGACTATACGATTGTTCTTGTCCGCGATGACGGAGATGTACTGGGCTATGAGATCTATCAGCAATCGCGGGGCGGGCTGCCAATCGGTACGGCAACCATTGATATCAGCCAGCGGCAGCTGACCGGATTCATCGATTTCCGTGAGCCGGGAAGCGAGGGAGACCGGGAACTGATCGCCACGCTGCTGATGGAAGAGTTGGACAAGGAGAAGGAGTACGAAATTATCAACCTGTCGATGATGCATCGCAATCGGGTCATTGAGGAAATTCTGTTCGAGACGGAGCAGGTGCATTAGAGCACACGAGAGGTTATCTGGGCCTGAGCCTATGGCTCGGAAGAACGCGAAGAGGACTGCCACTCAGGCAGTCCTCTTTCGACGAGCATATGACGAGCATATGACGAGCATATATGGAAGCTATCAAACCCATCTAAGTCCCTTCGGATAATGGTTCTTCAGCTGTCCGTCACTGACTTTGCCCCATCCCAGCGGCAGACTCTCGTAAGTGGCAAGTGTCCAGCCGTTGGACGCTTGGCTGGTTTGAAGCGCTTCTCCGCGCAAGTACCGTTCTGCTTGCTCAGCTGTCAGCTCGATGTGTGGAGGCAGCTCGCTGAGCAGTCTGTTTAGCGCTAGAGCGAGCGCGTGGGAAGGCTCCGCGCGGTCCTTCTTCAGCTCGGCCAGATGCAGGCCGGGCCGCAGCACCTTCAGCCCGCGCAGCAGCTCGGGATTCATACCGGCCCCGGCTCCCGCCGGCAGCCAATAGAGCTGGTCGCCGAACAGAAGCGGCTCCCCGCTGCCCAGCGCCTCCAGCAGCTCGCCCGCGAAGCTATCGCCGCCGATGCTATCCCCTAGCTTAGCGAACAAGCGCATCGCGTCTTCCTCAGGCTTGGCTCCGCGTTTCCCCCGGTGAGCCCCGCTTCCATGACGCACGCGGTTGGAGGGACGTTCATGTTCCTGCCCCCCTTTTCCGTCATCCGGCCCTTCCTGAAGCTCAAGCAAAGCCACAAAATGGCCTTCGCCCCGGTCCCGGTGAGGCCAGATCCGTTCCGTGCTTATCAGCCTAAGCGCCGGGTATTCCGTGAGAAGGGCGGCAACGGTCTGTTCGTTCTCCCGCTCGTTAAAGGTACAGGTGGAATAGGCGAGCCGGCCGCCGGCTTTGAGCATCGCCACGGCGGAGTGAAGGATATCGAGCTGCCGGGCCGCGCACATGTCTACATGAGCGGGCGACCACTCGCCGATCGCATCGGGATCCTTGCGGAACATGCCTTCGCCTGAGCATGGGGCATCTACCATTAATTTGTCAAAATAACGGGGAAATCTGTCCGCCAGCTGCTGAGGGGTAGCACTGACGACTACGGCATTAGCGATTCCCATCCGTTCGATATTTTCGGCAAGAATTTTAGCCCGGCCCGGATGAATTTCATTCGTTATCAGCAGGCCTTGCCCTTGGAGCTTGTCGGCGATATGCGTGGACTTGCCGCCCGGTGCGGCGGCGAGGTCCAGCACCACATCTCCGGGTTCAGGAGCAAGCAGCTCAACAGCCGACATGGCTGAGGGCTCCTGGATGTAGTAAGCGCCTGCTGCATGCAGGGGATGCTTGCCGGGTCGGGCCGTTTCCGGATAGTAGTACCCGGAGCTGCACCAAGGTATCGGGGTCAGGCCGAATTCCTCGATAAGCCGATGAGTACGTGCAGTAGAGCCAGCGGAATGCGTATGTGTATGAAAGCGAAGACCTTGCGTGCGCGGCTCGGCATACGAGCGGATAAACGGCTCGGCTTCTTCCTGCAGCTGGTTTCGCATTTGTTCGAGATAAGCTTCTGGTAAGGTAACGGACATGTAAGCGAAGGGCTCCTTTCGATCTCGTGTTGATGCAATCCAGCCTCCATTATACAGGCTAGGCAGGCATTGTGAGAAGTCAGAGAGGCGTGATATAATAGTCAAACATTTTTGGAGGTTGTTGGGGCTCGGAACGGGAGAGGAAAATGACAGTTCGGGTTATTCTGGTCATCGCGCTTTGCTTTCATACCATGGTGAATATTACGCGTCCTCTCATCACGCTATATGCCTCTGATCTCGGGGCAAGCACACTGGAGGTCGGCTTGCTCACAGCAGCCTACGCTATATTGCCGCTGGCGTTTGCCATCCAGGCAGGTAAGCTGGCTGATCTGGTCGGCGACAGGCTGCCCATCCTGCTGGGCTCCTTGGGGGCGGCGCTGGGGCTGTCTCTGCCGTACTTATTTCCCTCCATAGCCTCGTTGTATCTCTCGCAGGGGCTGGTTGGCATCTCTCATGTGCTGATTACTATCTCGTTGCAAAATGTGCTCGGTCATGCGGCTACCAAGCAGACACGTGATCAGGTTTTTGGTATCTTCAGCATGTTTGTCGCTATCGGGAGCTTTGCCGGTCCGGTTATCGGGGGCTATATCGCGGATCATATCTCGTATCCGTTCGCATTCCTGGTGTCCGTCTTCATAGGAGTGCTGCCCGTGGCACTGGCATTCCTGGTGCCAGTCATTCAGATGCGAGTCAAGGATGCGCAGTCCGAGGGCGCTGTGCAGGAACATGCGGGCAGCCCGCTCCAGCTGCTGCGGATTCCGCTGCTGCGCAAGGCGCTGGCCTCCAGTGCACTCGTCTTGTATTCCAGGGATATTTTCGTCGCTTATTTTCCCTTGTATGCAGCCGGGCTCGGTATCTCGGCTTCAGCCATTGGCTGGATCATTGCGGTGCAGGGCCTCGCCATGGTCGTGGTACGTCTGCTGCTGGGCACCATGACCGTCCGGTTCGGCCGGGACCGTGTGCTGCTGGCATCGATTATGCTGGCGGGACTGGCCTTTTTATTGGTGCCTTTCGCCGGAACTACCTATATGTTTGGATTGCTTAGCGCCATGATGGGACTGGGGCTCGGCTGCGGCCAGCCGCTCTCCATGAGCACCACCTACAACGCATCGCCCAAGACACGGACCGGCGAAGTACTGGGACTTCGCCTGGCATCGAACCGCCTGTCCCAATTGCTGGCGCCGATGTTCTTCGGACTGGTCGGCAGCAGCGCAGGCTTGCTGTCCGTATTCTACGTCAGTGGCGCCTTTCTGCTGGGAGGGGCGCTGCTGACTCGCTCCAAGGCGACAGAGAAATCCCAGGAAGCATGATCGCTTAATCCATCTGAACGGAAACATGCCGCGCTGATTAGCGCGGCATGTTTCCTGTAACGACGAGGCTGAGCGACATGAGCCACGCACAGGAAGGCTCACCGAACATACTAGGCTTCGCTGTCTTCAGCGGGCGATATGTCTATTGTGTCATCGTTCCTTGAAGCTTGTGCAGTGTTGGAACCTTTGCGTCTGGACGTGGAGCCGGAGCTCTCGCTTGGATTTGATCTGGCCTGCTCGGATACGGACCTCTTGGAGCGCTTATCTGCAGGCCGGGAACTCTTCCGGCGAGAAGAAGCGGCTGGCTGCCCAGCATCTTCCTGATCCGGCATCGACCCGTCAGCGGTATACCCAGGGGTTCTGCTAATCCTACGTGCTGAGCTCCCCTGGGAATTCCCGCCCACTGTTGCATGGCCGTCATTCGAATCAGCTTCGAGGAGAACTTTCTTGTCGCCCTCTTGATTCCAATCTTCAGGATCTCCGCTATTCCCATCCAATGGAAGAAGCTGCTGCTTATCCCGCCAGAACATCGCGGTTAGCACGCGCTCAATCCATTCTTTATCCTGCTCCGTCAGCTCAATATGGTCGAAGATGAAGTCGTTTTCCTGCAGGAAACGTCTAAGGTTAATGCGTGGTTTCGAAGACGCATTCAGCTCTCCCGCGGGCTTTTCCAAATAACCTGCGATTTTCATCAATTCCGTGTACGGGGTGTTTAGCCCCTCTGACAGCTTCATCAGCACATCGGGTGAAGGAACGCCCCGATTGCCGTTCTCAAGCTGGGAAATGTAAGCGGCGGATACGCCGGAGCGGTCGGCCAGCTCCCGGATCGTAAATCCTTTGGTTCTGCGCATGCCCTTCAATTGCTCGTAAAAATGCATCGTTGACACCTTCATCGTCCATTGGAGTAAACTGCCTGGCTAAGGGCCAGAGGTAAATCTTGGTTAATATTTTCATATTAACAGTAAACGTAAGGAAGCACAATGAACAAAGGGGTAGGGAGGGAGCAGGCGGCTGTAGAAGAGGCATTCGATCTGTGAAGGATGCCAAAAAAAGCCTGGCAGCCTATAAGAATAGGCATGCCGGGCTTGGAGAAATCGAATCTTGTGGAGGTCTTATTAGGTTCTTTTGAGGAAAAACTGTATGATCGGGGCGGGCGATTCATCCTGTCCAAACTGAAGTCCGCGAGATTTGGCGACGAGCTTGGCATGTGTCAGACTTACCAGATAGAAGGCCAGCTCGCGCGGGTCGCCGTCCATGAAGATACCATCAGACTGGGCCTCCTTGAAGAGAGCTGCCAGCCGATCGATATTTTCAACCGATTTGGTCATCACGGACTGTTGGAGCTCCTCGCAGACAGAATCGGTCACCAAGAGTTGTTCCATAAACAAGTAATGAAACTTGGCCTCCTCCCATTTCCATGCATATAGCTTCTCCAGAACAAGCAGAAGCTTGTCATAGGCAGAGAGCGGTTCGGCGAGCGCTTCGTCCAGCAGCCACTGAAAGCTGTTCACATTCATGTCGAGCAGCGACAAATAGATTTCTTCCTTGGAGCGGAAGTAATTATAGATCAAGCCGTGACTGATGCCGACTTTGGCTGCAATATCGGATATTTTGGTCGCGGCTACTCCTTTTTTGACAAACAGCTCAACGGCTGCGCCCAAGATCTGTTCACATCGCTCTTTGCGCAGCTCCTGGTCCTTCTCGGCATTTCGGGCCACATTGGTTTACCCCTTTCTCCGGTGCGCTTCCTATGTACACATGATAGAATCGCTCTGCGCAGCTGTCAAGCCAGCGGAAACATGTGAAAAGTTTACAGATTGACTTTGAGTCAATTTGTGAATTATACTCGGGAAGGAGTGGAATTTATCTATATAAAGAAGAGGAGAACCCGATTGATGTCTGCATCAACTATGCAAAGAGGACCGCTCGTCGTGCTGATGATCAATATGTTCATCGCTATGCTCGGTATCGGTCTTATTATTCCTGTGCTTCCGGAGTTCCTGAAGCATTTTAACGCTGGGGGAGCCACGGCAGGCTACCTGGTCTCGGCATTTGGTCTTACACAGTTTATCTTCTCACCGATCGCGGGAGAGTGGTCGGACAAATTAGGACGCAAGAAGCTTATTGTCGCCGGTCTGGCCTTATTCTCTATATCCAACCTGCTGTTCGCGGTAGCGGATGGGTTGGGGATGCTCTATCTGTCCCGCTTTGTCGGGGGTATCGGGGCTGCGGCCATGATCCCGTCCATGATGGCTTATGTGGCGGATGTGACCAACGAAGAGAACCGGGGCAAAGGCATGGGAATGCTCGGCGCCGCGATGTCGCTCGGCTTCGTCATCGGACCCGGCATCGGCGGATTTCTGGCTGAGCTTGGCATCCGGGCTCCGTTCTACGTTTCTGCCGGAGTCGGCGTCGTAGCGATGCTCATCTCGCTGTTTGTGCTGCCCGAGACACTCTCGGAAGCGCACCGCCGCCAGGCACGCTCCAGTCAGGTGAAGCGGGAGAACATCTTCCGCCAATTTGCCCAATCGTTCCGCGCGCCTTATCTGGTGCTGCTCGTGCTGATTTTTACTCTCACTTTCGGGCTTGCGAATTTCGAGGCGATCTTCCCGCTGTTTGTCGATCAGAAGTATGGCTTCAACGCCCGTGATATTTCGATTCTGATCACCGTAGGGGCACTGATCGGCGCTGTTATTCAAGCCGTACTGATCGGCAAGCTGCTGAACAAGTTCGGGGAAAAGCTGATGATCAATCTGACCTTCCTCTTATCGGCTGCCTGTCTGGTGCTGATGCTGCTGTCCGGTAATTTCTGGTACGTGCTGGGCGTGACGATGCTGTTCTTCACATTCACATCCATCCTGCGTCCGGCGATCAATACGCTGCTCTCCAAGATGGCAGGCGAGGAGCAGGGCTTCGTAGCGGGCATGAATAACGCTTATATGAGTCTTGGCAATATTTTCGGACCGGCAGTAGCCGGCATTTTGTTCGACGTACACATTAATATCCCTTACGTGCTGGGCGCGGTGATCCTGGTAGCGAGCTTTGGTATCTCCTCCAGATGGGGGCGCAAGGATCTGCGCAGTAAGGCAGGCAGTCAGGCTGCTTGATCTGAGTCTTAAGGCTCCCCAGGAG
The DNA here is from genome assembly GCF_038070315.1 of Paenibacillus filicis. NCBI lineage: Bacteria > Bacillati > Bacillota > Bacilli > Caryophanales > Paenibacillaceae > Paenibacillus > Paenibacillus filicis. The sequence goes on along the minus strand of NZ_JBBPCC010000001.1, from coordinate 18,342 downwards.
CCGTGTATCCGCTAGTAAATAAGCTGCAACCGGTAGTTTCCTATTGGAGACTCACTGGTTGCAGCTTTTTGGCGTTTTTCATAGTTCGATGCGAATGAAATATGGTTTTTGAAGATCAGTCCGGTATTGCAGTAGATGTTCTACAGCTTGAACCGGTGAGCCAAGGCTTGCATCTCGGTGGACATGGTCTGCAGGGATTCGGCAGAGGCGCTGATTTCCTCCATCGCTGCAATCTGTTCTTCCGTTGAGGCTGACACGGTATGGGTCATCTCGTTGGCTCGGGCGGACATCCGCTCCAGCTCTTGCAGGGAAGCAGCGATCTGCTGCGCGCTCGCCGACATCTGCTCGGCGGCACCGGATGATTCCTGAGCCTGCTCCACGATGCTGCGGGCTGCAGCCAGAATATGCGTGAACGCGTCTCCCGTATGGCGAATGGACTGAACACCGGCCTCCACCTCGCGCTCACCCTTACCCATTGTCGTGGCAGCAGCTTCGATGTCGGAGCGAATCGAGTCGATCAGCTCCGCTACCTGGTCCGCCGAGGAGGTCGAGCGCTCGGCCAGCTTCTTCACCTCGCCGGCTACGACGGCGAAGCCCTTGCCCTGTTCTCCGGCACGGGCTGCCTCGATGGAGGCGTTCAGCGCCAGGAGATTCGTTTGCGCGGAGATCTCGCTCATCACCTGAACGATATCCCCGATCTGGTTGGAGCGCTCCTCCAGCTTCTGAACGATGCCGACCAGCTCGCCGACGACGGCGCTGACCGCGTTCATTTGCTCGGTGGAGCGGTTGATCAGCTCATGACCTTGCTCGGCCTGCTCTCTGGCCTCGACCGAGGCCTCATAGGCGGTCAATGAGGTGGTTGCGATCCTTTGAATGCCGATGGCCATTTCCTCCATCGCTCTGGAGCTTTCCCGTACGCTGCTCGCCTGAAGCTCGTTCGTGGTTGCAGCGTCCTGAATCGCCACCGCAATCTGGGAACTGGCTTCGGTCGTTTCGTTCGTTGCCGCAGATAACTGCTGTGATGCTGCTGAGAGTGAGTCCGAGCTGACCGATAAGCTCTGGGCCAGTGTCTTCAAATTCGTATACATGACCTGAAAGGAGGCGTACAGGTCGCCGATCTCGTCCTTATTGCGGACGATCAGTTCATTGCGGCTCAGGTCGCCGGTGGCAAACTGCTTGGCTTGCCGGGCAAGTCCGATGATCGGGCGAGAGATATGCATCGAGAATAGCGTCAGGATCACGGCCCCGCCTACATAGCAGATCGCCAATGTGAGCAGAATCGTCTTGAGAATGTGGTTTTGTCCACCGTTATAATCTTCATAGTAAGAGCCTGCACTGATGATCCAGCCCCAAGAAGGGCTCAGCTTGGCGTAAGTAATTTTCATAGCTTCCTTATCCGAACCCGGCAGAGGCCACGGGTAATGCGTAAAGCCGCCTCCATCCTTGCCCTTGGCAACCAGATCCCTGATATAGAAGAAGCCGTCGCGGGTCTGCTTATCCATAATATTCTGCCCCTCTGACTGAGGGTGGGCGAGCAGGGTTCCTTTGTCATCGATTACAAAAAAATACCCGCGCTCTCCGAGATCGATGTTCGGATTAATCGGACGCTTGCCATCCTTCAGGGGGCCCAGCAGCAGCTGCTTGACATGCTCTTGAGCCTGCTGCTCCGTCATCGCGCCGGACTTGGCCGCTTGTTCATAGAAGGTCGTTAATTCTATCGCCATCTGCACGGAATTGCGCAGATTTTTCTCAATCAGCAGATCATTTTCATCTGCGGCTGTCTGATAAACGCTAGCTCCCAGGACAGCGATGGGGACGAGCAGCAGCACCAGACAGGTCAATAGCAGTTTTTTTCGGATCGTGAGCTTCCAGAAAGTTGGCGCTTTCATGTTGTTCATGGTTTCACTCCAGTTCTACGCGGTGGGCAGTTCGTACCACGAGTCTTAATAGGTATTTTCGATCAATTATACTGTGATTTTACCTAAATGCATCCAGAAAATAAGAAAAATCTGTGAACTAAACCGCTTTCAGCCTATTTAAAAAAGTTGTGTTCAAATAAAAAAACGCGAGCTATAATAAATGTAATCAACTTATCTGATAACCTGACAAGATTACAAAGACGAGAGGTGCATGATGAAAGTCTCCTTGTTTATTACTTGCTTGAGCGATGCGATTTTCCCCCGGGTGGGCGAAGCGATGGTCCGGCTGCTGGCGCGTTACGGTGTCGAGCTTGAATTTCCGAAGGTTCAGACCTGTTGCGGGCAGCCTGCTTATAACAGCGGCTATTGGGACGAGGCCCGAACGAGTGCCCGGACGATTGTGGCGGCCTTTGAACATAGCGATTTTGTCATCGCGCCCTCTGGCTCCTGTACTTATATGATTCATCACTATGCGGAGCTGTTCAAGGAAGACCCGCTCATGAGGGAGAAGGCGGAGCGTCTGCGGGAGAAGACCTATGAATTCAGCCAATTCCTGGTCCAGGTGCTGGGCGTGACCGATCTCGGAGCCGAATTCCGGCATACGGTCACCTATCATCCGTCCTGTCACGGCAGCCGGCTGCTCGGTGTGAAGGACGAGCCGCTGGAGCTGCTCCAGCAGGTACGGGGCCTGCAATTCGTCCCGCTTCCCTACGCGGACGACTGCTGCGGCTTCGGCGGGACGTTTGCTGTGAAGATGGCGGATATATCCGGAGCGATGGTGACGGAGAAGGTTGACCATATCAAGGAGACCCAGGCCGAGGTGCTGGTCGGTCTGGATATGGCTTGTCTGATGAATATCGCGGGTAATCTGCGTTATAGAGGGGAGCCGGTGCGGGTGATGCATCTGGCCGAGCTGTTATATGAAGGAGTGAAGCAGGCATGAGCACAGCGCATCCGGCAGGAGCCACGGTCAAGAAGCGGGCGGAGCTGGCCCTGAACGACGAATTTCTGCGCAAGGCGGTCAAATTTACGACAGAGCGTCTGCGCAGCGGCAAGCTGAAGGCTTCGGCCGAGCATGGCAATTGGGAGGAATGGCGGGAGCGCGGGCGACAGATTCGTCTGCACACGATCGCGCATCTGGATTATTACCTGAACCTGTTCGTGGACAATGCTAGAGCGAACGGGGTTCATGTGCACTTTGCGGATACGGCTGCGGAGGCGGTTAAGATTTCCCTGGCTATCGCTGAGCGAAAATCAGCGAAGTCGGTGGTCAAGTCCAAGTCGATGGTATCGGAGGAGCTGCACCTTAACCATGCGCTGGAAGGGATTGGCGTGGAAGCCGTGGAAACGGATCTGGGCGAATATATCATCCAGCTCGCCGGGGAGACGCCGTCCCATATTATTATTCCGGCCATACACAAGAACCGCTACCAGATCGCGGACCTGCTGTCCAAGGAAGCCGGAGAGACGCTGGCCCCGGAGACTACGGTACTCGCAGGCTTTGTCCGCAAGAAGCTGCGTGAGAAGTTCCTGGAAGCGGATATCGGGATGACGGGCTGCAACTTCGCGATCGCGGAGACAGGCTCCATGGTGCTCTTCGAAAATGAAGGCAACGGACGTATGGTCTCGACGGTGCCCAAGACGCAGATTACGCTTATGGGGATGGAGCGCATCATCCCGTCCTGGGCCGATCTGGAAGTGATGGCATCGCTGCTGCCCCGGTCGGCGACCGGTCAGAAGCTGACCGTCTACATGTCCGGTATTACCGGTCCTCAGCGTTCGGAGGACGCCGATGGACCAGAGGAAATGCATATCATCATCGTGGATAACGGCCGTTCCCTTCAGCTCGGCGATCCCGAGTTCCAGGAGCTGCTCAACTGCATCCGCTGTGGGGCTTGCTTGAACGCATGTCCGGTGTACCGCCATATCGGCGGTCACTCTTACGGAGGCACGTATAGCGGCCCGATCGGAGCGGTACTCACGCCGGCTTTGCAGAAGAACGTTGCCGAATGGGATGATATCGCGAACGCTTCCAGTCTATGCGGTGCCTGCTATGAGGCCTGTCCGGTCAAGATTCCGCTGCATGAAATGCTTGTCTCGCTGCGCCGGCGCAAGGTCGAGGCTGGGTACGACAACAAGATGGAGACGATCGGGATGAAGGGCTTCGCGGCTATCACCGGGCAGTCGGGCCGGATGGGCGCGGTACTGAAGCTTGGCAAGCTGGGTCAGAAGCTGGTAGCTCGCGATGGCGGCATCCGCGTGAAGCTGGGGCCGCTCAAGGGTTGGAACAGCTACCGCGTCACGCCGATGCTGCCCAAGCAGACCTTCCGCGAGCAGTGGGGGACGCTGGAGCAGGAAATTCGCGGAGGCCTGAAGCAGATGGACCCGGCGATTCAGAGCCGAATGGAAGCGATCGTGGCGCAGCGGGGCAAGGGAAAGGGAGGTCATGGGCATGGCTGAGGCAAGGAAGGGCGTCCAACCGGACACAGATAAGCAGACGCATCAGGAGTGGCTGGAGCAAATGGAGCTTGAGTCGCGGGCCAAGCAAAAGCGGTTCATGGACGGCATCGCATTCAAGCTGAACCGGCCTCGCGTCATGGAGAAGCCGTCACATCCCTTCCGGGGAGCGCCGGATTTCTGGGCAGCATTCGAATGGCCGCTGGAGGAGCGGATCGCGCGGTTTACTGAAAATTTCCACAGTGTCGGGGGGCATACCGGACGGTTCACTGACATGCAGGAGGTGAGCGGGTTCATCGCAGAGAAAGCTCGTGAGCTGAGCGCGAGGTATGTGATCCGGCAGAACGAGCCGGAGCTTGCAGAGCTGGGTCTTGAGGCGAAGCTGGAGCAGGCGAGTGTTCGCGTCTGGAATACGGAGGAGCACGAGGACTGGAGGGCGCGTGCAGCGGAGTCGGATCTGGGTATCGTGCTGGCTGATTATGCGGCTGCTTACACCGGGTCGGTGACGGTGCTCTCGTCCAAGGACAAGGGCCGGTCCGTGAGCCTGCTGCCTACCGTGCTGTTCGTGATTATCCCGGTAGAACGGCTGAAGACCAGGCTTGGTGAGGTTCTGGTGAATTTTGATAAGGCGGGTCAGGGCTCCTTGCCAGCGGGTATTCACTTCATCTCGGGGCCAAGCCGCTCCGCGGATATTGAGAATGACCTGACGATTGGGGTTCACGGTCCCGGCGTGGTATACGCGCTGATCGTGGGCTAATTAGGCTCACGTTGTGAGCCCAAGAACGGCTGGGGTATAATGGAGGCAAATCTAGTCTTGGCTGAAAAGCCTGTATAGGAGGCGCTTCATGATTCATATCATTCCATCGGATGACCGTCCTTCCGTTGATCTGGGGTGGCTGCAGAGCCATCCCAGCTTCTCGTTCGGCGAGTACTATGACCCGGAGAATACGGGCTTCAGCGTCATGCGCGTATGCAACGACGACGTGCTGGTCGGCGGGAGGGGCTTCGGTCCACACCCGCATAGCGACATGGAGATTGTCACCATCGTGCTGAACGGGGCAGTCCGGCACGAGGATAACTTGGGCAATACGGAGGTTGTCTCTGCGGGTCAGGTGCAGCGCATGTCGGCCGGCAGCGGCCTCATCCATGCCGAGTACAATGCTTCGGAGACGGAGGAGCTCCGGCTGCTCCAGCTTTGGTTTATGCCGGCGGAGCGCGGGCTTACGCCTTCCTTCGAGACTTGCAGCTATCCCCAGTCCGGGCTGAAGAACAGCCTGCTGCCAGTCGTTGCACGGGATCGGAAGGAAGGAGTCGCTGGTATCCATCAGGATATGACGGTCTACCTGAGCCGTGTGGGGGCGGGGCAAGCCGTGGATTTCCGTCAGCAGGAGGGGCGTCATATCTACGTATATGCCATCGAGGGAAATTTTGCGCTGTCTGGCTCGAGACTTACGGCCGGCGACACAGCGCGTATCAGCGGTCAGCATGAGCTTAAGATCGAAGCGGAGGAAGACAGCTTCCTCATGCTGATCGATCTGCCCTAAGGAGGTTATGACGATGAAGGAAACCTTGCTGGTCAAGCATGCTGTCGGCGGACGAACATTTATCGATACGGGCAAACAGCCGCTAGCCTACGAAGTGGCGCAGGAAGAAGAGGGCTGGAGGTTCGTCATTCAGATCCCTCTGAGCGATAAAGTGGAAGAAATCCTCGAATGGAAGTCTGAGCTGAATGTGTTTATCTTCCAGGAGTACCCGGATCGTCCGACTGTGAAGACCTGGTACTATGTCAAGGACGGTCCAGTGGAGTATGACGCAGGACAGGGCAAGCTGAGGATTTACGCAGATTCTCGGATTGTGTATGTGCCGGATGAGTTTAGTATAGGCTAGAAATACTGAAAGATTAATGCAGGCTCTCCTTATGGAGAGCCTGTTTGTTGTGTTTGAAAATAGAATAAGAAGGATTTAAAAACAAAATATACAATTCTTCTTCTATTTGCTAAAATATTACTAATGAAATTTTTACCAAGCAGCAAGAGGCTTCTTTTCTGACTTCTTATCGGCTTGCAGAAATACTTTGCTCATAGCACTCAATTCCGGCTCAGATAGTGAAGAACTATTATCTTGAGCAATGCCATTACGTAGCGTGCCAGTGGAGTTGCTGTTTTCTTTCACGGCATGGATGAGTCGAGGAGATAATTGAATGATGTTCATGTAGCTTCACCGCTTTCCAATATAGTGTGTACATGAGAATTATAGCAAAATTTGTCGTAAAGAGGTATTGGATTATGATAAAAAAATCGTATGTTGGAATTTTAATACTACTCCTCTCTGCTTGTTTGCTTTGGTGCATAAGCATTACCTTCAAGTATCCATACTTAGGCATATATGTAGAACTTAGCACACAAAAAGAATGGACCATTAATGAGATTGACCAGGAAGGAGCTAGTTCTAAACTCGATTTAAAAGTTGGGGATCAGGTTTTGCAAGTAGACGGCCGAGATCCTGCCGAATCTGCCATGATTAATAAGTGGAGGTCTATAGAGCAAGCCAATCACATCCTTATCTCTAGAGAAGGGCAATTGAGGGAGGTCGACCTTCAGACAGGCAATCTTTTGATTTATGAAACGGGTACGTTTTTTGGAGGGACGTTAAGTCTGTTTATGTCTTTACTGCTATATTTGAAAATGAGGCATTCCCAGTCAGCTAGAATTTTATCCATTGTTTTTCTGGCTTGCGGGTTGATTTGGTTCAGCCAAGGGGCTTCGGTAAGGGGAGATGCCCTTAGCAAGTTTTTGATAGCCAACTTGATGACGGTATTGCAAGTCATTTTCTTGCATTTTTTATTTGTTTTTTTCAAGGAAAAAGGGAGTATTGATCTTCCATTTCGAATGATCAAATATATGTACGCTATCGTAGCGGGAGGAACGGTAGTCAGAGTTTTCTACTTTGTTCCTTCCATGGCCTATTTTGCATATTTGACGCATAATCTGCTGACCCTTTCCTTTTTCTTTCTTGGGTGCATGATTAATCTTACCTTACTCATTTATCTTTTTCATAAATACCGACTTGAGAAATCCTACGCCTCAACAATTATCAAAAGTGTTTGGATCTGTTTGGCAGTCTCATTTCTCCCCTTCATTAGCTTTTCGGTTGTGCCCAAACTTCTGGAGGGAAGTCAAATCGTCAACTCGGGCTACACTAGTTTATTCATCCTGTTTTTTCCGATTTCTTTTGCTTACCTGATCATTTCCGATCAATTGTACGATATCGGTAATGTCTTTCGTCGATTTTTATTTTCCATAGCGGTTGCCTTCGTACCGTGTAGCCTATTTACCGGGTTGTATGCCGTGATGTTTCTTGATGACCTCGATGTGAGGCATCTTCTATTTATTTTCGGGGCCTCGGTTGCGCTTGTTGCTTTTGTATTGTACTCCGCCGAATATTTGATGACCCGGATGGAACGAATTGTATTTCCTCGGAAATATGCCTTGCACTCTGCACTGAAGAACATGGCGAAGCGGATGGGAACTATCTCCAGCCTGACTGAGCTCAAAGACGTGTTGCTCAAGGATATTGTGGACACGCTGGAGGTAACCGGTGGAGCGATTGTATTTAAATACTCGGATTCCATTGAGATTGTAAGCGAGGGAGCTGTCGATGACGAGGAGATCCGACAGTTGGTTCAATCATCCGACATGATCAATCATCCGTCATACACGTCGCTGGAGATCAGCCGCCATGAGGATTATGTCAGTTATTTGATCCTAACCCGTAAGAAAACGAATATGATGCTGGTCAAGGAAGAGATGCAGTGGCTGCATCTGATTACGACCTATCTGGCGGTCAGCCTAGAGAATCTGCATCTGATCCGCAAGCTTACGCTACGGCTCCAGCATCTGGCGTCTCAGCTACCGAACGAGCAGGAGGCCCAGGATATTCAATGGTTCCGCAAGCTCATGTTCGAGCTGCAGGAGTCGGAGAGGATTCGCATCGCCAGTGATCTGCATGATACGACGATGCAGGATTTATTTTTTCTCAAGAGAAGATTTGCAGCCCTGTTGAAAAAGGTTACACTGAACCCTGATGAGCAAACACACGTGAACAATATTATCAATTTCGTGGAGCTGATCAACTCCAATCTGCGGCAAAGCTGCTTTGAGCTGAACCCGTTCATGCTCGGTGAGGTTGGACTGATTGCCACGGTGCGCAAATGGCTGGATGAAGAGTCTTACCATTGCCCGTTTGAAATTGAGTTTATTGTGGATGATGCATTCGTCATCGAACGGGAGGACATCAGTACGAAGAAGCATATTTTCCGCATTGTCCAGGAATGGATGAACAATGCCAAGAAGCATTCGCAAGCTTCGCGGGTCACGATTAAAATGATGCTAGAGGATCGCGTTTTCTGTCTCATCTACGAGGATGACGGTATCGGATTTGATCTCCAGGATACGGTACCCCTGGATATTACCCGCTCCCAGATCGGCATGGAGCAATTGAAGGGCCGGGTTCATTATCTGAATGGAATATGGGAGATGGAGGCGGCCAAGGGCCACGGTGTAAAATATCGGGTTACGCTTCCTGTTTAGGTAAATATGATAACGACCTTAGAGCTGCTTAAGCTGCAGCCACTGCGTTACTTAAACACTGCTCGACGGCAGTGTTTTTTACGCACCGTCTTTTGAAATTCTTTTTCGTCATCAACTTGCTTGATAAAAAGGAGTGAGTAGAAATAGCTGTAAAAATGATAGCTTCCGTTACTTTGATATCGAGTCTTATTCTAATAATTCTAGTGGATCTCTTTACGGTTTCACCCGAAAAAATCTCGGGGAACGGGAACATTGGTGTATCGGTTGTGATAGTTGCAATTCCGGTATATATAGTTTTTTTGGGCTCATCACTCTTGCTTATTTCCCGCATCCTCAAGGCAAATAAGCTCAATAAGAAGACCTTGTCGGCTGTGCTCACAGGAAGCTTGGTCGTCGGGATCCTTTTGATTTATGGACAATTGAACATGGTTGAGACGCTATTTCAAGAGTTGGGAGGCTGTCCGGATCAGATCAGCTCGAGGGTCTACCATTTCGGCTACCTCAATCAATATACAAACACGATGTTCTATAATCCGTATATCTTTGGATTGGGTGTCTGCCTAGTTTTGATATGGACCTTTTCTAGGAAACTCCTCGCAAAATGTAAAAAATGACGATTTCCGTTCGGACTTTCGTTAACAAAAGTAAAATTAATTGGTTGCATTAGTAAATTAAGGTGGAATATAATATAGCTTGCAGATGATTACGCTTGGGGGAGATGGAAGTGCGGATTATTGCCAAATCGAATGCGGTGACAAAGGCGCGAATCGTGAAGGGCTTCACGCAGCGCGAGCTGGCGGATCGGACAGGACTCAGCTATGCCTACATCAGTCTGCTTGAGAGGTCGATGAAAACGATCGGGCCCGGCACGGCCAAGAAGCTGGCAGAGGCGTTGGGAGAGCCCTTTGAGGAGCTTTTTGAGCTGCAGTAGCAGAGATTGGTTTTTCCTTCTGTTGGCTATTACGTTCTCCCTATCTCCTATGTTAGGATGGAGAAGGTGGATATAGAGACAGAAGGAGAAACTAACTTGAACGATTTACTTACAGAACGCACGCCTGCATGGAAGAAACTGAGCCTATTTGCCGTCACCTGGCCGATTTTTGTTGACTCGCTGCTGCGGATGATGCTGGGCACGGCCGATGTATTCATGCTTAGCCGCATATCCGATCAGGTGGCTGGAGCCATTGGATTTGCCAATGAAATGATCGTATTTTGTATTATGATGTTTGGGTTTGTAGGTATTGGAACAAGTGTTGCCGTTACCCAGTATCTGGGGGCAGGGAGGCGGGAGACCGCTACCCGGATAGCGGCTATCGCGATAACGATGAATCTGATTTTCGGGCTCTTGGTCAGCCTTGCGCTGGTGCTGCTGAGCCGGCCGCTATTGACGATGATGCATATAGAGCCGTCCATGATTGATTCTGCGGACCGTTATCTGAAGCTGATCGGCGGATTTATATGGATTGAGGCGCTGTCGTATGCGCTGTCCTCCGTTATCCGGGCCAATGGGCAGACCCGGGGCGTAATGTTCGTGACGCTCGGCGTGAATATTGTGCACGTGGTGGGCAATTATTTGCTGATCTTCGGTCATCTGGGATTTCCGGAATGGGGCGTTACAGGCGCAGCGGTATCGGCTGTGATCAGCCGCTTCCTTGGACTCATCGTACTGGTCGTACTGCTGTACAAGACATTGCCGGTACGTATCCGTCTCCGGGATTACGTAACGTTCGACAAGCTTCATGTCCGGCAAATTCTCGGGATTGGGCTGCCGTCGGCCGGAGAGCATCTGTCCTGGCAATCTCAGCACATGATGGTGATGGTATTCATCACGATGATCGGACCGGCCGCACTCAGCGCTCATGTGTATGTATACAATATCAGCGCCTACTTCATGGCGCTTTCTGCGGCAATCGGGATGGGGACGGAGATCGTAATCGGACATATGATCGGAGCCGGAGAATTGAAGACGGCATACAGGCGACTGATCCGAAGTGTGCAGATCAGCTTGACGTTGACCTTTTCGATTGTCTGTATAGCGGCTTTGTTCCGTGAAAGTCTGATGGGATTGTTCACCCAGAATCCGGAGATTATCGCCATGGGGACCAGCATTCTGCTGCTATCCGTTCTGCTGGAGCCTGGACGGACCTTTAACCTGGTCGTGATCAATTCCCTGCGTGCGGCCGGCGATGCCCGCTTTCCTGTCCTGATGGGTGTGCTGTCGATGTGGGGGATCTGTGTGCCGCTGGCTTATTGGCTAGGCATTCATATGGGGATGGGTTTGCTTGGGATCTGGATAGCCTTCGCGACGGACGAGTGGCTGCGCGGGCTCATCATGATGTTGCGCTGGCGGAGCCGTGCTTGGGAGCGCAAGGCGCTCGTCAAGCCAGCAGCAACAGCCGAAGGTTCACAAACGGTAACGGCCTGATAGCGGCCATAAAACAAACCATATCTCAAGCCGCGTGCGGCCAGATATGGTTTGTTTGTCATAGAGGTATCGGGTCTGTCCTTCTTAAGCCTGGATGCCTTGCTGGCGGGCGAGGATGACGGTGTTTAACCATGCGACCTCGGATACGGTCAGGTTCTGACTATATGCGCGCTCCGCCCATTGGCGGTCGGTCAGCAGCCCTTTCTGATACAGGCCCTCGAGCGCATCCCCTAACTGCTTCCACTGCCAGTCATGCTGCAGACGCATCGGTATCAAGCCTCCTTCCTCGGCAGCCTGCCGGTCATATTCAAACAGCTTGTACCTCTCGATCAGGCTGATCAGCTTATTGGCGTACTGCGGGTCTGTCGCATACCCGGCCTTTTGCAGAGCGCGCGCAGCCCCTGCGTAGTCGAGCTGCCGAGCAGCATCGAAAAAACCGGCTAGCGCATACCGGGGATTATCGAGCAGAAAGCGGCTGTGGTCGTAGATGCTGTCCGACCAGCTATCGTAGACACGGAAGCCTGCCACAACCTGCACCCATCTGCCATTGACGTACTCGGAGGTCGGGTGAAGCGCATCTGTGGAGCTTCCATGTCCCTTGATCCCGAACAGATTATTCCCCTTGACATACTGGCCGTACCCGCTCTCCAGCGCAGCCTGTGCGATGGTGATGGATGCGAGTACACCGGTTGCCAGCTGATCTGCCATAGCCTCGTCCGAAATGGAGTCGATAAAGGATTGCGGAGCTGCCATCAAATTCCCCCCTTCACACAGCAGCCGGGTTGTCCAGAGGCAAGTCCGGTTGCTGCTAGTAGCTTATGCTGCGAGCAGGGGGAAGGTGTTTCCCAAATTTAACGCTTCCGCGTTCAGCGGCTGCGATATGATAGCTATCCAAAAGGCTAGTTGAAGCACGTACGGGAGCGGGGCGGGAAAGAGCTCTCACCTAGAGCTAGAGTTTCCATCGCTATAGAGAACAAGCGTCCCGCATTGGAACCGCTTGCGGATCAGCTCCAGCCGACGACTTTATTTTTGCCTGTTGTTTTGGCTTTGTACATCGCTTCATCGGCTTGCTTGACCAGCTCGTCGGGGCCGATGCCCTTCTTCAGCTTGCTATGGCCCATGCTGACGGTGACGATAGTCTCGGACTCCACCCTCGCACGGATACGCTCGGCCAGCTCATCCGGTGCGGTAGAAGCATCGATGATCATCACGACCATCTCTTCTCCGCCGTACCGACCGCAGATCCCCGTATCCTCGGTCTCTTCCTTCACAATCTGAGCCACTTGCTTCAGCACCTGATCGCCCATGTGATGACCCTTGGTGTCGTTAAGCTTCTTAAAGTTATCGATATCGCTGAAGATGACCGATACGGGCAGCCGCTGCTGGATCGCCTGGGTGAGACGGCCATGGAAATACTTGCGATTGTACAGCTTGGTCAAACCGTCTGTAATGGAAGAGGTGTAGATGGCCTGCATAATCTCGATAATGCGTTCGAAGATGAACAGGAACAATATGATATGGAAGACGAATGGCACGATCTGCTCGAGCAGATTCAGAAAAGGCTGTCGGTTGTCGAAAATGTAGAGATTTGCCATGTGCAGCGTGTGTGTGATGAAGTAAACGGTCAGCATGGCTTGATATTTGCCATTCTGTCCGATCCTCGGATTGATGAGCAAGAAACTCACAAAGAGCAATAAGAACAAGTACAGCTCCAGACCAAGCGGACGCAGCAGCTTCGTCTGTACCCCGCTGCTCTCCAGCCAGTAGGGAGCCAGCCAGTACGTGGAGCAGGCTGCCGCTGTGAGCAGGAAAAATAAGATCATGACCGCGCTATCCCGCTTGCGCGTCGGATTATAGAGCTGGAAGATCCCGATGTTGATCATCACGAAGGCCAGTACCTTCAGGGTCAGCTCGATGAAGGTTTGCACATCTCCGGCCTCGGGAGCCCAAGCGCGCCCGATCAGCTGCATATACTGGGCAAGCGTGATGCCTAGCGCCACAACCATGGAAAAATAACCGATCTTCCGCCGCGAAAGCAGCAGGCGGATCGATAAAAGCATCGTCATGACGATGATGACCGTCAGCATGGAATGAATCCAAAGCGTCCCTGGCGGTCCGAATAAGCTCTGCGAAAACGAATCACGATCCATCACTCGGTTGCGGGCCTCCGTCCTTAGCCTTAAGCTGGTTCTCATTATAGCAAACCTATATTCGACTAGGAAGTCTTGTTCTGTGTTTTCATACCTGATAGGATGGTAGAGAGAAGGTGAGGAAGCATTCAAGATTGGCACCATCATGGCGCAGCGTCATGCAACTTTGGAATGACCGGAGGTTTGTTCGATCATGCGAGTGCTTCAGGCTTTATTTTTTCCGCCGGAACAGCCAGGCGGGGTGTCTTCCATGGTCCCCTTCATGCTGGACCGCTTCAATAAACGCGGGTGGGAGATGGAGCTGTTCTCACTGCCCAAGCGCATACGCAATAAAGGCAACGAAGAAATAGAGTTTGAAACCTTCGACTGGGCGGTGTATGCAGGCCATCCGGTGGTTGACAAGTACATCCAGACGCTTAAAGATTACACGTGGTGGACGAAGCTGCGGATCCAGCGTTCCTTTGACCTGATTCATGCCCATCATCCGATTGCGGCGCTCGTCATGAGGCGGGTTTTCCCGGATACCCCGCTCATCATGACGGTGCATTCGAGCTATGAGAAGGAACTGATCCTGAATGGAAAAATTGAGGAGAATGGTCCTGAGCATCAATTTCTTACTTCGGTGTACCGGGAACTTGAGGAGCGGTCCGACCAGCTCATCACCGTATCCAACTCGTTCAAGCGGTATCTGGCGGATTACGTGCAGGAGCCGGAGCGGATCGGGGTTATCCCGAACGGCTTCGACGAGAAGCGGTTCCGTCCCGTTCACCATGAAAATCAGGTTCCACAGCTTATCTCCGTCTGCCGGCTTGTTCCGGCCAAAGGACTGGATACGCTGCTGCAAGCCTGTGCGGAGCTGAAGCGCAGGGGGCATAAATTCGTGCTCCATCTGATCGGAGACGGGCCGATCCGCACCGAGCTGGAGGAGCTGGCGGTCCAGCTCGACATTTACGAGGAAACCATATTCTACGGATATATTTTGCATCCTGAGGACTTCATGCCGTTCTTCGACGTGTTCGTGCTCCCGTCTCGTGCCGAGTCGTTCGGCTCGGTATATGCCGAAGCGGCGCTGTGCGGATTGGCCGTCGTCGGTACGCAGGTGGGCGGTATCACGGAGCAGATTGAGCATGGCACCAATGGCCTTCTCGTGCCGGTAGACGATGTCACGGCGCTGGCGGGAGCGCTGGAGAAGGTGATCGGTGATCCGATGTACCGGTATCAGCTATCACGCATCGCGCTGGAGAAAGCTTTGAAGTCCTATTCGATGACGCGTGTGGTGCAGCAGCTCCGCAATGTGTATCGTTCGTATCGCAAGGAAGTCTAACGGATGAGCCGGGTGCAAGATGCCCCGCAAGCAAGTCACGGAGCCGCGATCGTATCAAGTGAAAGCCGCTGCCAATAGGCAGCCAATCCCCTTAAAACCTGGCCGACGGTCAGGTTTTTTGTCCAAAACGGCTATGTACATAAAGAGGGAAGAAGGAAGGGAGAAAGAGGGATGCGGGCATTTCGTTTTATTCATGCGGCTGATCTGCATTTGGACAGTCCATTCAAGGGACTGAGCGGACTTCCGGAGACGCTTCGAGAGGAGCTTCGGGAGTCGACGTTTGCGGCGCTGGACAGACTGGTCGAGCTGGCCCAGGCCGAGCAGGCTGATTTCGTGCTGTTCGCAGGGGATATCTACGATGCCAAGGAGCGGTCGCTCCGGGCCCAGCTCCGATTCCAGCAGGCGCTCCGGACACTGGCGAAGCATGGCATCCGCTCATACATCGTTCACGGCAATCATGATCCGATGCTGGAGGGCTATGCGGCTAAGCTGAGTTATCCTCCCGAGGCTCATGTGTTTGGCTGCGGTAAGGTAGAGAGTGTCGTCATCCAGGCCACGGATGGCATGCTCCTTGCCCGGGTGTCGGGGATTTCATTCGATCGGGCAGCAGTGACGGACAACCTCACCCCGGGCTTCAGCGGACAAGGTGACGGGTTGTTCCATATCGGGCTGCTGCATACGAATGTGGACGGCGATGGGGAGCATGGCAATTACGCCCCCTGCCGGCTCAGTGATCTGCTGGGCCGGGGTGTGGACTATTGGGCGCTCGGGCATATTCATACGCGGAGGGTGCTCCACGAGCGTCCGTGGGTGGTATACCCGGGTAATATACAGGGACGGCATATCCGGGAGACGGGAGCGAGAGGCTGTTTCGTCGTATCCGTGTCGGAGCAGGGAGAGGCGGAGCTCGACTTTCACCCGCTCGATGTGCGGCGTTGGGAGACGGCCGAGGTGCCGATCGATGAGCTGGAAACCGAGCAGCAGGTCAAGGATGCACTGGAGGACGCAATGGAAGCCGCCAAGGCAGGGGCTCAGGGCAGGCCTGTTCTGCTTCGTCTGACGCTCGTGGGAAGAGGACCGCTGCACGGGCGGCTGCGCCGGTCGGGTTTTTTGCCCGAGCTTGCGTCGATGCTGAGAGAAGCTTCAGACGGGAGCTGGCTGGAAAGTCTCGCAGACCGGACCGGAGCCCCGGTAGATCCTGTAGCGCTTGCAGAGCAATCGGGATTCCTCGGAGAGCTGCTGAGACTGTCCGGCGAGGCGGGAGCATCGGCAGAGATGCTCGAGGATATCGGAGCGGAGTCATTCGCACAGCTGGAAATGAACCCGTTGCTCGCCTCTTTGCTGGCAGAAATCACGGAAGAAGAGCGGCTGGCATGGCTCCGGGAAGCGGAAGAGCTGGCCATTGATCTGCTCCTGCCGGGTATAGAAGCGAGGCGAAACGAATGAGAATAGAGCGTATAGACATCGGCGCCTTCGGTCCATTGCGGGATACCTCGCTCCGATTGGATGGACCCGTTACGCTGTTGTATGGTCCGAATGAAGCGGGAAAAAGCTCGGTGCTGGAATTTATCCGCGCCGTGCTATTCGGCTTCCAGACGAGAAGCGGCGCCGGACGCTATGCGCCCGACCCGGCGGTCATCCAAGGCGGAACGCTGACGCTGGTTACCGGTGAAGGCGATCGTATCCGGGTGGAGCGCTGGGACCGTTCCGCCGAACGGAAGGGCAGGGCGGCAGCCTCGGGATATGTCAAGGTTCGCTTTCCTGACGGGACGATGGGGGGAGAGCGGGAGCTGAGCGAGCTGGTCGGCGGGATGACGCCGGATGTGTTCCAGCATGTATTCGCTTTCGGCTTGTCGGAGCTGCAGGAGCTCGGTACGCTGCAAAATGAAGAGGTCAGCGGGTTTCTCTACAGTGCCGGACTCGGCATCAGCGGTTCGGCGATCCGCACGGCACAGCGCAAGCTGACGCAGGAGATGGAGCAGCTGTATCGTCCCCGCGGACGTACGCCGCTGGTCAATCTGGCGCTGCAGCGTCTTGCTGATGCCGAAGAGCGTCTGCGGGCAAGCCGCCGCCAGTCGGGGAAATATGAAGCGCTCCTGCAGGAGGAGCGGCAGGCCTCGGAGCGCTGCGGAGAGCTGGAGGAAGAGCTGGGCGAGCTGCAGCGCCGGAGCGGAGAGCTGGAGCGTCTGCGGCAGGCCGGGCCGCACGCGGTCAGGTACGCCGCGGCAGGCGATGAGCTGGAGGGGCTGCCGGACGGGCTGGAGCAGGTGCCGGAGGATGCGCTGGCCCGTGAAGAAGCGCTGGAGTCGGACCGGGAGAGGATTGCAGCCGAGCAGGACCGGCTCGTCCTGCAGCGGCAGGAGCAGGAGACGGCGCTGGCTGGTCTGGAGGCGGACCGTGAGGACCGTGAGCGTCTGTTGAGCGATCAGCCGGAGACGGCGGCATTGCTAGAACGGCTGGCCGGTTACGAAGAGACCCTCCGGCAGCGGGCGGAAGCCCTCGGCGAGGCGGATCAGCAGGATGCGGAGCTGGAGCGTCTGCTGCGGCGTATTAGCCCGGAGTGGACGACGGCTACGCTGGACCGGCTTCCGTCCACGGTGCTGTTGAAGGAGCAGGCGGCTGAATTCCGTGAGGATTGGCGGAGCTGGAAGCAGGAGCAGGCGCTGCTGGATACTGAGCATCTGCGTATCTCCCGGGAAGCGGCACTTGAAGGCACAGACGATCCGAGTCCTGGAGAACCGGGCCGGATCGAAGCCGCGCTAGAGCGGCTCACGGCTGCCAGGAGGCTTCTCGCCGAGTGGCGGGAGGCACAGCGGGAGCTCCGGTATGCCGGACAGCGTCTGCATGACCTGGAGCGTATTGCGGGTGCAGGAACAGGGACGGGACAAGCCGGTCAGACGGCACAGGAGACGGCCAGTGATGGCCGTGCCGTGCTGGTGGGCTTGCTCGCCGCTGCCGTGGTCATACCCGGTGTGCTGTTCCTGATGAAGGAGCCGGTTGCAGCTGCTGTAGCCTTCGTACTGCTGGGCGCTCTGGGGCTGGTGAGAGCGCTGGGAAGACTTCGCAAGCGAGGGCAGGCTCAGAGAAGCGCTGCAGGCCGTGGAGGCCGTATGCGTCAGCCTGGCGATGGCGGGCAGATGGATGTCGCCGCTAGCCTAGGTCCGCTCCAAGCCCATGCCGCGGAGCTGGAAGCCCGGCTTAGCGCCGAGCTGAGCGCGCTGGAGAGGCTGGGCTGGGCATACGGGCCAGCAGAGTCCGCGGCTGCCCGTGAGGAAGCTGCGGACGGCGGGGAACCGCCTGCCGCTCGATGGGCTGCCCCGCCAGCGTCAGAGCCTGAAGCCTACGGCGCAGCCGGGCTTCGCCCGCGCAGCACGGCCTCGGGCCGCAAGGCTACGGCTGCGCCTGACGGCAGCAGGACGGTCCGTGCAGCGGCTGCCGGAGCGAGCGCACCGCCGCGCCAGCACGAGGACATCGAGCC